>NZ_CP108106.1:5847500-6447500 GCF_041435195.1 Streptomyces sp. NBC_00224
GGACCTGCCAGTTGTCGCCGGAGTTCACATTGCCCATGGAGGCGGCGATGCCGCCCTCGGCCATCACCGTGTGGGCCTTGCCGAAGAGGGACTTGCAGATCACCGCGGTGCGGGCGCCCTGTTCCCGGGCCTCGATGGCGGCCCGCAGGCCCGCACCGCCCGCGCCCACCACGACGACGTCCCACTGCTGCCGTTCGAGCTGCGTCATCAGAAGAACCTCGGATCGTCGAACGCCCCGGTGGCGAGGAAGTACACGTACAGGTCGGCCAGCGAGACACTGATCAACGAGGCCCAGGCGAGCAGCATGTGATGGCGGTTCAGCTTCCCCGCCCAGCCCCACAGCCGGTAGCGCACCGGATGCTTGGAGAAGTGCCGCAGCTTGCCGCCGACGATGTGCCGGCAGGAATGGCAGGAGAGGGTGTACGCCCAGATCAGCACGATGTTGACGGTGAAGATCAGGGTGCCGAGGCCCATGTGGCCCCACCGGTACTGCTCGTCGCGGTAGGCGAGCACCGCGTCGTACGTGAGGAACGCGGCGACCGGCAGCGCGAAGTAGAACGTGTACCGGTGGATGTTCTGGATGACGAGCGGGAAGCGGGTCTCGCCCGAGTACTTCTTGTGCGGCTCGGCCACCGCGCAGGCGGGCGGCGAGGCCCAGAAGCCCCGGTAGTAGGCCTTGCGGTAGTAGTAGCAGGTGCCGCGGAAGGCGAGCGGGAAGATCAGGATCAGCAGGGCGGGGGAGAGGCCCCACCAGCTGCCGATGAGGTCGGCGTTCGGGCCGCCCCGCATCGGGACGCAGTTGTCGGCGACGCACGGCGAGTAGAAGGGCGAGACGTACGGAGCCGCGTAGTAGTCGTCGTTCACGAAGGCCCGCCAGGTCGAGTAGACGACGAAGGCGAGCAGTCCGGCGGCGGTCACGGCCGGCGCCAGCCACCAGCGGTCGGTGCGCAGATGGCGGGGCGCGATGGCGGCGCGCGAGGCGTCGTGAACGCCGGTCAGCGGTTGGGGTTCGGTGCCTGTGGCCAACAGTGGCTCCAGTCGCGTGAGTCAGGGGGCGCGCCGGGCGCGGGCGCCCAGACCTTCGTCGTCCGAGTCCGTCCACAGTGAGGCGTCGTACGGCGTGTCCGGGATGGTGACCAGGTCGGGGCGGGCCTCGGCGGTATGGGGAGCGGTCTCGCGCAGCAGCGCGACGCTCTCGCGCAGATGGTCGGTGTCGGTCCGTACCCGCCGGATGTCCAGGCCGCCTTCGCCGACCTGTTTCTCCAGCCGCCCCACCGACCTGACCAGGTCGTCGAGACAGCGCTGGACCGACGTCAACTCGTCGTGCAGGGACATGGCGTGCCCTACCTTCCGCACTAGCGGGCGGTGACCGGTCGTTCCGGAGGGCGACCTCCGGATCCCCCCGAAAGGTCATGCGCCTGAGAGTGTCGCGCGTCACTTCCGTGGTTGTGAAGGTGTGTGCACCGGGTTCCGGGGGCGCGCACTACCTCTTGCGCGCCGTCATTGCGCCGCACGGGTGGGATCCGGCCGCCGTCGCGCCGTGTCGCCGTACGGGCGGGGGTGCCGTCCTCTTCAGTGGGTGGGCAATACGTGTGATCATCGCGAAATGCCATCAAACAAACAAAAACTGACGAAGAGGTACAAACATGCCCCACGTCGGCGTTCAGCGCGGGAGGGCATCCCGGGCGATCCGCACCGTCGCCGCGATCCGCACCGTCGCGTCGCTCCGGTCCGTCGCGCTCCTCACCTCCGGTGTACTGGCGCTCCCCGCACTGACCGGCTGCTCCTCGGGCGACGACGCGGCCGGCGCGGTCGTGGCCCCCCAGGACATCGGCGCGGCGGCCCGGCCCCAGGTCGCCGACGGGGGCACCCTGCGCTGGGCCGTCGACGCGATGCCCCAGACGCTCAACGTCTTCCAGGCCGACGCCGACGCCGCCACCGCGCGGATCACCGGCGCGGTGCTGCCGTCCCTCTTCACCCTGGACGAGCGCGGCCGTCCGCAGCGCAATCCGGACTATCTGGAGCGCGCGGAGATCGTGCAGCGCGAGCCCAAGCAGGTCGTGCTCTACAAGCTCAACCAGAAGGCGGTGTGGAGCGACGGCCGGGAGATCGGCGCGCCCGACTTCGTCGCCCAGTGGCGTGCGCTCAGCGGCCGCGACACGGCGTTCTGGACCGCGCGCAACGCGGGATACGAGCGGATCGAGAAGATCGAGAAGGGCGCGAACGACCTGGAGGTCAAGGTCACCTTCGCCAAGCCGTACGCGGACTGGCGCGCCCTGTTCAGCCCGCTCTACCCGAAGGACGTCACCGGTACGCCGGACGCCTTCAACGACGGCGCCCGCACCAAGCTGAAGGCCACCGCCGGACCGTTTCTCCTGAAGGCCTCGGACCGCGACAAGGGCACCTTCACGCTGGCCCGCAACCCGCGCTGGTGGGGCCGGCCCAGCAAGCTCGACGAACTGGTCTTCCGGGCCGTTCCGCGCGACAAGCGGGTCGCCGCCCTCGCCGACGGCAGCCTGGACGTGGCCGAGATCGACCGGTCCGGCGCCGACCGCATCACCCTGGCCGAGCGCGACAAGGGCGCGGGCCGCGGCAACGACGGCCCCGGGCTCGCCCACGGCCCCGGCGCCGCGATCACTCCGGCCTCCGCACTGCGCTCCTGGGCGGTCGCGCACGGCTCCGACGAGGAGCGGGCCGAGACCGAGCTGCGGGCGCGCAAGCAGACCCGCGAGGCCGTCGAGCGGTACGCGGAGGAGCAGGCGGGCCTGGCCGGGCTCAGCATCCGCAGGTCCCTGGAGCCCGCCTACACCCAGCTCGCCCTCAACGGCAGCTCCGGCCCGCTCGCCGACGAACGGGTGCGCCGGGCGGTGGCCCGGGCGCTGGACCGCCAGGAGCTCGCCGAGATCGTGCTCAAGCCGCTCGGGCTGCCCGTCCGGCCGCCCGGCAGCCATCTGGCGCTGGCGGGCCAGCCGGCGTACGCCGACAACAGCGACGCGCTCGGCGGCCAGGACACGCACGAGGCGCAGGCTCTGCTCGCGGACGCGGGCTGGACCCCGGGCGGCGCCCGCCAGAAGCCCGACACCACCAAGGCGGGCAGCAAGGCGTCCGGCGCCAACGCGGACGACGACGCCAAGCGGGAGAGCGCCGGGGACGCGGGCGGCTCGAACGACGACGGCACGTACATCGTCGGCGACGACAAGGGCAGGAGGGCCCGGCCGGGCCCCGGTCTCTACTTCCTGGGCGGCGCGAAGGTCGGTGAGGGCCCCTATTACGCGGACGAGGAGAGGCCCCGGTCGGGCTCCGGCGCGCAGGACGAGCGGGACGAGCGGGACGGCGCGGCCGGGAGCGACGACAGGCCCGGCGACAACCGGCCCGGCGGCTCCGGTCCGGGCGCCGACACGCATGTGCTCGCCCCGGCCCGTGCCGCCGCCCTCCAGGAGATCGCCCTGATGCGCCAGGCCGACGCGCTGGACGACGCCGGCCACGGCCACCGGGACGAGGCCGGCAAGAGGAAGGACGGGGAGGACGCCCACCGGACCGAGGCCCAGCGCCACGGCGGCGCCCCCGGCGCGTACGCCCCCAAGGGCACCGCGGCCCCCGCGGCGGGCGGCCCGCTCGGCAAGGACGGCAAGCCGCTCACCCTGCGCTTCGTGCTCCCCTCGGGCGCGGGCTCCGAGCAGCTGCGGGCGGTGGGCGACCGGATCGCCCAGATGCTGAAGGCCGTCGGGATCAGCACCGAGATCTCCAAGGTGGCCGACGACAGCTACTTCAAGGACCACATCGCCTCGGGAGACTTCGATCTGGCGCTGTACTCCTGGCCCGGCACCGCCTACCCGGCCACCGACGACCGGCCGGTCTTCGCCAAGCCGGAGGCCGCCTCGGACGGCTCACTGGTGGTCGAGCAGAACTACACCCGGGTCGGCACCGACCACATCGACCAGCTTTTCGACCAGGCGGTCGGGGAGCTCGACGAGGACGAGGCCCGCGATCTGGTGCGCAAGGCGGACGCCAGGATCTGGGCGGCGGCCGGATCCATTCCCCTCTACCAGCGCCCCCAGCTGGTCGCGGTGAAGCCGAACGTGGCCAATGCCGGGGCCTTCGGGTTCGCCGCACCGTACTTCCAGGACATCGGCTTCAAGAAGGCGGAAAGCGCTCCGAAGGGGCCGAAGAAGTAGCAGAAGAGATCAGCGATCGTACTGAGAAGTAGCAGGTCAGAACCTCAGAACTGGCTCAAGTCCCTTGCCCGCCGGTCCGCCGGCGGGCAAGGTCGTACCTGCCCTTGACCCGGCCTTGAGGCTGCCTCGACCAGGGCTGCCTCGTAGTTCCCCGCACCCCGCAGAACGATCATAGGTTCGGCCCGGGAGGCCTCCGGCGCGCCAGCCCCGTACCATAGGACTAGCCGTGGCGTGTTCGCGCCCGGCGGGCGGACGAGGCTTCGACCGTCTGACGCCTGATTCCCGATCGAGAGAAGCGCCAGCCAGCATGCCCACGCGCCACGACATCCGCAATGTCGCCATCGTCGCCCACGTCGACCACGGTAAGACGACCATCGTCGACGCCATGCTCAAGCAGGCGGGCGCCTTCGCCGCGCACGCCGCGGAGTCGCTCGACGACCGCATGATGGACAGCAACGACCTGGAGCGTGAGAAGGGCATCACGATCCTGGCCAAGAACACGGCCGTGAAGTACCACCCGAAGGATGGCGGCGACGTCATCACCATCAACATCATCGACACCCCGGGCCACGCCGACTTCGGTGGCGAGGTCGAGCGTGGACTGTCGATGGTGGACGCGGTGGTCCTGCTCGTGGACGCCTCCGAGGGCCCGCTGCCGCAGACCCGCTTCGTGCTCCGCAAGGCGCTCCAGCAGCGGCTGCCCGTCATCCTCTGCATCAACAAGACGGACCGCCCGGACTCCCGGATCGACGAGGTCGTCAACGAGACGTACGACCTCTTCCTCGACCTGGACGCCGACGAGGACCAGATCGAGTTCCCGATCGTCTACGCCTGTGGCCGTGACGGCATCGCCTCGCTGACCAAGCCGGAGAACGGCACGGTCCCGGCCGACTCGACCAGCCTGGAGCCGTTCTTCACCGCCATCCTGGAGCACGTCCCGGCCCCGACGTACGAGGACGACGCGCCGCTCCAGGCCCACGTCACCAACCTCGACGCCGACAACTTCCTCGGCCGTATCGCGCTGGTCCGTGTCGAGCAGGGCGAGCTGCGCAAGGGCCAGACGGTCGCCTGGATCAAGCGTGACGGCAGCATCTCGAACGTCCGCATCACCGAGCTGATGATGACCGAGGCGCTCACCCGTAAGCCCGCGGAGGTCGCCGGCCCCGGTGACATCTGCGCCGTCGCGGGTATCCCCGACATCATGATCGGCGAGACCCTGGCCGACCCGGAGAACCCGATCGCGCTGCCGCTGATCACGGTGGACCAGCCGGCCATCTCCATGACCATCGGTACCAACACCTCGCCGCTGGTCGGCCGTGGTGGCGGCGGTAAGGGCGCCGACGCCAAGTCGTCGTCCGTCAAGCAGCGCAAGGTCACCGCCCGCCAGGTCAAGGACCGCCTCGACCGCGAGCTGATCGGTAACGTCTCGCTGCGTGTCCTGGACACCGAGCGCCCGGACGCCTGGGAGGTCCAGGGCCGTGGTGAGCTCGCGCTCGCCATCCTGGTCGAGCAGATGCGCCGCGAGGGCTTCGAGCTGACCATCGGCAAGCCGCAGGTGGTCACCAAGCAGGTCGACGGCAAGACCCACGAGCCGGTCGAGCGCCTCACGGTGGACGTCCCCGAGGAGCACATGGGCGCGGTCACGCAGCTCATGGGCGTCCGCAAGGGCCGCATGGACAACATGGCGAACCACGGCTCCGGCTGGGTCCGCATGGAGTTCGTCGTACCGTCGCGTGGCCTGATCGGCTTCCGCACCGAGTTCCTCACCAACACCCGTGGTACGGGCATCGCCCACTCCATCCACGAGGGCCACGAGCCGTGGTTCGGCACCCTGACGACCCGTAACAACGGTTCGCTCGTCGCCGACCGCGCCGGTTCGGTCACCCCCTTCGCGATGATCAACCTCCAGGAGCGCGGTGTCCTCTTCACCGAGCCCGGCACCGAGGTCTACGAGGGCATGATCGTCGGCGAGAACTCGCGCGCCGACGACATGGACGTGAACATCACCAAGGAGAAGAAGCTCACCAACATGCGTGCGGCTTCCGCGGACAACACGGAGAACGTGGTCCCGCCGCGCAACCTCTCCCTGGAGCAGTCCCTGGAGTTCTGCCGCGACGACGAGTGCGTCGAGGTGACCCCGGAGGCCGTGCGCATCCGCAAGGTCGTCCTGGACCAGAAGGAGCGCGGCCGTACGGCCTCGCGCGCCAAGCACGGCTGAGCATAAGCCGGTTGGGCTCCACGGCCCGGTTCTCCGCGATCTTCGCGGGGAGCCGGGCCGTTGTCGTACGGTGGTCCGCGCGGGTCGGTGAGCACTGCCTTCCGACGGCCCCGCGGTCAAGTCGTTTTCCCCTACATCCTGTTCGGATATCGAGCACCGCTCTCCGGAAGATGTGTTAACGGTCCGTTTCGGGCGTGTCTGTCTGTGCTCTGTTTGTCCGGATTTCGGACTGTTGGCCTGAGCTGATGTTGTCAAAACGAGACCCTTTAAGTGTGGTTTACAGCCCGGCCGTACTTAATAGTTGGCTCCATTGAGCTCGGGTCAATGGGTCACGCACTGTGGGGAGTGCCGACTCACGAGCACACTCGGGGCGCTTAATCGATCGCCGTCAGGGGTGTCGGCGATCTTTTTGTGCCCCTCATGTTGTGACAAGTGGACTCATGAGGAGGAACCCATGCGTGGTGCCAAGAGCGCCAAGTGGGTCGCGGGTGCGGCGGTTGTTGCCCTGGCTGCGACCGCCTGTGGTGGCGGCGACGGTGACAGTAAGGGCAAGGGGGGCAGTTCGGGCGGCGTGATCTCCATGGAGATCGGCGAGCCGCAGAACCTGCTCGTGCCCTCGAACACCTACGAGACCGAGGGTGGCGAGGTCGTCAAGGCCGTCTTCACCGGTCTGACCAAGCTGAACGAGAAGAACGAGGTCGTCAACGACCTGGCCCAGTCGATCGAGACCAAGGACTCCAAGGTCTGGACGATCAAGCTGAAGCCCGGCTACACCTTCCACAACGGTGAGGCCGTCACGGCGAAGTCCTTCGTCGACGCCTGGAACTACGGCGCCAACCAGGACAACGCGCAGCAGACGAACCCGCTCTTCTCGCACATCGCGGGCTTCAAGGACTTGAACCCCGGCAAGGGCAAGAAGGTCGCCACGAAGGAGCTGTCGGGCCTCAAGGCCGTCGACGACAACACCCTTCAGGTGACCCTGGAGACGCCGTTCTCCGCCTTCACCTCGCAGCTCTCCTTCTCGGCGTTCATGCCGCTCCCGAAGGTGTTCTTCGACAACCCGAAGGCCTTCGGCGAGGCGCCGATCGGCAACGGCCCGTACAAGATGTCGGGCAGCTTCAAGCACAACGACAAGATCTCCGTCGTCAAGTACGACAAGTACCCGGAGGCCTCGAAGTACGAGGTCAAGGGGATCAACTTCAAGATCTACTCGAACTCCGACACGTCCTACAAGGACCTGGTCGCGGGCAACCTGGACATCGACGACTCGATCCCGACGTCCGGCCTGGCCACGTACAAGAAGGACCTCGGCGAGCGCGCGATCGACGAGTCGGACTCCGGTGTCGGCTACATCGGCTTCCCGCTGAAGTACAACGAGGCCTTCAAGAACAAGGACCTCCGCAAGGCGCTCTCGATGGCCATCGACCGCAAGACGATCGCCGAGAAGATCTTCCTCGGCTCGCGCATGCCGGCCGATGACTTCATCAGCCCGATCATCACCGGCTACCGCCCGGGCATCTGCGGTGACGCGTGCAAGCTGGACGCGGCCAAGGCCAAGGAGCTCTACAAGAAGAGCGGCGGCCTGCCGAACGACACGCTGGAGATCGGCTACAACGCCGACGGCGACCACAAGGGCTGGATCGAGGCGGTCGCCAACCAGATCCAGCAGAACCTCGGCATCAAGGTCACCGCGAAGCCGTTCGAGCAGTTCCAGACCATCCTGAACGACCTGGACGCCAAGAAGTACAGCGGCGGCTTCCGTATGGGCTGGAACATGGACTACCCGAACGCCGAGAACTACCTGCGCCCGATCTTCTCGAAGGACGCCATCGAGAACGGCTCGAACTACGCGGGCTACACGAACGAGAACTTCGAGAAGCTCCTCGTTCAGGGCGACCAGGGCAAGACTCCGGAGGAGGCTGTCAAGGGCTACCAGGCGGCCGACGACATCCTGCTCGACGAGATGCCGTACATCCCGGTGTACTTCTACAAGCTCAACGCTGGCTACAGCTCGAAGATCAAGAGCATGAAGATCGCCGGTGGCGACGTCCTCTGGGACACCGTCAAGCTCAGCTGAGCGATCCAGCCCGTGATCCAACGGGCTGAGGGTGGGCAGGGGGAGTCCATGAAGGGTCTCTCCCTGCCCACCCTGTCTGCCGTCCAGCCGTCCGCACTGCCACCCCTCACCGGCACCGGGCGAGTCAGCACCCCTCTGGAGAACCGATGGGCCGATTCGTCGTGCGCCGTATCTTGCAGGCAATCCCTGTACTGATAGGCGTTACGTTCCTCATCTTCTACCTGGTCTTCGCACTCAAGGGCGACCCGATCCAGGCCCTGGCGGGCGAGAAGCGCGCCGACCCCAACATCGCGGCGATGCTGCGCGAGCAGTACCACCTCAACGACCCGAAGATCGTCCAGTACTGGCACTACATCAGTGGTGTCTTCACCGGTGATCTCGGTACGACGTACACCGGGCGCTCGATCTCGGAGATCGTCAGCGAGCGCTTCCCGATCACCCTCAAGCTGGCGCTCACCGCGTTCGGCATCGAGGCGGTCATCGGTATCGTCGCCGGTATCTTCGCGGCCCTGAAGAAGGGCAAGTTCCTCGACAACCTGGTCCTCATCAGCACGCTGCTGCTGATCTCGATCCCGGTGTTCGTCCTCGGCAACGTGCTCCAGCTGGAGTTCGGCGTCAAGTGGAAGATCACGCCGGTCGCGGGCGTCGACGACGGCTGGCCCACCAGCTACGTCCTCCCCGCCTTCGTGCTGGCCTCGACCTCCATGGCGTACATCGCGCGACTCACCCGCGCGAGCATGATGGAGTCGATCCGCGCGGACTACGTGCGCACCGCGATCGCCAAGGGCCTGCCCCGGCGCCGGGTGATCGGTATCCACACGCTGCGCAACTCGCTCATCCCCGTCGTCACCTTCCTGGGCATGGACCTGGGTGCGCTGATGGGCGGCGCGATCATCACGGAGCGGGTCTTCAACCTGCCCGGTATCGGCGGACAGCTGGCCCAGTCCGTCTATCTGCGCGAGCGTCCCGTGGTGGTCGGAATCGTCACCCTGCTCGTCCTGATCTACCTGGTGGCCAATCTCGTCGTAGACCTTCTCTACGCCGTGCTCGACCCGAGGATTCGCTATGAGTGAGAAGACCATGGAGAAGGCCGCCACGGCCGACGCGACGGTGAGCGACAAGGCGGCCGAGGCCGAGGAGAAGGCGGCGGCCCGCCAGGCGAGCCTGCTGCGCGACGGCTGGCTGGACCTGCGCAAGCGGCCCATGTTCCTCATCTCCGGCTTCGTGATCGTGATCCTGCTGGCACTGGCGATCGCCCCCGGCCTCTTCACCTCGCGCAGCCCCTTCAGCGACGGCTTCTGCCAGCTGCAGAACTCGATGGAGCCGCCCAGCTCCGGCCACCTCTTCGGCTATGACCTCCAGGGCTGCGACATCTACACGCGTACGGTCTTCGGCACCCGGAACTCGATCATCGTCGGTGTGGCCACCACGCTGATGACGACGTTCTTCGGCGCGCTGCTCGGCATGATCGCGGGTCTGCGCGGCGGCTGGCTCGACGCGGTCCTCTCCCGGGTCACCGAGGTCTTCTTCGCGCTGCCGCTCATCGTCGGCGCGCTGCTGATCATGTCGATCATCGGGGGCGGCGACCCCTGGTCGGTGTCGTTCATCCTGGCGGTGCTGGGCTGGCCGCAGGTCTACCGGATCATGCGCGGCGAGGTCATCGCCAACAAGCACAACGACTATGTGATGGCGGCGAAGGCGCTGGGCGCGGACACCAAGCGGATCGCGTTCCGGCACGTCCTGCCGAACACGCTCGCCCCGGTCATCGTCGTCACGACGATGAACCTCGGTGTCTACATCTCGGCCGAGTCGGCGCTCTCCTACCTCGGTATCGGCATCCAGCACCCCAACATCTCCTGGGGTCTGATGATCAGTGACGTGCAGGACCGGTTCCTCACCTCCCCGCACGCCCTGCTCTTCCCCGCCGCCGTGCTCAGCATCACCGTGCTGGCGTTCATCATGCTCGGCGACGTGGTCCGCGACGCCTTCGACCCGAAGATGCGCTAGGGAGGGCGTACTCCATGACCATCATTGAGAAAACGGCGGGTGTACCCGCCCCGCGCGCCGAGAGCGACAGCACTCCGCTCCTGGAAGTCCGCGATCTGCACGTCGAGTTCCACACCCGGGACGGCATCGCCAAGGCCGTCAACGGTGTCAACTACACCGTCGCGGCCGGCGAGACCCTCGCCGTCCTCGGCGAGTCCGGCTCCGGAAAGTCCGTGACCGCGCAGGCGATCATGGGCATCCTGGACATGCCCCCGGGCCGCATTCCGCAGGGCGAGATCCTCTTCCGCGGCCAGGACATGCTGAAGATGTCCGGCGAGGAGCGGCGGAAGATCCGCGGCCAGAAGATCGCGATGATCTTCCAGGACGCGCTCTCCTCCCTCAACCCGGTCCTCACCGTGGGCTACCAGCTCGGCGAGATGTTCCGGGTCCACCAGGGCGCCTCCCGCAAGGTGGCCAAGGCCAAGTCCATCGAGCTGATGGACAAGGTCAAGATCCCCGCGGCCGCCGCGCGGGTCAACGACTACCCCCACCAGTTCTCCGGGGGTATGCGCCAGCGCATCATGATCGCGATGGCGCTCGCCCTGGAGCCCGACCTGATCATCGCGGACGAGCCGACCACCGCGCTCGACGTGACGGTCCAGGCCCAGGTCATGGACCTGCTCGCGGAGCTCCAGCGCGAGTTCCAGATGGGTCTGATCCTGATCACCCACGACCTCGGCGTGGTCGCCGACGTCGCGGACAAGATCGCCGTGATGTACGCGGGCCGGATCGTGGAGACCGCACCGGTGCACGAGCTGTACAAGCGCCCGGCGCACCCGTACACCCGGGGTCTGCTCGACTCGATCCCGCGCCTGGACCAGAAGGGCCAGGAGCTGTACGCGATCAAGGGTCTGCCGCCCAACCTGCTGAAGGTCCCGGCCGGTTGCGCCTTCAACCCGCGCTGCCCCAAGGCGGACGACATCTGCCGTACGGACGCGCCGGTGCTGCACCAGGTCACCGAACGGGACGGCGCGGAGCTGACCGGCCGCGGCAGCGCCTGCCACTTCTGGAAGGAGACGATCCATGGCTGAGCTTGCCAAGAAGGACGAGGCCGTGGACGCGACTCCCGGCGTCACCGACGTCGTGAAGAAGGACGCCTCGACGACGACCGAGGTCGAGGCTCTCCTCGACGTCAAGGTCGACCGCGGCGAGCCGATCCTGCAGGTGCGCAACCTGGTCAAGCACTTCCCGCTGACCCAGGGCATCCTCTTCAAGAAGCAGATCGGCGCGGTCAAGGCCGTGGACGGGGTCTCCTTCGACCTCTACCAGGGCGAGACCCTCGGCATCGTGGGCGAGTCCGGCTGTGGCAAGTCCACCGTCGCCAAGCTGCTGATGACGCTGGAGCGGGCGACCGCCGGCGAGGTCTTCTACAAGGGCCAGGACATCACCAAGATGTCCGGGCGCGCGCTGAAGGCCGTCCGCCGCAACATCCAGATGGTGTTCCAGGACCCGTACACGTCCCTGAACCCGCGGATGACGGTCGGCGACATCATCGGCGAGCCCTTCGAGATCCACCCCGAGGTGGCTCCCAAGGGCGACCGGCGCCGCAAGGTCCAGGAGCTCCTGGACGTGGTGGGCCTCAACCCGGAGTACATCAACCGGTACCCGCACCAGTTCTCGGGCGGTCAGCGCCAGCGCATCGGCATCGCCCGCGGCCTCGCGCTCAACCCCGAGATCATCATCTGCGACGAGCCGGTCTCCGCGCTCGACGTGTCGGTCCAGGCGCAGGTCATCAACCTGATGGCGAAGCTGCAGGACGAGTTCAACCTCTCCTACCTCTTCATCGCGCACGACCTCTCCATCGTCCGGCACATCTCCGACCGCGTCGGTGTGATGTACCTCGGCAAGATCGCCGAGATCGGCTCGGACGAGGAGATCTACGAGCACCCGACGCACCCGTACACCCAGGCGCTGCTCTCCGCGGTGCCGGTGCCGGACCCGGCGGCGCGCGAGCACCGGGAGCGGATCATCCTCACCGGTGACGTCCCGTCGCCGGCCAACCCGCCGTCGGGCTGCCGCTTCCGCACCCGCTGCTGGAAGGCGGAGGAGCGCTGCTCCACCGAGATGCCGCTGCTCGCGGTGCCCGAGCGCTTCCGGGGTCAGGACACCCCGGCCGCGCACGAGTCGGCGTGCCACTTCGCCGAGGAGAAGGACGTCGTGGGCGCGGCCTGACCGCGTCCACCCTCGTCGTACGGAAAGGGGCGCCCGGAACTTCACGGTTCCGGGCGCCCCTTCCGCGTGCCCGCGCCCCGGTAATTGCGTTGCCGCTGGGGTGACTTGGGCCCGACAGTGGGCGGATGGAGAACGTGACCGCGGTCAGGGCCGCCACGACAGAGGACGCGGAGGCGGTCTGCGCGCTGCTGAACGCCGTCGACGAGATCGAGATCGGGGCGCCCGAGACCGCGCTGAACGAGGTCGAGGAGGACCTGGCGAAGGCGCGGGAGGCGTGGGTGGCCGTCGAGGGCGGGCGCACCGTGGCGTACGCGGCGATCCTCGACGCGGGCGCGGACGGTGGCGTCGACATCGACCACTATGTGCTGCCCGACCGTCAGGACGCGGGCCTGCGCCTGCTCGACCTGGCCGAGCGGCGCTCGCGCGAGCTCGCCGCCGAGGCGGGCGCGGGCCACGCGGTGGTCCACCTCCACCTCAACGCGGCCCCCACCATGGACACCGCGCTGCTCACCGGGCGCGGCTGGCGCACGGTGCGCCGCCACAACGTCCTGACCCGCCCGATCTCCCCCGGGGCCGACCCGGCCCCCGAGCCGCCCGCCGGGGTGCGGCTGCGCCTCTGCGCGGACGACGCCGACCGCCGGGCCGCGCACCGCCTCCACCAGGAGACGTTCGCCCGCCACTTCGACTTCCGCCCGCAGGGCTACGAGGAGTGGCTGCGGCAGGTCGCCCCCGACTGGTCGCTCCTATGGATCGCGGCCGTCGACGGCGTCGGCGACGCGGCGGTCCTGATCACCCGCGACGACCGCGAGGGCATGGGCTGGATCCGCACCCTCGGCGTCCGCGAACAGGCTCGCGGCCGCGGCCTGGCCAGCCACCTCCTGCGCCACGCCTTCGCCACGTACGCGCTCCGCGGCCGCGACACGATCGGCCTGGGCGTCGACACGGAGAACGTCACGGGGGCGCTGCGGCTGTACGAGTCGCACGGCATGGGGGTGCACTACGCGGTGGACACATGGGAGGTGCGGCTGGCGGTGTGAACCCCGCGCGGCTCGTTCCCTCGCCCATCCGGGTGCGGTGAACGTGCGCTCTGTCCTCTCCTGGGGTGATATTTGCCCGTAAGTGAGACTTGGGACTCTAGGAGGACTCCATGCGCGGAGCCACGCATGCCAAGTGGGCCGCATGTGCGGTGGCCGTCGCCCTCGCGGCGACGGCCTGCGGGGGCGGAGACAGCGGCGGTGGCAGTGGTGCCTCCGGCATCGTGAGCTCGTCCTGGGGCGATCCGCAGAACCCGCTGGAACCCGCCAACACCAACGAGGTGCAGGGCGGCAAGGTCCTCGACATGCTCTTCCGGGGGCTCAAGCGGTACGACCCGAAGACCGGCGCGGCCAAGGACATGCTCGCCGAGAAGATCGAGACCACCGACTCGACCAGCTTCACCATCACGGTCAAGGACGGCTGGACCTTCTCCAACGGCGAGAAGGTCACCGCGAAGTCCTTCGTGGACGCCTGGAACTACGGCGCCAACCTCAAGCACAACCAGAAGAACGCGTACTTCTTCGGATACATCGAGGGGTACGACAAGACGCACCCCGACAAGGGCGACGCCAGCGCGGAGACGCTCTCCGGGCTGAAGGTCACCGGCGAGCGCACCTTCTCCGTCAAGCTCAACCAGAAGTTCTCCACCTGGCCCGACACCCTCGGCTACGCCGCCTTCGCCCCGCTGCCCAGGGCGTTCTTCGACAACCACTCCGCCTGGCTGTCCAAGCCGATCGGCAACGGCCCGTACACGGTGAACTCGTACACCAAGGGCTCCAAGCTGGAGATGCGCAAGTGGGACGGCTACCCGGGCACCGACAAGGCGCAGAACGGCGGGGTCGACCTCAAGGTCTACACCGACAACAACACCGCCTACACCGATCTGACCGCCGGCAACCTCGACCTCGTCGACGACGTGCCCGCCTCCCAGCTCAAGAACGTCAAGGCCGACCTCGGCGACCGGTACATCAACACCCCGGCCGGCATCATCCAGACGCTCGCGTTCCCGTACTACGACGAGGCCTGGAACACCCCGGGCGCGGCGAAGGTCCGCAAGGGCCTGTCGATGGCGATCAACCGCGAGCAGATCACCGACACGATCTTCCAGAAGACCCGCACCCCGGCCACCGACTGGACCTCGCCGGTGCTCGGCGCGGACGGCGGCTACAAGGCGGGGCTCTGCGGCGACGCCTGCAAGTACGACCCGGCGGGCGCGAAGAAGCTGGTCCAGGAGGGCGGCGGGATCCCCGGCGGCCAGGTGAAGATCTCGTACAACGCGGACACCGGCTCGCACAAGGAGTGGGTCGACGCCATCTGCAACAGCGTCAACAACGCGCTGGGCAACGACAAGGCGTGCGTCGGCAACCCGGTCGGCACCTTCGCCGACTTCCGCAACCAGATCACCCAGAACAAGATGTCCGGCCCGTTCCGGGCGGGCTGGCAGATGGACTACCCGCTGGTCCAGAACTTCCTGCAGCCGCTGTACTACACCAACGCCTCGTCCAACGACGGCAAGTGGACCAACGCCGAGTTCGACAAGCTGGTCAACGAGGCCAACGCCGAGACGGACAAGGCCAAGGCGGTCGACCTCTTCCAGAAGGCCGAAGAGGTGCTGCGGGACCAGATGGGCGCCATCCCGCTCTGGTACCAGAACGGCAGCGCCGGCTACTCGACCCGGGTCTCCAACGTCGCGCTGAACCCGTTCAGCGTCCCCGTCTACAACGAGATCAAGGTCAGCTGACGCCCGCGGAGGTGCGGCCCGGCGCGCGCCCCGCGCCGGGCCGGACCTCTTCCCGGCCCCTCGGATTCCCAGACCCTCGGAGCAGTTCATGGGACGTTATGTGATCCGGCGTCTGCTGCAGATGATTCCGGTCTTCTTCGGCGCCACGCTGCTGATCTTCCTGATGGTCAACGTCATGGGCGACCCCATCGCGGGGCTGTGCGGCGACAAGGCCTGTGACCCGGCGACCGCCTCCCGCCTCAAGCGGGAGTTCGGTCTCGACAAGCCGGTCTGGCAGCAGTACGCGACCTATATGGGGAACGTGTTCACCGGTGACTTCGGGACCGCGTTCAACGGCCAGAAGGTCACCGAGCTGATGTCGACCGCCTTCCCCGTCACCATCCGGCTCACGATCATCGCGATCCTCTTCGAGATCGTCATCGGCATCACCCTCGGCGTGATCACCGGTCTGCGGCGCGGCCGCCCCATCGACACCGCGGTGCTGATCCTCACCCTGGTGGTCATCGCGATCCCGACCTTCGTCACCGGTCTGGTGCTCCAGCTGCTGCTCGGCGTCGAGTGGAAGTGGATCAAGCCCTCGGTGACCCCGGAGGCGCCGTTCGACGAGCTCCTGATCCCCGGCCTGGTCCTCGCCTCGGTCTCGCTCGCGTACGTCACCCGGCTCACCCGGACCTCGATCGCGGAGAACTCCCGCGCCGACTACGTCCGTACCGCCGTGGCCAAGGGCCTCCCCAGACACCGGGTGATCACCCGCCATCTGCTGCGCAACTCGCTGATCCCGGTGGTCACCTTCATCGGTACGGACGTGGGCGCCCTGATGGGCGGGGCGATCGTGACCGAGCGGATCTTCAACATCCACGGCGTCGGCTACCAGCTCTACCAGGGCATCCTGCGCCAGAGCACGCAGACCGTCGTCGGCTTCGTGACCGTTCTGGTGCTGGTGTTCCTGGTGGCGAATCTCGTCGTCGACCTCCTGTACGCCGTACTCGACCCGAGGATCCGCTATGCCTGAGCCCGACTTCGACGAAGGTGCGATCTCCGCGACCGGCGCGGGCGGCGTCGGCCAGGGAGCCATCGCCCCCACCGGCACCGGCGCCGCGATGGACCTCGCCATCAGCGAGGGCGCCACGCTCGAAAAGACGCCGGGAGGGCCGGAAGGCACCGGCCCGGCGGGCAAGCCCCGCAGTCTCTGGGGCGACGCCTGGCGGGATCTGCGGCGCAACCCCGTCTTCATCGTCTCCGGCCTGATCATCGTCTTCCTGGTCGTCATCTCGCTGTGGCCGTCCCTGATCGCCTCCGGCAACCCGCTCAAGTGCGACCTCTCCAAGGCCCAGCTGAGCTCCCGGCCCGGCCACCCCTTCGGCTACGACGGCCAGGGCTGCGACGTCTACACCCGGACCGTGTACGGGGCGAGGACCTCGGTCACCGTGGGCGTCTGCACCACCCTCGGGGTCGCGCTCTTCGGCTCGGTCCTCGGCGGGCTCGCCGGGTTCTTCGGCGGCGGCTGGGACGCGCTGCTCTCCCGGATCACCGACATCTTCTTCGGCATCCCGGTGGTGCTGGGCGGTCTGGTGTTCCTGTCCGTGGTCACCTCGACCACCGTCTGGCCGGTGATCGGCTTCATGATCCTGCTCGGCTGGCCGCAGATCGCCCGGATCGCGCGCGGCTCGGTGATCACCGCGAAACAGAACGACTACGTCCAGGCGGCCCGCGCGCTCGGCGCCTCCAACTCCCGGATGCTGCTGCGCCACATCACGCCCAACGCGGTGGCCCCGGTGATCGTCGTGGCGACCATCGCGCTCGGTACGTACATCTCCCTCGAAGCCACGCTCTCCTACCTCGGCGTCGGGCTGAAGCCGCCGTCCGTCTCCTGGGGCATCGACATCTCGGCCGCCTCCCAGTACATCCGCAACGCGCCGCACATGCTGCTGTGGCCGGCCGGGGCGCTGGCGGTCACGGTGCTCGCGTTCATCATGCTCGGCGACGCGGTGCGCGACGCCCTCGACCCCAAGCTGCGCTGAGGAGTTGGACGCCATGCTGCTCGAAGTGCGCGACCTCCAGGTCGAGTTCAAGACCAGGGACGGCATCGCCAAGGCCGTCAACGGGGTCACCTACTCGGTGGCGGCCGGGGAGACGCTGGCGGTGCTCGGCGAGTCCGGCTCCGGCAAGTCGGTGACCGCACAGGCCGTGATGGGCATCCTGGACATGCCGCCCGGCCGGATCACCGGCGGCGAGATCGTCTTCCAGGGCCAGGACCTGCTGAAGCTCAAGGAGGACGCGCGGCGCAAGGTGCGCGGCTCCGGGATGGCGATGGTCTTCCAGGACGCGCTGTCCTCGCTCAACCCGGTGCTGAGCGTGGGCGCGCAGCTCGCCGAGATGTTCACCGTGCACAAGGGGATGTCCCGCACCGACGCCAAGGCCAAGGCCGTGGAGCTGATGGACCGGGTGCGGATCCCGGCCGCAAAGGAGCGGGTCGGTCAGTACCCGCACCAGTTCTCCGGCGGTATGCGCCAGCGCATCATGATCGCCATGGCGATGGCCCTGGAGCCCGCGCTGATCATCGCGGACGAGCCGACCACCGCGCTCGACGTGACCGTCCAGGCCCAGGTGATGGATCTGCTCGCGGAGCTCCGGCGCGAGATGAACATGGGGCTGATCCTGATCACCCACGACCTCGGGGTGGTCGCGGACGTCGCGGACCGCATCGCGGTGATGTACGCGGGCCGGATCGTCGAGGAGGCCCCGGTCCACGAGATCTACAAGGCCCCCGCGCACCCGTACACGCGCGGCCTGCTCGACTCGATCCCGCGCCTGGACCAGAAGGGCCAGGAGCTGTACGCGATCAAGGGCCTGCCGCCCAATCTGATGCACATCCCGTCCGGCTGCGCCTTCCATCCGCGCTGCCCGATGGCGCAGGACGTGTGCCGCACGGACGTACCGCCGCTGGCAAACGTCTCCGAGGGCCGCAGAAGCGCGTGCCACTTCTGGAAGGAGTGCCTGAATGGCTGAGGCGATTCTGGAAGTGCGCGACCTGGTCAAGCACTACCCGCTGACCCAGGGCATCCTCTTCAAGAAGCAGGTCGGCGCGGTGAAGGCGGTCGACGGGGTCTCCTTCGACCTGGCGGCCGGCGAGACCCTGGGCATCGTCGGGGAGTCCGGCTGCGGCAAGTCGACGGTCGCCAGGATGCTGGTGAACCTGGAGCGCCCGACGGCGGGCCAGATCAAGTACAAGGGCACCGACATCACCAAGATGTCCGGCAAGGCCCTCAGATCCGTCCGCCGCAACATCCAGATGGTGTTCCAGGACCCGTACACCTCGCTCAACCCGCGGATGACGGTCGGGGACATCATCGGCGAGCCGTACGAGATCCACCCCGAGGTGGCTCCCAAGGGCGACCGGCGCCGCAAGGTGCAGGACCTGCTGGACGTGGTGGGCCTCAACCCGGAGTACATCAACCGGTACCCGCACCAGTTCTCCGGCGGCCAGCGCCAGCGCATCGGCATCGCCCGCGGCCTCGCCCTCCAGCCCGAGATCATCGTGGCGGACGAGCCGGTCTCCGCGCTCGACGTCTCGGTCCAGGCGCAGGTGGTCAACCTCCTGGAACGCCTCCAGAACGAGTTCTCCCTGTCGTACGTCTTCATCGCGCACGACCTGTCGATCGTGCGGCACATCTCGGACCGGGTCGGGGTGATGTACCTGGGCCGGATCGTGGAGATCGGCCGGGACGCCGAGATCTACGACCACCCCACGCACCCGTACACCCAGGCGCTGCTCTCGGCGGTCCCGGTGCCGGACCCGTCCGCGCGCGAGCACCGCGAACGGATCATCCTGACCGGGGATGTGCCGTCCCCGGCGAACATCCCCTCGGGCTGCCGGTTCCGTACGCGCTGCTGGAAGGCGCAGGAGCGCTGCACGCTGGAGGTGCCGGAGCTGGCGGTCCCGGCGGTGTTCCGCCTGGTGGAGGGTCCAGCGCAGCACCCTTCCGCGTGCCACTTCGCGGAGGAGAAGCAGGTGGTTCCACCGGAGTGAGTTTCGGCTGCGGGCCGTGGGTGGCTGGTCGCGCAGTTCCCCGCGCCCCTTATCGGGCCGGTGTTTGTCTGCGGGGTGTGGTGGGTTGCTCGCGCAGTTCCCCGCGCCCCTGAAGGGCTCGGCTTCGCCGTCGCCCTCCGCCCGTACCCCCTAGGGGCGCGGGGAACTGCGCGACCAGCCACGCACGGTCCGCAGACGAAGGTGGACACGCCAGAGCCCGCGTCCGTGGCGTAACGGGGTGTACGGACGCGGGCCCCGCTCCGAAGCGGAGGCACTACGAACTCGGGTCAACGGGCCGTATCCGTCGCCTCCTCGATCGCGGCGAGCGCGGGATCGAGCACGACGTCCTCGCCCCGCGCCGCGACCGTCGGTTCCTCGGGGAAGTGGCACGCGGTCAGATGCCCCTCCCGGTTGCCGTCGAGCCGCACCAGCGGGGGCGTCTCGGTCGCGCAGCGCTCCTGCGCCTTCCAGCACCGCGTACGGAACCGGCACCCCGAAGGCGGGTCGATCGGGGACGGCACGTCACCGGCGAGCCGGATCCGCTCGCGCCCCTCGCCCTCGTCGTCCACCACCGCCTCCGGCACGGCGGAGAGGAGCGCGTGCGTGTACGGGTGGCGGGGCCGGTCGTAGATGGAGGCCCGGTCGCCGATCTCGACGATGCGGCCCAGGTACATCACGGCGACCCGCTGCGAGAAGTGCCGCACGATCGCCAGGTCGTGGGCGACGAACAGGAACGCGATCCCCATCTCCCGCTGGAGGTTCTGGAGCAGGTTGACCACCTGCGCCTGGATCGACACGTCGAGCGCGGAGACCGGCTCGTCCGCCACGATCAGCCGGGGCTTGAGCCCCAACGCCCGTGCCACGCCGATGCGTTGACGCTGCCCGCCGGAGAACTCGTGCGGGAACCGGTTGTAGTGCTCGGGGTTGAGGCCGACGATCTCAAGCAGTTCGCGCACCCGCTTCTCGCGGCCGCCCGGCGGATTGACGCCGTTGACGGCCATCGGGTTGGAGATGATGTCACCGACCGTCTGGCGCGGGTTGAGCGAGGCGAACGGGTCCTGGAAGATCATCTGGATCTCGGACCGGATCGGCGCCAGCTCCTTGCGCGAGGCGTGGCTGATGTCCCGGCCCTCGTAGGTGATGGTGCCCCGGGTCGGTTCGAGCAGCCGGGTGATCAGCCGCCCCGTGGTCGACTTGCCGCACCCCGACTCGCCCACCAGGCCCAGGCTCTCGCCGTGCCCGATGGCGAAGTCGACGCCGTCCACCGCCCGTACGTCCCCGACATGGCGCCTGAGGACGAGCCCGCTGGTGATCGGGAAGTACTTGACGAGCCCGGCCACTTCGAGCAGCGGGGCGGACGGCTCCGGGCCCTCCCCGCCGCCCTGGTCGCGGGGGACCGGAACCTTGGTGAGGCTCAGCTGTTCGCTCATGATGTGTTCTCGACTCCTGGTCGGCCGGTCGGCGGAAGGGTCAGCGACCGGGTCAGCGCAGCCGCGGCCGGATCTGCTCGGTGAAGATGGTCGACTTCTGATCGGGCGTCAGATGGCATGCGGCACCGTGCGGTTCGTCGTCCGGGATCGCCGGGCGCACCGTGCGGCACACACCGCCCGCCACCTGGTCCGGGAAGGCGCACCGCGGATGGAAGGGGCACCCCGGCGGCGGCGCGAGCAGGCTCGGCGGCGCCCCCGGGATCGGCACCAGCGGCAGGTCGACGGGCGAGTCGAGCCGGGGGATCGAGCCGAGCAGCCCCCAGCTGTAGGGGTGGCGGGGCGCGCGCATGATCTCCCGTACCGTGCCGCGCTCCACACAGCGTCCCGCGTACATCACCATCACGTCGTCCGCGGTCTTGGCCACCACACCGAGGTCGTGGGTGATGATGATGATCGCGGAGCCGGTCTCCCGCTGGAGGTCCTTGAGCAGGTCGAGGATCTGCGCCTGGACGGTCACGTCGAGCGCGGTCGTCGGCTCGTCCGCGATGATCAGCTCCGGGTCGCAGACCAGCGCCATCGCGATCATCGCGCGCTGGCGCATCCCGCCCGAGAACTGGTGCGGATAGTCGTCGACCCGCAGCTTGGGCTGCGGGATGCCGACCTTGGTGAGCATCTGGACGGCCCGCTCCCGGGCCTCCTTGCGGGAGGCGCCCATGTGCTTCATGTACGGCTCGGCGATCTGGCGGCCCACCGTGTAGTACGGCGAGAGCGCGGCCAGCGAGTCCTGGAAGATCATCGCCATCTTCTTGCCGCGCAGCTGGGCGAGCCGGCGCTCCGAGGCGCCGGTCAGCTCCTGCCCGTCGAGCAGGATCTCGCCCCGGATCGTGGTGTTGCGCGGGTTGTGCAGGCCGAGGACGGCGAGGTTGGTGACCGACTTGCCGGAGCCCGACTCGCCGACGATGCCCAGCGTCGAGCCGCGCGCCAGGTCGAAGGAGAGCCCGTCGACCGCCTTGACGGTGCCGTCCTCGGTGGCGAAGTGGACGTACAGGTCGCGGACCGAGAGGAAGCCGCGGGACGCGTCGGCGACCGGCTTCGCCTCGGGCTGGCTGAGGGTGCTCACGGACGGTTCTCCTCCGGAGGTTCCTGGGTCCCGGGGTTCCGGGACCGTGAGGGTCGACGCGCTCTCAGGAGAGCCGGATCCGCGGGTCGATGAAGGCGTACGCCATGTCGACGACGATGTTGCAGAGGACGATGATCGTGGCGCCGATGAGCATCACGGCCATCTCCAGCGGCAGGTCGCTGCGGAGCACGGCCTGCACCGAGAGCGAGCCGAGGCCGTGCAGGCCGAAGGTGACCTCGGTGATGATCGCGCCGCCGAGCACCGCGCTGAGGTCGACGCCGAAGATGGTGATGACGGTGGCCATCGCGCCGCGCAGCGCGTACCGCAGGAAGACGTAGCGCGAGCTCATGCCCTTGGCGCGGGCCGCGCGGATATGGTCCTCCGACATCTGCTCGACCATCAACGACCGGGTCTGGCGGCTGTAGTTGGACCAGAAGATCACCGACAGGATCAGACAGGGCAGCAGCAGCCCCGACACCGAACCGGCCGGGTCGCTGGTCCAGTTCGGGTCGTGGCCGCGGTCGAACAGGCCCAGCTTGGTGGAGAGCAGCAGGATGGCGATCGGGCCGATGAAGTAGATCTGCACGGACTGGCCGAGCAGCGAGGCCGCGCTCGCGATCCGGTCGAAGAGCTTGCCCTGCTGCCAGGCGGAGACGAGGCCGAGGCCGACGCCGACGGTCAGGAAGATCGCGGCGCCGCCGACGCCCAGCGAGAGCGTCGTGGGATAGCGGTCGGAGATGGTGGTCCACACCAGCTGCTGGTCGGCGAAGGAGTAGCCGAAGCAGGGCGCCGGGCAGTGCCCGACGGGCATGTCGCGCCCGGCGAAGATGCCCACCATGAAGTGCCAGTACTGGACCCAGATCGGATGGTCGAGTCCGAGGTTCTTGCGGATCAGGGCGACGTTCTGCGCGTCGCAGTTCTTGCCGCAGGAGAGCAGCGCGGGGTCGGAGGGCAGGAAGAAGAAGAGGAAGTACGTGATGGCGCTGATCAGCAGCAGGATGACCGCGGCGCCGAGCAGTCGTCGCACAAGGAAGCGGAGCATCGGACTCTTCCGTCTGTATGCGGTCCCCGGCCCGTGAGGCGGGCCGGGGACCGGGCCGCCACTGCTACTGCTTCACGAAGATGGTGCTCGGGTTGATGGTCCCGAAGACCTGGTTGTAGGTGACGCCGCCGAGGCCGTCGCCGTGCAGGTTGAAGTACTTGTCGTAGATGAACGGGATCTGCGACGTGTCGGTCTGCAGCACGTACTCGGAGAGCTTGCGCCACTCGTCGTTCTGCTTGCCGATGTCGGTGAGCGCCATGATCCGGTCGATCTCGGAGTTCACCTTCGGGTCGTTCAGGAACGCGTAGTTGTTGGTGCCGTCCTGGAGGTTGCGGCCGTCCATGGTCGGCGGGACCACCGTCGAGGCGCTCGGCCAGTCGGCGCCCCAGCCGGTGCGGTAGATGTCGTACGGCGTGTTCACCTTGCCGACCACCGTGTAGTACGAGGTCGGGTCGATGGCCTTGCGCTCCACCTGGAAGCCGGCCTTCTCCAGCGCCTTCTGCAGGGTCAGCGAGACGGCCTGCCAGCGCGGGGTGTTGGCGTACGCGTAGGAGAGCTTGACCGGGGTGGTGATCCCGGCCTCCTTCAGGAGCGCCTTGGCCTTCTCCGGGTCGCCCATGGGCTTGGCGAGCTTGCCGAACGGGTCGAACTTCGCCCAGCCGGCCACCGTCGGGCTGATCAGCGTGGTGCCGAGCTCACCCTGTGCGCCGCCGCCGAAGGCCTGCTGGACCTGCTGCATCGGGAAGGCGTACATGATCGCCTGGCGGACCTTGGGGTTGGTGATCCGCTTGGTGTTGATGTTCATGACCTCGACGTACGGCTGGTACTCGTTGACCGTCCGCGACTTGTACTGCGAGTCCGTCGTCAGCGTCTGCATCTTCGACGGGTCGGCGGAGCCGGACATGTTCACGGCGTACTTGTCGGGCCCGGACTGGGCGGCCATCCGGTTGGTGAGGCCCGGCTCGCCGATCCCGAGCTGGAACTCCCACCTGTCGGGGTAGGCGTTGCGGATCGGGTCGCTCTTGGGGTCCCAGTTGGTGTTGCGCACGAAGGACAGCGACTTGCCCGGCTTGTAGTCCGCGATCTTGTACGGGCCGGCGGCGACCGGGTGGTTGTTGTACTTCTGCTTGTCGTCCTTGGCCTTGGGCACCGGCGACACGTTCGGCATCGACATCGCGTACGGGGCGTCCGCGTGCGCTTCCTTGAAGTGGAAGACGAGGGTCTTGTCGTTGGGCGTCGCCAGGACCGTGTCGGGCAGCTCCTTGCCGTCGTACGGGCCCTTGTAGGCCTTGCGGTAGTCGACGCCGAGCATCCACTTCTGGACGTACTGCGGGCCCTGCGTCTGGTAGTCCGCGAAGAGCCGCTCGATGCCGTACTTGAGGTCCTTGGACGTGATCGGCGTGCCGTCCTCGAACTTCAGGTTGTCCTTGAGCGTGTACGTCCAGGTCTTGGCGCCGTCCGACGAGGTGCCGGTGTCGGTGGCGAGGTCGCCGACCAGAATCGTTTTGCCGGTCTTGGCGTCGATCTTGTAGCCGGTCAGTGAGCGGTTGTAGAGCAGCTGCAGCGAGAGCATGTCGCTGACGTACTGCTGGCCCGGGTCCAGATAGTCGAAGCCCGCCTGGTCCAGGTCATAGGCCGTACCCCCCGGCTTGGCCCCCTCGACGGGCACCGCCGGGCCGGTGGAGTCGGCCTTGGAGCCGATGCCGAAGTTCTGCACCGACGCTTTCTTGCCGTCGTCCGAGGGTTTCTTTCCATCGTCGGCCCCGCCGCTGCTGCACGCAGCAGACAGTGTCAAAGCCCCCACCGCCAGAAACGCGGAGGCGTAGCGCGCCTTGCGAATTCTCATTGATTCCTGCCTGTCAGGATGTGGAAGGTTCAGCGGACGGTCTTGGGGTCGAGTGCGTCCCGGACCGAATCCCCGAGCAGGTTGAAGGCGACGACGAAGATCAGCATCGCGATGCCGGGGAAGAACATGAAGGTGACGTCGGACTCGAAGTACGAGGCGCCCGACTGGAAAAGCAGCCCCCAGTCCGGGGTCGGTGGCTGGATACCGACGCCCAGAAAGGAAAGTCCCGCCTCCGCGGTGACATTGGCCGGGAGCAGGAGTGTGGCCTGAACGAGGACGGTCGACCAGATGTTCGGCAGGACTTCTTTGCGGATGATCCGCCAGTTCGAGGCGCCGCTGAGTCTGGCCGCCTCGATGAACTCGCGCTCCCGCAGCGAAAGCACCTGGGCCCGCACGAGCCGGCCCACCACCATCCACCCGAGCAGGAACTGCACCAGGATCAGCGCCACGATCCGCACGTACGTGGGCTCCTCGTCCCGGGGCGAGACGAACAGCGCCACGATCACCGGGGTGAAGGCGATGAAGAACAACTGCTGGGGGAACGACAGCATCAGGTCCGAGAACCGGCCCAGGAAGTAGTCGACCTTGCCGTGCAGATAGCCCTGGACCAGGCCGATCAGCACCCCGGTGGCGACCGAGACCACGGTGACCGCCAGCGAGATGAACAGCGAGGTCCGGATCCCGTAGATCAGCAGCGTGAACACATCGCGGCCCAGGTTCGGTTCGACGCCGAACCAGAAGTCGCCGTCGATGCCGCCGTTGGGCTTCAGCGGAATGCCGTAGCTGTTCAGCAGTCCGCGGTCCTGCCCGTAGAGCTGATAGGGATCTTTTCCGTACAGCTTCGCGATCAAGGGTGCCGCGAAGGCGACGAGAATGAAGGCGAGCACCGTGACGGCACAGGCGATGCCCACCCGGTCGCGTTTGAATCGCGCCCATGCGAGGCGGCCGGGAGAGCGTCCAATGAGTTCGGTCGCCGTCAGTCCCGTGCCCGTGCCCGAATCCCCGCCAGGCGGAAGGGGATCAGTTGGTTCTGTGGCGGCCTGGGTTGAACTCGTCATCGCGCATAGCCCCCGCACCGAGAGAGTCGAACGGCGCCCGAAGGCGTCATTGATTGACCGGAACATTCATGGGCCCGGCCTTGTGCGTCAAGAGGTTTGAGCATGCTGGTGTGTGATCACGAAAGAACTTGGCACAAGATTTCGCACATCGAGGCGACTGCGTGCTTGACAGGGCGGTGGAGCGGGCGACATGACTCCATAAATGCCCATCAATTTCGTTAACAAGCAGGCAACTTGACTGACGCAACACCGATATACGAACGCGCCACGCTGAACACCGTACGGCCGTGCGGGTGCCGTAGGCCGGCCGGGGCGGCCAAGTCGCCCCGGCCGGCCGCCCCCGGCCCGCCCGGGCCACGCACCCCTCTTGTCCATCCGAGCACCGCGGGTGGAGGATTCGCCCGAGCAGGCGCTCGCCACGCCAACCGGGGGGACGGCAAGGGGCATGACGCAGCCACAGACACTCACGGCCGGAGCCCGGCTGACCGGTGCCGTCCTGTGCGCCTTCCTCGCGCTGCTCACGGCCGCCTGGATCGCCCGCGACATCCACGCCGCCCGCAGCCTGCCCGACCTCTGGTGGTTCTGGACCGGCGCGCCCAAGCACCGCGGCGGCACCCCGCTGACCACCGGCGTCCTCGACCCCGTCCTGCTCGTCGTCTACGCGGTGGCGGCCGCGGTCGTGCCCCGCTCACCGGCCGCCGCGGCCGTGCTGAGCTGCGTCGGCGCCGTCACCGCGGCGCTGCGGGTGTCCTCCCTGTGGGTGCTCCACGACGACTGGACGGACTCGACCGCCCTGCACGATCTGCACCGGCGGGCGCTGCTCAGCACCTTCGCGGCGCTGGCGGCCGGGCTCGCCCTGGTGATCACGGCCGCCGCCGGACGCAGACCCGACCCCGCCCCCGGCCCGAGGCCGCAGTCCAGGCCCGGCGCGGGCGCCGGGATCACCGCGTTCCTGCTGCTCGGCGCGGCCGGTCTGGTGGCGGTGGCCTGGGAGATCTACTGGGCCGTGGAACTGTCCGGGGAGCAGTACAAGGCGCGGTTCACCGGCAAGCACCTGCCGCTGCTCTGGATGCCCGGCGGCTGGGTGGCCGTCGTCCTCGTGGTGATCGCGCTGACGGCCGCGGGCGGCGGACTGGCACGGGCCGTTCACGTACGGCCGCTCGGTCTGGTGGCGGCCGCCGTCCTCACCGCCTCCGGCGCCATCGGGCTCGGTCTGTCCGTACGGTTCGAACTGCTCGACCACTTCGGGGACCTGGAGACCGGCGCCCAGCTTCAGGTGCTGACGTGGTTCTTCCAACTGGCCGCCGGTATCGCCCTGATCCCGGTGCTCGCCCGGCGCGGCCCCGAGGACCCGGCGGGCGCGCCCGGGGCGCCGTGGGCAGCGCAGTCACCGCCGTACGCGCCCTACTCGCCCCCGGCGCCGCAGGACGGCCACGGCGGCGGCTTCGGCCCGCCGCCCCCGGGCTACGGGCCGCCCCCGCCGCCCTCCTCGCCGCCGCCGGGCTGGTGAGACCGGCGGGCGGCGGGGAGCGGGGGTCAGATCCCCAACGAGCGCTTCAGGAAGTCCACTTGGAGCAGCAGCAGATTCTCCGCCACCTGCTCCTGCGGGGTCATATGGGTCACGCCCGTGAGCGGCAGCACCTCATGGGGGCGGCCGGCGGCCAGCAGGGCCGAGGAGAGCCGCAGGGTGTGTGCGGCCACCACATTGTCGTCCGCCAGACCGTGGATGATCATCAACGGCCGGTGCTGCTCGGCCGGTTGGGACAGACCGGAGTCGGTGACCAGCGAGTTCGCCTCGTACACCGAGGGGCTGCCCTGCGGGTCGCCGAGATAGCGCTCGGTGTAGTGGGTGTCGTAGAGCCGCCAGTCGGTCACCGGCGCGCCCGCGATCCCCGCGTGGAAGACGTCGGGCCGGCGCAGCACCGCGAGCGCCGACAGGTAGCCGCCGAAGGACCAGCCGCGCATCGCCACCCGGCCCAGATCGAGCGGGAAGGTGCCCGCGAGGCCGTGCAGCGCCTCGATCTGGTCGTCCAGGGTGAGCGTGAAGTCGTCCCGGATCGCCTTCTCCCAGCCGGGGGAGCGGCCGGGGGCGCCGCGCCCGTCGGCCACGATCACCGCGAACCCCTGGTCCGCGAACCACTGCGAGGTGAGATGGGCGTTGTGCGCGGCGTGGACGCGCGCGCCGTGGGGGCCGCCGTAGGGGTCCATCAGCACAGGAAGGGGACCGTCCGATTCCGAGTAATCGGCGGGGAGCAGTACGGCGCATGGGATGCGGCGTGCGCCCCCTTCGGTCAGCCGGACCCTGGCCGTGAGCACCGGAGTCTCCGCGTACGAGTCGACCACCGCGACCGTCTTGCCGTCCCGTTCCACCCGGACCGTGGTGCCCGGGCTGTCCGGACGGGCCGAAGTGAGAACCGTCACCGGTCCGCCCCGGACCGCCGAGTGCACCCCGACACCCTCCGAAACCCGCTCGATACCCAACTCGTTGACCCGGTACACATGGATCTCTCCGGTTTCGGGAGCACGGGCCGCCTCGCCGGCCGACGCCGAGACCAGGATGTCGTCGGCTCCGATGTCGAGCACGGCCCGGATCTGCAACTGCCCTCCGGTCAGCGGACGGTCGCCCGCCGCCAGCACGCGCGCCCCGCCCTCGTCCGCGATCCGCACCAGCCGTCCGTCCGGCGCCCAGGCCGGGACGCCGGGGAAAAGATCGAGCCACACCGCGTCCTCGTCCGCGTGGACCGTCCGGGTCTTCCCGGACGCGGTGTCGACCGTCAAATGCAGCTGCACCCGCTGGTCCCGGGCCTGCACCAGGAGCAGCGGGGCGCCCGCCGCCGACCAGTGCACCCGCGCCAGGTACGGGTAGCGCTCCCGGTCCCAGACGACCTCGGTCCGGGAGCCGTCGAGCCCGTACCGGAACAGCCGCACCTCGGCGTTGGGCGTGCCCGCCGCCGGATACGCGACCCGCTGCGGCTCACGGTCGGGGTGGGCGGGGTCGGAGATCCACCAGCGCCGCACGGGGCTCTCGTCCACCCGCGCCACCAGGAGCGCGTCCCCGTCCGGCGACCACCAGTAACCCCGCGGGCGCTCCATCTCCTCGGCCGCGATGAACTCCGCGAGCCCATAGGTGACCTCGGGCGACTCCGGCTCGGCCAGCGCCCGGTCGCCCTCGCCGTCCGCCCCGGTGACCCGCAGGACGCCCCGCGCCACATAGGCGACGAGCCGTCCGTCGGGCGAGGGCCTCGGGTCGATCACCGGGCCGGGAACGGGCAGTTCACGGGTGGTCCCGGCCCGCAGCTCGGCCGTGAACAGCCGGCCCGAGAGGGCGAACGCGGCCAGCTCCACCGCCGCGTCCGTCGCATAGCCGACGATGCCCGCCGCGCCCTCGCGGCTGCGCTCGCGCCGCGCCTTCTCCTGCTCCGACAGCTCCTCACAGGCTCCGCCGAGGAGCGCCCGGGGGTCGGCCGCGAGCCGTTCGCGCGCGCCGTCCTCCAGATCGAGCACCCAGAGGCTGTTGGCCGGATCCGTACCCCCAGGTGCCCTCAGAAAGGCCACCCGGCTGCCGTCGGGGGCCACCGTGAAGGCGCGGGGCGCACCGAGCGTGAAGCGCTGGGTCCTGGCGTACTGACGGGGAAACGAGGTCTTCCCAGGGGCAATTGAGGTCATGGAGGGAACCTAGCGGCACCCGTCCGCACCTGCTCGTACGTGGGGGGTGTGCGCCCCTTGTGCGCCCGTGCACCGATCAATGCGTTCCGTCGGATAGTTATGATCCATAGTGGGGGGTGGGTATGACTCTGCATGCCCCCTGACACGCTGCTCTGCCCCTACCGACTGGCTCTTCCCGACCGACAGATGGAGGTGAACCGCCGTGGCACTCTCGATTTCGGCGGTGGTGCTGCTGGCGATCATCGTCTTCCTGCTGGTCAGGAAGTCCGGGCTGAAGGCCGGACACGCGGTGGTCTGCACTCTGCTCGGGTTCTACCTCGCCAGCTCGTCCATGGCACCCACCATCAACGACCTCACCACCAACGTCGCGGGCATGATCAGCGACATCAAGTTCTGACGCGCCCCGGCACGGCCGGGGGATCCGGGGCATGCCGCCGTGCGGCATGCCTCGTAGGCTGTCCCGTATGACGGATCTCCCCGCCCGGCGGCTGCTCCTGGTGCACGCCCACCCCGACGACGAGTCGATCAACAACGGCGCCACCATGGCCCGCTACGCCGCCGAAGGCGCGCTGGTCACGCTGGTGACCTGCACCCTCGGTGAGGAGGGCGAGGTCATCCCGGCCGAACTGGCGCACCTCGCCGCCGACCGGGACGACCGCCTCGGCGCCCACCGCGTCGGCGAACTCGCCGCCGCGATGAAGGAGCTCGGGGTCACCGACCACCGCTTCCTCGGCGGCCCCGGCCGCTTCCGCGACTCCGGGATGATGGGTGTGGAGCAGAACCGCCGCGAGGGCGCCTTCTGGAACACCGACGTGGACGACGCGGCCCCCCATCTGGTCGAGGTGATCCGTGAAGTCCGCCCGCAGGTCCTGGTGACGTACGACCCCGACGGCGGCTACGGTCACCCCGACCACATCCAGGCCCACCGGGTGGCGATGCGCGCCGCCGAACTGGCCGCCGAACCCGGTCACCGCCCCGACCTCGGCGAGCCGCACACCATCGCCAAGCTCTACTGGAACCGGGTGCCGCGCTCGGTGGCCGAGGAAGGCTTCGCCCGGCTGCGCGCCGCCGGGGTCTCCTTCACCGGGGTCGCCGACGTCGGCGACATCCCGGGCGTCGTCGAGGACGCCCGGATCACGGCCGAGATCGACGGCGCCGCCCACGCCGAGGCCAAGGCCGCCGCGATGCGCGCACACGTCACCCAGATCTCCGTGGACGGCCCGTTCTTCGCGCTCTCCAACGACCTGGGCCAGCCGCTCTTCTCCGTCGAGTACTACGAGTTGGTCGACGGCGAGTCCGGGGCCCCGGCCGGCGAGCGCGAGCACGACCTGTTCGCCGGGCTGGACGCGTGATGAGCACTTCGTCCCGTACGTCCGGTCCGTCCGTCAACTCCCGTACGGCGGGCGCCCGCCCGGGGCGGATCGCCGCCTTCGCGGCCCTCTTCGTTCTCGGCGCGCTCACCGGGGTCGCGGGCGCGCTCGTCCAAGCCGCCTGGTTCCCCGGCGGGTTGCTGCTCTCGCTGGCCGCCGCGGCCGGACTCTTCTGGGCCGGTACGGCCCTGACGGGCAGCCGGGCCGGGGTCGGGGCGCCCGGCGCCGGATGGCTGGTGGCCGTGCTGTTCCTGACCACCACGCGGCCCGAGGGCGACTTCGTCTTCGGCGTGGGGCTGGGCTCGTACGTCTTCCTGCTCGGCGGGATGGTCGCGGCTGTGATCTGTGCCACGATCGGCGGCCTGGTGCAACCACCCCGTGATTCGGTCCGACTTGGCAAGTGACGTGCGCGGTCGCGGCGGCGCAGTACAGGGTGTGGTGCCCTGCTTTCCCGGGCCGTCCCGTGCTTGTCGACGGCGGCCAGTATGGTGGTGCGCGCCGCCGAGCCACCCGCACAGAGGAAAACGAGACAAGAGCGGGTGGTGGAGCCGATCGGGAGAGAACCTGCCTTGAGTCGTGAAACTGACAGTTCGACCTCCGGCCCCCAGGGGCGCGGCGGAGCTGCGTACCCGTCGGGTACCCCGCCGTACGGAACGCCGCACTCTCCGGCGCACGACGCCCCGGAAGCCGCCGTCGCCCAGCCGGACGAGCCCAAGACCGAGACCACGCTGACGACGCGTATCCGGATCAACATCCCCGGGTCCCGGCCCATCCCGCCGGTCGTGATGAGAACGCCTGTGAGCGACGCCGACAAGGCGTCCGCCGCCGCCGAGAGCGAGCGTGCTCAGGCCGCCGAGGCGGAGGAGGCGGCCGCGGCCGCCGCGCCCGCGGCCGAGGAGAAGCCGGCCAGCGACTGGTTCGCGCCCCGCAAGGCGGGCTCCGGTGCGACCCCGCCGTCCGGCACCCCGCGCCAGAACCTCCCGTACTTCTCGGACGGCCCGCAGGGCGCGCCCGCCGACGGCTCGACCACGGGCGCGTTCGCGCGGCCGGGGAGCAACGGCGGCGGCCCCGACAGCAACGGCGCCAACGGCTTCGCAGCCGGTGGACCCGACGCCATGGGCGACAACGGCTTCCGGCCCGGTACGGCCGCGGCCAACGGCTCGGCCCGCTCCGCCCTCGCCGGGAACGGCGGCCCCGCCGGGCCCACCACCGGCCCGGTCACCGGCACCGCCGCGCTGCCCACCCGCCCGGTCGGCAGCCGCAAGGGCCAGCAGCGGCTCGGCGGCGCGCCGGGCGGCCCGCAGGGCACCCCGAGCCACGGGACCCCGGTCCTGGGCGCGCAGGGCGTGCGGCCCGGGCCCGTGGCGCCGCCCGTGCCCCAGATGTCCGACGACACGGCGATCCTGACCCCGCAGGCCCCGGCCCCGGTGCCGGGCGCCGGGGGCGGTGGGGTGAATCCGCCGCCGCCGAGCCATGTCTCCGGGGACACGCTGACCAGCGGGATCCCGGTCGTACCGACGGACAACCGCTCCCCGTTCGCGCCCGGCGGCGCGGGTCCCGACCTCACGCCGCGGCTGCCGGACGGGCCGCGCCCCGCGGAGGAGCCGCCCGCCCCGGCCCGTACGAGCTCGCCCGCGCCCGCCAAGAAGAAGGGCCGCTCCAAGCTGGTCCTGCTCGGCGTCGCGGCCTTCGCCCTGGCCGGTGTCGCTTACGGCGCGGGTCTGCTGCTCAACCACTCCGAGGTCCCCAAGGGCACCACGGTCCTGGGCGTCGACATCGGCGGCGGCACCAAGGAGCAGGCCGTCGCCAAGCTCGACGCCAAGCTCGGCAAGCGCGCGGCCCAGCCGCTGCGGCTCTCCGTCGACGGCAAGAAGGAGACGCTCGCGCCCGACAAGGCGGGCCTCGCCCTGGACAGCCAGGCGACTGTGCGCAACGCGGCGGGCAGCGACTACAACCCGGTCTCCGTCATCTCCTCCCTCTTCGGCGGCAAGCGCGTCGCCGAGCCGGTCATCCCGGTCGACGAGGAGAAGCTGGGCGTGGCGCTGACCGACCTGGCGGGCGCCTCGGGCTCGGCGGTGGAGGGCACGATCAAGTTCGTCCCGGGCAAGGCCGTGGCCGTACCCGGCAAGGCGGGCAAGAGCCTTGACGTCAACCGCTCGACGATCTCGGTCAAGGACGCGTACCGGGCACAGGTAGAGACGGGCAGGCCCAACGAGGTGCGGCTGCCGGTCACCGGGCGCCAGCCGACCATCACCCAGGCCGAGATCGACCGGGCGATGAACGAGTTCGCCAAGCCCGCGATGTCCGGTCTGATCAGCGTCAAGGCGGGCGGCAAGCGCATCGACTTCGGCCCGGTGAAGTCGCTCCCGAAGATCCTTTCCATGAAGCCGATCGAGGGCAAGCTGGTCGAGGTCTACGACAAGAAGGCGATCGAGCAGCTCATGGGCAGCACCTTCAACGGCGTGATGATCATGAAGGGTGACGGCCAGAAGCATCAGCTGACGTCCGACGACGTGGCCAAGGCGATGCAGGGTGCCCTGCGCGGCAAGACCTCGGCGGAGCGCAGCGTGACGATCGATCTGAACCCGAGCTGACCTGCGCTTCTGTTCACGGCCCCCGTACGCCCTACGCGTACGGGGGCCGTGTCATGCCGTCCGCGTGACATCTGTCATCCGACACTCACGACACCCGGCACTGCCCCCGGCCCGGGCCCGCGGGCGAACCTTGGGCCATGACCACAACGACCTCCACCTCCCCCTCCGTGGTGAGCTTCGAGCACGTGAGCAAGAGCTACGGCGACGTCCACGCCGTCGCCGGACTCTCCCTGGAGCTGCACCCCGGCGAGACGGTCGCGCTCCTCGGGCCGAACGGCGCGGGCAAGTCGTCCACGCTCGACCTGCTGCTCGGGCTGCGCAAGGCCGACTCGGGCGCCGTGCGCCTCTTCGGCACCACGCCCGAGCAGGCCATCAAGGACGGCCGGGTCGGCGCGATGCTCCAGAGCGGCGGTCTGATGGAGGAGGTCAAGGTCCGCGAGCTGGTCCGGCTCGCCTGCGATCTGCACCCGCGGCCGCACCCCGTCGAGGAGGTCCTGGACCGCGCGGGCATCGCGCAGATCGCCGACCGGATGGTCAACAAGCTCTCCGGCGGCCAGGAGCAGCGCGTCCGCTTCGCGCTCGCGACCGCCGGCGCCAACGACCTGATCGTCCTGGACGAGCCGACCACCGGTATGGACGTCACCGCCCGCCAGGCGTTCTGGGCGACGATGCGCGAGCAGGCGCAGCAGGGCCGTACGGTCCTGTTCGCCACCCACTACCTGGAGGAGGCGGACGCGATCGCGGACCGCGTCCTGGTCCTGCACAAGGGCCGGCTGCTAGCCGACGGCACCGCCTCCGAGATCAAGGCGAAGGCCGGCGCCCGCCGGATCGCCTTCGACCTGGAGGGCGTGGTCGACGAGGGCGTCCTGCGCGGGCTGCCCTTCCTGACCTCCTTCGACGTCTCGGGCCGCACGGTCCGCATCCAGTCCACCGATGCCGATGCCACCGTCCACGCGCTGTACGGGCTGAGCCTGTACCCCCGCAACCTCGAAGTCGCGGGCCTCGGCCTGGAGCAGGCCTTCGTCGCCATCACCGAGGCCGAGGAGGCCAAGGCAGCATGCTGAATCAATTTTTTTCCGGGGCCTTGATCAAGCTCGAAATCACCCGCACCCTGCGGAACAAGAAGTTCATGTTCTTCTCGGTGATCTACCCGTCGGCGCTCTATCTGCTGATCTCCGGCTCCCAGAACACCACGGACAGGATCGGCGACACCGATCTGACCTTCCCCGCCTTCTTCATGGTCTCGATGGCCTCGTTCGGCGCGATCACCGCCGTTCTGATGGGCAACAGCGAGAAGATCGCCAAGGAGCGCGAGAAGGGCTGGGTGCGCCAGCTGCGGCTGACCGCGCTGCCCGGCCGCGGCTATGTCCTGGCGAAGATCGCGAGCGCCGCCGTGGTCACCCTGCCCTGCATCGTGGTGGTCTTCCTGGTCGCGGCCACGGTCAAGGACGTACGGTTCGACGCCTGGCAGTGGCTGGCGCTGACCGGCTCCATCTGGGCGGGCTCGCTCTGCTTCGCCGCGCTCGGCGTGGCCATCGGCTACCTCGCCAGCGGTGACGCGGTCCGCCCGATCACGATGATCATCTACTTCGGCCTCTCCATCCTGGGCGGCCTGTGGATGCCCACGACGACGTTCGCGCCCTGGCTCCAGTCGCTCGCCGAGTGGCTGCCCACCCACGCGTACGCTGCGCTCGGGCAGGCCATCGAGGCGGGCAACGCCCCGGACACCAAGGACGTGGCCGTCCTCGCCGCCTACTTCCTGCTCTTCGCGGGCGGCGCGGCCTGGCTGTACCGGAAGGACACCCTGAAGGCGTGACGAGCGTGACGGAAGACCACAAGCCGGTGGCCGCCATCGGCCTCCCGCCGCAGAACCGCCAGGAGGCGGTGCGCAAGCTGCTGTGGATCGGCATCTGGCTGGCGTTCCTCGGCGCCCCGGTGTCCGACCTCCTCAAGCGGGAGCACACGACGTGGGCGACCGCGCTCGGCTGGCTCGCCCTGGTGGCGTTCGTCGCGGTCTATCTGGCCCTGGTCTTCCGTCACACCGCCCGCCCCTTCGCCCGCACCACGGTCGCCTCGATACTGGTCTTCCTGGTCGGCATCGCGGTCGTCACCTCGCTGACCCTGGACGCGCCCTGGCTGGTGCTCTTCGTGTACGTGTCGGTCGGCTGCGGGGCGGTGCTGCCGCTGCCCCTGGCGAGATGGGCGATCCCGGGCGCGACGGCCGCGATGGCCCTGATCGGCCTGACCACCCGGGGCGACTGGGGCGACTTCGTACCGGGCCTGGCGATCCCGGCCCTGCTCGGCGGCTTCGCCATGACGGGTGTGCGCCATCTCGTCCGTACGACCGTGGAACTGCGCCAGGCCAGGGCCACCGTGGCCCAACTGGCGGCCAACGAGGAGCGGCTGCGCCTCGCCCGCGACCTGCACGACCTGCTGGGCCACTCGCTCTCCCTGATCACGCTCAAGAGCGAGCTGGCGGGCCGGATGCTCCCCGACCACCCCGATCAGGCGGCCCAGCAGGTCGCCGACATCGAACAGGTCAGCCGCCAGGCCCTGGTGGACGTACGGGAAGCGGTCACCGGCTACCGCAGGGCGACCCTCACCGGGGAACTGGCGGGCGCCCGCACCGCGTTGACGGCCGCCGGAGTGGCCGCGGACCTGCCGGTGGCGGCCGAACTCCCGCCCGGCCTGCCCCCGGGTGCGGGGGAAGCCCTGGCCTGGGTGGTCCGCGAGGCCGTCACCAACGTGGTCCGCCACAGCGGCGCCCGCACCTGTGCGATCACCCTCGGGGAGTGCCAGACCCTGGACGGCCGCTTCCTGGAACTGAAGATCGCGGACGACGGCCGAGGGGCTTCCGCCGTAACGGCGGGCAATGGCTTGACGGGCTTGGCGGAACGCCTGGCAGAGGTACACGGCAAGCTGGAGCCGACAGCCCACAAGGGGAAGGGCTTCACGCTGACGGCGAGGGTGCCACTGGGCGCCCCATAGGGGCGCGGGGAACTGCGCGACCAGCCCACCACCGGCCCGCAGCCGAAAGACCCGCCTAGAATCCCCGCATGATCCGCCTACTCCTGGCCGAAGACCAGTCCATGGTCCGCGAAGCACTCGCAGCCCTGCTCGGCCTGGAGCCGGACTTCGAAGTGGTCGCCCAAGTGGCCAGGGGCGACGAGGTGTTGGGCGCGGCGCGGGCCCATGAGGTCGACGTGGCGCTCCTGGACATCGAGATGCCCGGCATGACCGGCATCGAGGCGGCGGCCGAACTCCACAAAGAGCTCCCCGCCCTCAAAATCGTGATCCTCACGACGTTCGGCCGCCCCGGCTATCTGCGCAGTGCGATGGAGGCGGGCGCCGACGCCTTCCTGGTGAAGGACGCCCCCGCCGCCCAGCTCGCGGCCGCGGTGCGCAAGGTGCTCGCGGGGGAGCGGGTGATCGACCCGACGCTGGCCGCGGCCGCGCTCGCGGAGGGCGCCAACCCGCTGACCGACCGCGAGCGAGACGTCCTGCGCGCGGCGGCGAACGGCGCCACCAACGCGGAACTCGCCCGCGCCCTCTGCCTCTCCCAGGGCACGGTCCGCAACTACCTCTCCATGGCCATCCAGAAACTGGCGGCCCGCAACAGGGCGGAGGCGGTGGGGATCGCACGGGAGAAGGGCTGGCTGTAGGACTCCTGCCGGCCCGGCGTCAGTTCAGCATCGCCCGGGCCGCCCGCGCCCGCCCCCGGATCGTCTCCGCCGTGCGGGGTTCCACCGGCTCCAGGACGTCCGCGTACAGGTCGAGTTCCGCCGCGCCCGCGAGGAAGTCGCCGCGCTGGACCAGGAGTTGGGCGCGGTCGTAGCGCAGCCGGGCCGGGTGGGTGGGCAGGAGCAGGGAGAGGTCCAGGGCCCACAGGGCGACCGCGCTCTGCTCCGGGCGGGCCGCCGCCCAGGCGCGGATGTTGTTGAGGATGCGCAGCACGATCGCCAGCGGGTCGGCCGGGGTGAGCATCGACGGGTCGAGCGGGGCGCCGGTGGCCCCGGCCACCAGGAGCTCCGCGTCCGCGCCCGTCAGCGGCCGGCCCCCGTCGAACGGATCCGCGAGCACCCGCTCCTCCGGGCGGCCGAAGCCCACCACGAAGTGTCCGGGCAGGGCCACCCCGTACACCGGAGCCCCGGCCCTGCGGGCCACCTCCATCCAGACCACCGAGAGCAGGATCGGCAGGCCCCGGCGGCGGCGCAGGACCTCCGGCAGGAGTGAGGACTCCAGGCGCTGGTACTCGACCGGGGTGCCCCGGAACTCGCAGCCGCCGCCGAGCAGTCCGGCCAGGGCCGCCGCCCAGGGGCGGGCCCCGGAGACGCCGTACGGGAGCAGACCGGCGAGACGGTCCAGCTCCATCTGGGCGTCGTCGAGGCCCCGCTGCCCGAGCCCGGGGTCGGCCACCGCACCGATCAGCAGGCACAGCGTCGCGAGGTCCGGCCGCTCGGACCGGGCCTCCTCGGTGAACTGCCGCCGCCAGTCCTCGGCGCCGGGGCTTTCGGGGTCCATAACCGCTTCGTACCCGTTCGTGAAGATCGGAAATTCGGGCCTAGGGCTTGTGCCGGAAGTGGTGGTAGGTGTGGTGGGTGGCGAAGCCCTGGGCGTCGTAGAGGGCTCGGGCCCCTTCATTCTCCGCCTCGACCTGGAGCCACGCCGCCGACGCCCCCTCGGAGAGGGCCTGGCGGGCCAGCGCGGTCATCACGGCCGTCGCGAGCCCCCGGCGCCGGTGCGCCGGGTCCACCTCGACCGCCATGAACCCCGCCCAGCGGCCGTCGACCACGCACCGGCCGATCGCGGCGGGCGCCCCGCCCCCGTCCCCGGCCACCGTCGCGAACCACGTCGAGGGGCCGCTCTCCAGTACCTTCAGCACATGGGGTCCGGGTGTGCCGGTGCGCTGGTAGCGGCCGAGCCAGGCGGAACCGACAGACCGGGACAGCTCGACCTGTGAGACGTCCGCGTCGAGGTCCCCGATCGGGGCAAGTGCGGCGATCCGCAGTTGGGCGCTTACCTCGCGAATCCACCCAAACTTTTCAAGATCGACACAGAGGCCCTCCTGGGTCCCCTCGGCGCCGGTGGACGTTTGTACGTACGTGGGAAGCTCGCGGGCCGTGTACCAGGCGTGCGCGTGCGCGAGGGCGTCCGCGAGCGGTATCCCGGGGTCGCCGAGCGGCAGCACCGAATTGGCTCGGCGAGTGAATCCGCCGGCCGCCCGCAGCGTCCACTCGCCCAGCGCCTCGCTCTCCACGGGCTGCCACGCACGCGCGCTGACCAGCGCCAACTCCCGGAAGGTGGCGGCCGGGCCGCGGCGTCGGGCGGGTTCGGCCGGGATGACCTTGCCCGCGACCATCTCCCGCTCCGGGACGTGGACCGTCTGCCCGTTCCTGCGTACGATCGAGAGCATCCCGGCATCCCACGATGTGAGAACACCGACCGTGTCGGTGAACTTCTCGCCCCGCTCCCCGGACCTGGCCAGGTGTCTGACTGATACGCGTTTGCCCTGATCTTCAGGCGTGATTCTGACGATCAACCGTCCGCCGGTGGTGAACTCCACAGCTCTCTTCGCCCCTCCTGTTCGGATCGCGCCCCGGAACGGAGATACTAGGTGTGGGCATCGACGACGCCGCGCTCCCGCGCGCCACGTGGACGGAGCCGCAGACCGGCCCGCCGCGCCCTATCGAGGAGGAACGACAGCGTGACCTACGTCATTGCGGAGCCTTGTGTCGACCTTAAGGACAAGGCATGCATCGAAGAGTGCCCGGTCGACTGCATCTATGAGGGCAAGCGGTCCCTCTACATCCACCCGGACGAGTGCGTCGACTGTGGTGCCTGTGAGCCGGTCTGCCCGGTCGAGGCCATCTTCTACGAGGACGACACCCCGGAGGAGTGGAAGGACTACTACAAGGCGAACGTCGAGTTCTTCGACGAGCTCGGTTCGCCCGGTGGTGCCTCCAAGCTCGGCCTGATCGAGCGCGACCACCCCTTCATCACCGCGCTGCCCGCCGATATCAACGCCGACAGCGAGCACTGACACTGACACCACGTGTCCCCCCGGTCCCGTACGGCGCCCACCGCCCTACGGGACCGAGGCGTTTCGTCCGTGCGACGCCGAGCACGGAACCGAGTACGAGAAAGTGAGCACCTTCGTGGGCGCAGTCTCCGCACGCCTGCCCGTCTTCCCCTGGGACAAGCTGGAGCCGTACAAGGCGACGGCCGCCGGCCACCCGGACGGGATCGTGGACCTGTCCGTCGGCACCCCGGTCGACCCGGTCCCGGCGCTGATCCAGAAAGCGCTGATCGAGGCCGCGGACTCGCCGGGCTATCCGACGGTGTGGGGGACCACGGAGCTGCGCGACGCGCTCACCGGATGGGTCGGGCGCCGGCTCGGCGCGGTCGGCGTCGGCCACCGCAACGTGCTGCCGGTGGTCGGGTCCAAGGAGCTGGTGGCCTGGCTGCCGACCCAGCTGGGCCTCGGCGCGGGCGACAAGGTCGCCTACCCCCGGCTCGCGTACCCGACGTACGAGGTGGGCGCCCGGCTCTGCGGCGCGACGCCCGTCGTCTACGACGACCCTACCGAGCTCGACCCTGCCGGGCTGAAGCTCCTCTGGCTGAACTCGCCGTCCAACCCGACCGGCCGGGTCCTCGCCAAGGACGAGCTGGTCCGGATCGTCGCCTGGGCGCGCGAGCACGGCGTCCTCGTCTTCTCCGACGAGTGCTACCTGGAGCTGGGCTGGGAGGCCGAGCCGGTCTCGGTGCTGCACCCGGACGTCTGCGGCGGTACGTACGAGGGCATCGTCGCCGTCCACTCGCTCTCCAAGCGGTCCAACCTCGCGGGCTACCGCGCGGCCTTCCTCGCGGGCGACGAGGCCGTGCTCGGCGAGCTGCTCCAGATCCGCAAGCACGGCGGGATGATGACGGCCGCGCCCGTCCAGGCGGCCACGGTGGCGGCGCTCGGCGACGACGTGCACGTCCAGGAGCAGCGGGCGCGTTACGCGGCCCGCCGCGCCGCCCTGCGCGACGCGCTGGTCAAGCACGGCTTCCGGATCGAGCACAGCGAGGCCAGCCTCTACCTGTGGGCGACCCGCGACGAGGGCTGCTGGGAGACCGTGGAGTACCTCGCCGGTCTCGGCATCCTCGTGGCGCCCGGCGACTTCTACGGCGAGGCGGGCGAGCGGTTCGTGCGGGTGGCCTTCACGGCGACGGACGAGCGCGTCGAGGCGGCCGTCAAGCGGCTGGGCTAGGGGCTCCCGCACGAGCCCGTATGTACGGGAAGGGGCCCCGGGGACAGGATCCCGGGGCCCCTTCGGCCGTGTGCCGTGCGGGGCGCGGCCGCGCGGCTCAGCCGACGGGCAGGCCCTTGAGCGGCAGCTGGTCGGTGGAGGGCAGACCGCCGGTGGGCAGCTGGCCGCCGACCGGAAGGCCGTCCAGGCTGGTCGACTTGGCGGTGGAGCCGAGCAGGTCGCCCGCGTTGCCCGCGGCGTCGCCCGCCGTCTTCTGGGCCGCCGGGGTCGCCGTCTTGCCCGCCTTGCCGACGGCCTTGCCCGCGGCCGGGACCGCCTGCTTGACCGCCTTGCTGCCGGCGTCGCCCGCCAGACCGGTGGCCTTCTGCGCGGCGCCGTCGACGGTGTTGCCGAGGTTCGCGCCGTCGAGTGCGGTCAGGCCGCCCAGGTTCGGGGTCTCCGGAAGGGACGCGGCGCTCGCCGCGCCGGCCGCGCCGACCACGGGAACTGCACCCGCCGCGATGAGCAGCGCGGCACGGGCGATCCGACGGGTCAGGGGGAGGGACATGATGCTCCTTGAGACGGGAGGAACGGCGTTCGGACGCTGTGACAACTCCTCGGGGTGCGGCGGAGGTTGCGGAGGCCCCGGGTAAAGAGTTCGCAATGCGTCGCATTATCGGGTTCGGATAAAAACGGGCAAATGAGCCGTCGCGACAATACGCTGAACGCCGCCGATTCCCTTTGTTCCCAAGGGAATTGACGATTCTTCCGGCGGGCGCGGGGGTGGGTGTACGAAACGGTGTACGCGAAAGCCATCTGTGCCCCGCACGAGTGGCCGTCCGAACGGGTGTCGCGCGCTATTCGGCGAGCTGGATCCGGACCTGGCCGAATGCGCCGGAACTCTCCGCGCCGCCCGTGCCGCCGCCCGCGTCCGGGCTGGTGGCGCCGCTCGCGCCGGCCTCGGTGTCGTCCGTGTGCCAGCCCTTGCGGGAGCCGTCCACACGCCAGGTGCGCCCGGCGTACGAGACCTGCTCCACGCGGAACGCGGCGGCGTGCGCGACCGCCCAGTGGGCCAGCTCCCAGCCGCGCTGCTCGGCGCTGCCCCCGGCGTCGGCACCGGTCCGCGCGGGCGCGCGCACCGGGACCGTGACCGCACGCCCCTCCCCCTTGTCGGGGGCCACCCCCGCGCCGAACGCCCGGGCCAGCTCGGTGCGTACCTTCGCCGGGTCGCCCGGGTGGGCGTCCTTGGCGATCGTGCAGGTCAGCGCGGCGGAGGTGCGGCCGGTGAGCACGGCGGTGAGCAGCGCCGCGTCCGGCTCGTGCTTGGCGTAGGCCTGCGGGAAGCCGCTGCGCTGGACCCGCTGCGCGGCGACGGTGAGCGGCAGCCGCGAGTAGCCGGGCACTTCGGCCAGGCGCTGGTAGAACTTCCCGGCCGAGTAGACCGGGTCCATGATCTGCTGCACGGTGCCCCAGCCCTGCGAGGGCCGCTGCTGGAAGAGGCCGACCGAGTCGCGGTCGCCGTGCGTGATGTTGCGCAGCCCCGACTCCTGGAGCGCGGTGGCCAGCGCGATCGTCACCGCCCGCTCGGGCATCCCGCGCGAGGTGCCGACCGCGGAGATGGTCGCCGCGTTCTCGGCCTGCTCGGGGCTGAGCCGGTAGGTGTCGTCCCCGGACCCCACCGTGCATCTCGGCGCCCCCGGCCCCCCGCTCATGTACTGCACCACCAGATATCCGGCGACGGCGAGCAGCACGACGGCCGCGGCCGCGAAACGGAAGAGGCGGCCGCGCCTTACGGGTCGGTTGGGGGTGACGGGCTGGGACACGGGGACCACCGTACTGGAGGGCAGGACGGCTGCCCTCGGTCGTGCCCTTCCGGACACCCGGGCCCAGCTCGGGACGGCCGCGCTAGGGTCGGGACCATGGCAGACAGCGCACTCGACCTGACCCTGGACGGCCCCGCGCTCACCGCGTGGCTCGTCGACTTCCCGTCGGAGAGCGGAACGGAGAAGCCGCTCGCGGACGCGATCGAGGCGGCGCTGCGGACGCTGCCGCACCTGACCGTGGACCGCCACGGCAACAACGTCGTCGCGCGCACCGCCCTGGGCCGGGCCGAGCGGGTCATCCTCGCCGGGCACATCGACACCGTCCCGATCGCCGACAACGTGCCGTCCCGCCTCGACGAGAACGGCATCCTGTGGGGCTGCGGCACCTCGGACATGAAGTCCGGCGTGGCTCTCCAGCTGCGGATCGCCGCGACCGTCCCCGAGCCCAACCGCGACCTCACCTTCGTCTTCTACGACAACGAAGAGGTCGCCGCACACCTCAACGGTCTCGGCCATGTGGCCGACGCACACCCCGACTGGATCGAGGGCGACTTCGCGGTCCTCCTGGAGCCCTCCGACGCCCAGGTCGAGGGCGGCTGCCAGGGCACCCTGCGGGTCATCCTGCACACGGCGGGGGAGCGGGCCCACTCCGCGCGCAGCTGGATGGGGTCCAACGCCATCCACACGGCCGCCCCGATCCTGGCCAGGCTCGCCGCGTACGAGCCGCGCCGGCCGGTGATCGACGGCCTGGAGTACCACGAGGGCCTGAACGCGGTACGGATCGAGGGCGGCGTCGCCAACAACGTCATCCCCGACGCCTGCGCGGTCACCGTCAACTACCGCTACGCCCCGGACCGCACCGCCGAGGAGGCCCTGGCCCACGTCCGCGAGGTCTTCGCGGACTGCGAGATCGCGGAGTTCACCGTCGACGACCACTCGGGCGCGGCCCTGCCGGGGCTCTCGCACCCGGCCGCCGCGGCCTTCATGGCGGCGGTCGGCGGCACCCCGCAGCCCAAGTTCGGCTGGACCGACGTCTCCCGCTTCGGCGCGCTCGGCGTCCCCGCCGTCAACTACGGACCCGGCGACGCCCTGTACGCGCACAAGCGGGACGAGCACGTCGCCGTCGACCGGATCACCCACTGCGAACGGCGACTTCACGCCTGGCTGACCACCTGAATTTCGTCATTCGTCACGTAAGTCGTCCTACGCTGGCCGGACGCGTCATATGACTCAGTCAGCGGAGGGAGCACGCAATGGCCAACCCCGAGGGAGAGTTTCCGGGCGAGCAGCGGCTGGAGCAGCGGCTCGGGCCGGTGCTGCGCCGCCGCGACCAGGTCCAGGCCGGGACCACCGACCAGCGGCTCCTCGACACCGAGGGCGACTCGGAGTGGGTGCACACCGACCCCTGGCGGGTCATGCGCATCCAGTCCGAGTTCGTGGAGGGCTTCGGCGCGCTCGCCGAACTGCCCAGCGCCATCAGCGTCTTCGGCTCGGCCCGCACACCGGTGGGCTCACCGGAGTACGAGGCGGGCGTGGCCATCGGCCGCGCGCTGGTCGAGGCGGGCTTCGCGGTGATCACCGGCGGCGGCCCGGGTGCGATGGAGGCGGCCAACCGGGGCGCGCGCGAGGCGCGGGGCGTCTCGGTCGGCCTCGGCATCGAGCTCCCCTTCGAGCAGGGGCTCAACCCGCACGTCGACATCGGCGTCAACTTCCGCTACTTCTTCGTCCGCAAGACCATGTTCGTGAAGTACGCGCAGGGCTTCGTCGTCCTGCCCGGCGGCCTCGGCACGCTGGACGAGCTCTTCGAGGCGCTCACCCTCGTCCAGACCGGCAAGGTGACCCGCTTCCCGATCGTCCTGTTCGGCTCGCGGTACTGGGCGGGCCTGGTCGACTGGCTCCGCGACACAGTGGTAGGCGGCGGCAAGGCCTCCGCGCACGACCTGCTCCTCTTCCACGTCACGGACAGCGTGGAGGAGGCGGTGGCGATGGTGACGAAGGAAGTGGGGCGGTAGTTCGTCTGCGGACCGTGGTGGGTTGCTCGCGCAGTTCCCCGCGCCCCTAGGGGATGCCGCGTAGCGGCATTCAAGGGGCGCGGGGAACTGCGCGACCAGCCCACCACCGGGCCTGCAGTCAAAAGCGAAGGGGGCGGGGCGCAGCCCCGTTACGCCAGCCCGCGCCGGGCAACGGCAGGCGGACGGTGGCCCGCGATGGACGCCACCATGTCCAGCACCTGACGGGTCTCGGCGACTTCGTGCACCCGGTACACCCGCGCCCCCAGCCACGCCGACACCGCCGTCGTCGCCAGCGTCCCGATCACCCGCTCCTTGACCGGCCGGTCCAGCGTCTCCCCGACGAAGTCCTTGTTGGACAGGGAGACCAGGACCGGCCACCCCGTCGCCGTCATCTCGCCGAGCCGCCGGGTCGCCTCCAGGCTGTGGCGGGTGTTCTTGCCGAAGTCATGACCGGGATCGATCATGATCCCGTCCCGCCGCACCCCGAGCGCGGCCGCCCGCTCGGCGAGCCCCACCGTGACCCGGAGGATGTCCTCCATCACGTCCTCGTACGCGATCCGGTGCGGCCGGGTGCGCGGTTCCACGCCGCCCGCGTGCGTACACACCAGCCCCGCCCCGTACCGCGCCGCGACCTCCGCCAGCTTCGGGTCGACCCCGCCCCACGCGTCGTTGAGCACGTCCGCGCCCGCCTCGCAGACCGCCTCCCCGACGTCATGGCGCCAGGTGTCGACGCTGATCACCACGTCCGGATGCCGCCGCCGCACCTCGGCCACGAAGCCGACCGTGCGCCGCGCCTCCTCCTCGGCCGTCACCTCCTCGCCGGGGCCCGCCTTGACCCCGCCGATGTCGATGATGGCAGCCCCCTCTGACACCGCCTGCTCCACGCGGGCCAGCGCGGGCTCGTCCCGGAACGTCGCACCCTGGTCGTAGAAGGAGTCCGGGGTCCGGTTGACGATCGCCATGATCACCGGCTCGTGCGCGTCGAACTCGCGCCTTCCCAGCCGCAGCATCCGCTGTTTCCTCCTCGGGTAAGACGCCCGTGACCTCAGGTTCCGTGTCCGGCGGGTCCGGCCTGTGCCGCCCGACAGACCCTAACTCCCAGCTCCGCATGGCACGATCGGACCCGACGGTTTCCGGCTGCCGGGGAGAGGCTTCGCGCGTGTTCTGGTTCTTGCTGATCGCCATGGTCGTGGTGGTCGCCGCGGTCACGCTGGCCGTGGTGGGCGGCGGCGACGGTGCCGTATTGCCCGAGACGGGCCCCGAGCGGCTCTCCGACCCGCTGCCCGCGGGCCGCCCCGTCGAGCGCGCGGACATCGACGCGCTGCGGCTTCCGGTGGCCGCGCGCGGCTACCGGATGGCCGACGTCGACGACGTGCTGAGCCGCCTCGCCGCGGAGCTCGCCGAGCGCGACGCCCGGATCACCGATCTGCGGGAGGCGCTCAGCGCCGCCCACGCCCCCCGCGACGAGGAGCCCCGCAAGTGAGCACCGCCATCCCCGGCCCGGACGGCCGGCTGCGCTGCCCGTGGGGGCTGTCCACCGCGGACTACGTGGCGTACCACGACACCGAGTGGGGCCGCCCGGTCCACGGCGACGACGCCCTCTACGAACGGCTGTGCCTGGAGGCCTTCCAGTCGGGCCTCTCCTGGATCACCATCCTGCGCCGCCGGGAGGGGTTCCGCCGCGCCTTCGCGGACTTCCGGATCGCCAAGGTGGCCGCCTTCACCGACGAGGACGCGGCGCGGCTGCTGACCGACGAATCGATCATCCGCAACCGCGCCAAGATCGAGGCGACCCTCTCCAACGCGCGCGTACTGGCCGACTGGGCCCCCGGCGAGCTGGACGAGCTGATCTGGTCGTACGCCCCGGACCCCGCCTCCCGCCCGGCCCCCCGCACGCTGGCGGACGTCCCCCCGGTCACCGACGAGTCGACGGCGCTCTCCAAGGCCCTCAAGAAGCGCGGCCTCCGCTTCATCGGCCCCACGACCGCGTACGCGCTGATGCAGGCGTGCGGTCTGGTGGACGACCACTTGACCGACTGTGTGGCCCGGGGCGGCAGTACCCCTTAAGGGGTACGGGGCTGTGGTCCCCCGGATGGCTCAGCGGCCCACATATTTCGGCTTCTCCTTGGCCAGGAACGCCGCCACCGCGATCCCGTGGTCCTCGGACGCCCCCGCCAGGGTCTGGAGCTCGTCCTCCTTCTCCAGCGCCTCGGTGAGCGTGTGCCCGGCCCCGTACGCCAGGGACTCCTTGAGCGCCGCGTACGCGAGCGTGGGGCCGTCGGCCAGCGCTCGGGCCACGGCCGCCGCCTCGGCCGCCAGCTCGGCCGCCGGGACCAGCTTGTTGACGATGCCGAGCTCGTACGCCTCCTGCGCGGAGATCGAGCGCGGGAAGAGCAGCAGATCGGCGGCGCGCGAGTGGCCGATCAGGCGGGGGAGCGTCCAGGAGACGCCCGAGTCGGCGGTCAGCGCGACCCCCGCGAACGAGGTGTTGAAGGCTGCCGTGTCCGCCACCACGCGGTAGTCGGCCGCCAGCGCGAAGCCGAAGCCCGCGCCCGCCGCGACCCCGTTCACCCCGGCCACGACCGGCTTGGGCATCTCGGTGAGGGCCTTCACGATCGGGTTGTAGTGCTCGCGGACCGTGCTCATCGTGGAGCCGGTGCCCGCCTCGCGGTCCGCCGCGAGCAGGCTCACGTGCTCCTTGAGGTCCTGGCCCACGCAGAACGCCCGGCCCGTCGCCGTGAGCAGGACCGCCCGTACCGCGGCGTCCGCGGCGGCGGCCAGCGCCGCGTCCCGCAGGGCGACCTTGGCCTCGGTGTTCATGGCGTTCATGGCGTCGGGACGGTTGATCGTGATCGTCGCGAGCCCGTCGGTCACCTCGTAGAGCACGGTGTCGGCCATTGGGTTGGATCCCCTCCGTTGCGGTGTCGTGTCCGCCCAGCATGGCGGAGATCATCGGCGCCGCACATGTGACCTGCGTCAAACATTCCCGGCCACGACCCCGACCGAGGGTGGCGAAGTATCGCAGGCGGATCGCCGAATTGGGTGGTTTTGATAGAGCGCGTTGCGCAAGCGATGCCGACCGATGTTGGTCATCGGGTCCTGCGATGCGGGATAATGACCTGGAAGCAATGTGTTCGATGCCGGTAACACGGTGCCTGTCATGGGGCCGCCGGCTGCGATGAGCTGGTTTCAGGAAGGGGAAACAGCATGGCGGCCATGAAGCCGCGGACGGGCGACGGCCCGCTCGAGGTGACCAAGGAGGGGCGGGGCATCGTCATGCGCGTTCCGCTCGAAGGCGGTGGACGGCTTGTGGTCGAGCTGACCCCGGACGAGGCCGAGGCGCTCGGTGACGCTCTTAAGAAGGTCGTCGGCTGATTCAGCGGGCTTGACCCCCAATCTGCCACCGCCCCGGGCCGGTACTCACGTACCGGCCCGGGGCGGAGTAGTTTTCGGACCCGCGTTTCCGGACCCGCGCACGCGGCCGGAAGGAAACTTCGGTGGGCGCCCTCGGTGAGGCGTTACGCCCGCTTCACGGCGCAGAGCAGCCCGTCGCCCACCGGCAGCAGCGACCCGACGAGCTCCTGGCTCTCGCGTACGGTCCGCAGCAGGTCGCGCAGCCGCAGCACCTCGGCGGGCTGGACGCCGGAGTCGACCGTACGGCCGTCGGCGAAGACCCCCTCGAAGCAGACGATTCCGCCGGGCCGCAGCAGGCGCAACGATTCAGCGAGGTAGTCCAGGGACTCCGTCCGGTCGCCGTCGCAGAACACCAGGTCGTATCCGCCGTCGGCCAGCCGCGGCAGTACGTCCAGGGCGCGCCCGGGGATGAAGCGCGCCCGGTTCCCGGCGAAGCCCGCCGCGCGGAACGCCTGCTTGGCGAACTGCTGGCGGTCCGCCTCGGGGTCGACGGTGGTCAGCACGCCGTCCGGCCGCAGGCCCTGCAGCAGATAGATCCCGGAGACGCCGGTTCCGGTGCCGATCTCGGCGACCGCCTTCGCGTCGGCGGTGGCAGCGAGCAGGCGCAGCGCGGCGCCGGTTCCCGGGGACACCGAAGGCAGCCCTGCCTCCCGGGACCGCTCGCGGGCCCAGCGCAGCGCGTCGTCCTCGGCGACAAAGGCGTCGGCGAACGCCCAGCTCGTCTGCCGGTTGGCGGTAATGGCCCTCTCCTGTCCCCGTAGTTGGCGCGCACGGGTGACTGTATCCGCTGCACCCGGGAACCCGCAGATGGGACCGGGCGTTATGAAGGGCGGGGGGATACATGGACGAGACGGCCGAGTACGGAATCCCGGTCCCCGAGCGGTCCGGGAAGCAGCGTGGTTCGAGGGACACGAAGCCAGTCCCAAATGCGCGTAAAGATTCTTATCCGGAGCTAACGGGCGAGGTGGTTATGGTAGGGGCTCCGCTGGACACCACCAGAGCCGACAGGGGAGGTGCGGCTGCGCCTGTGGATCGGGGAGGAGTGCTCCGGCGCTTTCTCAGGTCGGCGGGTGAGCCGAAATCCGTGACCTACACCGCTGACCGTTCCAACGCCGCAGACTCCGCAGCCACCGCGACCTTCGCCGACGCGGATTCCCCGGCGTGGACCCCTCCCACCTGGGAGGAGATCGTCAGCACGCACAGCGGCCGCGTCTACCGCCTCGCCTACCGCCTGACGGGCAACCAGCACGACGCCGAGGACCTCACCCAAGAAGTCTTCGTCCGCGTCTTCCGCTCGCTGTCGACCTACACACCGGGCACGTTCGAGGGCTGGCTGCACCGGATCACCACCAACCTCTTCCTGGACATGGTCCGCCGCCGCCAGCGCATCCGCTTCGACGCCCTGGGCGACGACGCGGCCGAGCGCCTCCCCAGCCGCGACCCGTCCCCCCAGCAGGTCTTCAACGACGCGCACTTCGACGCCGACGTCCAGCAGGCGCTGGACACGCTCGCGCCCGAGTTCCGCGCCGCCGTCGTGCTCTGCGACATCGAGGGACTGTCGTACGAGGAGATCGCCGCCACCCTCGGCGTGAAGCTCGGCACCGTGCGCAGCCGGATCCACCGCGGCCGCTCGCATCTGCGCAAGGCCCTCCAGCACCGCTCGCCCGAAGCTCGCGCCGAGCAGCAGCGTGCCCTCGCGGGGGTGGCGCACGGCGCCCCGGGGGCGGTCGGAGAGGGGACCGCGTGACCGGCACCAGTCCCACCCCCGCCGAGCAGCATCTGGGGGACCGCCTCGCCGCCCTGGTCGACGGCGAGCTCAGCCATGACGCGCGCGAGCGCGTCCTGTCGCATCTGGCCACCTGTCCCAAGTGCAAGGCCGAGGCCGACGCGCAGCGCCGCGTCAAGAGCGTCTTCGCGCAGACGGCACCGCCCGCCCCCTCCGAGGGCCTGCTGGCCCGGCTCCAGGGGCTGCCCGGGGGACCCGGAGGTGACGACGACGGTCGGGGACCATTCGGCGGGGGCCGCCTTGCCGACGGGGTCTTCTCGCCCGGAGCCCTGAGCGATCCGCGCGACCCGGTCGGGGGCTTCGGCTATGTACCCGGCGGGGCCCATGCGGCCGTCCTCGGCGGAGGGCTGCCCGGTCGGGGCTTCCGGATCCACGAAGTGGCCCGCCCCGAGGAGCGTTCGGGCTCGCCGTGGCGCGGGCGCAGGATCGCCTTCGCCGCCGCCAGCGCGGTCTCCCTCGCGGCGATCGCGCTCGGCGGCGCGGTCCCGTCGGACTCGGGGGCGGAAACCTCGGCCCGGGGCGAGGGCTCGGGCAGCAATGTCACCCCGCTGCGGGACCAGCGTCCGTCGGCCGGTCCGTCCTCGGGGACACCCCTGTCCGTGAATTCGGAGCGCAGACGGGGCGGCGCGGCGAGCGCACCGGTGGCCCCCGAGTCCACGGCGCCGGTCCCGATGGGTCTGGCCGGGTTGAACGGAGTCCCGTCCCAGCCGTCCTCTCAGCAGTTCGGCAACTCGTTCCGTGCCGCTCTGCTGAGCAGTTCGTCCTTGCCTCCGCTGATACGTCCGGCGGTCGCCACCCTGGCAGTGCGGCCGGTCTCACCGCTGTCCGCGCTCTCCGGCGCGACCCCGTCCGCTCCGCCGACGCATCTGGCGGCTCCCCGGCACTGACCGTGCCCTGCGCTCCTCCCGGCAAACCTGGTTGAATCCCTGGGAGGGGTGCCCCTGGGGGCACGCAGGACAGTTGCGGGGAGAGCATGAACGACGGGAAACCCACCGGGCCCAAGGCGAGATGGTGGAGCCGTCCCACCCCGCGCGGGGACGGCTCCGCGGCAGAGGAGACATACGACTTGGCTCCGCCGGAGGCGCCTGTGGCTTCGGTCCCGGGTGCGCCGGTGGCGCCGGGTGCGCAGGATGTACCGGTTGCCGGGGTGCCGGAAGGTTCCGGCGACGGGGAGGTGCCGTACTCGCTCGCTCCTGGGGAGCCCGTCGAGGACGAGTCCGCGTATCGGCTCGCGCCGCCCGCGCCGGCCGAGCCCGCCCAAGAGCCCGCTTCGGCCGGTGGGCCCGCCCACGACCCCGCCCGGCCCGAGGGCCCCGTGCCGCCTCGGCAGCCCTTGCACGCTCCCGACCCGTACGGGACGCCGCCGTACGGCGGGCCGGGCCCGTGGGCGCCCGCGCCGCCCGTCCAGCGTCCCGCGCCGGCCGCAGGGGCTGTCCCGCCCCAGGGGGCGTACCCGGCACCGGAGGCCCCGGCCCCGTACCCGGCACCGGAGGCCCCTGCCTCGTACCCCGTACCGGAAAGCGTGCCGCCGGTGCCGCCTTCGTCCCAGTGGGTGCAGTACGACCCCTGGGGCGCGGCCGGGCAGCCGCTGAGCACGGCCGGGGTGCCGGAGAAGCGGAAGCCGCGGCGTGGGGCGCTCGTCCTCGGGGCCGTCGCCCTCGCGCTGGTCGCGGGCGGCATCGGCGGCGGGGTCGGCGCGTACATCGAGCGCACCGGTGCCACGCACGTCGATCTGCCGCAGGCCGGCAAAGGCCCCACCGGGCGGGCGCCCGACAGCGTCGCCGGGATCGCCGCGAGCGCCCTGCCGGGCGTGGTCACGCTGCACGTCAGCGGGGAGAGCGAGTCCGGCACCGGCACCGGCTTCGTGCTGGACAACGCCGGGCACATCCTCACCAACAACCACGTCGTGGAGCCCGCGGGCGCGTCCGGCGACATCAGCGTGACGTTCAGCGGCGGCGAGACCGCCCGCGCCACGGTGGTCGGCCGGGACTCCGGGTACGACCTCGCCGTGGTCCGCGTCACCGGCGTCTCCGGGCTGAAGCCGCTGCCGCTCGGCAACTCCGACAACGTCCAGGTCGGTGACCCGGTGGTGGCCATCGGCGCCCCGTTCGACCTCTCCAACACCGTCACCTCGGGCATCATCAGCGCCAAGGAGCGCCCGATCACCGCGGGCGGCGAGAAGGGCGACGGCAGCGACGTCAGCTATGTCGACGCGCTCCAGACCGACGCCCCGATAAACCCGGGCAACTCGGGCGGCCCCCTGCTCGACTCGCGGGCCCACGTCGTCGGCATCAACAGCGCGATCCGCGCCGCGGGCAAGAGCGACGGCGGCGGCCAGGGCGGCTCCATCGGCCTGGGCTTCGCGATCCCGGTCAACCAGGGCAGGCGGGTCGCCGAGGAGCTGATCAACACCGGCAAGGCCACCCACCCGGTCATCGGCGTGACCCTCGACATGAAGTTCACCGGCGACGGCGCCCGGGTCGGTGCCAAAGCCGCCGACGGCAAGCCGTCCGTGACCCCCGGCGGCCCCGGCGCCACCGCGGGCATCAAGCCCGAGGACGTGATCACCAAGGTCGACGGCCAGCGGGTGCACAGCGCCGAGGAGCTGATCGTCAAGATCCGCTCGCACCGCCCCGGCGACCGCCTGGAGCTGACGCTCAAGCGCGGCGGCGGGGAGCAGCGGCTGACCCTCACGCTCGGCTCCGCCACGTCCTGACCTGCTCCTCCTCTGCGCCTGACGCGCGCCTGGCGTTCCCCTCGGCCGCCCGCCACGGCCCGCCACGGTTCGCCCCTCTGGTCACCTATCGGTCACCAGAGGGGCAAGCGGCGGCCAAAGGTCACCGGGTAGGTACCGTTTCGACAGTTTCGGCGGGTACCGTGGAGCGGTCCATGACTGGACCGGGAGCAGAGCCACGAGGAGCAGCTAGGTGTTCAACGACATAGGGCCCATGGAGCTCGTCACCCTCGTGGTTCTCGCTGTGCTCGTCTTCGGCCCGGACAAGCTGCCCAAGCTGATCCAGGACGTCTCGGGGTTCATCCGCAAGATCCGCAGCTTCTCGGAGAGCGCCAAGGCGGACATCCGTTCCGAACTCGGCCCGGAGTTCAAGGACTTCGAGTTCGAGGACCTGAACCCGAAGACGTTCGTACGCAAGCAGCTCATGGACAACGACGACCTGGGTCTCAAGGAGATCCGCAACAGCTTCGACCTGCGCAAGGACATGGAAGAGGTCGCGGACGCGGTGCACGGCCGCGAGAGCGCGCCCACCGGGTCCGGCACGCCCACGACGGCCGCCAACGGCTCGGCCGCGGGTGTGTCGGGTACGCCCGACCTGCTCAAGAAGCGCGAGAAGCTCGACCCCGGCGAGCGCCCCCCGTACGACGCCGACGCGACCTGACACAACCCCCCGGGTTTCGTACAGGACGTCAATCTGAGCCACGTCCGCACCGTCATTCCCGGTGGGCGGGACCGGGGTGGCTATCCTCCATAGGTCCGGCAGCCAGGACGCCCGAGGGGGGCGGGCCGCTCCGGACACCTACGGATCGAGGAGGCGGCCGGGCAGTGGAGACGACGAGTCGGGTAGCGGCACAGGGGTCCACCGAGGACACCCCGTCCACACCGGAAGGGGTGCCGGCGGCCCGGCGTGCGGTCGACGGCTATCTGCGGGCGCCGTTCGCCTGGTACGGCCTGGACGAGGCCTTCAGCGGGCCGCGCTGGCTGATGCAGGTGGCCACGGCGGCCGACGGCACCGTGCAGCACGGGTCCACCGGCCACGGCGACGAGCCGTCGATACGGCCCGACGCGGCCGACCGCTCCGCCGCCGACCGCGAGCGCTTCGCGGTGGTTGTGAGCGTGCCCGCCAACCCCACGCGCCGCAGCGGCGACGGTACGGGAGTGCTGGAGGCCACCTCGGTCTCCTCCGCGGCCTGGCTGGCCGGGTCCGGGCTGCTCGCCTTCACCTGGCCCGCCCAGATGGACCACGTGCTGCGCGGCGACTGGCTGGACCAGCAGACCGAGGCGGCGTGGGAGCTGGCGGACGATCTGGCCGGGCCGGACTGGACGACGCTGTCGTTGCCGGTCGACGGGGTCGCCACGCCGTTCCACTACCGGGAGTCCGAGTTCGGGTGGGTGCTGGCCGGCTCCGCCGGAGGTGGGGTGCATCTGGGTGCGTACGGGCGTGGGTTGAGCGCGTATGGGCTCGGGTTCGCCGTGGTCAAGGACATCACGTCGTACGCGTAGCGCTCCGCTGGGGTGGCCAGGTGTTCGTCTGCGGACCGTGGTGGGCTGGTCGTGCCCACGCGGCGGAGCCGCAAATGTCACAGCCCCGCGCCCCTTGGTAGTCCGGGCCCAGGCATACGTAAGGGGCGCCCGGCAACTGTGGGCGCCCCTTACGCGTGTCCGCTGCCTAGAACTTATTGCGCGGCGTGATCCCCAGCGACATGCCCGACAGGCCACGCTGGCGGCCGCCGAGCTTGCCCGCGATCGCTCGCAGCGCGGCGCCCGCCGGGGAGTCGGGGTCGGAGAGGACGACCGGCTTGCCGTCGTCGCCGCCCTCGCGCAGGCGGACGTCGATCGGGATCGAGCCGAGCACCGGCACGTTCGTGCCGGTCGTCTTGGTCAGGCCCTCCGCGACCTTCTCGCCGCCGCCCGTACCGAACACGTCGACCATCTCGTCGCAGTGCGGGCAGGGCAGGCCCGCCATGTTCTCGACGACGCCGACGATCTTCTGGTGGGTCTGGACCGCGATCGAGCCTGCCCGCTCGGCCACCTCGGCGGCCGCCTGCTGGGGGGTCGTGACGACCAGGATCTCCGCGTTCGGGACCAGCTGGGCCACCGAGATGGCGATGTCGCCGGTGCCCGGGGGCAGGTCGAGCAGGAGGACGTCCAGGTCGCCCCAGTAGACGTCGGCCAGGAACTGCTGGAGGGCGCGGTGGAGCATCGGTCCGCGCCATACGACCGGGGCGTTGCCGGGGGTGAACATACCGATGGAGATGACCTTCACACCGTTCGCCGACGGCGGCATGATCATGTTCTCGACCTGGGTGGGACGGCCGTCCACGCCCAGCATGCGGGGCACCGAGTGCCCGTAGATGTCGGCGTCGACGACACCGACCTTCAGCCCGTCCGCCGCCATCGCCGCGGCGAGGTTCACCGTCACCGAGGACTTGCCGACGCCGCCCTTGCCGGACGCCACCGCGTAGACCCGGGTCAGCGAGCCGGGCTTGGCGAAGGGCACCTCGCGCTCGGCGGTGCCGCCGCGCAGCGATGTCGCGAGCTCCTTGCGCTGTTCGTCGCTCATCACGTCGAGCGTGACGTCGACGCGCGTGACGCCTTCGACCCGCTCGACTGCCTCGGTCACGTTCTTCGTGATCGTGTCGCGCATCGGGCAGCCGGAGACGGTCAGGTACACCGTGACCGCGACCGCCCCGTCCGTCCCGATCTCGACCGTCTTGACCATGCCGAGCTCAGTGATCGGTCGGTGGATCTCTGGGTCGTTCACTGTCGCCAGTGCCTCGCGCACCGCGTCATCCGTAACCATATGGAGATGGTACGGCGCCGGGTCCCGCCCGCGGAAAGCCCTAACGGCGGTCTGATTCGTCACTTCCGTGAGGGGCCTCCAGCGGGAATACGACCCGCCGGTCCTCCATCTCCTTGATCATGTCCTGCAGTTCCGAGCGGATCCAGTCCCGGGTGGCGACCTCGCCGAGGCCCATCCGCAGGGCCGCGATCTCCCGCGTCAGGTACTCGGTGTCCGCGATGGAGCGCTCGTTGGACTTGCGGTCCTGCTCCAGGTTGACCCGGTCGCGGTCGTCCTGCCGGTTCTGCGCGAGCAGGATCAGCGGGGCCGCGTACGAGGCCTGGAGGGACAGGGCGAGGGTCAGGAAGATGAACGGGTACTCGTCGAAGCGCACCGACGCCGGCGCGAAGATGTTCCAGACCACCCACAGGATGATGACCAGGGTCATCCAGACGATGAACCGCCCGGTCCCCAGGAAGCGGGCGATCTTCTCGGAGAAGCGGCCGAACGCCTCCGGGTCGTACTCGGGCAGCAGCCGCGGCCGCGGGGCGCGCGGCTGGTCGAGGCGGCCGCGCGGGCCACGCGCCACGGCGCTCGCCCCCGCCGCGCGCGTGCGCTCGCGCTCCTCGGTGCGGTCAGCCATGCGAGCCCCCCTCGGCGGCGTGGAACTCCGCCTCGCGCCAGTCCTCGGGCAGCAGGTGGTCCAGGACGTCGTCGACGGTGACCGCGCCGAGCAGCGAGCCGCTGTCGTCGACGACGGGCGCGGCGACCATGTTGTACGCGGCGAGGAACGCGGTCACGGCGGGCAGCGGGGTCTGCGGGGACAGCGGCGGCAGGTCGTTGTCCACGATCGAGGAGACCAGGGTGAACGGCGGGTCCCGCAGCAGCCGCTGGAAGTGCACCGTGCCCAGGTACTTGCCGGTCGGCGTCTCGTCGGGCGGCCGGCACACGTACACCTGCGCGGCCAGCGCGGGCGAGAGGTCCTGCTGGCGTACGCGCGCGAGGGCGTCCGCGACCGTGGCGTCCGGGCGCAGCACGATCGGCTCGGTGGTCATCAGACCGCCCGCGGTGCGCTCCTCGTAACTGAGCAGCCGGCGCACGTCCGCCGCGTCGTCCGGCTGCATCAGGGTCAGCAGCCGCTCCTTGTCCTCCTCGGGCAGCTCGGAGAGGAGGTCGGCGGCGTCGTCCGGGTCCATCGCCTCCAGGACGTCGGCGGCCCGCTCGTCCTTCAGCTTGCCGAGGATCTCCACCTGGTCGTCGTCCGGCAGCTCCTCCATCACGTCCGCGAGCCGGTCGTCGTCGAGGGCCGCGGCCACTTCGCCGCGGCGCTTGGGGGAGAGGTGGTGCAGCACGTTGGCGAGGTCGGCGGGGCGCAGCTGCTCGAAGGTGGCGAGCAGGCTCTCGGCGCCCTGGCCGTGCTCCTCCAGGGAGAAGCCGGTGACCGCGGACCACTCGACGGTCAGGGTCTCGCCCTTGCGCCGCAGGGCGCCGCCCTTGCCGCGCCGCACGAAGACCTTGTCGATCTCCCAGTCGCGGCGGGCGGGCAGCTGCTGGACGGCCACGTCCAGGACCGTCACCTCCTCGCCGCTCTCGACGAGAGTGACCCGGCGGTCCAGGAGCTCGCCCAGGACCAGCCGCTCGGTGGGGCGCTGCTCGAAGCGGCGCAGGTTGACGACGCCGGTGGTGATGACCTGGCCGGACTCGACGCCGGTGACCCGGGTCATCGGCAGGAAGATCAGCCGGCGGCCGGCCACCTCGACGACGACGCCGAGCAGCCGGGGCGGGCGGCGGCCGACCCGGAGTATGGCCACCAGGTCGCGTACCCGGCCCACCTGGTCGCCGTTGGGGTCGAAGACGGCGACGCCGGAGAGGTGCGAAACGAAGATCCGGGGGGCGCCTGCCGCCATGCTGAGCGCCTCCTCTTGGGCGTGATCCGACCTTTTCGTGGCCTGAAATGGCGCTGAATATCTGATTCAGGCTAGCCGGTGACCATCCGGTGCGCCTTTGAGGGGCGTCCGTACGGCTCTCTGCCGGGCAGCGTAGACGGCCCGGGTAGGGTGCGGTCTGCCGACCCCGACTTCGCGCCCCCCACCTCGCGCGCCCCGACGAAAGGCCGTGTGCCGGTGACCACTCGCTCCCTGTCCGTACGGGCCCGCCGGGCCGCGCTCCCCGTCGCGCTCTGCGCGGGGCTCGCCACGGCCGTCACGGCGTGCTCCTCGGACCCGGACGAGGGCACCAACGGCGTCGGCAAGCTCTCCGCCACCGATATCGAGGGCAAGGCGCGCACGGCCGCGGACGGCGCCGACGCGGTGCACCTCAGCGGCACGCTGGTCAGCAAGGGCGGCTCGTACAAGATCGACATGCGGCTGAAGGGGACCGGCGCCACCGGCACGGTCAGCTCGAAGAGCACCACGTTCGCGCTGCTGCGGGTGGGCGACGAGCTCTATCTGAAGGCCGATGCCGGGTTCTGGTCGCACCGGGACGACAAGGGCTCCGACGACTCGGGGAGCGCGGCGGCGGCGGGCAAGCTCGACGACAAGTACGTCAAGGTGCCCTCGGGCGACCCCTCGTACCAGGAACTGCGCGGCTTCACCGACAAGAGCGCGCTCCTGAAGGGCCTGCTCGGGCTCCAGGGCGAGCTCTCCAAGGGCGACCGGTCCAAGGTCGGCGAGGTGGGCACCATCCGCGTCAAGGCGGGCAAGGACGGCGAGGGCGGCACGCTCGACGTCTCGCTCCAAGGCACCCCGTACCCCCTGCGCTTCGAGCGCGCGGGCGGTGCGGGCGTGCTCGAACTCGGCGACTGGAACCAGGACTTCGCCCTCGCGGCCCCGTCGAAGGACGCGACGGTCGACTACGGGAGCCGGCTCCCGAAGAGGTAGGGCCTGTCCGCTCAGCCGCGCTTGCGCTTCCGCTTCAGCAGCAGCCTCGGCAGTGCCGCCGGGATCGGGTGGCGGGTGGTGGCCGGGGTCTCGACGGGGCGGGCCGCCAGCGAGCCTTCGGGCATCTCGGTGTGGACCTCGACCGGCGCCAGGCACAACACCCGACACTCCCGCGCCCAGCGGCCCGTCACCGCCTCGCCGTCCGGCGCGTTCAGCCGCTTGGCCTTCAGCTCGGCGGCCACCGTCTCCCACAGCTCGCCGTGATGGGAGTCCCCCCTGTCCGAGCGCAGTCGAGAACTTGGGGGAGCGACCTCGCTCACCGCGGCCGTCCAGGTCACCAGGCGGCCGCCCTTGTCCTTGCTGCGGACGGTCACCTCGGCGGTGCCGCCGTCGGCCAGGCCCTCCAGTGGCTGTTCGCCCGGCCCGCCGCCCACGACATAGGCGGCGCCGTCGTGCCAGACGTGCCACAGCGCGCGGTCGGCGGTCCCGGTGCCCCGCACCCAGATCAGCCCGGACTTCTTGGTGGCCTCCTCGACGAGGGCCCGGTCGAGCAGCGCAGGTGTCATGGGGCCACTTTATGGGACGGCCGGGACGCGGTCGGCGGTGTTGTCCACAGCATGGACCGACAGTTCCGTAAATATGTTTAGCGCCTTACGCTCTTGCCGTGCCCACCACCACCGCGCCCGCCACCCCGGCCCTGACGACCGCTCCGGCCGTCCCCCGGGTGGACTTCGCGCTGCTCGCCGTCGCCATCGCCAGTGTGTCGCTCTCCGCGCCGCTCATCGCCGCGACGGCGGCCCCCGCGCTTGCCATCGCGTTCTGGCGCAACGCCATGGCCGTCGGGGCGCTCACCCCGCTGGCCGCGCTCAAGTACCGGGCGCAGCTGCGCGGGCTGACCCGGCGCGAGGTGGGCCTCGCGGTCGCCGCCGGGGCGCTGCTCGCGCTGCACTTCGGGCTGTGGCTGCCGAGCCTGCGGATGACGTCGGTGGCGTCCTCGACCGCGCTGTGCACCACCACACCGATCTGGACCACCATCGCGCTGCGCCTGCGCGGCCACCGCCCGCCCGCCATGGTGTGGGCCGGGACGCTGGTCGCCTGCGCGGGCGTGGTGATGCTCACCGGCGTCGACATGACCACCTCGCCGCGCGCCCTCGCCGGTGACGCGCTCGCGCTCGGCGGCGGCATCGCGGCCGCCGGGTACGTGCTGCTCGGCGCCGAGGTCCGGCGGACCGTGGACACGGTCCCGTACACGTACCTCTGTTACGGGACGGCCGCCGCCGGGCTGCTCGCCGCCTGTCTGGCGAGCGGCGCGGACCTCACCTCGTACTCGGGAGTGACCTGGGCCAAGCTGGCCGCGCTCACCGTCGCCGCCCAGCTGCTCGGCCACTCCCTGCTCAACCGGGTGGTGCGGGGCCTGGGGGCGTCCGTGACGTCCACGGCGATCCTCCTGGAGACGCCGGGCGCCGCCCTCATCGCGGCGCTCTGGCTGGGCCAGCAGCCGCCCGCGCTCGCCTGGCCCGCCCTTGTGGTGATCCTCGCCGGGCTCGCGCTCGTCGTCAGAGCCAACCGTTCCGCTTGAGCGTGCGGTGGATGACGAGGCAGCTTCCGGCGATGGCGGCCAGCACGAGCGGGTAGCCGTACTTCCAGTGCAGCTCCGGCATGTGGTCGAAGTTCATGCCGTACACCCCGCACACCATCGTCGGTACGGCGATGATCGCCGCCCATGAGGTGATCTTGCGCATGTCCTCGTTCTGCGCGAACGACGCCTGCGCCAGATTGGCCTGGAGGATCGAGTTCAGGAGCTCGTCGAAGCCGACGACGTGCTCCTGCACGCGCGCGAGGTGGTCGGCGACGTCGCGGAAGTACTTCTGGATGTCCGGGTCGACCAGCCGCATCGGCCGCTCGCTGAGCAGCTGCATCGGCCGCAGCAGCGGCGAGACCGCCCGCTTGAACTCCAGGACCTCGCGCTTGAGTTGGTAGATCCGCCCGGCGTCCGTGCCGCGCGGGCTGCCCTTGGACGGGGCCGAGAAGACATCGATCTCGACCTCGTCGATGTCGTCCTGCATCGCGTCCACGACCGCCAGATACCCGTCGACCACCTGGTCCGCGATGGCGTGCAGCACGGCCGAGGGGCCCTTGGCGAGCAGTTCGGGGTCGTCCTGGAGGCGCTTGCGCAGCGCCCGCAGCGAACCCTGGCCGCCGTGCCGGACGGTGATCACGAAGTCCCGCCCGGTGAAGCACATGACCTCGCCGGTCTCCACGACCTCGCTGGTCGCGGTGAGTTCGGCGTGCTCCACGTAGTGGACCGTCTTGAAGACGGTGAAGAGCGTGTCGTCGTACCGCTCCAGCTTGGGCCGCTGGTGGGCGTGGACCGCGTCCTCCACGGCCAGCGGGTGCAGCCCGAACTCGGCCGCGATACCGGCGAATTCGGCCTCGGTCGGCTCGTGCAGCCCGATCCAGGCGAACCCGCCGTCCTCCCGGACGCGCCGCATCGCCTCGCGCGGCGACAGGCACGAGTCGGCCTGGGTGCGCAGCCCGTCGCGGTAGACCGCGCAGTCGACGACCGCGCTGCTCGCGGAGGGGTCACGGGTGGGGTCGTACGAGTTGTACGGGGCGGTGCTCTTGCGCAGCGACGGACGCAGGGAGGGGCGGACCGCGGCGCGCAGGTCACGAATCATGGACATGGCAGGACTCCTTCACGGAGGGGCCGCCGGGCGGGCGTGGCACTGCCCGGAATGGGGACGTGACGCGACGACTTCGACATCTGCGTACGTCCGCAAAGCGGGCGGCACCGCGAGTGCGGTGACGGCGTTCGCTACTGAAACGGACTGGGCGAGGCGATGTGCTCTTCCGTCGTGCGAAATGCCATGAGACTCAGAGGTTTCCCGGTGAGGCGTCCGGGTAGGGAGGTCTCGATCACAGGGAACAACGAAGGCGCACGGAAGAGCGGTTGGTACTGCCAGGCCGACTTCGATCCATCGCAGCCCCACCTCCTCCGGCCGGTCCCCCGTGAGGGACTTCCTGCTGCCCTGAACAGCGGCCAAGACTATCAGCCGACGCAAGTGTCAAGTCCGTACTTTGCTCGTTCGATACGGCTTCTATGCTCAACTCATGGTTGATGTTCTTGCTCTCGTCGAGGCCAGGCTGCGCACCGCCCTCGGTGAACCGGACGCGCGCGCCGCGGTGACCTTCCTCGGTACGGAACGCATCGAGGTGCTGCGCTTCGCCGACGGGGACATCGTCCGCTACGCCACGCTCGGCATGTCGGCCCAGCCCATGACCGACCCGGCCGCCGCCCTCGCCGACCCGGTCAAGGGCCCGCGCGCCGAGCTGGTCCTGTCCGTACGGGCCGGGCTCGCCGACACCGACCAGGTGCTGCGGCCGCTCGCCGTCCTCGCCTCGACCCCGCAGGTCGAGGGCGTGATCGTGGCCCCCGGCGCCTCGCTCGACATCGGGGAACCGCTGTGGCCCGGGGCGCCGTTCAGCTCGGTCCTGGTCGCGGAGCCGGGCGGGCTCGTCGAGGACCTGGAGCTCGACGACCCGATGGACCCGGTCCGCTTCCTGCCGCTGCTGCCGATGACGACCAACGAGGCCGCCTGGAAGCGGGTGCGCGGGGCGCAGGAGCTGGAGGAGCGCTGGCTGGCGAACGGGACGGACCTGCGGGATCCGCTGCGCGGCTCTGTGCGGCTGGATTGAGCGTTCCGCCGCAGTCGGTCGGCTGCGGGCCGGTGGGGGCCGGTCGCGCAGTTCCCCGCGCCCCTATAAGGGCGCGATCGCCTCGTCGCCACACGCCGGACGGGTGATCGTCCTTGACGCGGCGCGGGACGGGGAGGACCGTGGGCATTTATGAGGGGCGAACCCAGTTGCCCGAAGTGCGGAGGCCGGGTCAGGGCGCCCGGTCTCTTTGCCGACTCCTGGCAGTGCGATGTGCACGGGACGGTGCATCCGCTGCAGCCGGTGGTTCCCCCGAGCGTCGAGGCGCTCGGCGTCGTGGTGCACCGGGCGAAGGTGCCCATCTGGATGCCGTGGCCGCTGCCGATCGGCTGGCTGTTCACGGGCGTGGCGTGCGCGGGCGACGACCGCAGCGGCGGGCGTGCGACCGCCGTGGCCTGCTCCGGCCCCGGCCCGCTGGGCGGCATCGGTGAGCTGCTGCTCGTCGCGGAGGAGCTGGGCGTCGGCCTCGGCGCGCGGTACGCGGGCATCGACGGCCCCGACCCCGGCCCGTACATGAGCGTAGACAAGCCGCCGCAGGCCAAGGTCCTCGCCGCCGGGCGCCCCACCCCCCTGTGGCACGTGACCGGTACGCCCGACGACCGCGCGGTCTTCGCGGGCGAGGCGCGCGGGCTGTGGCTGTGGGCGATCCTCTGGCCCGAGCAGTCGGGTCTGCTGCTCTACGACGAGCTGGTCCTCACCGATCTGCGCGACGCGGGCGCCGAGGTCGAGCTGGTGCCGTGCGGGGCGCTGTCGCCGCGGATCCTGTCGTGACGGGCGCGGGGCGACGCGCCCCGAGTGCGGTGACCGCCACACCCGTTGCGGGCGGGACAGGGGCTACGCGCAGTTATCCTTGATTGTCCCCCCTGCCGGTTCTACGCCCTGGAGTCACGCGTGCGCATCGATCTGCACACCCACTCCACGGCCTCCGACGGTACGGACACCCCGGCCGAGCTGGTCCACCATGCGGCCGCCGCCGGTCTCGACGTCATCGCGCTCACCGACCACGACACCACCCGCGGCCACGCCGAGGCGGCCGTCGCGCTCCCCGCGGGCCTGACCCTGGTGACCGGCGCCGAGCTCTCCTGCCGTGTCGACGGCATCGGGCTGCACATGCTGGCGTACCTCTTCGACCCCGAGGAGCCGGAGCTGGCGCGCGAGCGCGAGCTGGTCCGCGACGACCGGGTGCCGCGCGCCCGGGCGATGGTCGCCAAGCTCCAGGAGCTGGGCGTCCCGGTCACCTGGGAGCAGGTGGCGCGGATCGCGGGCGACGGCTCGGTCGGCCGCCCGCACGTCGCCGAGGCGATGGTCGAACTGGGCGTCGTCGGCTCGGTGTCGGAGGCGTTCGTACCGGAGTGGCTGGCGGACGGCGGACGCGCGTACGCCGGCAAGCACGAGCTCGACCCGTTCGACGCGATCCGGCTGGTCAAGGCCGCCGGCGGGGTCACCGTCTTCGCGCACCCGCTCGCCCTCAAGCGCGGCCGGGTCGTGCCCGAGCCGGTCATAGCCGAGCTCGCCTCGGCCGGCCTCGACGGCATCGAGGTCGACCACACGGACCACGACGCGCCCACGCGCGCGAGGCTGCGGGGACTGGCCGCCGAGCTCGGTCTGCTGACCACCGGCTCCAGCGACTACCACGGCAGCCGCAAGGCCGTGCGGCTCGGGGAGTGCACCACCGACCCCGAGATCTACGGCGAGATCACCCGCCGTGCGACGGGCGCGTTCCCCGTCCCGGGCGCGGGCGGAACCGGCCGCTGAGCGCTCCGCGAGGAGGGCGGTTCATTCGGCTGCGGGTTGTCTGTGGCTGGTCGCGCAGTTCTCCGCGCCCCTTGAGGGGCGCCGGTACCGCACCGGCCTTCCACAAGTCCGCCAAGCCCCGGCCCCTTCGCTTTTCCTCCCCAGAGGACTCCGCCATGCGGGGTCCCCCCTTCCCCGTACACCCCTCCTCCTGCAAGGCACCACCGTGTTCGACGCTGCCGTCTTCGGCTCCCTGTTCCTCACTCTTTTCGTCATCATGGATCCCCCCGGGATCACACCGATCTTCCTCGCGCTCACCTCCGGCCGCCCCGCCAAGGTGCAGCGCAAGATGGCGTGGCAAGCCGCGGCCGTGGCCCTCGGTGTGATCACCGTGTTCGGTCTGGTGGGCCACCAGATCCTGGAGTATCTGCACATCGACGTCCCCGCGCTGATGATCGCGGGTGGTCTGCTGCTCCTGCTCATCGCGCTCGACCTGCTCACCGGCAAGATGGAGGAGCCGAAGCAGACCAAGGACGTCAACGTGGCGCTGGTGCCGCTCGGCATGCCGCTGCTCGCCGGGCCCGGCGCGATCGTCCAGGTGATCCTCGCGGTCCAGAACCACGACACGTTCTCCGGGCAGGTCGCCGTGTGGACCGCGATCCTCGCGATGCACATCGTGCTCTGGCTGGTCATGCGGTACTCGCTGCTGATCATCCGGGTGATCAAGGACGGCGGTGTGGTCCTGGTGACGCGGCTCGCGGGCATGATGCTCTCCGCGCTCGCGGTGCAGCAGATCATCAACGGCATCACCCAGGTGATCCACAGCACCTGACCTGCCTCGGGGCGTGAGCCCGAGCCCGTCCGCCGCAGCAAAAAGCGCCCCCGTGCACCGTCGATCGGTGCGGGGGCGCTTCGGCTTGCCGCGTAGAAGATCCTTACGCGTTACGAAGCCGAGCTTTCGAGCGGGCGGATGTAGATGCGCTGGCCGATTGCGGCGGCCTGCTGCACGATCCGGTTGACGGAGGCGGCGTCCACGACGGTGCTGTCCACGGCGGAGCCGTCGACGTCGTTGAGGCGCATGATTTCGAAGCGCATGGCTTCTCCCTTCGTCTGATCCTCCTGAAGGAGAACTACTGGTGCGGGGTGGCGCGGCTTCAGCCTGCACCCTCACGGAGTCCGGACGGTTGCCCGCCCGTTACGACTGTTCAACGGGTTGCCCTTGGCAAACATTCCCTACGCTAAGGAAATTTTTTCACGAGCTAAATACTGGCAGGTAAGGCACCGGTTGTGTGGGATCGCTCACGCCACGGAGAATGGGGGGCAATGAGCGAAGCAGGCGACATCCCAGGCATCCCCGACGGCCCGAGCGCGGGCAACCCCCGCGACCCGGGCAGGTCCGTCGCGTCCGACATCGGGGCGCAACTGGAGCACACCAACCAGCTGCTGCGGCGGATGCTGGCCGAGGTGGCCAAGACGCCCTCCACGCACGCGATCTTCGTGGACGCGGGCTATGTGTACGCGGCGGCGGGCCTCCTGGTCGCCGGGACGGAGGACCGCCGGTCCTTCGACCTCGACGCCGAGGGGCTGATCGAGGCCTTCATCGACAAGGCGCGCACGATCTTCGCGGACAGCCGGCTGCTCCGCGTGTACTGGTACGACGGCGCACGCCGGCGCATCCACACCTCCGAGCAGCAGTCGATCGCCGAGCTGCCGGACGTGAAGGTCCGCCTCGGCAACCTCAACGCCAACAACCAGCAGAAGGGCGTCGACTCACTGATCCGCTCCGACCTGGAGTCCCTCGCCCGGCACCGCGCCATCAGCGACGCGGCGCTCATCGGCGGCGACGAGGACCTGGTCTCGGCGGTCGAGGCGGCGCAGGGGTACGGCGCCCGGGTCCACCTCTGGGGCATCGAGGCGGCGGAGGGGCGCAACCAGGCGGAGCCGCTGCTGTGGGAGGTCGACAGCCAGCGCACCTTCGACCTGGACTTCTGCAAGCCGTACGTCACACGGCGGCCGGTGACGATGTACGAGGACAGCGGGCCGACGCCGACGCGGGACGACGTGCGGTTCGTGGGCGCGCAGATCGCCGCGACCTGGCTCTCCGAGCGAGGCAGGGCGGCCCTGGCGCAGCTGCTGCCGGGCCACCCGTATCTGCCCGGCCCGGTCGACCAGGACCTCCTGGTCGAGGCGGAACGGCTGCTCCAGCGGTCGCTGCGCGGGCACGCGGATCTGCGGCGGGCGCTGCGGGACGGGTTCTGGCAGCACTTGCAGTCGCAGTACTAGGCGCTCCGCGAGGAGGGCGGTCCATCCGTCTGCGGGCAGCCCCCACCGGGCCGCAGCCGAACAATCAACGCCGCCAGAACTCCGTCAGGGCCGTCGCCAGCTCCTCGGGGTGCGTGACATTGGGGGAGTGGTCCGCGCCCGCGATCACCGTGTGGCGGGCGTCGGTGTCGCGGGCCAGTGCCGCCAGTTCCTCGACCGTCCACACCGACTCCCCGTCCCCGTACGCGATGTGCAGCGGCAGGGGGAGCGCGGCGATGTTCTCGGTCCGGTCCGGTTCCGTCCTCAACTGCCGCCCGGCGGCGATGAGTTGGCCCGGCCGGGTGTTGAACCACCGCTGCCGCAGGAACGCGGCGATGTCCGGGGTGTCCGGCTCGTACGCGGGATCGCGGCTGTCCAGCCACCGCGTCGCCGCCCACACCGCCGCCGGGGGCAGCACGGGCAGGGCGGCCCGCAGCAGCCGGATCTTGGCCCGCTGCTCCGGACCGACATGGCCCGGCCCCGACGACAGCAGCGTCAGCGACCGGAAGGACCGCGGGGCGACGCGGGCGGCCGAGCGGGCCACCAGACCGCCGAAGGAGTGGCCGACGAGGTGCACGGGCCCGTCGCCGAGCGCCGCCGCCTGCGCGATCACGTCCTCGGCGAGGGTGCGGGGCGTGTACCCGGCCGCGCCGCGCGGCCCGGGGCTCTCGTGCTGGCCCCGCCCGTCGACCGCCACCGCCCGGTACCCGGCCCGGCCGAGCGGCTCCAGGAGCGCGAGGAAGTCCTCCTTGCTCCCGGTGAAGCCGGGCAGCAGCAGCGCGGTGCCGAGCGCGGGCCCGACGGGTTCGGCGTCGAGCACGGCGAAGCTGCCGCGGGGCGTTCGCAGCGGGTACGCGCGCGTGCCCGAAGGCAGGACCAGGGAGCGGGGCTTGCTCATATGCCGAGCGTAACGGGGGTGTGCGGGGTCCGGAGCGCCGGGCCGCACGGGGCGGCCCGGACGCACTTCGGCCCGGCACCCCCGTAGGGATGCCGGGCCGAAGTGCGGTGTGCTTACGCCTCGGGCGCCGCGACCTTGCGGGCGCGCGTGCGGCGGGGCTTAGGCTCGGCCTCGGCCTCGGTCGCCTCGGGGGCGGCCTCCGCCGTCTTCTTGGCGCGCGTACGACGCGGCTTGGGCTCGGCGGGGACCGACGCGTCGGCCTCGACGGCGACTGCCTTCTTGCGCGTACGAGCCGGCTTCGTGGCGGCCTCCGCCGCCTTCGCCGCGGCGATCTCCAGCGCGGCCGACTCCGGGGTCATAAAGCCGACCTCGGCCGACTCGGCCACCTTGCGGGTGCGCCGACGCGGCTTCGCGGGCGCCTCGACGACGGCCTCGACGACCGGCGCCGCGACCTTGCGGGTGCGGCGACGCGGGGCCGCCACCGGCTCGGCGACGGGCTCGGCCACCGCGACCGGCTCGGCCGGGGCCGGGACGACGGGCGCCTCGACGACGGCCGCGACGGCCTTGCGGGCCCGGGTGCGGCGCGGCTTGGGCTCGGCCTCCACCACGGTCTCCACCACGGCCTCGGCGACCGGCACGGCGACCGGCTCGGCCACGGCCACCGCGGCGGCGACGGTCTCGGTGGCCGGGGCCGCCTCCACCGGGGCCACCCGGGTGCGGCGGCGACGGCGCGGGGTGCGCGGCTCGGTGTCCGCGGCGGCCGGCTCGGCCGGCTCCGTGGCCACCGGCGCCGGAGCGTCCGCCTCGACCGTCGAGCCGTTACGGGTGCGGCGGCGCTGGCGGGGGGTGCGGGTGCGCTCGGGGCGCTCCTCGGTCACGACCGGGGCCGCGGACTTGCGGCCGCGGCCGCCCGTCTCGCCCAGGTCTTCGAGCTGCTCGGCCGCGAGACCGGCGCGGGTGCGCTCGCCACGCGGCAGGACACCCTTGGTGCCCGCCGGGATGTTCAGCTCCTCGAACAGGTGCGGGGACGTGGAGTACGTCTCGACCGGGTCGGGGAACTTCAGGTCCAGCGCCTTGTTGATCAGCTGCCAGCGCGGGATGTCGTCCCAGTCGACCAGCGTGATCGCGATGCCCTTCTTGCCCGCGCGGCCGGTGCGGCCGATGCGGTGGAGGTAGGTCTTCTCTTCCTCCGGCGACTGGTAGTTGATGACGTGCGTCACGCCCTCGACGTCGATGCCGCGGGCGGCGACGTCGGTGCAGACCAGCACGTCGACCTTGCCGTTGCGGAAGGCGCGCAGCGCCTGCTCACGGGCGCCCTGGCCGAGGTCGCCGTGGACCGCGCCGGAGGCGAAGCCGCGCTTGGCGAGCTGCTCGGCGATGTCGGCGGCCGTCCGCTTCGTACGGCAGAAGATCATCGCGAGTCCGCGGCCCTCGGCCTGCAGGATGCGCGCGACCATCTCCGGCTTGTCCATGGAGTGGGCGCGGTAGACGAACTGCGCCGTGTTGGCGACGGTCGTGCCCTCGTCGTCCGGCGAGGTGGCGCTGATGTGCGTGGGCTGCGACATATAGCGACGGGCGAGACCGATGACGGCGCCCGGCATGGTCGCCGAGAACAGCATGGTCTGGCGCTTCGCCGGAAGCATGTTGATGATCTTCTCGACGTCGGGCAGGAAGCCCAGGTCGAGCATCTCGTCGGCCTCGTCGAGCACCAGCACGCGCACGTGGGAGAGGTCCAGCTTGCGCTGGCCCGCCAGGTCGAGCAGTCGGCCCGGGGTGCCGACGATGACGTCGACGCCCTTCTTGAGCGCCTCGACCTGCGGCTCGTACGCCCGGCCGCCGTAGATGGCGAGCACGCGGACGTTACGGACCTTGCCGGCGGTGAGCAGGTCGTTGGTGACCTGGGTGCACAGCTCGCGGGTGGGGACGACGACGAGCGCCTGCGGGGCGTCGGTGAGCTGCTCGGGCTTGGCCCGGCCCGCCTCGACGTCCGCGGGGACGGTGACGCGCTCCAGGATCGGCAGACCGAAGCCGAGCGTCTTGCCGGTGCCGGTCTTGGCCTGGCCGATCACGTCGGATCCGGAGAGCGCGACGGGGAGCGTCATCTCCTGGATGGGGAAGGGGGACACGATGCCGACGGCTTCGAGGGCCTCGGCGGTCTCGGGAAGGATCCCGAGCTCTCGGAACGTAGTCAGGGTGCTGCCTCTTCTGTGAGACGCGGTACGCAGGCGAACGCGGCGGGTCGTACCGTGCCGGGTACATCCGGCCGGAGTCGGGATATCGACCGGGTCGGGTGGCGCGGGACCACTGCCGTCGCTCAAGCGCTCGTGCCGCTGAGGGTCCCTCATCTGCGGTTACGCACTGTCACGTGCCGCACTGGAGGGCTGTCGGGTCGGAGCCGACCGGGCGACCGACCGGGCATCCTCATTCATCAAGCCGCCCGCCGAATACATGATCCTCGGCAGGCTCATTACCACTGTACCCCGGATTCGCGCATGTGTGTTGGGCGAATTCCCGGGAACCGGTCGGACGCTCTGGCTGACCAGGCCCTTCCCCCTTGCCGTGAGCGGGCTATTGTGCGCTCCATGGAGACGCCTGACAACGCCAACGCGGCCGGAACCGAAGCCGACGCGCCCACCGCCGAAAACGCCGAGAACGCCGAAAACACAGTGGAACCCACCGGGATCGCCGCCCAGGACTGGGCGACGGCCTCCGCCGAGCCGCAGTACCGGGCCGCCGTGGTGGATCTGCTCGGCGCGCTCGCGTACGGCGAGCTGGCGGCCTTCGAGCGCCTCGCCGACGACGCCAAGCTGGCGCCCTCGCTCGCCGACAAGGCGGAGCTGGCGAAGATGGCCTCGGCCGAGTTCCACCATTTCGAGCGGCTGCGCGACCGCCTCGCGGAGATCGACGCGGAGCCGACGGCCGCGATGGAGCCGTTCGCCAAGGCGCTGGACGACTTCCACCACCAGACCGCGCCGTCGGACTGGCTGGAGGGCCTGGTCAAGGCGTACGTGGGCGACTCGATCGCCAGTGACTTCTACCGCGAGGTGGCGGCCCGGCTCGACTCGGACACGCGCGGCCTGGTGCTCGCGGTCCTCGACGACACCGGGCACGGCAACTTCGCGGTGGAGAAGGTGCGCGCCGCGATCGAGGCCGACCCGCGGGTGGGCGGCCGCCTCGCGCTGTGGGCGCGCCGGCTGATGGGCGAGGCGCTCTCGCAGGCCCAGCGCGTGGTCGCGGAGCGTGACGCGTTGTCGACGATGCTGGTCGGCGGCATGGCGGACGGCTTCGACCTGGCCGCGGTCGGCGAGATGTTCACCCGGATCACCAAGGCCCACACCAAGCGCATGGCCGCGCTGGGCCTGGCGGCCTAGGGCTTCTGTCCGGCGGGGTGCCGCCTACGCCGCTGAGCGGCGCAGGCGGCCCGCCGGGCGCAACAGCAGGGACAGTGCGACCACCGCGATGAATGTGGCGCCCACGACCGTCGTCACCGCGTGGCCCGGGCCGACCGCCGAGTGGGTCAGGAAGGCACCGAACAGGGCGCCGAGCGTGCCCACCGCGAAAACGGTCCGGCGCTCGGGCAGGCGGTGTGGCAGACGGGACGCGGCAGTCCAGGCGAGGGCGATTCCGAGAGTTACGGAGCCGAGCGCTTCCAGGAGCATGTGCGTCCCTCCCGCGGTGTGACCGGGCGATTCAAGGTCACAGCCGTCCTACCCGACGCTCGCGGAGCGCAACCCTCCCCTCACCGTGTGGAGCACAGCGAAGGCACAGCCCGGACACAGCGGAGCGGCCCGGCGGTCGATGACCGCCGGGCCGCTCCCCTGCCACGTGCTCTACGGGCTACAGCTGGCCGAAGCCCACCCGGCGAACCGTCGGCTCGCCGATCTCCACGTACGCGATCTTGTCGGCCGGCACCAGGACCTTGCGGCCCTTGTCGTCCTGGAGGCTGAGCAGCTGCGCCTTGCCGGCGAGGGCGTCGGCTACCGCGCTCTCGACCTCCTCGGCGGACTGCCCGCTCTCCAGAACGATCTCCCGGGGCGCGTGCTGCACGCCGATCTTGACCTCCACGGCTATGTCCCTCCGACGGTCTGCGGTGCGCGGTCAGCCGCGCCGTACCCCGCACACATTAGCCCGGAGAGGGGACCCGGACGGGCGCGGCGCCGCACGCTACGAGCGAACACCCGCACCCCGCAAGCGCTGTTCAGTGGCCCTCGGAGCCGTGCAGCGGGAAGCCCGCGATGCCGCGCCAGGCCAGCGAGGTGAGCAGCTGCACCGCCTTCTCGCGGGGGATCGTCGACTCGCTGGAGAGCCAGTAGCGGGCGACCACCTGGGAGACCCCGCCGAGGCCGACGGCCAGCAGCATCGACTCGTCCTTGGAGAGGCCGGTGTCCCCGGCGATCACGGCCGAGATGGCCTCGGCGCACTGGAGGCTGACCCGCTCGACGCGCTCGCGCACGGCGGGCTCGTTGGTCAGGTCGGACTCGAAGACGAGGCGGAACGCGCCGCCCTCGTCCTCCACGTACGCGAAGTAGGCGTCCATCGTCGCGGCGACGCGCAGCTTGTTGTCGCTGGTGGAGGCGAGCGCCGTGCGCACCGCCAGGAGCAGTGCCTCGCAGTGCTGGTCGAGCAGCGCGAGGTACAGGTCCAGCTTTCCGGGGAAGTGCTGGTAGAGGACCGGCTTGGAGACGCCGGCCCGCTCCGCGATGTCGTCCATCGCGGCCGAGTGGTACCCCTGTGCGACGAAGACTTCCTGGGCCGCGCCCAGAAGCTGATTGCGGCGGGCCCGGCGGGGCAGGCGCGTGCCTCGCGGGCGCGCTGCCTCGGTCTGCTCGATGGCTGTCACGCCGCCTCCCAAAAATTGATGCTCGTGCGCGATGTACGCGCGCCGCCATCGTACTTTTGGGTAACCCGGCTGTGCGCGGTGCGCACGCAGAATTTCACGGACCGGACGCACTGGGTAGCCGGAGATACGCCTGGTTATCCGAACAAATCAGCGGTAGTCGTCCTCGTCGATGGTGACCACGCGGGCCTGCTCGGCCACGTCGGCCACGTTTGCCGCGTCCGTGTCGGCATCGGCGAACGTGTCGTCGTGCTCCTGCCGTACATCGGTGCGCTGCTCGGCCGCGTCCGCTTCGGGTGTCTCCTCGGCGAGCTCCACGGCGTCGTCTTCTTCCTCGAACACTTCGGGATCACTGGGGTCGACGGGCATGATTGCTCCCTTTTGGAGGGCTTGATTACGAGCCTATGGGCTAGCTCTGCGCACCGCTATGCGGTCTGTGACGGCGAACACATGAACCACGGTGTGATCGTCTCGTAACATTGCCCGCATGTCTTCGACCGAGCTGCCGGAAACCCTCGCCGCCGCTGTCGCTCCGGTTCCCCGGGTGGGCGCGGTCCGGGTGGCGCCCGGTGAGGAGCTGCGCTCGGTGAGTCTGCCCGGGCTGACGCTGAACATCCGCGCCCGTCCGAGTGCGAGATCCGGTCTCGACCCCGCCCTGTTCGTGCACGGGCTCGGCGGCTCCTCGCAGAACTGGTCCGCCCTGATGCCGCTGCTGGCCGACACGGTGGACTGCGAGGCCGTGGACCTGCCCGGCTTCGGGGACTCCGCGCCGCCGGACGACGGCGACTACTCGGTCACCGGCCACGCGCGCGCGGTGATCCGGCTGCTCGACTCGGCCGGGCGCGGCCCCGTCCACCTCTTCGGGAACTCGCTGGGCGGCGCCGTCACCACCCGGGTCGCCGCGGTCCGCCCGGACCTCGTCCGCACCCTCACCCTGATCTCGCCCGCGCTCCCCGAGCTCCGCGCCCAGCGCACCGCCTGGCCGACGGCCCTGCTCGCGGTACCGGGCGTTGCCTCGCTGTTCACGCGGATGACCAGGGACTGGACGGCCGAGGACCGTACGCGTGGGGTGATGGCCCTCTGCTACGGCGACCCGGGCCGGGTGAGCCCCGAAGCGTTCCGGGCGGCGGTCGAGGAGATGGAGCGCCGCCTTGAGCTGCCGTACTTCTGGGACGCGATGGTCCGCTCGGCGCGGGGCGTCGTCGACGCGTACACCCTGAGCGGGCAGCACGGGCTCTGGCGGCAGGCCGAGCGGGTGCTCGCCCCGACGCTGCTGGTCTACGGCGGCCGGGACCAGCTGGTCGGCTTCCGGATGGCCCGCAGAGCTGCCGCGGCGTTCCGCGGGTCGAGACTGCTGACCCTGCCCGATGCCGGGCACGTGGCGATGATGGAGTACCCGGAGGTGGTCGCGCAGGCCTTCCGGGACCTGGTCGACGACTGCGGAAACAGGAGCTGATCCGGGGCGTGGGACGACACAGCCGACCCAAGGGCGCCACGGGCACTCCCGAGCCCACCCGTACCGCCGACACCACCGGGCCCGTGCCGGTCGTGGAGGAGGTGCGGACGGCGGGCGGACGACGCCGCGCCGACGGCCCGCCGACCGGCCCGATGCCGCGGATCCGCCCGGTTCAGGGCGACCCCGTCTCCCAGCACCAGGGCGTCGGCACCCCGGCGCACGGCGTGCCCCAGGTGCGCGGCGGCCACCCCGAGCACCACGAGGGCGGGGGCGGCTGGGGCGAGCCCGCCGCGCCGCGCCCCGGCGACTGGCACGGCGCTCCGGCCCAGGCCGGTTCCGGGCCGGGTGTCCGAATACCGGGACCCCGACGCGAGTACATGGACGCCTTCGACGGCGCCGAGTGGACGGACACGGGCTCCCACCGCCGGATGGTCGTGGCCGACACGGGTGCGCAGCGCAGGATCGTTCCCGCGCCCGCCGTGTCGCGGCCGGTGCCCGTGCCCGTGCCCGAGCGGGCCGAACCGGAACCCGAGCAGAAGACCGCCAAGAAGGGGAAGTCCGCCAAGGGCCGCACCCTCACCGGGATCGCGGCGGCCGCCGTCACCACCGTGCTCGCGGTCGTGGTGGCCGGTCAGGTCACCTCCGACGGCGGCCACGAGACCGGCGCCCGGTCGGCCGACGACAACGGCCGCGCCGGCGACGGGCCCGCCTCCCGCTCCAAGGACCGGGCGACGCCCGAGCAGGCGGCCCCGGCCAAGCCCGTCTCGTACGAGCAGAAGATGGCCCTGCGGTACCCGATCGACCCGAAGCTGAAAGGTTCCGGCGCGTTCGAGGTGGTGCCCGGGTCCGCGGCGGCGCCGGGCAAGGGGCGCAAGTACCGCTACCGGGTGGACATCGAGAAGGGGCTCGACCTGGACGGCGCCCTCTTCGCCGAGGCCGTGCAGAAGACCCTCAACGACGACCGCAGCTGGGCGCACGACGGGGCGAAGACCTTCGAGCGGGTCTCCTCCGGGAAGCCCGACTTCGTCATCACCCTGGCGAGTCCCGGCACCACGGCGGCCTGGTGCGCCAAGTCGGAGCTGGACACCGCCGAGGAGAACGTCTCGTGCGACTCGGCCGCGACCGAGCGCGTGATGATCAACGCGTTCCGCTGGGCGCAGGGCTCCGAGACCTTCGGCGCCCAGGCGATGTACGCGTACCGGCAGATGCTCATCAACCACGAAGTGGGACACCGGCTCGGCCACGGTCATGTGAGCTGTCGCACTCCCGGGGCGCTCGCTCCGGTGATGCAGCAGCAGACCAAGTCCTTGGACATAGACGGGATCAAGTGCCGTCCCAACGCCTGGGTCTACCCGACTGGTTGAGACCAGTCCGGCCCTGCTGTCCACAGTGTGGGACAACTGTCTCAATCTCGGTTGACAGTGGACAGCGGGGCTTTGCATAGTTCTCGGCATGCCGCACCGCCCCTTCACCCCCGCACGCGCCGCCATCGAGCTGGCGCTGATCGGCGTGACCGGGCTCTGCGTAGCCGACATTCACTGTTGCTGACGCCCGCTCGCGCGCAGTTTTCTTTCACTTGCGCCCGGGTACTTCCGTCTTTGCTCATCCGCGCGGGCGCAGCACTCCCTCTTGTTCGAAGACCATGACGTCGTCATGGGCCGAGACGGGCGCCCGTGTCCCCTTTGCCCTGTACGTGCAGTCACCGAGAGGTCTTCATTCCGATGCGTCAGATGTCCGGAAACGTCGCAAGAGCGGCAGCGATAGCCGTGGTTCTCGCCGTGGGCGCCGTCGCCTGCGGCCCCGATGACAGTGGCGCCAAGAACGCCGGCGGCAGCTCGGACGCCAAGCCCCAGAAGGGCGGCACGCTCTCCGTCCTCAACAACGAGCCGCAGACCGACTTCGACCCGGCGCGGCTCTACACCTCCGGCGGCGGAAACGTTCCGTCCCTGGTCTTCCGTACGCTCACCACGCGCAACCGCGAGGCCGGCGCCGAGGGCACCAAGGTCGTCCCCGACCTCGCCACCGACACGGGCAAGCCCAACGCCGACGCCACGGTGTGGACGTACACCCTCAAGGACGGCCTCAAGTACGAGGACGGCACGCCGATCACGACGGCCGACATCAAGTACGGCATCGAGCGGTCCTTCGCGGCCGAGCTCTCCGGCGGCGCGCCCTACCTGCGCGACTGGCTGGTCGGCGGCGCCGACTACCAGGGTCCCTACAAGGACGGCGGCAAGGGCCTCGCCTCGATCGAGACGCCCGACGCCAAGACCATCGTCTTCCACCTGAACAAGCCCGAGGGCGAGTTCCCGTACCTGGCGACCCAGACCCAGTTCGCGCCGGTCCCCAAGGCCAAGGACAAGGGCACCAAGTACGAGGAGCACCCGGTCTCGTCCGGCCCGTACAAGGTCGTCAAGAACGAGAACGACGGCGAGCACCTCGTCCTGGAGCGCAACCCCAACTGGTCCGAGGCCACCGACGCCGAGCGCAAGGCGTACCCGGACAGCATCGACGTGCGCTCCGGCCTCGACGCCTCCGTCATCAACCAGCGGCTCTCCGCCTCCCAGGGGCCGGACTCGGCCGCCGTCACCACCGACACCAACCTCGGCCCGGCCGAGCTCTCCAAGGTCGGCGGTGACAAGGCGCTCGCCGCGCGCGTGGGCACCGGCCACTTCGGCTACACCAACTACATCGGCTTCAACCCCAAGGTGAAGCCGTTCGACGACCCGAAGGTGCGCCAGGCCATCGCGTACGCGGTCGACCGCAGCTCGGCCGTCAACGCGGTCGGCGGCTCCTCGCTCGCCGAGCCCGCCACCACCTTCCTGCCCAACCAGAAGGCGTTCGGCTACACCCAGTTCGACCACTTCCCGGCCGGTGACTCGGGCAACGCCGCCAAGGCCAAGGAGCTCCTGAAGGAGGCGGGCCACGCGGACGGCCTCACCGTCACGCTCACCCACTCCAACGCCAAGGGCGGCCCCAAGGGCCCCGAGGTCGCCACCGCGCTCCAGGACGCCCTGAAGAAGGCCGGGTTCACGGTCAAGCTCCAGGGCCTGGAGGCCAACGACTACAACGACACCATCCAGAGCGTCAGCAAGGAGCCCGGCTTCTTCCTGCGCGGCTGGGGTGCCGACTGGCCGTCCGGCGGCCCGTTCCTCGCGCCGATCTTCGACGGCCGCCAGATCGTCAAGGACGGCGCCAACTTCAACACCGGCTTCCTGGACGACCCGTCGGTCAACAAGGAGGTCGACGAGATCAACAAGCTGACCGACCTGGCGGCGGCCGCGCCGCGCTGGGGCGCCCTCGACAAGAAGATCGGTGAGCAGGCCGTCGTGGTCCCGCTCTTCCACCCGGTCTACAAGCGACTGGTCGGCAAGGACATCAAGAACGTCGTCATCAGCGACTGGACCGGTGTGCTCGACATCTCCCAGGTCGCGGTCAAGTAGCCATGAGTGAGGCCTTGTTGGCCTCGGAGACGGGAGCGGCCCGGGTGGCCGCTCCCGCTTCGGGGGCCCGTCAGTTCTGGCAACGGCTGCGCGCCCAGCGCGCGGTGACCGTCGCCGCCGTCGTCTTCGCGCTGCTCGTGCTCGTCGCGCTCACCGCGCCGCTGCTCACCGCCCTGGAGGGGCAGGACCCCAACACCTTCCACCCGGGCCTGGTGGACTCGGCGGCCGGCGGGGTGCCCAAGGGCTCCTTCGGCGGGATCAGCGGCGACCACTGGCTCGGCGTGGAGCCCCAGACCGGCCGCGACCTGTTCGCACGGCTCGTCTACGGGGCCCGGGTGTCGCTCGGCGTCGCCTTCATCGCCACCCTGGTGCAGGTGTTCATCGGGGTCGCCCTCGGGCTGTCCGCCGCGCTCGGCGGGCGCTGGGCCGACCAGGTCATCAGCCGGTTCACCGATGTGGTGGTGGCGCTGCCGCTGCTCGTCATCAGCCTCGGCCTGATCGCGATCGTGCCCGACTCCGTGCCGCGCCCGGTGCTGATCACCTTCGTCATCGCGGTGGTCGGCTGGTCCGGCACGTCCAAGATCGTGCGGTCCTCCGCGCTCAGCCTCAAGTCCCTCGACTACGTGTCGGCGGCCCGGCTCAGCGGCTGGGGCAGGCTCGCGGTCGCCCGGCGCGAGCTGCTGCCCGCGCTGGCCGCGCCCGTCATCACGTACGGCGTGCTCCTCGTCCCCGCCAACGTCTCCATCGAGGCGGCGCTCTCGTTCCTCGGCGTCGGCATCAAGCCGCCCACCCCGTCGTGGGGGCAGATGCTCACCGAGGCCAACACCTGGTACCAGTCGGCGCCCACCTATCTGCTGCTGCCCGCGGGCTTCCTGTTCGTGACGGTCCTCTCCCTCACCGTCGTCGGCGAGGGAGTGCGCACCGCGCTCGACCCCCGCGCCGCCTCCCGGCTCAAGGTCGGCGTCAAGTCCCGCAAGGACGCCAAGTCCCGTAAGGAGGCCTCGAAGTGACGGGCTTTCTGCTGCGGCGGCTCGGCGGCGCGGTCTTCGTGCTGCTCGCCCTCTCCGTCGTCGTCTACCTCGTCTTCTACGCCGCTCCCGGCAACGTCGCCCAGATCGTCTGCGGCGAGCGCTGCTCCCCGGCCCAGGTGGCCCAGGTGCACGACCGCCTCCAGCTCGGCGACCCGATCCACGTCCAGTACTGGCACTTCCTCCAGGGGCTCTTCGCCGGCCGCGACTTCTCCTCCGGCATCGGCGTCGTCCACTGCGACGCGCCCTGCCTGGGCCTGTCCTACCGCCAGGACTCGCCGGTCACCGACATCCTCCTGAACAAGCTGCCCGTCACCGGCTCGCTGGTGATCGGCGCGTTCGTGCTGTGGATCCTGCTCGGCGTCGGCACCGGGCTGCTCTCCGCGTGGAAGCGCGGCGGCGCGATCGAGCGGACGCTGACCGGGCTCACCCTGATCGGCTTCTCCACCCCGGTCTTCGTGATCGGCCTGGTGCTGATCATCGTCTTCTGCTCGACGCTCGGCTGGCTGCCGTTCCCGCAGTACACGCCGTTCTCGGACAACCCCGAGCAGTGGCTCTGGGGGCTGCTGCTGCCGTGGATCTCGCTGGCGCTGATCGAGAGCGCCAAGTACGCGCGCCTGGTGCGCAGCTCGATGCTGGAGACCCTCGCCGAGGACCATGTGCGCACCTTCCGGGCGTACGGACTCACCGAGCGGGCCATCGTCGGCAAGCACGCCCTGCGCGGCGCGGTCGCCCCGGTCATCGCGCTGAGCGCGCTGGACGCGGGCTCCATGTTCGGCGGCGCCGTGCTCACCGAGTCGCTCTTCGGTATCCAGGGCATCGGCAAGCTCCTGGTGGACTCGGTCCGCCAGGTCGACCTGCCCGTCGTGGTCGGCGTCGTCATGACGACCGGTTTCTTCGTCGTACTGGCCAATGCCCTCGCGGACGCGCTGTACGCGGTGGCGGACCGACGGGTGGTGCTGCAGTGACCGAGGTTACGACTGAGGCTCTGGTGGAGGTCGCCGACCTGGGCATCTCCTTCGGCGAGACCCGGGCCGTGGACGGGCTCTCCTTCACCCTGGCGCCCGGCGCCGCGCTCGGCGTGGTCGGCGAGTCCGGCTCCGGCAAGAGCGCGTCCGCGTACGCCCTGCTCGGCCTGCACCGGGGCACCGGCGCGCTGGTCGAGGGGACCGTCCGGGTCGCGGGCACCGATGTGCAGCAGGCGTCCGACGCCGAACTGCGGCGGCTGCGCGGGGGAGTGGCGGCGATGGTCTTCCAGGACCCGCTCTCCTCCCTCGACCCGTACTACGCCATCGGCGACCAGATCGCCGAGGTCTACCGGGTGCACCGGGGCGGCTCCAAGCGGGCGGCACGCGCGCGTGCCGTCGAGGTGCTCGACCGCGTCGGCATCCCGGACGCGGCCCGCAAGGCGCGCTCGCGCCCGCACGAGTTCTCCGGCGGCATGCGCCAGCGCGCGCTCATCGCGATGGCGCTGGCCTGCGAGCCGAAGCTCCTCATCGCGGACGAGCCGACCACCGCCCTCGACGTCACCGTCCAGGCCCAGATCCTCGACCTGCTGCACGGGCTGCGCCAGGAGACCGGGATGGGGCTGCTGCTCGTCACCCACGACGTGGGCGTCGCGGCGGAGAGCGTCGACGACGTCCTGGTGATGCGCCAGGGGCGCGCGGTGGAGCGCGGGCCCGTACGGGACGTGCTCGGGGCGCCGAAGGCCGCGTACACCAAGGAGCTGCTGTCGGCGGTGCCTCGGCTGGACACGGCGAAGCCGGGCGCCCAGGCCACCGGCGAGCCGCTGCTCGAAGCCCGTGACCTGCGCAAGGTCTTCGGGCGCGGCAAGTCCTCGTTCACCGCCGTGGACGGCGTCTCGCTCACCGTGCGGCGCGGCGAGACGCTCGGCGTCGTCGGCGAGAGCGGCAGCGGCAAGACGACGCTGGGCCGGATGCTGGTGGGCCTGCTCGACACCACGTCCGGCACGATCCGCCGCGACGGCACAGCCGTCCAGATGGTCTTCCAGGACCCGGTCGCCTCCCTCAACCCGAGGCGCTCGATCGGCGAGTCGGTGGCGGACCCGCTGCGGGCCTCCGGCGTACGGGACGAGAAGCGCATCCGCGCGCGCGTGGGTGAACTCCTGGAGCGGGTCGGCCTCGACCCGGACCGCTACGACCGCTACCCGCACGAGTTCAGCGGCGGCCAGCGCCAGCGCGTCGGCATCGCCCGCGCGCTCGCCGCCGAGCCGCAGCTGATCGTCTGCGACGAGCCGGTGTCCGCGCTCGACGTGACCACCCAGGCCCACGTCACCGCACTCCTCGCGGAGCTGCAGCGCGAGCTCGGCCTCGGGCTCGTCTTCATCGCGCACGACCTCGCCGTCGTACGGCAGGTCAGCGACCGGGTCGCGGTGATGCGCCGGGGCCGGATCGTGGAGGAGGGCGCGGTGGACGAGGTGTACGGATCGCCCAAGGACCCGTACACCCGGCAGCTGCTCGCCGCCGTGCCGACCGTGGACCCGGTGCTCGCCGCGGTGCGTCGCGCCGCCCGCAAGGAGCTGCGCGAGCAGCTCCGGGAGCAGGCGCACGGGGCCGACCGTGATGAGGTGGCCGCAGCCTGACGCTCCGTTACTCTCCCGCCCCGTAGCGCGACGGAACGCGACCGGGGAGGGAAAGTTACGTGCATTCACCCCTTCCGGTGGCGCGATGGACAACCGTCCATCGCGCCACCGTCGTATCCGCTTACGTTCATCCCGCTGCGAGTCGCCGTTGCAACGGCGGCCGCCCACCAGGGAGATCGGGGGTGCGTACATGCGGATCGGACTGCTCACCGACGGCGGGTATCCGTACACGACCGGCGAGTCCAGGCTGTGGTGCGACCGGCTCGTGCGCGGGCTCGCGCGGCACGAGTTCGACATATACGCCCTGAGCCGCACAGCGGCCCAGGAAGAGCGCGGCTGGGTGGCCCTGCCGCCGCAGGTCCGCCGGGTGCGCACGGCCCCGCTGTGGGCCCCGCAGGAGTGGGCGCACTCCCGCACGAGCGCGCAGCCGCCCCGCCGTCTCGGCCGCCGCGAGCGGCACCGCTTCGCCACCTGCTTCCGCGAACTGGCCGGAGCGATCTGCATGGCGGGGCCGGGCGGCGCGGACGGCGGGAGCGCGTCTTCGGGACCGGACGCGGTGGGGCGCGCGCGGAACGGGGCGCCCGGCAGGGAAGGGCTGTTGAGAGGGGTGCCCGGGCAGCGGCCGGGCGGGAGCGCAGGCCGCGCCTCGGACCCGGACGGCCTGACCATCACCGACCTGACCGTCTCCTTCGACGCCCTCGCCCTGGGCGCGAAGGTGGTCGTCGGCACGGGTACCATGGGCGGGGCGCCGGTTGTCGGTGCCGCTGCCACCGGCGGGTCGTCGCGGTTCGCGGAGGCGCTGTACGGGCTGGCCGACCTCGCCCACGAGTGCGGCGGGGTGTCCGCCGCGCTGCGCTCCGAGACGGCCGTGCGCGTACTGGAGGCCGCCTGCCGCACCCCCGGCGCGAGCCGCGCGGTGCAGGCCGCGCGCGTCCCCGACTACCTGGCCTTCGCCGACCTGCTGGAGCGCGCCCTGCGCCCCCTCTCGCTCGACTGGTACGACGCGGCGGGCCTCGGCGACGTCGACCTCTGCCATGCGGCCGGAGGCGGCTCCGCCGCCCTCCCGGGACTGCTGGCCAAACGCTTCTTCGGAGTTCCGCTGCTCGTCACCGAGTACGGGGTGCAGCTGCGCGCGCAGTACCTCGCGGCGGGCGGCGCACGCGTCCCGGTGCGGGCGCTGATGGCCGCGTTCCACCGGCGGCTCGCCGCCGAGGTGTACGAGCGGGCCGCGCTCATCACCCCCGGCAACACCCACACCCGCCGCTGGCAGGAGAAGTGCGGCGCCGACCGCGCCAAGCTGCGCACGGTGTACCCGGGCATGGCCGCCGACCGCTTCCAGACGGTCGGCGAGGACACGAGCGCGGGCGACCCCACCACGCTGGTCTGGGTCGGCCGCATCGACCCGACCAAGGACCTCATCGCCCTGCTCCACGCCTTCGCGGAGGTCCGCCGCGCGGAGCCGGACGCCCGGCTGCGGATCTTCTACGCGGGCCAGGCATCCGGGGCCGCACCGGGCACGCAGTCCCACGGGCCGGGACCGGGCCTGTACGGCGACGCGCCGGACGGGGGGCGCGGCGGGGGTGCGGTCGGCGGGTACGGGGCCGGGCGGGCCCGGCGGGCCGGGCGGGACTTCGTGGGTGACGGTGGCGGATCCGGGCACGGCGGTGGCGCTCGCGGGTGCGGCTCGGCGGGGGGCGGCTCGGCCGGGTTCGGTGGGACGGTTTTCGGCGGTGCTTTCGGCGGCGGTGCCTACGGGTTCGGCGCGGCCGGGCGGGGCTCGGCCGGGTATGACGGCGCGGGCCACGGGGTCGGCGCGGGCCGTTCCGGCGGGTCGGGCGGTTCGGACTACGGGTCCGGGTCGGGCCTCGGGGCCGGTTCGGGGTACGGAGAGGGATCGTCCTACGGGGTCGGACCGTCGTACGGCGCCGGATCCGCGTACGGGGTCGACGGCCCGGCATACGGGGTCGGCCAGGGGTATGAGACCGGCCCGGCGTATGGGGCCGGGCCTGGTCACGGGGCCGGCCCGGGATACGCGGGCGGCTCCGGCCACGGGGGCGGGGCCCACGGATTCGGCGCTCCCGCCTCCCCCCTGTCGCCCGAGTCCGCCGCCTACCTCGCCCACTGCCGCGGCCTCGCGGCCCAGCTCTTCCCCGACGAGGCCGTGGACGCGCACGCGGTCGGGGACAACCCGGTCTCCTTCGAGGAGATCGGCGGCCCCGGCGCGCCGGAGCTGGCCGACGCGTACGCCAGCGGCAGCGTCGTCGTGCTCTCCAGCGTCGTCGAGGGCTTCCCGGTCAGCCTCGTCGAGGCGATGTTCTGCGGCCGGGCCACGGTCTCCACGGACGCGGGCGCGGTGGTCGAGGTCATCGGCGGCACGGGGCTCGTGGTGCCGCCGCGCAACCCGCGCGCCCTGGCCGACGCGTGCGTGGCGCTGCTGCGCGACCCCGAACGCCGCGAACGGCTCGGCGCCGCCGCCCGTGCCCGCGCGCTCGAACTCTTCACGGTCGAGCAGAACCTCGCGGCATTTCGCGGCATTTACCTGGAGCTGATGTCCCACTGCCCGGTGCGCCGGGAGACCGTGGACGAGAGCGGCGCCCCGGTGCCGTTCGCCCACCCGGCCGAGGCTCACGTCCCGGGCAGCTGGGCGGCCCTGGCCGCCCCGTCCAAGGCCGCCGGGTACGCCCCGAGCTGGGCGGACGTGGGTGCGCACGGCGGCGGGGCGAGGAGTACGGGGACGGCCCGCGCGACCGGCCGGGCCACGGATCCGGACCCGGTCGGCGCGACAGGGGCCGACCCCGGTGTCGCCGCCGGTTCCGGCCACTCCACAACTGGGCACTCCGGCCCCTCCCGTACCGCGCCCGGACACTCGTCCCCGACCCCCTCGGACCCGAGCGGCCCCGGCCCGACCCCGCCCGACATCGGCCGCTCCGGCTCCGCCCACTCCGAGGAGGCGACACGATGACCCGCCCCCCGACGACCCGGCCGACGGACGGCCCCGCCGACAACGACGTCCCGCGCGCCCCCGAGAGCGCGGGCGCCTGGGACATCCGCTCGGAGGCCCTACTGGCCGACCCGACCCCCAAGCGCCCCACAGGCGTACGAGGCCAGCGCCTCCCGGCCCCGAGGGTCAACTCGACCCCGCTGGGGGGCGGTTCGGCGGGCGCGGCGAGTGCAACGGGCGCGGCGGCCACGACGGGCGCGGCGAGCGCAATGGGAGCGGCGGGCACCGCACGTACGGGGGCCGACGCCGCTAACTCCCCCCGCCCTGCGACCGGTTCGCCCTGGGAGACCCCGGCGTCCGGGGAGGGCCGGGCACGTCAAGGTGGCCCGACCACCCAGGACGACTCGCAGCCCCTCGCGGCCCAAGAGCCCCCCGCGGCCCAAGAGCCCACCGAGGCCGAGGAGTCCGCCGCACCCCGGAGGTCCGCGGCCCCGGACCAACCTCCCGCGTCCGCCCCCCGCCCCCGCCCCCGTCGAGGCCCCGCGGACCCGGTCAAGGCGCTCATGCACCGGCACCGGGAACTGTGCGAGCGGGCCGTCGACCCGCTGGAGATCGCCGCCGGGCTCGAAGCGCACGGGGTGACCGACCGGACCGCCGCCCGCTTCCGGCACCGGGACGTGTTCTCGCTCGCCGAGGAGCTCTACGCGCGCGTGCCGCGTGGCACCGAACCGCCGCGCCACGACCTGGGGCCCGCACCCGAGCCGGCCGGGCGGGTGTTCCGGGTGCTGCGCGCGCTGCTGCCGGGCGCGCTGTGCGCCCTCACCGTGACGGCGAGCCGGCTCACCGTCGGCGGGGCGCGGCTCGCCGTGATCGCCGCCGGGGCCGCCGCCGTCGGCGCCGCCCTCGCGTACGCCGTCCGGCGCGGCCCCCTGCGGACCGGCCGCGGCGCCGGGGTGCCGTGGGCGCTCTGGCTCGCCGCCTACGCCGTGGCGGGCAACGGCCTCCTGGACGCGCTGGTCGCGGGCGGCCCGGACGGCGGCCCCGGTGGCCCCGGCGGCTGGGGCGCCGACCCGGCGGCCGCGGTCGGCCTCACCCTGGCCGTCGCCCCCGCCACCTGGTGCGCCCGCCTCTTCGCCGTACGTGCCCGGCGCGGCCTCGCCACCAGCCGCGGCCTGGAGGAGTTCGCCGGCCGCTCCCGCCCGCTCCTGCTCGGCGCGGTCGCCCTGTTCCTGGCCGTCCTCGCCGCGGTCCTGCTGACCGGCCGACTCGCGTACGGGCACGGCTCGTTCGCGTCCGCCGCCGCACCCGGCGCGCTGCTCTTCCTGGCGCGGCTGCTGGCCCTGCACGGCTTCGCACCGGCCGCCGCCGCCGGGCTGCGAGCGGCGGCCTGCGCCGAGGCGGCCGCCCTCGCCCTGGTGCTCGCCGGCCGCCTGCCGGGCTGCGGCGTCCTCGCCCGCCCGGTGACCACCGTCGTCGAGGCGGGCGGCGCGGGCGCCGTCCCGGCCGCCGTCTGCGGCGCCGTCGCCCTCGCCCTGCTCGCCCGGGCCACCGCGGTCCTTGCCCGCGCCTCGGCCCACTCCGCACGCCCATCGACCCCCGAACAGCACTACACGCATTGACGCGCACTGATGCCCGAAGGAGAACGAGACACATGACCGCCCTGCCCCCGGCCTCCTGCCGACCGCACGGAAAGGCCGTGCGATGAGGGTGCTACTGCTCGGTGCCAACGGATATCTGGGCCGTTTCGTCGCCGACCGCCTGCTCGCCGACCCGGCAGTCCAGCTCACCGCGCTCGGGCGCGGCGACGACGCCGACGTACGGTTCGACCTCGCCTCCGGCAGCCCGGGAGCCCTGACCCGCTTCCTGGACGCCGTCCACCCCGGGGTCGTCATCAACTGCGCCGGCGCCACCCGCGGCGGCGCCCGCGAACTGACCCGGCACAACACGGTCGCCGTCGCCACCGTCTGCGAGGCCCTGCGCCGCAGCGGCTGCGGGGCCCGCCTGGTCCAGCTCGGCTGCGCCTCCGAATACGGGCCCTCCCAGCCGGGGTCCTCCACCGCCGAGGACGCCGTGCCGCGCCCCGGCGGCCCGTACGGCGTGAGCAAGCTCGCCGGGACCGAACTGGTCCTCGGCTCGGGCCTGGACGCCATCGTGCTGCGGGTCTTCTCGCCGGTCGGGCCGGGCACTCCCGCCGGATCCCCGCTCGGCCGTCTCGCCGAGGCGATGCGCCGGGCCATGCAGTCCGGCGACGGCGAACTCAAACTCGCCGGGCTCGGGGTGCAGCGCGACTTCGTGGACGTCCGCGACGTGGCCCGCGCCGTGCACGCCGCCTCCCTCTCGGCCGCCCAGGGCGTCGTCAACATCGGGACGGGCCGCTCGGTGAAGCTGCGTGACGCGGCCGCCGTCCTCGCCCGGGTCGCCGGGTACGGCGGCGCGCTGCACGAACTGGACGCCGGGCCGGGCCTGCGGCCGGGAGTCATCGGCGCCCCCCGCCCGTCCGCCGACGCCGTCCTGGAGCATCTGTCAGCCCCCCAGGCCCCGTACCCCGACGGCTGTGGCAGCTGGCAGCAGGCCGACGTCCGCACCGCGCGCGACCGGCTCGGCTGGCGGCCCCGGATCAACCTGGAGGAGTCCCTGGCCGACATCTGGATGGAGGCGGCGTGCCGCATCTGACCACCACCGGCGCCCCGCGCGCGGCGACCTCGGGACGGCTCGGGTTCGGCGTCCCCGGCTGCGCGCACCCCCTGGTCGCCCCGGTCGAGTGGGCCGAGCTGACCCGCCCCGGCACCCCGCTGCACTGGGCGGTCCTGAACGTCGCCGACGGCCCGGGCACCCGGCCCGACCCGCACTGCCTGGAGGCCGCCGGAAAGCTGCGCAACGCGGGCATCCGCGTCCTGGGCCACCTCGACACCGCGTACGGGACCCGCTCCTTCGGCGAGCAGATCTCCGACGCGCACCGGTTCCTCGACTGGTACCGCGTCGACGGCTTCCTCCTGGACCGATGTCCCACGGACCGGGACGCGCTGCCGGAGGTGCGGCGCACGGTGTCGACCCTGCGGGCCCTGCGCGAGGGCGCCCACCTGGTCCTCGGCCAGGGCGCCCACCCGTACCCGGGCTACGCGGAGGCCGCCGACCAACTGGTCACCTTCACCGGCCCGTGGAGCGAGTACCGGTGGTCGCAAGTGGCCGAGTGGACCGCCGACTACCCGGAGGAGCGCTTCTGCCACTTCGTCCACGGGGTGCCCCGCGCCCACCTCGACGAGGCCCTGCGGATCGCCCGCTGGCAGGGCGCGGGCACGATCTACTTCACCGATCGCGGCGACGACGGGGGACAAATGAACCCATTCGAGACACTGCCCGGCTACTGGGACGAAATCGTCTCGCGTATCGGACCGGGTATCTCGGAATGAGAAGCGGCGTGGCAGTGTTGCGGAGAGAACAACCGTACTGACATACCGACCGACTGCGTAATAGAGGTTCACGTGTCGCTGCCACCCTTGGTAGAGCCGGCTGCCGAGCTCACCGTCGACGAGGTCCGCAGGTACTCGCGCCACCTGATCATTCCCGATGTCGGGATGGACGGGCAGAAGCGGCTGAAGAACGCCAAGGTGCTCTGTGTGGGCGCCGGCGGCCTCGGCTCGCCGGCCCTGATGTACCTGGCCGCCGCCGGTGTCGGCACGCTCGGCATCGTCGAGTTCGACGAGGTCGACGAGTCGAACCTGCAGCGCCAGATCATCCACAGCCAGGCCGACATCGGCCGCTCCAAGGCCGAGTCCGCCAAGGACTCGGTCCTGGGGATCAACCCGTACGTGAACGTGGTCCTGCACGAAGAGCGGCTCGAAGCCGAGAACGTGATGGACATCTTCAGCCAGTACGACCTGATCGTCGACGGCACGGACAACTTCGCCACCCGGTACCTCGTCAACGACGCGTGCGTGCTGCTCGACAAGCCGTACGTGTGGGGCTCGATCTACCGGTTCGACGGCCAGGCCTCGGTCTTCTGGTCCGAGTACGGGCCCTGCTACCGCTGCCTCTACCCGGAGCCCCCGCCGCCGGGCATGGTCCCCTCCTGCGCCGAGGGCGGCGTCCTGGGCGTGCTCTGCGCGTCCATCGGCTCCATCCAGGTCACCGAGGCGATCAAGGTCCTCGCGGGCGTCGGCGAACCGCTGGTCGGCCGTCTGATGATCTACGACGCCCTGGAGATGCAGTACCGCCAGGTGAAGGTCCGCAAGGACCCGAACTGCGCGATCTGCGGCGAGAACCCGACCGTCACCGAGCTCATCGACTACGAGGCCTTCTGCGGCGTCGTGTCCGAGGAGGCCCAGGAGGCGGCGCTCGGCTCGACGATCACTCCCCGCCAGCTCAAGGAGTGGATCGACGCCGACGAGAAGATCGAGATCATCGACGTCCGCGAGCCGAACGAGTACGAGATCGTCTCCATCCCGGGCGCCAAGCTGATCCCGAAGAACGAGTTCCTGATGGGCAACGCCCTCCAGGACCTGCCGCAGGACAAGCGCATCGTGCTGCACTGCAAGACGGGCGTCCGCTCGGCCGAGGTGCTCGCGGTCCTGAAGTCCGCGGGCTTCGCGGACGCGGTCCACGTCGGCGGCGGCGTGATCGGCTGGGTCCACCAGATCGAGCCGGAGAAGCCCGTCTACTGATACCGGTTCCGGGCCGTAGGACATTTGTCCTGCGGGACCCGGGACGGTCATCTCTGCCGTGGTCGGTGCCCCCTGAGCGAAGCTCTCTCTTGTCAGCGAGAGAGCGCACGCGAAGGGGGCACTGTGATGAGCACGGTGGCAATCGAGAACCAGGTCCGCACCGCCGCAACCGGGACCACGGCGCAGGACGGAGCCACGGCGCAGGACGGGACCACGGCGCAGCCGGAGATCAAGGGCCTGCCCAACTGGTACTTCCCGCTGGTCGGTTGCTTCGCCGGGGTCTTCGACATCGCCCGCGCGTACCCGGTGGTCTACTGGCTGATCCCGGTCGTGGCCGCGCTGAACATCGCCCTCACGCTCACCGTCCTCCGCGCCCGGATGCGCTACATGAGGGCGCTCTGGAAGAACAAGCGCACCCGGCTGCTCGCCCTCGGCCTGCTCGGCATCCGCTTCGCGGTCCGCTTCGGCCTGAGCTTCGCGGGTCTCGCGATGGGCGCGGCGGGCGGCAGCCTCGTCGTCGGAATCGTGATGGCGGTCCTTGCCACGGCGATGGCCTGGGGCGACCAGTGGCTGATCCTGCGCACCCTCAAGCGCGCCCACGCCTGACGGCCGCCCGGCCGGACCGCGGCCCGGCCGCGCCCGGTCCGCTAGGACGAGCAGACGGTCCCGTTCGCCGGGACCTTGCCCTCCAGCAGATACGCGTCGACGGTCCGCATCACACAGGTGTTGCCCTTGGTGTACGCGCCGTGTCCCTCGCCCTTGTTGGTCAGCAGCACCCCCACTCCCGCGCCCAGCTTGTCCGCCATCCTCCTCGCGCCCTCGTACGGGGTCGCCGGGTCGCCGGTGGTGCCCACCACCAGCACCGGGCCCGCCCCCGGGGCGCTCGCCTCCGGCACGTCCCGCTCGCCCGGCACCGGCCAGTTCGCACACCAGCCGGCCGTGTCCCAGGCCAGGAACTCCCCGAAGACCGGCGATATCTTCCGGAACTCCGGCAGCAGCGCCTTCGCCTGTGCGGCGGTCGGCCGGGCCTTGCTGTCGTCGCAGGAGATCGCCCGCTGAGAGTGGCTCTGCGTCCCGTAACGGCCGCTCTTGGAGCGGTCGTTGTAGGAGTCGGCCATCGCGAGCAGCAGATTGCCGGTGCCGCGCTCCTGAGCCTCCGTGAGCGCCTGGGTGAGGTAGGGCCAGCTCTCCTTCGAGTACAGCGGCATGACGATGCCGGTCAGTGCGAGGCTCTGGTTGAGCCCCCGCCCGCCCGCCGTGGGCAGCGGCCGCTCGTCGAGCCGCGACAGGAGTTTCGCGATCCGCTCGGTGCCCGTCTTCGGGTCCTGGCCGGTCGACTTCAAGTAGTCGTCGAGCGCCCGCTGGAAGCCGGTGGCCTGGTTCCGGGCGTGGCCCACCGTGTCGGCGGTCGGGTCGACCACCGCGTCCAGGACGGTCCGCCCCACGTTGTGCGGGAACAAGTGGGCGTAGGTGCCGCCCAGTTCGGTTCCGTACGATATTCCGAAGTAGTTGAGCTTCGCGTCGCCGAGGACCTGGCGGAGCAGGTCCATGTCCCGGGCCGCGTTGCTCGTCCCCACATACGGCAGGACCTTCTTGGAGCGGCGTTCGCAGCCCGCGCCGAAGTCGGCGCCGTCCTTGAGGAAGGCCGCCTCCTCGGCCGGGGTGTCCGGGGTGGCGTCGATCCGCCGCTCGGCGTCCGCCTGTTCCTTGTCGTCGCGGCACACCACGCCGGAGCTCTTGGCGACGCCGCGCGGGTCGAAACCGACGAGGTCGTAGCGGGAGTTGAGGGAGCGGAAGGTGTCCGCGGCCCGCGGCAGGATCTCGACGCCCGAGCCGCCGGGGCCGCCGAAGTTGAAGAGCAGCGAGCCGATCCGCTTGTCCTTGTCGCGTGCCTGCTTGCGCACGAGCGCGACGGAGATGGTGTCACCGGCCGGTTTCGCGTAGTCCAGCGGCACCTTGACCTCGGCGCACTGCCACCCCGAGCTCTGGCACGAACTCCAGCGCGGCCGCTGCCCGGTGAGCGCGTCCGGAAGCGCCCGCGCCTTGTCGTCCGTGCTCCGCGTCGGCGCGGCCGAGGCCGTGCTCTTCGGCGGGGCGGTGGCGCCCGAGGCCTCCCCGCCGGAGTCGCAGCCCGCGAGCAACCCGCCCGCCAGCACGGCGACGACGGCCAGCGCCCCCGCCCGTACACGTACAAGACCGTTCATGGACGCCCCCCGCAGGCCGAGTCAATCAAGTCCAGTCATCGTAGGCGGGCCCACTGACAACGCCCCGCGAGCCCGCCCCGGCACCGGCCCCGAGCCCCGCCCGGCGCGGGTCCGGGAGCTCGCCCGGGCTACTGGCAGACCGTCCCGGCCGCCGGGGCCCTGCCGTCCAGCAGATACGTGTTCACCGCGTCCTGCACGCACTTGCTGCCGCTGTTGTACGCCCCGTGCCCCTGCCCCTTGTACGTCAGCTCCACCCCCACGCCCGGCCCGAGCTTCTCCGCCATGTGCCTGGCGCCCTCGTACGGCGTGGCCGGGTCGCCGGTGTTGCCGACGACCACGATCGGCGCCGCGCCCGGTGCGCTCACGTCGGGGGTGCTCCACTGGCCGGGCACGGACCAGGCGGTGCAGCCCAGCAGACCCCAGCCGAGGAAGTCGCCGAAAACGGGGGACGCCTTGCGGAACTCGGGCAGCTTGGCCTTCGTTTGGTCCAGTGAGTAACGATCCTTGAAATCAGCACAGTTGATGGCGGTGTTGGCCGCCTGGATGTTGCTGTAAGTACCATCCTTGGCCCGGCCGTTCATCGCGTCGGACAGGGCGAGCAGGAGGGCGCCGCTCCCGCCCTCCGCCTCGTCCACGCCCTGCTCAAGGAGCTGCCAGTACTCCTTGGAGTACAGGGCCTGGGCGATGCCGTTGGTCGCCTCGGTCTGCGTCAGCATGCGGGTGCCGCTGCCGGGGATGGGCTGCTTGTCGAGGCCGGTGAGGAGCTTGACGATGCCGGCCTCGACCTCCTTCGGGTTCGATCCGGCCAGCTGGCACCGGTCGCCCCGGTCCACGCAGTCCTGGGCGAAGTTGTCGAGGGCGAGCTGGAAGCCCTTGGCCTGCCCGAGCGCGCCCTGCTCGGCGGTGCTGGTGGGGTCGACGACGGCGTCGAAGACGGCCCGGCCGACGTTCTTGGGGAACAAGTGGGCGTATACCCCGCCCAGTTCGGTCCCGTAGGAGATGCCGAAGTAGTACAGCTTGTCGTCGCCCAGGACCTGGCGCATCAGGTCCATGTCGCGCGCGGCGCTGGTGGTGCCGACATGGGGAAGGACCCGCCCCGAGTTGGACTGGCAGGTCGCGGCGAACGACTTCATGTTGTCGGTGAGGGATTTCTCCTCGGCCGCGCCGTCCGGCGTGAAGTCCTGCGCGAAGTAGCGGTCGAGCTGGCTGTCGCTCTCGCACTCCACGGGTGCGCTGGAGCCGACCCCGCGCGGGTCGAAGCTCACCAGGTCGTAGCGGGCCCTGAGTTTCTCGTAGTCGCCCGCGGCGGCGGGCAGGGTGGTCACTCCGGAGCCGCCCGGGCCGCCGAAGTTGAAGATCAGCGACCCGATGCGCTTGTCCTTCTCGCGGGCCTCGGCCCGGATGAGCGCGAGCTCGACAGACCCGGCGTCGGGCTTGTCGTAGTCGAGGGGCACGCGCATGGTGGCGCACTTCCACTCGCCCCCGCCGGGCGGCGGCGAGGGCGCGTCCCCGCTCCCCTCCGCCGGGGAGGGCGCGCCGCACTTCTTCCAGTTCAGCTTCTGGGAGGCGAGCGCCGACGCCTTGGCCGGGGACGACTCCTTGGTCCCGCTGTCGGAGCACCCAGTGGCGGCGAGCAGTACGGCGGCGGTGACGGTGGCGAGAGAGGCGGCACGCAGGGCGGCGGAGTTCTCCATGCTCCCCATCGTGGGCCCGTCAGCCGGGACCCGCGCGAAACCGCAGGCCATGCGGGTGGCCGGGGCCTCCGCACGGGTCCGTCAGAGCTCGCCCCTGCGGGTCAGGTAGTTGAAGCACAGCCAGCCCGGCAGCACCGGAAGCCAGAAGGTGAGCAGCCGGTAGAGCAGCACGGCGGAGGCCGCCGTCTCGGCGGGCAGGCCCGCGATGGTCAGGGCCGTGGAGAGCGCCAGCTCGACCGCGCCGACACCGCCCGGCGTCGGGGCGGCCGATCCCAGTGCGTTGGCGGTGAGGAAGACCACCGCGACGCTCGCGTAGCTGAGGGTGTTGTCACCGGAGCCGAACGCCCGGATGGACGCGTCCAGACACATCACGAAGGTGCCCGTGATCAGCAGTATTCCGCCGAGGCCGGTGAGCAGCTTCTGGGGCCGCTGGAGCACGTCCAGCATGCGCGGCACCACTCCGGCGAACAGCGACCGGACCCGGGTGACCACGAACTTCCGCAGGAAGGGGATGGCGGTGACCACCAGGATCAGCACCGCCGCCGTGAGCAGACCCGCGATCACGGTCCGGGACGGCGACAGGTCCGGGGTCTTCTCGGTGCCCGTCACATAGCCGAAGACCAGCAGCAGCGAGATGTGCGAGGCGAGTCCGAAGAGCTGTGAGGCGCCCACACTCGCCACCGCGAGGCCGGGGCGGACCCCCGCGCGCTGGAGGAACCGGGTGTTCAGGGCGACACCGCCGACCGCCGCCGGGGCGACCAGCTTCACGAACGAGCCCGCGACCTGCGCGATCACGGCCCGTCCGAACGGCACCTTCTCCGGTACGAAGCCCAGCAGGCTCGCCGCCGCCGCCGGGTAGGAGAGCGCCGAGAAGAGCACGGCCGCCGCCACCCAGCCCCACTGCGCGTTCGCGACGAGATCGCCGAACTTGATGTGGGTGATCTGCACCAGCAGGTAGTACGCGGCGATGGCACCGGCGACGAACGTCAGCAGGGTCTTCACCTTGATGCGTTCCAGGCGCACCGGCTCCACCGGCGCCTGCGGGCGGATCAGCAGCACCTGGGCGCGGATCTGGGTGAGCAGATCGTCCTCGCGCGCGTTCTCCAGGGCCTCGTCGATGGCCTCCTTCTCGGCCTTCTTCTCGGCGCGCACGGCCTTGCTCTCGGCCCGTACGGCCTTGCGCTCCTCCCCGGCGGCAGACGGCTGCTCGGGGGCGCTCAGAACCTGTGTCTCGCGCTGTCTGGCCTCCGCCGCCTCGGCGGCCCGTGCCTCCTTGGCCGCGAGCGACGCCTCGATGACGGCCTCGCGCTCGCGCTGCGCCTGCTCGCGCGCCATGCGGCGCAGCGTCGCGCGCGTGGAGCGGCTCAGCGCGATCGGCTGGAGCAGCGGCAGGCTGTCGGCGACGGTGTCCGGGCCGAGCACGTCCACGGCGGCGGCCACCGCCCGTTCGGCGCCGACCCGCAGCCCCAGGGTGACCAGGAGCTGCGCGATGTCCATACGCAGGACCACATCGCCGGCCGCGATCTCGCCGCCGCGCAGATCCGTGAGGATGACCGTGCCGGAACGATCCACCAGGATCGCGTCCCCCGCGAGCCTGCGGTGGGCGATGCGCCGCGACTGGAGCGCGCGCACCTGCCGCCAGGCGCTGCGCATCAGATCGTCGGTGATCTCCTCGTCGGCCAGCGAGTCCAGGGAGCGCCCGCCGGTGTGCTCGTACACCAGCATCACGGCGTCAGGGCCGAGCTCGGAGGTGGCGATGAGCTTCGGCGCGTGCGCCCCGGCCGCGATCGCCGCGTACGCCAGCAGCGCCTCCTGCTCCAGGGCCTGGCGCAGCGACTGGATGGAGCGGCGGGTGGTGATGGAGCGCAGGGTCAGCCGCCGCCACACCCGGTAGAAGAAGCCCTGGGCCTGCTGTTCGCGGTCGACGACGGTGACGTCGAGCGGCGGCGCGTCCTCCAGGGTCACGAAGTAGCGGCGGCCCCGGTCGCCCTGCTCCATGGAGTCCGGGACGTCCTCGGCGCGCATCGCGGTGAGCGGCCGGAAGCCCACGTTGCGCAGCCCGGCGAGGAGGGTCTGGCCGGTGGGCCGGACGTTGGGCGACCCCACCGCGTACAGCGTCCCGTAGGCGACCGTCCAGCCGATCAGGACCGTGACGAGGATCGAGAAGGCGGTCGTCTGGCCGCCGACGAGCACGGCGAACGAGTTGAGCAGCAGGACCGCCCACAGGGCGACCCGCCAGCGCGGTCTGCGGGCCATGCCGACGGCCGTCATATAGGCGATGACCGGGGCGAGATAGCCGTGTACGGGGTCGGTGAGACCGCCCGTGCCGGACTGCTGGGTGAGCGCGCTGGTGATCGACTCGGGCGCCGACTTGGCCACCCAGAGATCGGTGGCGAGGGCGGCGCCGTGGGCGAGCACGGCCGCGAGCACACCGTCCGCGATGCGCAGCCCGTCGCGTTTGATCAGCCGCTCGATGGCGAAGGCGACCGGCAGGATCAGTACGGCGATGGAGGAGACCAGACCGGCCAGCCGGATCAGTACGTCCGGCGCCTGGTCCGAGCCCTTGCTGATGTCCTGCTCAAGGCCGGACGTGGTGTGGTGGGCGATGGCGGCGATGGTGAGCACGATCGCGATGGCCAGTACGCCGCTGATCAGCCGTACGAGGTCGGAGGGGCGGTGCACGCGCGCGGGGAGCAGCGGTTCGTCCACGGAGACGCGCTCGATGGCCCCCGAACCCTCACAGGCCTCGAAGCCGGACCCGCACTCCTTCTCCGCCGCCCCGCGCAGCGCGGAGGTGGCCGTGGCGCCGGAGGGGGGCACGGAGGAGGCTCTGGCGCCGGGCGCGGGGGAGCCGGACGGGGCCTCGGGCGCGGAGACGGCCTTCGCGCCGGAGGCGGGTACGTCGGACCGCGCCCCCGTCTCCGGGGTGCTGCCGGCCGCCGCTTCGGGTGGCTGCACGCCCCGCTCCTTCGCCGTCTGGTCCGCTGTCTCGCCGGTCTGGTCTTCGGTCTGGTCTTCGTGCTCTCGTATCACCGGTCACCGCCCGCATGATGGTGGCATGACCGGGCTCCGCAAGGGGGCATCAGGGTGTGTCGATACGGCGTACGCCGTGCGGTGCGCGCCCTGTGGCCATGGTGCGCGCGGTCAACGGGAGCCTGCTCCCCGCTCCACTGTCGGTGGCGTACGGCAGGATGGACAGGGTGAGCGATGAGCTTCCGGAACTCCCGGAGTATGCCGAACGGGTGCTGGACGTCGCCGAGCACATCCCGCCGGGCCGGGTGATGACCTACGGGGACGTCGCCGAATGGCTGGGCGAGGGCGGGCCCCGCCAGGTCGGACGCGTCATGGCGCTGTACGGCGCCGCCGCGCCCTGGTGGCGCGTGGTGCGCTCGGACGGGGCGCTGCTGCCGGGCCACGAGCTGCGCGCCCTCGGCCACTACCGGGAGGAGTCCACGCCGCTGCGCGAGGCGAGCCGCGCCGCCGAGGGGCATCTGCCGCGCCTCGACATGCGCCGTGCGCGCTGGGACGGCGGCGCGGAAGGCGCCGATGGTGCGGGGAGCCGTTCCGGGCGCGCCGAGGAGACAACGGTCACCGCGCGGGCGGCGGGCGCGGAGCACGAGGTCGGCGGCGGGGCGGCTCATATCTGACAGCTTCGGCCATCGGGCGTCGCCGGGGGCGGCCGCAGGCCCGTACGGATGACTCGCTGCGTGCCGGCCGCGCTTCGGCGTACCGTCGACAGTCGGCACGGCCCCCGTCCGCACCCTCATCACCAGCACACCCACCAGGACCGGCGATCCACGTGAGCTCCTCCTCCTTCACCGGGCGTACGACGTACCCCCAGGTACGACGGCGGTCCGCCGGCGCGTACCGACTGGTACGTACCCCGCTGAGGCCGGTGGACCCCCCTTTGCTGGACGCACGGCAGCGGGCGGTGGTTGACCACGGCCGTGGGCCGCTGCTCGTCCTCGCCGGACCGGGCACCGGCAAGACCACGACGCTCGTCGAGGCGGTCGCGGCCAGGGTGGCCGCCGGGACCGACCCCGAGCGCATCCTCGTCCTCACCTTCAGCCGCAAGGCGGCGGTGGAGCTCCGCGACCGGATGGCGCTGCGCCTGGGCGGCACCCGGGGCCCGCAGGCCACCACCTTCCACTCCTACTGCTACGCCCTGGTCCGCGCCCACCAGGACGCCGACCTGTTCGCCGAGCCGCTGCGACTGCTGTCCGGCCCCGAGCAGGACGTGGCCGTGCGCGATCTGCTGGCCGGCCAGCTCGGCCTGGAGCGCGAGGGGCTCGCCCCCGTCCGCTGGCCCGACGAACTGCGCGCCTGTCTGACCACGCGCGGCTTCGCCGACGAGGTGCGCGCGGTGCTCGCCCGCAGCCGGGAGCTGGGCCTGGGGCCGGACGCACTGGCCGACTTCGCCCGGCGCACCGGCCGCCCCGACTGGCGTGCGGCGGCCGCGTTCTTGGCCGAATATCTCGACGTCCTCGACCTCCAGGGCGTACTGGACTACGCGGAACTGGTCCACCGGGCGGTGCTGCTCGCCGAGCGCGCCCCGCACTCCGGCACGTCGTCCCACGTCTCCTCCTCCGCCCCGTCGTACGGGCCCGCTCTGGCCGATGCGTACGACGCGGTGTTCGTGGACGAGTACCAGGACACCGACCCGGCTCAGGTCCGCCTGCTGCGGGCCCTCGCGGGCGGGGGGCGCACGCTGGTCGCCTTCGGCGACCCGGACCAGTCGATCTACGCGTTCCGGGGCGCCGACGTCAACGGGATCCTCGACTTTCCGGACACGTTTCCGCGCGCCGACGGCACTCCGGCGCCGGTCGAGGTGCTGACGACGTCGCGCCGCTCGGGCGAGGCGCTCCTCACGGCGACCCGGCTGCTGACCCGGCGGATGCCGATGCCGCGGCTGCCGTCCGAGAAGGTACGGGCGCACCGCGAGCTGGCGGCGGTACGCGCGGGCGGGCGCGTCGAGTCGTACACCTACCCGACGGCCTCCACGGAGCTGGAGAACATCGCGGACATCGTCCGGCGCGCCCATCTGGAAGAGGGCGTTCCGTGGCATGACATGGCGGTCCTGACCCGCGCTGGCACCCGCGCCCTGTCGGCCCTGCGACGCGCCCTGACCTCGGCGGGCGTCCCGGTGGAGGTGGACGGCACGGACATCCCCCTGCGCCACGAGCCCGCGGTGACGCCCCTGCTGACGGCCCTGCGGGCGGTGGCGACCGCGGCGCTGCCGGGTCCGGCGGAGGCGGGCGACGAGAGCGGTGGCGCGGCCGCCGACGGCGAGGCGGCCGATGACACCCCGCCCACCTGGCTCGACCCCGAAACCGCCCTCGACCTGCTCACCTCGCCCCTCGGCGGCATGGACAGCGCCGACATCCGCCGCCTCGGCCGCGCCCTGCGCGACGAGGAGCGGGCGGCGGGCAATCGCGTGCCGCCGCCCTCCGACCTCCTCCTCGCGCGCGTGCTCGCCGAGCCGGAGCGGCTCGTCGCGCACGACCCCGCGTACGCCCGGGGCGCCCAGCGTCTGAGCGCGCTGCTGCGCAAGGCCCGCGAGCTCCTGGAGGGCGGCGGTACCGCGGCCGAGGCCCTGTGGGAGCTGTGGAGCGGCACCCCGTGGCCCCAGCGCCTCGAACGCGCCGCGCTGCGCGGCGGCACGGCCGGACGCAACGCCGACCGCGACCTGGACGCGGTGTGCGCGCTGTTCGACACCGCGGCGCGCGCCGAGGAGCGCACCGGCGGCCGGGGCGCGCTCAACTTCCTTGAGGAGGTCGACGCCCAGGACATCGCCGCCGACACCCTCACCCGCCGCGCCGTGCGCCCCGACGCCGTACGCCTCATGACCGCCCACCGCTCCAAGGGCCTGGAGTGGAGCCTGGTCGTCGTCGCGGGCGTCCAGGAAGGCCTCTGGCCCGATCTGCGCCGCCGAGGCTCGCTCCTGGAGGCCGACCGCATCGGCCGCGACGGCCTCGCCGAACCGCTCACCCCCGGCGCCCTCCTGGCCGAGGAGCGCCGCCTCTTCTACGTCGCCGCCACCCGCGCGCGCGACCGTCTCGTAGTGACGGCGGTCAAGGCCCCGGCCGACGACGGCGATCAGCCCTCCCGCTTCCTCGCCGAGCTCGGCGAGGAGCCGAAGGACGTCACCGGCCGGCCCCGCCGCCCGCTGGCCGTCGCCGCGCTGGTGGCGGAGCTGCGCGCCACCACCGTCGACCCGGAGGCGTCCGAGGCGCTGCGGGACGCCGCCGCCCGCCGCCTCGCCCGCCTCGCGGCCCTCACCGACGACGAGGGCCAGCCGCTCGTCCCCGCGGCCCACCCGGACCGCTGGTGGGGGTTGAACGAGCCGACGCGCTCCGCGGTTCCCCTGCGCGACCGCGATCACCCGGTCGTGCTCTCCGGCAGCGCGCTCGACCAGCTCGCCAACACCTGCGCGCTGCAGTGGTTCCTGGGCCGCGAGGTGAAGGCCGACGCGCCCGCGACCGCCGCGCAGGGCTTCGGCAACGTGGTGCACGTGCTGGCGGACGAGGTCGCCTCCGGGCGTACGCCCGCCGATCTGGCCGTGCTGATGGAACGGCTGGACTCGGTGTGGGACGCGCTGGCCTTCGACGCGCCCTGGAAGTCGGCCCAGGAGAAGAACAACGCGCGCGTGGCGCTGGAGCGGTTCCTGCGCTGGCACACGCTCGACCGGACGGGCCGCACCCCCGTCGCCACCGAGCACGACTTCGACGTGACGCTGGAGGCCGGCGAGTACGAGGTCCGCATCCGCGGCTCCATGGACCGGGTGGAGCAGGACGAGGCGGGCCGCGCCTATGTCGTCGACTTCAAGACCGGCAAGCAGGCACCCACCGCGAACGAGGTGGCCGCGCATCCGCAGCTGGCGGTCTATCAGCTGGCGGTCGAGCGGGGCGCGGTCGACGAGGCGTTCGCGGGCGAGCGCCCCGCGTCCGGCGGCGCCGAGCTGGTCCATCTGCGTCAGCCCGCCCCCAAGAAGGAGGGCGGCGAGGCGTACCCGAAGGTCCAGGCGCAGGAGCCGCTGGCGGGGGAGTGGGTCGGCGACCTCCTGGCCACGGCCGCGGGCCGGGTCCTGGACGAGCACTTCACCCCGAACCCGGGCCAGCACTGCACGAACTGCACTTTCCGTACGTCGTGCTCGGCCCAGCCGGAGGGGCGGCAGGTGCTGGAGTGACGGATGTGGGGGTGGGGGCGCTGTATTGATGGGGCCACGACAGTCGCCCATGTCGCGGGTTCATCAGTCTGTGAGGAGAGACGCATGCGGGTCAGTCGGAAGGTTCTGGTCGTCGCGGTGGTCTGTACGACCGCCGTCGCCGGTCTTGCGGGTTGCGGCAAGGACGGTGACACCAAGGCCAAGGGCGTTTCCGAGGCCAAGAAGCCGTCCGCAACGGCTTCCCCCACGCCCGTGGACCCGTTCGCGGGGATGACAGCCGACGCGATCGCCGAGAAGGCGGTCGGGGTGACGAAGGCGGCGAACACCGTCAAGGTGTCCGGCGCGGGCATCTCCGACGGTGAGCACATGGCCATCGAGGTCACGGTCACCAGCAAGGGCCACTGCTCCGGCAGGGCGACCGTCAAGGGCGGCACGGCCCACATAGTCAAGGCCGACCTCAAGTCCTTCTACATGAAGGGCGACGAGAAGTTCTACCGGGCCGTCGCCAAGGAGGACGGCACCCCCAAGCGGCAGGCCGACGCCATGATCGAGGTGCTCAAGGGCCGCTGGATGAAGATGCCGGCGGACGCTCCGAAGAAGTCCAAGAAGCGCCACGGCAAGGCGTCCGGCGACGGCATGGGCGAGTTCTGCGTGCTCTCCGAGCTCGTCGCGGGCATGGACGACGACAAGAGCGACCGCACCGGGATGACCAAGGGCGCCGACACTGTCGTCGCCGGTGTGCCCGCGGTCACGCTCAGAGGCAAGAAGCAGCGCGACGGATCCGCCGTCACGATGTACGTCGCCAAGCAAGGGCCGGCCCACCTGCTGAAGGTCGTCGAGACGGGCGGCGACGAGCCGGGCACCGTCACCTTCAGTGACTACGACAAGCCGGTGACGATCACTCCGCCGCCCGCCGACCAGATCATGGACCTGGAGAAGCTGGGCATGAAGCCCGGCGGCAGCTCCGGATCCGGCTCCGGCGGGACCGGTGAGCTGAAGGCCTGACGCCCGGGCGCGCCCCGGCGGGAGGTGCGGGGAGCGTCACACCGGCGTCGACGGGGACCACGGTTGTCAGTGAGCCCCGTTAGCCTCTCTGGGGTGCCCATCCTCACCGACCCCGAAGAGCTCAAGGAGCTCCTCGGCATCCCGTTCACCCCGGAGCAGACGGCGTGCATCACGGCCCCGCCCGCCCCGCAGGTCGTCGTGGCCGGCGCCGGGTCCGGGAAGACCACCGTCATGGCGGCCCGGGTGGTCTGGCTGGTCGGCACCGGGCAGGTCGCCCCCGAGCAGGTCCTCGGCCTGACCTTCACCAACAAGGCCGCGGGCGAGCTCGCCGAGCGGGTCCGGACGGCGCTGGTCCGCGCGGGCATCACCGACCCGGACGCGATCGACCCCGACAACCCCCCGGGCGAGCCGCGGATCTCGACGTACCACGCGTTCGCCGGACAGCTCCTGACCGATCACGGTCTGCGGATAGGTCTTGAGCCCACCTCCCGGCTGCTCGCGGACGCCACCCGCTACCAGCTCGCGGCCCGTGTGCTGCGCGAGGCGCCCGGCCCCTACCCCGCGCTGACCAAGTCCTTCGCCTCCCTTGTCAGCGACCTGCTGGCGCTGGATGCGGAGCTCGCCGAGCACCTCGTACGACCGGAGGAGCTGTGGGCGTACGACCAGGAGCTGCTCCGGGCGCTGGAGGGCGCCAGGCTCAGCAACGCGGATCTGCGCAAGGTGCCCGAAGCGGCCGAGGGTCGGCTGGAACTCCTCGACCTCACCGTCCGTTACCGGGATGCCAAGAAGTCCCGTGACCTGCTCGACTTCGGTGACCAGATCGCGCTCTCCGCCGAGCTCGCCCTCACCCGCCCCGAGGTCGGCCGGATCCTGCGCGACGAGTTCCGCGTCGTGCTGCTCGACGAGTACCAGGACACATCGGTCGCCCAGCGCCGGCTGCTCGCGGCCCTGTTCGGCGAGGGGACCGGACACGCCGTGACGGCCGTCGGCGACCCCTGCCAGGCCATCTACGGCTGGCGCGGCGCCTCGGTGGCCAACCTCGACGACTTCCCGCGCCACTTCCCGTACGCGGACGGCCGCCCGGCCACCCGCCACTCGCTGAGCGAGAACCGCCGCAGCGGCGGCCGTCTGCTCGACCTCGCCAACTCGCTGGCCGCGCCGCTGCGCGCGATGCACGCGGGCGTGGAGGCGCTGCGCCCCGCCCCCGGCGCCGAGCGCGACGGCACGGTCCGCATCGCCCTGCTCGACACCCACCAGGAAGAGATCGACTGGCTCGCGGACTCCCTCGCGCACCTCGTCCGCACCGGCAAGGAGCCCGGCGAGATCGCCGTCCTGTGCCGGACGGCGGGCGACTTCCCGCAGATCCAGGGCGCGCTCGTCGCGCGCGACATCCCGGTCGAGGTCGTCGGCCTCTCCGGGCTGCTCCACCTTCCCGAGGTCGCCGACCTCGTGGCGGTCTGCGAAGTCCTCCAGGACCCGGGCGCCAACGCCTCGCTCGTCCGCGTCCTGACCGGCCCGCGCTGGCGCACCGGCCCTCGCGACCTCGCCCTGCTCGGCCGCCGCGCCCGCCATCTCGTACGGCGCGAGAGGGCCGGGTCCGACGACCCGGACCAGCGGCTCGCGGACGCCGTGGAAGGCGTCGACCCGGCCGAGGTGATCTCCCTCGCGGACGCGCTCGACACCTTCCTGGAGTCGGGCGACGGCGAGGACGACGGGCTGCCGTTCTCGGCCGAGGCGCGGGTCCGCTTCGCCCGGCTCGCCGCCGAGCTGCGCGATCTGCGCCGCTCGCTCGCCGACCCGCTCATGGACGTGCTCCACCGCGTGCTCACCACCACCGGCCTGGAGGTCGAGCTCTCGGCCTCGCCGCACGCCCTGGCCGCCCGGCGCCGCGAGACCCTCGGCAACTTCCTGGACATAGCGGCGGGGTTCGCGGCCCTCGACGGCGAGGCCTCGCTGCTGGCCTTCCTCGGCTTCCTGCGCACCGCCGCCCAGTACGAGAAGGGCCTGGACAACGCCCTGCCCGGCGGCGAGAACACGGTGAAGGTGCTCACCGCCCACAAGTCCAAAGGACTTGAGTGGGACGTGGTCGCCGTCCCCGGCCTGGTCAACGGAACCTTCCCCTCCACCCAGTCGCGGGACGCCTGGACGGCCCAGGCCAAGGTCCTCCCGCACGCGCTGCGCGGCGACGCCCCGACCCTCCCGGCCACTCCGGAGTGGGACGCCAAGGGCCTCAAGGCCTTCAAGGAGGAGCTGAAGGAGCACCAGCACACCGAGGAACTGCGCCTGGGCTACGTCACGTTCACGCGCCCCCGCTCGCTGCTCCTCGGCTCGGGCCACTGGTGGGGCCCGAGCCAGAAGAAGCCGCGCGGCCCGTCCGACTTCCTGGAGGCGCTGTACGCCCACTGCGAGGCGGGCCACGGCGAGATCGAGGCCTGGGCCGACGTGCCGGCCGAGGACGCCGAGAACCCGGCCCTGAGCGAGTCGGCCGCCACGCACGCGTGGCCGCTCCCGCTCGACCCCACGTCCCTGGCGCGCCGACGGAAGGCGGCCGAGACGGTCCTGGCGTACCTGGACGCGGAGGGGGCGGCCGGCGTCGAGCCGCACTACGCGCGGGAGGACTCGGTTCACGCGCGCGTGGAGGCCGACTTCCCCTCCGGGGAAGCGTTCTACGAGGACGGCTCCTACGAGGACGACCCGCTGCCGCCCGACGACTTCGACGCCTTCGGTAACGCGGACGACCTGGATGCCCTCTCCGCGCTGGAGGACGGCTGGGAGAGCCTGCCGACTCAGCGTCCGGCACCGACTCAGCGCCCGGCACCGGCGGAGCCCCCGGCACCGGCCGACGGCCACGCGCGCGCCGACGTGCCCGCCCAGCCCTCCCGCCCCCATACCGACTCCGCTCCGCAGCGCGTCCTCACTCCCGAGGAGCGCCGCGCCATGGCCTCCTGGGACCGCGACCTGGAGGCCCTCACCACTGAGCTCCGCCGCGCCCGCGCCACCAGCCGCGAGGTCCAGGTGCCGCCATCGCTCACGGCCTCCGACCTGCTGCGGCTCGCCGCGGACCCGGACGGCTTCGCCCAGGACCTGGCCCGCCCGATGCCGAAGCCGCCGCAGCCCGCAGCCCGCCGCGGCACCCGGTTCCACGCCTGGGTGGAGTCCCGCTTCGAGGAGCTGCCGCTGCCCATGCTCGGCCCCGACGAGCTCCCCGGCGGCGACGAGAGCGACGCCGACATCGCGGACGAGCGCGACCTGGCGGCCCTCAAGGAGGCGTTCGAGCGCTCCCCGTACGCCCGGCGCACCCCGCTCCGCATCGAAGCGCCGGTCCAGGTCACGCTGGCGGGCCGGGTGATCCGCGGCCGTATCGACGCGGTGTACCCGGGCGAGCGGCCGGGCACGTACGAGATCGTCGACTGGAAGACCGGCCGCGGTGCCACCGGCGACCCGCTCCAGCTCGCCGTCTACCGCCTCGCCTGGGCCGAGCAGCACGGCGTCCCGCTGGAATCCGTCACGGCCGCCTTCCTGTACGTACGTACAGGGGACACGGTCCGCCCCGCCCGCCTGCCGGGCCGCGCCGAGCTGGAGCGGATCCTGCTGGGCGGGACGAGCGGCACCGGCGCACCGGGCGGCGAGCACGGGCACGCGCGCGAGGAGGCCGCCCTCGCGCCCTCACCAGGCCCGGCCGGGACACCGGCGGACATGCCACCACCACCAGCCGGATAGGCTCAATGGCATGAGCGAGACCCCGGACAACGCCGTCCAGACCGCAGTCGACGACACCGTGCGCGCGTACATCGAGCAGCACCGCGCCGCCTTCCTCGACGACCTCGCGCAGTGGCTGCGGATCCCGTCCGTGTCGGCCCAGCCCGAGCACGACGGCGACGTACGGCGCAGCGCCGACTGGCTGGCCGCCAAGCTCAAGGAGACCGGCTTCCCGGTCACCGAGGTCCTCCCGACCCCGGGCGCCCCGGCCGTCTACGCGGAGTGGCCCTCCGGCGACCCCGAGGCCCCCACCGTGCTCGTCTACGGCCACCACGACGTGCAGCCCGCCGCACGCGAGGACGGCTGGCACACCGAGCCCTTCGAGCCGGAGCTGCGCGACGGCCGGCTGTACGGGCGGGGCGCGGCCGACGACAAGGGCCAGGTGTTCTTCCACACCCTGGGCGTGCGGGCGCACCTCGCCGCCACCGGCCGCACCGCCCCCGCCGTCAACCTCAAGCTCCTGGTCGAGGGCGAGGAGGAGTCCGGCTCGCCGAACTTCCGCGCTCTCGTCGAGGCGCACGCGGACCGCTTCGCCGCCGACGCCGTGATCGTCTCCGACACCGGCATGTGGTCGGAGAACACACCTACGGTGTGCACGGGCATGCGCGGCCTCGCCGAGTGCGAGATCCGGCTGTACGGACCGGACCAGGACATCCACTCCGGCTCCTTCGGCGGCGCCGTGCCCAACCCGGCCACCGCCGCCGCCCGCCTGGTCGCGGCGCTGCACGATGCCGACGAGCGGGTCGCCGTGCCCGGCTTCTACGACGGCATCGCCGAGCTGACGGACGCCGAGCGCGAGCTCGTCGCCGAGCTGCCCTTCGACGAGGCCGAGTGGCTGCGTACCGCCAAGTCCCGCGCCCCCCACGGCGAAGCCGGCTACTCGACGCTTGAGCGCGTCTGGGCCCGGCCGACCGCCGAGGTCAACGGCATCGGCGGCGGCTACCAGGGCCCCGGCGGCAAGACGATCATCCCCTCGTCGGCGATGGTGAAGCTGTCGTTCCGGCTGGTCGCCGGGCAGGATCCGGAACGGGTCGAGAAGCTGGTCACCGAGTGGGTCGCCGCCCAGGTCCCGGCCGGCATCCGGCACGAGATCGCCTTCAGCGCGGGCACCCGCCCCTGTCTGACGCCGCTGGACCACCCGGCCCTGCAGTCCGTCGTACGGGCCATGGGCCGCGCCTTCGGCCAGAAGATCCGCTTCACGCGCGAGGGCGGCTCCGGCCCGGCCGCCGACCTCCAGGACGTGCTCGGCGCGCCGGTGCTCTTCCTGGGGATCTCCGTCCCGTCCGACGGCTGGCACGCGCCCAACGAGAAGGTCGAGGTCGACCTCCTCCTCAAGGGCGTCGAGACGACCGCCCACCTGTGGGGCGACCTCGCCGCCACACGGCGGTGAAGGGCCGCGGGGCCGCGCGGCCCTGAAGCACCACCGCTGAACGAACACCGCTGAACCCATCCACCCGGGGGAGTTGGAAGCACCTGTGAGCACCACCAGCACCACCAGCAGTGACGCCGCCGCGGACCGGCCGATCGGCCTCGCCGCACCCATCAGCCTCACCGAGGCGAGCGGCATCGACCGAGCGGCCCACCACCGCCTGGACGAGGCCTGGCTGGCGGCCGCCTGGAGCCACCCGACGACCAGGGTCTTCGTGGTCTCCGGCGGACAGGTCCTGATCGACGACACCGCCGACGGCCGTACGGAACTGGTGATGACCCCGGCCTTCGAGGCCCCGGTCACCGAGACCCACCGCTACTTCCTGGGCACCGACGACGACGGCGTCAGCTACTTCGCGCTCCAGAAGGACTCCCTGCCGGGCCGTATGGACCAGTCCGCGCGCGCGGCGGGCCTGCGCGAGGCCGGGCTGCTCCTGTCGCCCCGGGACACGGGCCTGATGGTCCACGCGGTCGCCCTGGAGAACTGGCAGCGGCTGCACCGCTTCTGCTCCCGCTGCGGCGAGCGCACGGTCATCGCGGCCGCCGGCCACATCCGCCGCTGCCAGGCGTGCGGCGCCGAGCACTACCCGCGCACCGACCCGGCCGTGATCATGCTGGTCACGGACGAGGAGGACCGCGCGCTGCTGGGCCGCCAGGTGCACTGGCCGGAGGGCCGCTTCTCGACCCTGGCCGGCTTCGTCGAGCCCGGCGAGTCCATCGAGCAGTCGGTGCGCCGCGAGGTCTTCGAGGAGGCGGGCGTCACGGTCGGCGAGGTCGAGTACGTCGCCAGCCAGCCCTGGCCCTTCCCGTCCAGCCTGATGCTCGGCTTCATGGCGCACGCCACGTCGTCCGAGATCAACGTGGACGGCGAGGAGATCCACGAGGCCCGCTGGTTCTCCCGCGAGGACCTGCGCGCCGCCTTCGAGTCGGGCGAGGTCCTGCCGCCGTACGGCATCTCGATCGCGGCCCGCCTCATCGAGCTCTGGTACGGCAAGCCGCTCCCCAAGCCCACGCACTGAGCCCGGCGGCCACCGGCCCCGGCACACGGAGGGCCCCCACCGACGTGGTGGGGGCCCTCTACGCGCGCGTGGAGCGGAGGCTCAGACGCCTATCTTCTGCTTGACCTGCGCGAGCGACGGGTTCGTCAGCGTCGAGCCGTCGGCGAAGAGCACGGTCGGCACCGTCTGGTTGCCCCCGTTGGCCTTCTCGACGAAGGCCGCCGACTCCGGGTCCTGCTCGATGTTGATCTCGTTGTACGTGATGCCCTCGCGGTCCATCTGGCTCTTCAGCCGACGGCAGTAGCCGCACCACGTGGTGCTGTACATCGTCACAGTGCCCGGCATGCTCTCGCACTCCTCATGTTCGGCTCGGTGGGTGGATCTTGGTGGGTGGAACTCAGCGGGTGAGCGCCAAGGGGAGAACGTACGCGACCGGGCCTCCATTCCCGCATTAGTACGACCAATCCCGCCCCCTGTGGACAACGCGTCCCTTCCGCCTCCGCCGACCTGGCAGCATGGCGGGGTGACATCAGCAACGCACTCCTCGCTCTTCCCACAGGTCCCCGAGTCGGCGGACGCGGTGCTCGACGGCCTCGACCCCGAGCAGCGCGAGGTCGCGACGGCCCTGCACGGACCGGTGTGCGTGCTGGCCGGCGCCGGGACGGGCAAGACCCGCGCGATCACCCACCGGATCGCGTACGGGGTACGGGCCGGGATCCTGCAGCCGAGCAGTGTGCTGGCCGTCACGTTCACCAACCGCGCGGCGGGCGAGATGCGCGGCCGGCTGCGCCAGCTCGGCGCGGGCGGCGTCCAGGCCCGCACCTTCCACTCGGCCGCCCTGCGCCAGCTCCAGTACTTCTGGCCCAAGGCGGTCGGCGGTGAGCTGCCCCGGCTGGTCGAGCGCAAGGTCCAGCTGGTCGCGGAGGCGGGCGCCCGCTGCCGCGTCCGGCTCGACCGGGGCGAGCTGCGGGACGTCACGGGCGAGATCGAGTGGGCGAAGGTCACCCAGACCGTCCCCGCCGACTACCCGGCGGCGGTCGCCAAGTCGCTGCGCGATGCCCCGCGCGACCCCGCCGAGATCTCCCAGATCTACGGGGCGTACGAAGAGCTCAAGCGCGACCGGGGGATGATCGACTTCGAGGACGTGCTCCTGCTCACCGTCGGCGTCCTCCAGGACCGGCACGACATCGCCGAGCAGATCCGCGGCCAGTACCAGCACTTCGTGGTCGACGAGTACCAGGACGTCAGCCCCCTCCAGCAGCGCCTCCTGGAGCTGTGGCTCGGCGAGCGGGACAGCCTGTGCGTCGTCGGCGACGCCAGCCAGACGATCTACTCGTTCACCGGCGCCACCCCCGACCACCTGCTGAACTTCCGCACCCGCCATCCGAACGCGACGGTGGTGAAGCTGGTGCGGGACTACCGCTCGACCCCTCAGGTGGTGCACCTCGCCAACGGCCTGCTCGGCCAGGCGCGCGGCCGCGCCGCCGAGCACCGCCTCGAACTCGTCTCCCAGCGCGAGGCGGGCCCCGAGCCCCTCTACACGGAGTACGGGGACGAGCCCGCCGAGGCCGAGGGCGTCGCCCGGCGCATCCGCGACCTGATCGCCTCCGGGATCTCGGCCGGCGAGATCGCCGTGCTCTACCGGATCAACGCGCAGTCGGAAATCTACGAGCAGGCCCTCGCCGACGCGGGCGTGGCCTACCAGCTGCGCGGCGCCGAGCGGTTCTTCGAGCGGCCCGAGGTCAGGGAAGCGGGCGTCGCCCTGCGCGGCGCGGCCCGGGCGGGGGGCAACGACTCGCTGCTCGACGACGCCGTGGACCTGCCGTCCCAGGTGCGGGCCGTCCTCGGAACCAAGGGCTGGACGTCCGCGCCCCCGGCGGGCTCCGGCGCGGTCCGCGACCGCTGGGAGTCACTGGCCGCGCTGGTCCGGCTGGCGGAGGACTTCGCGCGTGCCAAGGCGGGCGCGACGCTCTCCGACCTGGTGGCCGAGCTCGACGAGCGCGCGGCCGCGCAGCACGCGCCGACGGTCGAGGGCGTCACCCTGGCCTCGCTGCACGCCGCGAAGGGTCTGGAGTGGGACGCGGTCTTCCTGGTCGGTCTCGCCGAGGGCATGATGCCGATCACATATGCGAAGACCGACGAGCAGGTCGAGGAGGAGCGCCGGCTGCTGTACGTGGGGGTCACCCGGGCCCGCGTGCACCTGGCCCTGTCCTGGTCGCTCTCGCGCTCTCCCGGCGGACGGCCGTCGCGGCGCCCCAGCCGCTTCCTGAACGGCCTGCGGCCGGGGTCCGCGGGCCTCGGCGCCCGCTCCTCGTCGGCGGGCTCCACGGGCGGGATCGAGCGCGGCGTCGCCCGCAGACGGACCCGGCGCGGCCCGGTGCTGTGCCGGGTGTGCGGCAAGACGCTCACCGAAGCCGGTGAGATGAAGCTGATGCGCTGCGAGGACTGCCCCTCCGACATGGACGAGGGTCTGTACGAGCGGCTGCGCGACTGGCGGGCGGGGCAGGCGAGCCTGCTGGGGCAGCCGCCGTACTGCGTGTTCACCGACAAGACCCTGATGGCGATCGCGGAGGCCGTGCCGTCCAGCGGCGGGGAGCTCGCGGTGATCTCAGGTGTCGGCGCCCGCAAGCTGGACCGCTTCGGCACCGATGTCCTGGCCATCTGCGCAGGTGAGGAGGTTGGCGGAAGCGACGAGGAGACCTCTTGAAAACTCGTCGCAAAAATAGTTTGCGCCCGCCCCAGGAATCCCCATAGGTTCTTAACCACGGAAACAGCGGCTTCTCAGAGGCCCTGCGGCCGTGCTCTACTTGCTGTACTTATCCGAATACGCATGGGACAAGGCCCCCGGGCCCCAGCTCCCCGAGACGCCGAGAGGAGGCGAGACCAGTGACCAGCTTCATGAACTTCACCAGCATCAGCACCGCCAAACTGACCGATCGCTCGGTCGTCGCCACCTGCCCGCTCGGCTCCTCGCTCCAGGGCACCGGTATGTCCACCGGTGTCTCCGGTCTGCTCGGCCTCTCGGTCGTCATTCCGTCCTCCCTGGCGAGCTTCCCCGTGCGGAACCGCAATGAGCGACCGACCCAGGCACCGGAAGCAGCAGTAGTGAAGGGACAGGCCCAGGCCTATGCCTTTGCGGCCACCGGTGCCGGAGCCGAGAAGCAGACGACGCAGCACCACACGATGTGGGCCTTCCGTGGGCTCGAACCCTGGAGTGATCCAGCCTGATCCAGGATCAGGCAGGCGCCTTCAGGGCCGCGGAACCCCACCAGGGATCCGCGGCCCTTCTGTTTGTCCCCGAACGGGGACGACAGCGCGAAGGGGCCTCGGTACCAGCCGAAACCCGGCCGACCGGCCGGAACGACAACAAGACGAGGAAGAAAAACACCGTGCAACTCGAAGCGCACGCCCCGTCCGTACCGCCCGCCCAGACGATCCCCCCGCCCGGTCTCACGGAGGACCCCGCCTTGACTCCCCTCACCACGCTCACCGCGCTCGACGACGCCATCGAGAACCTCGGCGTACCCGTCCCCTGCCGCTCGTACGACCCGGAGGTCTTCTTCGCCGAGTCCCCGGCAGACGTCGAGTACGCCAAGTCCCTCTGCCGCACCTGCCCGCTGGTCGAGGCCTGCCTCGCCGGGGCCAAGGAGCGGCGCGAGCCCTGGGGTGTCTGGGGCGGCGAGCTCTTTGTCCAGGGCGTGGTCGTTGCCCGCAAGCGGCCGCGTGGCCGCCCGCGCAAGAACCCGGTTGCTGCATGAACCGCCCGGGAACCATCGACCGCCCCCTGACGAACGACCCCCAGAAGCAGGCCCCTATGACGACGTCCGCCAGCGAGCTCATGGGCTCCGCGACCCCAGACTTCACCACCACCGGCGCGAACGCCTCGCGTCAGAACAGGACCCTCGAAATGCAACTCATGCCAGAAGCCCTCGCCCGTGCCCATATGCACGAGCGCATGCGGGAAGCCGAGGCCGAGCGGCAGGCCATGCGCCTGATCGCCGCCCGGCGGATGCAGCGCCGCGCCGAGCGCGTGTCGATGCGTGCCCGCCGCGCCCTGGCCATGGCCGTCATGCAGTAACGGTCGGCACCGCCAGACAGAGCGCGAAGTGACGAATGAGCCCGCGGGGGCCGGTCCGAACGGACCGGCCCCCGCGGTGCGTTGTGCCCGCAACCACCGCGCGCGGCGGTATCGTCACGAAATGGACGACCCGACTCAGCCGGCTGCCGAGACCGTGGTGTGCTCGCGCTGCGGCACCCCCGCCGAGAGCACTCCGCCGACCTGGACCTACTCCGTCGAGAACGGCGAGCGTCTCTACTTCTGCGACGCCTGCGCGCGCGCCAACCTCCGGGCGATCGAGAGCAGACTCGACTCCGTGTGGTGGTGACCCGCGCGGGGCCCCGCCCCGCCGGGCCCGCCGGACCTCACGCCCCGGCGGGCTGCTCGTCCTCCTCGTCGTCCGGCTCCCCGGCCTCAAGGACCGTCAGGTTCTCCAGCTCGGCCGGCTCCTCCACATCCGCGGGCAGGAACCCGGGCACCCACTCCTCCAGCTCGTCCCGCAGCCGGACCGTCGCGTCCAGCTGGCACAGCACCCCGATGGTGGAGAGCGTCACCCGGTGTATCAGCAGATACGCGGGCGGCAGGTTGAGCTGCTTGCCCAACTGGTGCGCGGGGGAGCGCGGGTCGGCGATCCGGGCAGCCTGCCCGCGCATCCAGGCACGGGTGAAGGTGAACTCGTCCGCCTGCGCGGGCTCGATGATGGGCAGCAGATAGTCCAGGACCGCGTCCGGGTCGAGGTCTATGGACTCCTTCACGAAGCCGCCCTCGCACAGCAGCGCGTAGACGCCCTCGGCGTCGCCTTCGAGCGTCATCCGCAGTGAGTCGCCGATCGTCCGGGGCAGCCCGCCCGGTAGCCGGTCCACCGTCCCGAAGTCCAGCACGCCCAGCCGCCACGCGCCGCCCTCCTTCTCCGGCGGCAGCAGCCGGAAGTTGCCCGGATGCGGGTCCGCGTGCAGCAGCCCGGTCCGCGCCGGGCCCGAGAAGAGGAACCTCGCCAGCAGCTGACCCGCCCGGTCGCGCTGCTCCTCCGTACCGTCCGCGATCACTTCGGACAGCGGGGTCCCGTCGATCCACTCGGTCACCAGGACCTGGTCGCGCTGGTGCACCACATCGGGCACCACCACGTCCGGGTCGTCCGCGAACTCCGCCGCGTGCTCCCGCTGAGCCTGTGCCTCCAGCTCGTAGTCAAGCTCCTCCGAGACCCGGTCGCGCAGCTCTGAGATGAGCGGCTTGATGTCCATGCCCGGGATCAGCGGCCCGAGCAGCCGGGCGAACCGGCTCAGCTGCGTCAGGTCCGAGAGCAGCGCCTCACCGGCGCCCGGGTACTGCACCTTGACCGCGACCTCGCGCCCGTCGTGCCAGACCGCCCGGTGCACCTGCCCTATCGAGGCCGCCGCGGCGGGCTTCTCCTCGAACTCCAGGAACAGCTCGCGCCACTCCTGACCGAGCCGCTCCGCGAGCACCGCGTGCACGGTGCGGGTCGGCATGGGCGGCGCCGCCTCCTGCAACTTGGTCAGCGCGGCCCGGTAGGGACCGGCGACCTCCTCGGGCAGCGCCGACTCGAAGACGGACATGGCCTGCCCGAACTTCATCGCCCCGCCCTTGAGTTCGCCCAGGACCTTGAAGAGCTGCTCGGCGGTGCGCTGCTGGAGCTCGCGGCCGACTATCTCCGCGGACTTGCCTCCGATCCGTTTGCCCAGGCCCCAGGTGGCACGCCCGGCGAAACCAAGTGGCAGCGCGGCCAACTTGGCGGTCCGGGTGACCGCCTTCCGGGGAAGATCAGACATGCGCCCCTCCAAATCCCAGCCGGCCGTGCCGCGCGCCTCGCGGCAGTGCGTCGTCTACAGCGGTTACCGGGCCATTGTGTCCTGCGGCCGTACGCCACCCGAGGCGTCCTCCCCTTCACTGTTCCCACCAGCGCCGCAGGGACAGTCGAGCCGGGCCCCGAGGCGCCGCGGCCGCCAGCCGAGCATGGGCAGCGACGCCTCCCACCGCGTGCCCGTACTCGCCGGGAGGTCGCCGTCCAGAAAGGCCAGTGCGTGCGCCGCGGCCAGCCCCGCCACGGCGGTCGCGAGCGCCAGGTCGCAGGCCGGCACGGCTCCCTGGCGACGGCCGGAGCGCCACTGCGCCAGCATCCGGGGCCAGCCGGGATCGCGCTCGGCCCGCTCCAGCGCCAGACAGCCCGCGCACCCGGTGCCACCGGGCAGGACCAGCGGCCCCACGAGCCCGGTCGTCTCCACAACTCCCGCGTACAGATGGGGGATGCCCGCCGCCACCCACTCCGCGCCGGTCACCGGATCCGGTGCGTACACATCAAGACCGTCCCTGGGGGCCACCACGATCAGTGACAGCCCGGTCGGCTCGTCGCCCTCACCGGCCCGGGGCGGACGGCCCGGCGCCGCGCCCCGCACGAGCTGCTGGGCCGCCGGGACCCTGCGCTCGCCGACCGCCTGCTCGGGCAGCCCGCCGGGCGCCACGTCCCACGGCTGCACGGTCCCGCCGTCGAGCACCTCCACCCGCCCCACCCCCGACGCGGCGAGGACCGAGGCGATCGTCGCCCCCACCCGCCCCGCGCCCCGCACCTGCACCTTCAGGGACCGGCGGGCCGCCAACCGCCGCCCCCCGCCGCCCGGTTCGGGATGGACCAGGCAGAGCGAGGCCAGATCGGATCTGGTCCGGTCGAACGCCTCGGCCCGCCCGCGCAGCGCCTCAGCCGCCGGGCCGCCCGCCGTCGGGTCGTCGACCACCCCGGCCTCGGTCAACCGCTCCACCAGCGCGTCCACTTGGCCGGGCGACAGGTCCAGGGCTCTGGCCTCCTCGTACAGCCGCGGCAGGCCGCGGGTGCCGTCCAGGAGCTCCAGGAAGCTCCCCGTCGCCGTGTCCACGGGCGAGACCACCACCGCCCGCGCCGGTGTCACCCCGAATTGCACGGTCTGCCGGTCGCGCCACGCCCGGCGCAGTGCCGGTTTCAGCATCGGATGCATGTCAACCCCCGTTGTTCCGCGCGTCCGCCGCCGGGCGCGAGCCACCGTCCGATCACGAGCAGGTCATGAGCCGTCCGCCATGAGCCGTCCGTCATGAGTCGTCCGGTCACGGTGCGTCCGGTCACGATCCGTCGTGCGATCCGTTGCCAGAATGCCGGGTGCGGCGAACTCGTGCGGAAAGTTGTCCACAGGCGGGGGCATTAGTCATTCAAATGGTGCACGTCCGGAATGGATCATGGGTGAACCCTCCCGGAGGCGGGACTTCCCCCACTGACAGCGGGTAACGTCGGGGCGTGCCCGCCGACCCACTGCAGAGTGCCGGAAGCCCGCCCCGCAGTCCGACAAGTCCGCCGCCCCGCGGTCATGCGACGAGCGCGGTCGAGGTGCGCAGGAGCGCCCGGCGCAACAGGACGGTCTCCGCGTACCGCGAGGGCGACCGCACCATCGTGCTGATCCCGGCCCGGATGTCCGAGGCCGAGGAGCAGCGCTGGGTGAACGTGATGCTCGACAAGCTCGCCGCCCAGGAGAGCAAGCGGATGCTGGGCGACGCGGAACTGACCGAGCGCGCCGAGCGGTTGTCCGACCTGTACTTCGAGGGTCGCGCGCGTCCCGCCTCGGTGCGCTGGGTGACCAACCAGAACACCCGCTGGGGCTCGTGCACCCCGGCGGAGGGCAGCATCCGCCTCTCGCACCGGCTTCAGGGCATGCCCGAGTACGTCGTCGACTATGTCCTCGTCCACGAGCTGGCCCATCTCCTGGTGCCGGGCCACGGGCCGCGCTTCTGGCGGCTGCTCGACGCCTATCCCCGTACGGAACGCGCGCGTGGATACCTCGAAGGGGTGGTGGCGGCCGAGCGGCTGCCCCATCTGCCCGCCGCTCGCGGAGAGTGATCTCGCCGATCGTGTACCGAATGCGTACCGGCGTGCCACCGGCTTGGCCGATTGTCGTGGGCAGCCGTTAGCCTGGCGCGACCAATCACACTCGGGAGTGGGGGACGGTCGTTACGCATGGCCAGGGAATTCCAGCGCGGCCACAAGGCCAAGATCAGTGACCTGACAGCGGGAACGGATCTGTATGTAGGCGTGCAGATCGGCGCCCCCGGGCTGTCCTTCGACATCAGCTGCTTCGGCCTCGACGCGAACGAGCAGCTGTCCGACGACCGGTATTTCATCTTCTTCAACCAGCCCAAGTCGCCCGAGGAGTCCATTCAGCTCCTGGGTGCCCAGGCCGGTGACACCGAGTCGTTCCGCATCACCCTGGACCGCGTCCCGGCCCACGTCCACAAGCTCGCGTTCACCGCGACGCTGGACGGCGCGGGCCAGATGTCGCAGGTCGGCCCCGGGTACATCAGAGTCGTCGCCGGCGGCGAAGAGGTCGTCAGATACGCGTTCACGGGCGCCGAGTTCAGCACCGAGCGCGCGGTGATGCTGGGCGACTTCTACCTCAAGGACGTCTGGCGCTTCGCGGCCGTCGGCCAGGGCTTCGACGGCGGCCTGGAGGCGCTGCTGAAGAACTTCGGCGGCGAGGTCGCCGAGGAGGAGCCCGCGGCGCCGCAGCAGCCGCAGGGCGCCTCGCCGGGCTTCGCCCCGCCCGCCCAGACCGCCCCCGCGCCCCAGTTCGGCGCCCCGGCCGCACCGCAGCAGCCCCAGCCCCCGCAGCCGGCCCCGCAGTTCGGCAGCCCCGCGCCCGCCCCGGCCCCGGCTCCCGCGCAGCACTACGCACCGCCGCCGCCCGGTTCCACGCCGCCCCCGGCGCCCGCGCCCAGCCCGCAGATCCACGCGGCGCCGACCATCGCCGCGCCCATGACCCTGCCGCCGGGCACCGTTCCGCCCCCGGCCGCCCCGGCCCCGTACGGACAGCCGCCCCAGCAGCCTTCGTACGGCCAGGTCCCGGGCCAGTACCCCGGCCAGGCCCCGCCGCTCGGCGCGCCCGCCCCGTACGGTCAGCCCGCGCCCTACGGCCAGCCCGCTCCGTACGGTCAGCAGCCCGGTGTCCCGCAAGGGATGCCGCAGCACGGCGGCGGCCTCGCGGGCGCCATCCAGCAGTACAAGGAGCTGCCCACCGGACAGCGCTGGACCCCGCAGAACAAGCAGCTCGTCCGGGTGGACCTCGGCACCGGCGGCTCCTCGGTGCTCGCCCGCCAGGGCAGCATGGTGATGTACCAGGGCAAGGTCGACTTCGGCTACAAGGGCGCCGGATTCGCCGGCCGGATCGTCGGCAACGCGACCGGCCAGGAGATGCAGCTGATGCGCTGCAGCGGCCGCGGCCAGGTCTTCCTCGCCGAGAACAGCGCCCATCTGCACCCCATCGAACTCCAGGGCGACGGCATCTGCGTCTCCGCCGAGCACGTCCTGGCCTTCGACGAGTCCCTTCAGTACGAGGTCCGCCGTATCGAGGGCCACGGCATCCCTGGCGGCGCGCTGTTCACCATGCAGTTCCAGGGCACCGGCACGCTCGTGGTGATGACCCACGGCACCCCGGTGGTGCTCCCGGTCACCCCGACCACGTTCGCGGACAGCGACGCGATCGTGGCCTGGTCGTCCGCCTCGCAGGTGATCGTCTCCAGCCAGGTCCGGCTGCGCCGCAACGCCTACCCCGGCCACAGCGGCGAGTCCGTCAACCTGCAGTTCCGCGGCGCGCCCGGGAACTTCATCGTCGTCCAGCCGTACGAGGTCTGAGGGAGCCCGGACAATGAACCAGCAGCTCGCGGGCTATGCCCCCACCCCCGTCGCCGCCCGGATGGAGAATCACGGCAGCGCCATGCTCAAGGTGGCCATGGCCACCGGACAGGACCTCTTCGCGCGCGTGGGCTCGATGGTCGCCTACGAAGGCTTCATCCAGTACGAGCCGAACCCGCCGGCCGTGCGCCAGATCGCCCGCGACTGGATCACCGGTGAGGGCGCCCCGCTGATGAAGTGCACCGGCGACGGACTGCTCTACCTCGCCGACTACGGCGCCAATGTGGTCGTCGTCCAGCTCAACAACGACGCGCTGTCCGTCAACGGCACCAATGTGCTCGCCTTCGACGCGAGCCTCCAGTGGGGCGTCGAGCGGGTCAAGGGCCTCGCCAAGTTCGCGGGGCAGGGCCTGTTCAACGTGAAGATCTCCGGCACCGGCTGGGTCGCCCTGACCTCACGCGGCACGCCGGTCGTCGTCGACTGCGGAAGCGGCGAGGACGAGACGTACGTCGACCCGGACGCCCTCGTGGCCTGGTCCCCGAACCTCAAGGTGAAGGGCAAGCGCAGCTTCAAGGCGTCCTCGCTGATCGGCCGGGGCAGCGGAGAGGCGTACCAGATGGCCTTCTCGGGCCAGGGGATCGTCGTCGTACAGCCGAGTGAGGACAGCACCGACCGCCTGCGGGCCCGGGGCTGAGGGGAGCGAGAACACCATGCAGAGCCCGCTTTTCAGCTACACCGAGCAGCAGTCCCAGGAGCGCTACAGCGCGCACCACTCGCAGATGCTGCGGGTGGTGCTCACCGGCCACGACGACATCCTCGCCCGCAAGGGCTCGATGGTCGCCTACCAGGGGCTGATGGAGTTCGACGGCGAGTACCAGTCGAACGGCAACCAGCGCGCCCGCGCCCACACCGGCGAGGGCCTGGACCTGATGCGCGTCTCCGGTCAGGGCACCGTCTACCTCGCCAACCTCGCGCAGTACGTCCACGTAGTGGACGTGGACCGGGACGGGCTGACCGTGGACAGCGGCTACGTCCTGGCCATGGACTCCTCGCTGCACTACGAGGTCATCGCCGTGGACAGCCAGTACGGCATCTCCGGCACCGGCAAGTTCCAGCTCAACATCACCGGCACCGGCAAGGTCGTCCTGATGACCTCGGGCCAGCCGCTGATGCTCCAGGTCACCCCGGACAAGTACGTCAACGCCGACGCCGACGCGATCGTGGCCTGGTCCACCTCGCTGCGGGTGCAGATGCAGGCGCAGACGCACTCCACGGGCGTGTGGCGGCGCCGTGGCAACACGGGGGAGGGCTGGGAGCTCAGCTTCCTCGGACAGGGCTTCGCGCTCGTCCAGCCCAGCGAGGTGCTGCCGCCGCAGAACGCGGTGATCGGCCAGGGCATGCGGGCCCAGTACGGCGTGGGCCAGCAGGGCGCCCACGCCCAGAACCAGGGCAACGCCTGGAGCTGACCGGGCATCGGTAATCGGTAATCGGTAATCGGTAAGGGGCGGTCGCCATGGACGACCGCCCCTTACCCGTTCACCCGTTACTGCCGGTCAATCCGTCAGCCCGTCCGTCCGTCACAGACGGGCCCGCGCGGCCTCCATCAGCCGCACCACCGAGTCGTCGGCGACCCCGGCCACCTCGTCGTAGCCGAACCAGCGCAGGTCCAGCGACTCGTCGCTGATCGCCTCGACCGCGCCGGCCGGGGCCAGCGCCGCGTACTGGACGTCCAGGTGCCAGTTGCAGGGCGAGGGGATCGGGTGCCGGTCGAGCCGGACGGGTCCGCCCGGCAGCAGTGTGAGACCGGACACACCGGACTCCTCGGTCGCCTCGCGCAGGGCGGCGGCCGTCAGCGAGATGTCCTCCGGCTCGCAGTGGCCGCCCATCTGCAGCCACATGTTCAGCTTGCGGTGCAGCGTCAGCAGCACCTGCCCGCGCTCCGGGGCGATCACCAGCGCGCTCGCCGTGAGGTGGCCGGCCGTGCAGGCCTTCCACATCCCGTCCGGGTGCGCCGACAGATGGTCGAGGTACGTCCGGCGCAGCTCGGGCTGGTCCTCGTACTCCTTCAGGACGAGGACCGCGTCTTCGTGCAGGCTCACTTGCCGTCGTCGCCCTTGCTGTCGTCCTTGGCCCCGGGGCCGTCCTTGGGCTCGTCCTTGCGGGAAGCCGCCTCGCCGAGCATCTTGTCGAGCTCCGAGAAGTCCAGCTGCTCGCGGTGGACGAAGCCGTCCGGGTCGTCCAGGTCGGAGGCGGTCGGCAGCATGTCCGGGTGCTCCCACAGGTCGTCGCGACCGTCGACCCCGCGCGCGTCCGTGAGCGAGGCCCACAGGCGCGAGGCGTCCCGCAGACGGCGCGGGCGCAGCTGGAGACCGATCAGGGTGGCGAAGGTCTGCTCGGCGGGACCGCCGGTCGCCCGGCGCCTGCGCAGTGTCTCGCGCAGGGCGTCGGCCGAGGTGAGGCGCGGCTTGGCGGCCTCGTGGACCACCGCGTCCACCCAGCCCTCGACCAGGGCCAGAGCCGTCTCCAGACGGGCCAGGGCGGCCTTCTGCTCCGGGGTGTCCTCCGGCTGGAACATGCCCTGCTGAAGGGCTTCCTGAAGCTGCTCGGGGTTGGACACGTCGAGCTGGCCGACCGCGTCCTCCAGCTTCGCCGTGTCGACCTTGATCCCGCGCGCGTAGCCCTCGACCGCGCCGAACAGGTGCGAGCGCAGCCACGGCACATGGGCGAAGAGGCGCTGGTGAGCCGCCTCGCGCAGGGCGAGGTAGAGCCGGACCTCGTCCTTCGGGACGCCCAGGTCCTTGCCGAACGTCTCGATGTTCAGCGGCAGCAGCGCGGCCTTGCCTGCCGGGCCGAGCGGCAGGCCGATGTCGGTCGAGCCGACGACCTCGCCCGCGAGGACGCCCACGGCCTGCCCGATCTGCTGGCCGAACATGGCGCCGCCCATGGAGCGCATCATGCCGATCAGCGGGCCCGCCATGGCCTGCATCTCCTCGGGCAGCACGCCGCCCATGGCCGCACCGACGCGCTCGGCGACCGGGTCGACGAGCTCCTTCCAGGCCGGCTGGGTCGCCTCGACCCACTCGGCGCGGCTCCACGCCACGGCCGTCGACGCGCCCGAGGGCAGCGAGGTCACCCCGTCCAGCCACAGGTCGGCCAGTCGGACAGCCTCCTCGACGGCGGCGCGCTCGGCCGGGCCGACACTTTCGTCCTTGGTGCCGTCGGCGGTGCCCTGGGCCACCGTCTGGCGCGCGATCTGCTTGGCCATGTCCCAGTTCACGGGACCGCCCTCGTAGCTGAGCATCTGGCCGAGCTGCTGGAAGGCGGCTCCCAGGTCGTTCGGGTTCAGCGAACCGAACATCGCCGCGAACGGATTGTCCGCGCCGCCGGCCCCGGAACCGAACCCGAACGGATTCGCCGGGCCGCCCTGGTTGCCCTTGCCCTTCTCCTTGCCCTCGTCGCCGTTCTCCGGCTCCTCCGGCGGAAGGCCGAATCCGAATGGGTTGTCACTCACGGGTTTCCTCGGCTCCTAGGGCCGCCGGCTCCTGCCGACGGCGACTGCCCACCAACACCACCAGCGTAGACATCCGGGCCGGATAAGGGCTCGGTGCTCCGCCGACTCTTGGCCTGCGGCAGGATGGACGTCACCTGGTCCGTACGCGTCATTCGTGTACGTACTGAAGACAACCGCTGGAGACGCCCGGTGAGTTCCCCAGATCCGCAGGTTCGCGCAGCGCGAAACCCTTCCCCCTCAGCAGCGCGGGGTCCCGTCGTCGCGGTCACCGGTGCCGCGGCCGGAATCGGCGCGCTGCTCACCGCGCGGCTCGCCGCATCCGAGGAGATCAAGCAGGTCATCGCCATCGACGAGCGCCGGGGCGAGGTGACCGAGGCCACCTGGCACATCCTGGACGTGCGCGACCCGGCGATCGCCGAGAAGCTGCGCGGCGCCGATGTCGTCGTCCACCTGGCGCTCGACCTCGACCTGGAGACCGACGCGGCCGCCCGTACGGCGTACAACGTACGCGGTACCCAGACCGTGCTGACCGCGGCCGCGGCGGCCGGGGTCCACCGGGTCGTGCTGTGCACCTCGGCCATGGTCTACGGGGCGCTGCCCGACAACGACATCCCGCTGTCCGAGGACGCCGAGCTGCGGGCCACCGCCGAGGCGACCGGCGTCGGCGACCTGCTGGAGATCGAGCGCCTGGGCCGCCGCGCCCCGCGCGCCCACCCCGGCCTCAACGTCACGGTGGTCCGGCCCGCCGTCCTGGTCGGCGGCACCGACACCGCGCTCACCCGGTACTTCGAGTCGCCGCGCCTCCTGGTGGTCGCCGGATCCCGTCCGACCTGGCAGTTCTGCCACGTCGAGGACCTGTGCAGCGCTCTGGAGTACGCGGCTCTGGAGAAGGTCGACGGGGAGTTCGCGGTCGGCTGCGACGGGTGGCTCGAACAGGAAGAGGTCGAGGAGCTCAGTGGCATCCGGCGGATGGAGCTGCCCTCGGCGGTCGCGCTCGGCGCCGCGGCCCGGCTGCACCGGATCGGGCTCACCCCGTCCCCGGCGGGCGACCTGGCGTACACGATGCACCCCTGGGTGGTGAGCGTCGGGCGGCTGCACGACGCGGGCTGGCGGCCGCAGTGGACCAACGAGGAGGTTCTGGCGGAGCTTCTGGAGGAGGCCGCGGGACGACACACCGTGGCGGGGCGCCGGCTGGGCCGGAAGGACGCCACCGCCGCCGGGGCCGCCGGAGCGACGGTCGCCCTGCTGGGAGCGGCCGCGGTGGTCCGCAGGGCCCGCAAGCGCCGGGGGCTGTAGGACCCTCCTACGGAGGGTGTGGGTGACGGGGTGAAAGAGCTATACCGCGATGTCAGTGCGGTACGGCACGATGGATCCATGGCACAGACGTACTCCGATCACCCCGGCGAGCAGGCGGCGGACGACCCGATCCGGCTGCTTGAGATCCGTGACACCCCGCTCTCCCTGGACGAGGTGTTCCGCGCCGTGGGCGACCCCTCGGCGGGCGGCACGGCGCTGTTCGTCGGCACCGTGCGCGACCACGACGGCGGCGCGGACGTGGCAGCGCTGGGGTACTCGTGCCATCCGACGGCCGAGGCGGAGATGCGCCGAGTGGCCGACAAGGTCGTTGCCGAGTTCCCGGTCCGCGCGCTGGCGGCCGTCCACCGGGTGGGCGAACTGGCCGTGGGTGATCTGGCGGTCGTCGTGGCGGTCTCCTGTCCGCACCGCGGGGAGGCGTTCGCGGCGTGCCGCAAGCTGATCGACGACCTGAAGCACGAGGTCCCGATCTGGAAGAACCAGAAGTTCGCGGATGGAACCGAGGAGTGGGTCGGCGCCTGCTGACCTCCGGGGGTGCCCCCAACGGGTGAACGGGCCGCCCGTTCGGGGTGTCTGAAACCCTGTCGGGGGGATCCGCCCCGATTTGCGTAACCGCACCCCTGCCCCGAGCGTTGATCTCGCAGATGGTTAATCTGCTGATCTGTCAGTTGTGGACGCTCATTTGGGGACGGGAGGACGGAATGGCTGCACTCACCTGGCTGCTGATTCCGCTTTTCGCTGCTGTCGGCGCGGCGATATGGGCGAGCTGGGCCGCCCGCAATCGCACGACCGGCGACATCGCGGAACTCGCCGGCTACAGCCGGTTCCGAGAGGCGATGGAGAAATCCCACGCCGGAACCGAGCCCGCCTGACCCCCTTCTGCGCGCTCCTCGCGCCCCGGCCAGTACGCGGATGCCGACCCTCCCCGTACGGACCGGCCCCGGCGGTGCACTGACAGGCACGTCCCGTACTGTCGTTCCATGCCACGCCGCACCGCGACGATGCTCGCCTCCACCTTGATCCTGATCGCGCTGCTCTGCGCAGGCGTCCTCATCAAAGTGCCGTACTCGGAGATGTCGCCCGGCCCCACGGTGAACACTCTCGGCGAGGCGCGTGGCGAGCCCGTGCTGCAGATCTCCGGGCACAAGACCTACCCGACGACCGGCCACCTCAACATGACGACGGTCAGGGTCACCGGTGCGGACTACAACATGAACCTGGTCGAGGCCGTCTACGGCTGGCTGGCCCATGACAACAAGGTCGTGCCGCACGACACGCTCTACCCCGACGGCAAGACCGAGGAGCAGTCCTCGCAGGAGAACGCCGAGGAGTTCAGTCAGTCCCAGGAGAGCGCCAAGGTAGCCGCGCTCAACGAGCTGAAGATCCCGGTGAAGTCCTGGGTCATCGTGGCGTCCGTGGTCAAGGGCAGCCCGGCCGAGAACAAGCTGCACGCGGGCGATGTGATCAAGTCCGTCGACGGCTCGCCCGTCAAGGAGCCGGCCGACGTGGCGAAGCTGGTCACCAAGCACCGCCCGGGCCAGAACGTGGTCTTCGCGGTCGTCCCGGCCAAGGAGGCGGCCGCGGCGGAGAAGGCGGGCAAGGAGCCCGAGGGCACCGAGAACGTCACGATCACCACGGAGAAGGCCAAGGAAGGCGACCGGGCGATCGTGGGGATCCAGGCCGGGACCGACCACACCTTCCCGTTCAACATCGACATCAAGCTCGCGGACGTCGGCGGCCCGAGCGCGGGGCTGATGTTCGCCCTCGGCATCGTCGACAAGCTGACGCCCGGCGATCTGACCGGCGGCAAGTTCATCGCCGGTACGGGGACGATCGACGACGCGGGCAAGGTCGGCCCGATCGGCGGCATCGAGATGAAGCTGATCGGCGCGCGCGGCGCGGGCGCCCGCTACTTCCTGACGCCCGCCGAGAACTGCGCGGCGGCCGCCTCGGACACGCCCAGTGGGCTGACCCTGGTGAAGGTCTCCACCATCGACGACGCGACCAAGGCGCTGGAGAAGCTCCGCAAGGGCGACACGGCCGGTCTGCCGAGCTGCTCGGCGAAGTGACCGGCCGCGCCCACGCGCGCGTGGAGGTGTCGCGAGAGTGCGTCCCGCACCACGCGCGCGCAGGCGCACCCGTCTCGTAGCGTCAGTACCGCGTGTTACTCGGCGAAGGTCGCGACCAGCGCCTCGGCGAGGCCCGGGACCAGACCGGCGCCGGTGAGCACCTCGGTCGGCGAGTCCTTCTCGCGCAGCCGTACGGCCGACTCGCGGGCGCCGTCGCGCAGCACCGCCACGGTCATCCGGACCTCCTGGCGGTCCGGGTGCTTGGCCACCCACTTCGCCAGCTGCTTGTCGTTCATGCCCTCGGGCACGGACGTCTCGGCCGACGGCGGAAGCATCAGGCGCTCCACGGTCAGCGCGCAGCCGACCACCGCGGCCGGCCAGGCGATGGTGCCGAGGAAGTCGTCGAGGGCCCGGCCGGCCGGGATCTCGTCCTGCTCGATCGGGGTCAGCGGGGCGGCGGCGTCGCCCTGGTCGAGGCCGAGCTGGGAGGCGAGTCCCGGCTCCTGGGTACGGAGCTTGGCCGTGTCGACGAGGGCGAACAGGCGGGCCGGCTGGTCCCAGCCGAGACCGGACGCGTACTCGTCGATTTCCAGCACTGCGCGGGTGAGGGGGCTCGCGGCCATCGGGGGGCCGGAGGGGGAAACGTTGGACATGAGCAACATCCTGCCCTCTTTCACCCCGGGATCGGGAACTGAGTAAAGCCTCAGTAAGTTGCATGAGTGGGCTCTACGATCGCGGGGCCTGCTCAATCGACAGCTAACTTCGAGGTGCGCACCTTGGCTTTCCAGATGCCGGACCGCGGCGGAGGCCCGTCCGGGCCACGGATCAGAGTCGGCCGGCCGTCCCGCCGGGTCCGGACCCTGCTCATGACACTGGGCATCCTGGCCGTGCTGGCCATGGTGTTCGTCATGTTCGCCGGGTTCTGGACGGACTGGCTCTGGTACCGATCGGTGCACTATTCGTCCGTATTCACCACCACCCTGTGGACCAAGATCGGCCTGTTCTCGGTCTTCGGCCTCCTGATGGCCGTGGCCGTCGGCCTCAATATCTGGCTGGCGCACCGGCTGCGTCCGCCGCTCAGCGCGATGTCGCTGGAGCAGCAGAGCCTGGACCGCTACCGGATGGGCATCGCCCCGTTCAAGAAGTGGCTGCTCCTGGGCATCACCGCGCTCGTCGGCCTGATCGCCGGAGCCTCCGCCTCCGGGCAGTGGCGCACCTGGCTGCTGTGGGTCAACGGGGTGCCGTTCGGGCAGAAGGACCCCCAGTTCCACCTGGACGTGTCCTTCTACGCCTTCGACCTGCCCTGGTACCGGTTCCTGGTCGGCTTCGGCTTCGCGGCCACCGTGCTGTCCCTGATCGCCGCCGCCCTCACGCACTACCTGTACGGCGGGCTGCGGATCACCAGCCCCGGCGCACGCGCCACCGGCGCGGCCACCGGGCACCTGTCGGTGCTGCTCGGCGTCTTCGTCGCCCTGAAGGCCGTGGCGTACTGGCTCGACCGGTACGGGCTGGCGGTGAAGTCCAGCGACTTCAAGGCCAGCAGCAACTGGACCGGCCTGCGGTACGTGGACGCCAACGCCTATCTGCCGGCGAAGACGATCCTCTTCTGCATCGCCGTCATCTGCGCGCTGCTCTTCTTCGCGACGCTGTGGCGCCGCACCTGGCAGCTTCCGGTGATCGGCTTCGGCCTGATGGTCCTCTCGGCGATCCTGATCGGCGGGCTCTACCCGGCGATCGTCCAGAAGTTCCAGGTCCAGCCGAACGAGCAGGCCAAGGAAGCGCCGTACATCCAGAAGAACATCGACGCCACGCGCAAGGCGTACGGCATCGATGCCACCGAGGTGAAGGACTACAAGGGGACGACCGCGGCGGAGGACAACGCCAAGCTGCGCGCGGACGCCGACACGGCCGCCAGCTACCGGCTGATCGACCCCAATGTCGTCACCCCGGCCTTCCAACAGCTCCAGCAGGAGCGCAAGTACTACCAGTTCGCCGTACCGCTGGACGTGGACCGCTACACGGACAAGGACGGCAAGGAGCAGGACACGGTCGTCGGTCTGCGTGAGCTGAACCTCAACGGCATCGACAAGCGCAACTGGATCAACGACCACTTCACCTACACCCACGGCTACGGCGTGATCGCGGCCAAGGGCACCAGCGTGGACTCCACGGGCTCCCCGGACTTCACCCAGTCCGGACTGCCCACCACCGGCCAGCTCGGCGACTACGAGCAGCGGATCTACTACGGCGAGAAGACCGAGCAGTACTCGATCGTCGGCGGTCCGCAGAAGGAGCTCGACTACGAGGCCGAGGGCAAGGGCCAGGAGACGACGAGCTTCAAGGGCAAGGGCGGGGTCAACCTCTCCAACCCCTTCAACCGCGCCGCGTACGCGGTGGCCTTCAGCGAGCCGCAGATCCTGTACTCGGGAGCCATAGGAGAAGGCTCGAAGATCCTCTACAACCGCACCCCGAAGCAGCGCGTGGAGGCGGTCGCCCCGTGGCTGACCATCGACGGCGACCCCTACCCGGCCAAGATCGGCAAGCGGATCCAGTGGGTCGTCGACGCGTACACCACGACCAACGGCTATCCCTACGCTTCGCGTACGACGCTCGGTGAGACGACGGCGGATTCGCTGACCACCCGCCAGCGCGCGGTGGTGGCCCAGCAGAACCAGGTCAACTACATCCGCAACTCGGTGAAGGCCACCGTCGACGCGTACGACGGCACGGTCACGCTGTACCAGTGGGACACCAAGGACCCGGTCCTGAAGACCTGGATGAAGGCGTTCCCGGGCACGGTGAAGCCGAAGACCGACATCTCTCCGGAGCTGCTGGCCCATCTGCGGTACCCGCAGGACATGTTCAAGGTCCAGCGCGAGCTGCTCACCCGCTATCACGTCACCAACCCCGCGCAGTTCTACAGCGGCAGTGACGCCTGGCAGGTGCCGGACGACCCGACCAACAAGGACGGCGTCGCGGTTCCGCCGTACTACCTGTCGATGAAGATGCCGGGCGCCGAGGCGCAGGGGAAGAAGTTCTCCCTGACCACGACGTTCACGCCGAACGGACGGCCCAACCTGGGCGGGTTCATGGCGATCGACGCGGACGCGGCGAGCAAGGACTTCGGCACGATCAGACTGCTCAGAGTCACGGACAACGTCCAGGGCCCGCAACAGGTGCAGAGCAAGCTGAACGGTCTGCCGGAGGTCGCCGAGTTCGTACGGAACCTGCGCGGCAGCGACTCCGAGATCGACTACGGCAATCTGCTGACCGTGCCACTGGGCGGCGGGTTCCTGTACATCGAGCCGGTGTACGCGCGCGGTGGCTCCGCCAACTACCCGCTCCTGAAGAAGGTCGGCGTCTCCTACGGGGACAAGACCGTCTTCAAGGACACCCTGGCGCAGGCGCTGAACGCGGTGTTCGGCGTGGACGGCTCCGAGCCGCCCGCGACCAAGCCGCCGACGGACACCACCAAGCCACCGTCCACCGGGACGAACGCCACGGTGGAGCAGGCCATCAAGGACGCCCAGAAGGCATGGGACGACGGCCAGAAGGCGCTGCAGAAGGGCGACTTCGCGGCGTACGGCAAGGCTCAGCAGGAGCTCCAGGCGGCGCTGCAGCGGGCCGCCGAAGCCGAGTCCAAGGCCAAGGGGTCCACCGGCGGAACCACCGGCGGCGGGTAAACCGGTCAAGGCTCCGTTCCGCGTCGTGATACGTTGTATTCACCGACGCGGGGTGGAGCAGCTCGGTAGCTCGCTGGGCTCATAACCCAGAGGTCGCAGGTTCAAATCCTGTCCCCGCTACTCACGGACGAGGGCCCGGATCCATCAGGATCCGGGCCCTCGTCGATTTGTGCGTCCGGATGTGCCTCTGCTGCGTTTGGCTTATCTCTCTGTGGGCATGTCGACAAAACGCTGAAGTGACCTCACTGGCTGCGGTATACCAGGTGTACGGCGGTTGCGGGTGGTGCGACGATGGTATTTATGGGGGACAGGGCAACTCTGTTGGAGACAGGGCGGTTTGCGCGGATGCGCTCCGATGACGCCGCCGATGCCGAGACCGAGGCACGGCACCGGCGTGCTGCCGACAGCGGCGACGCCGCGTCCATGAGCGTTCTCGGATCCCTGCTGCTGCGCCGCGGCGACCTCGACAGCGCCGAGCCCTATCTGCGCGGCGCCACCGCCGAGGGAGACCGCGCCGCGGCCAACAACCTGGGCGTGCTGCTGCACCAGCGCGGATACGCCGACGAGGCGGCCGGATGGTGGCGCATCGCCGCCGTCGCGGGCTCCGCCGCCGCGGCGCACGCGCTGGGCCGGCACTACCGCGAGCGCGGTGACGAGCCGGCGGCCGAGTACTGGCTGCGCCAGTCCGCCGAGCAGGGCCATGCGCTGGGGGCGTACGCCCTCGCGGACCTGCTGGAACACCGCAGTGACGTGGGCGCCGAGCGCTGGCTGCGCGCCGCCGCCGAGCAGGGCCACCGGGAGGCCGCGTACCGCCTCGCCCGGCTCATCGACCAGCGGGCCGAGCACGACGGCGGCGAGCCTGACATCGCTGTCGAGGCGGAGCCGGATGCCGAGGGCAGGGCGGCCGAGGCCGAGCAGTGGTACCGCCAGGCGGCCGCGCGCGGCCACCGGCGGGCCGCGCTGCACCTCGGCGCGATCCTGGAGAAGCGCGGCGAGCTGAAGGAGGCCGGGCGCTGGTATCTGACCTCGGCCAAGGATGGCGAGGCCAAGGCGGCCTGCGCGCTCGGGTTCCTGCTGCGGGACGCGGGCGACGAGGAGAGCGCGGCCGTGTGGTGGCTGCGGGCCGCCCAGGACGGCGACGGCAACGCCGCCAACGCGCTGGGCGCGCTGCACGCCGCCCGGGGCGAGCCGCAGACCGCCGAGCGCTGGTACCGGGCGGCGATGGACGCCGGGGACGACAACGGGGCGTACAACCTGGCGCTGCTCTGCGCCGCCCAGGAGCGGACCGCGCAGGCCGAGCAGTGGTACCGGCGGGCCGCGTACGCGGGGCACCGCGAGGCGGCCAACGCGCTCGCCGTACTGCTGCTCCAGGCCGGCGACGCGACCGGCGCCGAGCCGTGGTTCTCCAAGGCGGCCGAGGCGGGCAGCGTGGATGCGGCCTTCAACCTGGGCATCCTCTTCGCCAGCCGCGACGACGACCACGCCGCCCTCAAGTGGTACGAGCGGGCGGCGGCGGCCGGGCACACCGAGGCGGCCCTCCAGGTCGGTATGGCGCTGCTCAGGGACGGCGAGGAGGCGGCAGCCGAGCGGCATCTGCGGTGCGCCGCCGGCGGCGGCAGTGCGGAGGCGGCGTTCCGGCTCGCCACCGTGCTCGACGCGCGCCAGCCGCCGCCGGGCGCGCCGGTGCTCGGCGAGCCGGTGGCCGAGAAGACGGAGTGCGAGGAGTGGTACGAGCGGGCGGCCGGGCAGGGGCACCGGCGTGCCCAGGTCCGCGTCGGCATGCTCGCGGCGGCCCGGGGCGACCAGGACGGCGCCGCGCGCTGGTACCGGGAGGCGGCCGAGGCGGGCAGCCGCAACGGCGCCTTCAACCTCGGACTGCTGCTCGCCCGCGAGGGGCGGGAGCGGGAGGCCGCGCTGTGGTGGACCCGGGCCGCCAACGCGGGGCACGGGCGCGCGGCGCTGCGCCTCGCGCTGCTCGCCGCGCGGTGCGGGGAGCTGGCCGAGGGGCAGCGGTGGTGCGCCCGAGCCGTGGAGCTGGGGCCTGCGGAGGTGGCGGAGCGGGCGGCGCGGCTGCGGGAGGCGCTGCACCAGGAGCTGACGGCGTAGGCGCCCGACGGCTCGGGCGCCGCGCAAGCGGGGTTGCGCCAATCGGGTTTGCGCTGGTCGGCGGGGTGACGTACTGTTGGGTTCACCGACGCGGGGTGGAGCAGCTCGGTAGCTCGCTGGGCTCATAACCCAGAGGTCGCAGGTTCAAATCCTGTCCCCGCTACCAAGTATTCAGGGCCCGGATCCAATGGATCCGGGCCCTGTTTCGTATGTTCCCGCAGGGGGCGCGGTGGCAGGGAAGCGCGGCGCGGAGCGCCGCCCCCCGTCGGCCGCTCTAGGCCGTCGCGCAGTTCGGGCAGATCCCCCGGTAGGTGACCTCTACGTCCGAGATCGTGAAGCCGAAGCGTTCCGTCGCGGGGAGGTCGGAGAGCGGGTTGCCCGTGGGGTGGACGTCGCGGATCGCGCCGCACCGTGCGCAGACCAGGTGCTGGTGGGGCTGGTGCGCGTTCGGGTCGTACCGCTTGGCGCGGCGGTCCGTGGAGACCTCGATGACCTCACCCAGCGTCACCATCTCGCCCAGCGTGTTGTAGACGGTCGCGCGGGAGATCTCGGGGAGCTTGGCCACAGCGCGCGCGTGGACCTCGTCCGCCGTCAGGTGCATGTGATCGCCGTCGAGGACCTCGGCCACGACGCGCCGCTGTGCGGTCATACGCCAGCCGCGTCCGCGAAGTCGTTCCAACAGGTCACTCATAAGGGCCAGCCTAACAGCCGGGGGAGCGGTATCCCGAACGGGTGTGACTTTGGATGGTCACTTGACTTAGACAATGTCCATTGTAGGATCGGAAACGGCAAACGCCAAGGGACAGGACTTGCAGGTAATGACGCAGGAGGCGCACGTGACGCAGGGACCGCTCACCACGGAGGCCGGCGCGCCGGTGGCCGACAACCAGAACAGCGAGACCGCTGGCGTCGGCGGTCCGGTGCTTCTCCAGGACCAGCTGCTCCTGGAGAAGCTCGCGCACTTCAACCGGGAGCGCATCCCGGAGCGCATAGTCCACGCGCGCGGCGCGGGTGCGTACGGCACGTTCACGCTGACCCGTGACGTCTCGCAGTGGACGCGCGCGAAGTTCCTCTCCGAGGTCGGCAAGCAGACCGAGACGTTCCTGCGCTTCTCCACCGTCGCGGGCAACCTCGGCTCGGCCGACGCCGTGCGCGACCCGCGCGGCTTCGCGCTGAAGTTCTACACGGAGGAGGGGAACTACGACCTGGTCGGGAACAACACCCCCGTCTTCTTCATCAAGGACGCCATCAAGTTCCCCGACTTCATCCACACCCAGAAGCGCGACCCGTACACGGGCTCCCAGGAGGCCGACAACGTCTGGGACTTCTGGGGTCTGAGCCCCGAGTCGACGCACCAGGTCACCTGGCTCTTCGGTGACCGCGGCATCCCGGCCACGCTGCGCCACATGAACGGGTACGGCTCGCACACGTACCAGTGGAACAACGAGGCGGGCGAGGTCTTCTGGGTCAAGTACCACTTCAAGACCGACCAGGGCATCAAGAACCTCACCCAGGCCGAGGCCAACAAGCTCGCCGGTGAGGACCCGGACAGCCACCAGCGGGACCTGCGCGAGGCCATCGAGCGCGGCGAGTTCCCGAGCTGGACGGTGCAGGTGCAGATCATGCCCGCCGCCGACGCCGCGGGCTACCGCTTCAACCCGTTCGACCTCACCAAGGTGTGGCCGCACGAGGACTACCCGCCGATCGAGATCGGCAAGCTGGAGCTCAACCGCAACCCGGAGAACATCTTCGCCGAGGTCGAGCAGTCCATCTTCAGCCCGGCGCACTTCGTGCCCGGCATCGGCCCGTCCCCGGACAAGATGCTCCAGGGCCGCCTCTTCGCGTACGGCGACGCGCACCGCTACCGCGTCGGCATCAACGCCGACCACCTGCCGGTGAACCGCCCGCACGCCACCGAGGCGCGCACCAACTCCCGCGACGGCTATCTCTACGACGGCCGCCACAAGGGCGCGAAGAACTACGAGCCGAACAGCTTCGGCGGCCCGCGGCAGACGGACCGTCCGCTGTGGCAGCCGGTTGCGGTCACCGACGCGACGGGCAACCACGCGGCCCCGGTCCACGCCGAGGACGACGACTTCGTCCAGGCGGGCAACCTCTACCGGATGTACTCCGAGGACGAGAAGGCCCGGCTGATCGAGAACCTCTCCGGCTTCATCGCCAAGGTCTCGCGCGACGACATCGCCGAGCGCGCGATCGACAACTTCCGCAAGGCGGACGCAGACTTCGGCAAGCGGCTGGAGGCCGCGGTCCAGGCCCTGCGCGGCTGAACAGCACTGGATCGCTTGTCGTAGGCAGTCAGAGGGCCGGATCCCCGCGGGGGCCCGGCCCTCTGCGCGTGCGCGCTCAGCCGACCAGCTCAGCCGACCAGCTCGGCCGGGTGGCGGCGGCCGGGGGCCCAGCAGCGGATGATGTCCCGGACCGAGACCACGCCGACCGGACCGTCCCCGTCGAGGACGATCAGATGCCGGAAGCCGCCGTGCGACATCGCGTCGGCCGCCTCGTCCAGGGTCCAGCCCGGCGCCGCGAAGACGACGTCGGTGGTGGTGTGCGTGCTCGCGGTCTCGCGGTCCGGGTCCTGGCCCTGGCCCAGGGAGTTGAGGATGTCGCGCTCGGTGAGGATGCCGAGCCCGCTGGTGTCGGTGTCGAGGACGACGGCCGCTCCGACACGGCGCGCGGCCATCAGCCGGGCCGCCTGGCGGAGGGTGTGCGCGGGTCCGATGGTGAGGACCACCGTGCTCATGGCGTCACGGACGAGCATGGATGGAGCCACCTCCTTGGTGAACCCCCGTGCCCCGTACGGAAGTACGGGGTAACGAGAACGGATTCACAAGTTCACAAGTGGGGGGACTCCTAGAGTTGCATCAGGCTTGCGCGTCAACAAGAGGGTGGTAGAGGTCAGTTGAGGGGCGCGTAAAAGTACGACCCACGCCCCTCTCGCGCCTCAGCCGCGCGACCGCGCCGGGGACGCGCCTCAGTCCGCCGTGCCCACGTGGTTCAGCAGCTCGTCGTGGAGCAGGCCGTTGGAGGCCGCCGCGTTGCCGCTGTGCGGGCCCTCCCGGCCGTCCAGACCGGTGAAGACGCCGCCCGCCTCCTGCACCACGATCACGTTCGCCGCCATGTCCCACAGCGACAGCTCCGGCTCGGCGCAGATGTCCAACGACCCCTCGGCGACCATCATGTACGGCCAGAAGTCGCCGTACGCGCGCGTGCGCCAGCACGCCCGGGTCAGATCCAGGAAGTCGTCGAGCTTGCCGCGCTCCTCCCAGCCGCTCAGCGAGGAGTACGCGAACGACGCGTCCGCCAGCCGCGACACGCTGGAGACCCGCAGCCGGGTCGCCTGCGACAGACTGCGGCCGGTGTACGCGCCGTGCCCCTTCGCGGCCCACCAGCGCCGGTTCAGGGCGGGCGCCGACACCACGCCGACCACCGGCCGGTAGCCGCCCTCGCCCGCCTCCATCAGCGAGATCAGCGTCGCCCAGACCGGCACCCCGCGCACGTAGTTCTTGGTGCCGTCGATCGGGTCGATCACCCAGCGGCGCGGACCCGTGCCCTCCAGGCCGTACTCCTCGCCCAGGACCGCGTCCCGTGGCCGTGCCCGCTGGAGATGGCCGCGGATCAGCTCCTCGGCGGCCTTGTCGGCCTCGCTCACCGGCGTCATGTCCGGCTTGGTCTCGACCTTCAGGTCGAGCGCCTTGAACCGGTCCATCGTGGCGGCGTCGGCGGCGTCCGCGAGGACGTGGGCGAGACGCAGATCATCGTGGTAGTCGGGCATGGCCACCACCGTATAGACCAGCACCTCCGGCGACCACATGGCCCGGGATGCGGACACCGGCCGGTGTACCCGTACCGCCCGACCCGGCTATTGACAGTGCCGGGGCACGCGTCAACCCTGAGGACAGCCTCCCCCAAGCTCTCACGGCGCAGGGGGGACCCCCATCGGCCCGGGGAGGCGCGATGCCCACAGCGCGAGAAGCCTTACTGGACGCGACTCTCTCCGCGCTCTCCACACGGCCCTGGTCGGCGGTGCGGATGGTGGACGTGGCCTCCGCCGCGGGGGTGTCCCGGCAGACGCTCTACAACGAGTTCGGCAGCAAGGAGGGCCTCGCCCGCGCCCTGGTGCGGCGCGAGGCCGACGTCTATCTGCGCGGGGTCGACCGCGTCCTCGCCGAACGGGCGGTCCCGGCCGACCGGCTGGTCGCGCTCGCCGAGTGGACCGTGCGCTCGGCCCGCACCAGCGCGCTGATCCGGGCGCTGCTCACCGGCTGCTGGGGCGAGCGGCTGCCCGCCCCGCGCGCACACCGCACATTCGGCGCGCACTCGCCCATGCCGGCGCAACGGCGTGCGGACGCCGGGGTTCCGGGTCCGTCCGAGCTGGTGGCGACGGTACGGGACCGCTCGCTCGCGGCGCTGGAGAAGGAACTGCCCGCGGTGGAGCCGGTGGAGCTGGCGCGCTGCTGCGAGACGGTGGTGCGGCTCGCCCTGTCGTACGTCATGGCGCCGGATCCGGGCCCGCCCGGGGCGCACGGCGGGGGCGGGCACGCGGCCCAGGTCCGCGCGATGCTGGCCCGCACGCCGATGCGGCCGGTGCCGTGAGTCTCCGCTGGAAACGGGTTCGTCGGCCGCGGGCTGTCTGTGGCTGGTCGCGCCCACGCGGCGGAGCCGCACATGTCACAGCCCCGCGCCCCTGAAGGGGCCCGCGGTCCGCTCAGGTACCCGTCAGTGCGCCGAGCCCGAGATCTGGAGGCCGATCACGCCCACGATCACCAGCGAGATCGACACCAGCTTCAGCGTGGAGACCACGTCGTCGAGGAAGACCATGCCGTAGATCGCGGTGCCCGCCGCGCCGATGCCGGTCCACACCGCGTACGCCGGACCCACGTCCAGCTTCTTCAGGGAGAGGGTCAGCAGACCGAACGAGCCGAGCGCGAAGGCCGCGAAGGCGATGGTCGGGCCGAGCCGGGTGAAGCCGTGCGACAGTTTGAGACAGACGGCGAACCCGGTCTCCAGGATTCCGGCGACCACCACCAGCAGCCACGCCATGTCCAGTGCCTCCCGCAACGCATAGGTGACTGCTCGTCAATGCTGGATGCGATTATGCACGGGGCGCCCGTCAGTCGCCCTCGTGGCGCTCCCGGCTGGCGAGCAGCCGGCGCAGCGAGTACAGCCGGGCCGGGTCGGCGTGCCCCTCCGCCACCCAGGCGTCGAGCGCGCACTCCGCCTCGTCGTGGCTGCACGCGCGCGGGCAGTTCTCGGTGCCGGGCACCAGATCCGGGAAGGCGAGGATGACCCGGGACGGGTCGACGTGGTGCAGGCCGAACGACCGTACGCCCGGAGTGTCGATCACCCAGCCGCCGTGCTCGCTGGCCAGCGGCAGCGCGAGCGCGGAGGTGGTGGTGTGGCGGCCGCGGCCGGTGACCGCGTTGACGTGGCCGGTGATCCGGCGGCGGTCCTCCGGGACCAGTGCGTTGACCAACGTCGTCTTGCCGACGCCGGAGTGGCCGACGAAGGCGGTGACCTTGCCGTCGAGCTGCTCGCGCACCCGGCCCGCCGCGTCGCCGTTGTAGAGCTCCTCGCGGGAGGTGACGACATGGGGGACGCCCAGCGTCCCGTACATCTCCAGGAGTTCGTCCGGCGGGGCGAGGTCCGACTTGGTGAGCACGAGCAGCGGTGAGAGACCCGCGTCGTACGCCGCGACCAGACAGCGGTCGATCATGCGCGGGCGCGGCTCGGGGTCGGCGAGCGCGGTGACGATGGCCAGTTGATCGGCGTTGGCGACGATCACCCGCTCGAACGGGTCGTCGTCGTCGGCCGTGCGGCGCAGCACCGAGCTGCGCTCCGAGATGCGCACGATGCGCGCCAGGGTGTCCTTGTCGCCGGACAGATCGCCGACGATCATGACCCGGTCGCCCACCACCGCCGCCTTCCGGCCCAGCTCACGGGCCTTCATGGCGTGGATCGTGCGGTCCCCGACGAGGCAGGTCAGCCGACCCCGGTCGACGGTGAGGACCATGCCCTCCGAGGCGTCCTCGTGCTTGGGGCGGATGTTGGTGCGGGGACGGTTGCCCTTGCGGTTGGGGCGGACCCGGATGTCGTCCTCGTCGGGGTTCTTGCCGTAACGGCGCATCTGCTCAGGCCCCGCTCAGTTTCCGGCCCCGGTCAGCATCCCGGTCCACATCCGCGGGAAGTCCGGCAGGGTCTTCGCGGTCGTCGCCACGTTCTCGATCTGGACGCCCTCGACGGCGAGGCCGATGATCGACCCGGCCGTGGCCATCCGGTGGTCGTCGTACGTGTGGAAGATGCCGCCGTGCAGCCGGCGCGGGCGGATGTGCAGACCGTCGGCGGTCTCGGTGACGTCGCCGCCGAGCTCGTTGATCTCCTTGGTGAGGGCCGCCAGGCGGTCCGTCTCGTGCAGCCGCAGATGGGCCACGCCGCGCAGCGTCGAGGGCGAGTCGGCGAGCGCCGCGACGGCCGCGATGCCCGGGGTGAGCTCGCCGACCTCGCTCAGGTCCACGTCGATGCCGTGGATCGAGCCGGAGCCGCTGAACACCAGGCCCCGGTCGGTGAGCTCGCAGGAACCGCCCATCTCGGTGAAGATCCGGCGCAGCTGGTCGCCCGGCTGGGTGGTGCGCTCCGGCCAGTCCGGAATGGTCACCTTGCCGCCGGTGATCAGGGCGGCCGCCAGGAACGGCTGGGCGTTGGAGAGGTCCGGCTCGACGGTGAGATCGCGGCCGAGCAGCGCGGACGGCGAGACCCGCCACACGTTCGGCTCGCCGCCGGTCTCCGGCTCGTCCACCTGCGCGCCGACCGAGCGCAGCATGTCGACGGTCATCCGGATGTGCGGCATGGACGGCAGCGAGGCGCCGGTGTGCCGCACCTCCACGCCCTGGTTGAAGCGGGGCGCGGAGAGCAGCAGGGCGGAGACGAACTGGGACGAGGAGGACGCGTCGATCCGGACCCGGCCGCCGTCGAGGGCGCCGCCGCCGTGCACGGTCAGCGGGAGCGCGCCCCTGCCGTCGTCGTCGATGCGGGCGCCGAGCGCGCGCAGCGCGTCGATCACACCGTTGAGGGGGCGTTCGTACGAGCGGGGGTCGCCGTCGAAGCGGATGGGGCCGTCGGCGAGGGCGGCGACGGGGGGCAGGAAGCGCATGACGGTACCGGCGTTGCCGACGTCGATCGTGGCGGGGCCGTGCAGACCGGCCGGGATCACGCGCCAGGCCTCGCCGGAGCCGTCGGGGCCGACGCCTTCCTCGATGCCGACGCCGAGGGCGCGCAGCGCCTCGGCCATCAGCAGGGTGTCGCGGGATCGCAGGGGGCGGCGCAGCCAGCCGGGCTCGGCGGCCAGCGAAGCCAGCACCAGGGCACGGTTGGTGACCGATTTCGATCCGGGCACGGTGACCGTCGCGTCGACGGCTCCGCTAGCGACGGGGGCGGGCCAGAGGGCGGGGTGCACGGGCGTTTCGGTCATGGCCCTCACTTTAGTGGGGGGAGAACCTAGAGTCCGAGCAGCCACCGTCCACCGCCGATGAGCGAGCAGATCGATACGGCGTGGAAGAGGAACAGCCAGAGCGCCGGTGGTACGTGGGTGAGCCGCCCGAGCTGGTCCGCGTCCGACTCGCCGCTGTTGTGCCGGCGCCGCTTGGCCTGGAGCTCGAAGGCCGGCCGTACGCCTCCGAGCAGCAGGAACCACACCACCGCGTACGCGAAGGCCGACTGCACATCGGGCGAGGTCAGCCAGGACACCAGCAGGAAGGCGGCGCCGCTGAGGACAACGGTGAGCACGCCGTACGCGTTGCGGATCATGACCAGCATCACCAGCAGCAGGGCGGTGGCGAGCCAGAGCAGCAGGGTGACGTGGTGGGCGGCGAGCAGCCAGGCGCCGCCGAGGCCGAGCAGCGGGGGAGCGGTGTAGCCGGCGGCGGCGGTCAGGATCATGCCGAGGCCGGTCGGGCGGCCCCGGCTCACCGTGAGGCCGCTGGTGTCGGAGTGCAGCCGGATGCCGTCCAGGCGGCGGCCCGTGAGCAGCGCGACCAGGCCGTGGCCGCCCTCGTGGGCGATGGTGATCGCGTTGCGCGAGACCCGCCAGACGCCGTGCGGGAGGACGACGGCGAGGGCGGCTATCCCGGTGACGATTACCAGCCAGTGGGCGGGTGCGGCCTGGGTGCCGAAGATGTGCAGGTCGGGCATTTCGTCGGCCATTTCCGGGACGGCTCCTCTTGATCGGCTGCCGCGTGGCAGTGTGACTGTCATGTGTGGGAGGTATGCAGCGAGTCGTGGTCCCGAGGATCTCGCGGAAATCTTTGAAATAGAGAAGTGGGACCCGGATCCGCAGGAGACGCTGGCGCCCGACTGGAACGTGGCCCCGACCAAAGAGGTCTACGCGGTCCTTGAGCGTCCACTGAAAGACGCGGACGACCGCCGTCCGGTTCGTCAGCTGCGCAAGCTGAAGTGGGGGCTCGTGCCGTCCTGGGCGAGCTCGCCCGAGGGGGCGGCGCGGATGATCAACGCGCGGGCGGAGACGGTGCACGAGAAGCCGTCGTACCGCCGGCCCTTCGCGGCCCGCCGCTGCATCATCCCGGCGGACGGCTACTACGAGTGGGTCACCGGGGCGGACGAGCGGGAGCTGGAGGTCGAGGGCAAGAAGAAGCGGGCGCGCAAGCAGCCGTACTTCATCTCGCCCGCGGACGGGTCGGTGCTCGCCATGGCCGGGCTGTACGAGTTCTGGCGCGACCGTTCGCTGCCGGACGACCATCCCGGGGCCTGGTGGGCGACGTGCTCGGTGATCACGACCGAGGCGGAGACGGGGCCGCTGGGTGTCGCTCCGTCCCCGGGGCCGTCGTCGCTGGCGGCGATCCATCCCCGGATGCCGCTGATGCTGCCGTCGGCGCGGTGGTCGGCTTGGCTGGATCCGTCCCTTACGGGTGTGGAGGAGCTTCGGGGGCTGCTTTCGGCGCCGCCGGAGGGGTTGATGCGGGCGTACGCGGTTTCGACGGCGGTCAGCAATGTGCGGAACAACGGGCCGGAGCTGGTGGAGGAACGGGAGGCTCCGGAGGAGCCGACGCTGTTCTAGGAGGTGGTTCTCCCGGGGGCTGCGCCCCGGACCCCCTGTTCGTCTGCGGGTCGGCTTGGGCTGGTCGCGCAGTTCCCCGCGCCCCTGAAGGGCGGGGCCTGCGGCCCCTGCCCCGCTCCCGGAGGGGCTGCGACGTGGCCGGACCCCTTCTGCCTTCAGGGGCGCGGGGAACTGCGCGACCAGCCCCCACCGGCCCGCGGAGAAGGAACACGCCCCCGGACGGGCAGCCCCGTAGACGCGGCTCCGCCCGGCAGGATGGGAGCCGTGACCCAGACCCAGCTCATCGAGACGCCCGCCGGGGACGCCCGGATCACCTGGTATCGCGGCGCGGGCGCCCGGCTCGTTCTCGCTCTTGGGCACGGCGCCGGTGGAGGCGTCGAAGCGCGGGATCTTCAAGCCATCGCCGCCGCGCTGCCCGCGCACCGCGTCAGCGTCGCCCTCGTCGAGCAGCCCTGGCGCGTCGCCGGGAAGAAAGTGGCGCCCGCGCCCAAGACGCTCGACGTGGGGTGGCGGGGCGTGTGGCCCGCCCTCGCGGCGCCGGGGCTGCCCGTCGTCGCCGGGGGGCGCAGCGCCGGGGCCCGGGTCGCCTGCCGGACCGCCGGTGAGCTCGGCGCGCACGCCGTGCTCGCGCTGAGCTTCCCGCTGCACCCGCCCGGCCGCCCCGAGAAGTCCCGCGCGGACGAGCTGCTCGGCGCCGGGGTGCCCACCCTCGTCGTACAGGGCGGGAACGATCCGTTCGGGCGGCCCGAGGAGTTTCCGGAGGGGGAGGAGCACACGTACGAGCTCGTGGAAGTGCCTTTTGGGGACCATGGGTTCGCCGTCCCCAAGCGCGCCTCCCTCGGCCAGGACGAGGCCTTGGGGATCATCACCGACGCGGTGGGGCGGTGGGCCGCCGCGCTTCCGGGAATGCCGGGTACCGGACCGCTGTTGTGACGGACGTAAACAACGGACGTAAACATCCGTAGGCCTGGTATTTCGTGGAGAGGGAGTCCGTCGCATGGGTTCGACCATCTGCCCCAGCCGCTCGCGCGCCTCCGACCTGGAGTGGACGGTGCTGTCGGCGGCGAAGACCGCTCCTATTCGAGCGGCGGGCGGACCGGATCGTCGTCTATCCTCCGATTCGAGTGGGTCCAGCTTCGGACTCGCCACACCGTTCGAGGAGGTGGGTCCGGTCACAGGGACCGACGACGACCACGCGGAAGAGTCGACCGCCCAGCGAAACGCGCGCTTCGAGCGGGATGCCCTCGGCTACCTCGACCAGATGTACTCGGCCGCGCTGCGCATGACGCGCAACCCCGCCGATGCCGAGGACCTGGTGCAGGAGACCTACGCGAAGGCGTACGGATCCTTCCACCAGTTCCGGGAGGGCACCAACCTCAAGGCTTGGCTCTACCGGATTCTCACCAACACCTTCATCAACTCGTACCGGAAGAAGCAGCGCGAACCCCAGCGCAGCGCCGCCGAGGAGATCGAGGACTGGCAGCTCGCGCGCGCGGAGTCGCACATGTCGACCGGACTGCGGTCGGCCGAGTCGCAGGCGCTGGACCACCTGCCCGACTCCGATGTGAAGGAAGCGCTCCAGGCGATCCCCGAGGAGTTCCGTATCGCCGTGTATCTGGCGGACGTAGAGGGCTTTGCGTACAAGGAGATCGCGGACATCATGGGTACACCCATCGGTACGGTGATGTCCCGGCTGCACCGGGGCCGCCGCCAACTGCGCGGAATGCTGGAGGACTACGCCCGTGACCGCGGGCTCGTCCCGGCCGGCGCCGGCGAGTCGGACGAAGCGAAAGGCTCGGGCTCATGAGCTGCGGAGAGCCGCACGAGACGGACTGCTCTGAGGTCCTGGACCATCTCTACGAGTTCCTCGACCACGAGATGCCCGACAGCGACTGCAACAAGTTCGAGGTGCACTTCGAGGAATGCTCGCCGTGCTTGGAGAAGTACGGGCTTGAGCAGGCCGTGAAGAAGCTGGTCAAGCGGTGCTGCGGGTCGGACGACGTCCCCGCCGATCTGCGGTCCAAGGTCATGGGCCGGATCGACCTGATCAGGTCCGGGCAGGCCGTGCCGGACCAGGACATCGTCACCGAGAGCTGACGCGGGGACAGAGCCACGCACGGAAGGGCCGCGACCGAGGTCGCGGTCCTTTTTCCGTTCCCCGGGCGTCACTCGAAGGTGCTAATCCGGCGGGACCGAAACGGTTCAATCCGACAATGCGCCTACTTGCCGTCCCGCGCGGGCCTATCCTCCCGATCCGGAGCAGGAGGGAGGCGTGCCATGGACGGACCGCAGCGGCGGACCCTGCCCTGGGGGGCGCGTGCCGTTCTGCTGGGCGCCGTGGTGGCCGCCGGGGCGTGCGCGTTACCCGTGGCGCGTGGAAGCGTCCCCTGGGGCGCGTTCGGGCTGCTCGCCGGTCTGTACGCGCTCTGCGAATGGCCCGCGCGCTGCCCCTTCCTTGTCGGCCGGGTCACCGTCCCGACCGGCTCCGGCTCCTTCTTCCCTGTCCTGCTCGCCGCCGCGTTCCTGCTGCCGCCCGCCGCCGCCGCGCTGGCCGCCGTCCCCGGCGCGCTCCTCGGCCGGGTCGAGCAGCCGCCCCGGGCCCCACGCCGCGTCTGGCGCGCCGCCCAGCTGGCGCTCGCCGTGGGCGCCGCCGCCGAGGTGCACGAACGGCTCGGCGGACGCGCGTCGCTCGGCGGCACCCCGGCGGCCCTCGCCCCCGACTTCCCGTACGTCCTGCTGCCCGCCGGGGCCGCCGCGCTGGTCTTCTGCGCGGTCCTGGCCGCGCTGGACGGGCTGATCCTGTGGACCGCCGAGCGGCTGCCCGCCCGCACCGCCTGGCGCGGGCTGCTGCTGCGCTCGCTGGCCCCGTACTGCGTCCACGGGCTCGCCGGGCTGATGATGGCCGTGCTCTGGCGCAGCCCGTACGGCCCGCCCGCCGCCCTCCTGGTGCTGCTGCCGATGTACATCTCGTGCTGGGTCTTCGCCCAGTACCACCGCGAGCACGCCGCCCACCAGGCCACCATCCGGGCCCTGGTGCAGGCCGTCGACATCAAGGACACCTACACGCGCGGCCACAGCGAGCGCGTCGGCCTCGCCTCCGTGCTGATCGCCCGCGAACTCGGCATGGAGGAGGGCCGGTTGGAGGTGCTGCGGTTCGCCGGGATCCTGCACGACGTGGGCAAGCTGGGGGTGCCGACCCGGCTGCTGCGCAAGGACGGGCCGCTCACCCCGCAGGAGCGCGCGGTGATCGAGCTGCACCCCGAGTACGGCCACGAGATGGTGCGCGGGATCGGTTTCCTCGGCGAGGCGCGCGCCGCGATCCTGCACCACCACGAGCGGCTCGACGGCAGCGGCTATCCGTACGGCCTGGCAGGTCCGCAGATCCCCGAGTTCGCCCGGGTGGTCGCCGTCGCCGACGCCTTCGACGCGATGACCTCGACCCGCTCGTACAGCCGCGCCCGGCCGGTCGGGGCGGCGGTCGAGGAACTGGAGCGGTGCGCGGGCCGCCAGTTCGACCCCGCGATCGTGCGGGCGCTGGTGCGCGCGCTCGACCGGCACGGCTGGCACCCCGCGGTGACGGCGGACGAGCCGGACCGGGGCGGGGGCACCGGACGAGGAAACGTCCCGGCCTGCGACGCCGCCCCGGCCGGGCACGCATGAGCCCCGCCGAGGCGCGTCCGCTGCCGGTCACCGTCGCCGGGGTGTACGGGGCCGCCGCCGCGCTCACCGTCTGGGCGCTGGCCTGGACCCTCTGGTACGGGGTCGTCGAGCCCGGGGTCGCGCTCGCCTTCGGGGGCCTCGTCGCCGTCGGGGAGCTGGCCCGCTGGGGGGACCGGGCCGGCGAGGGCACGGCGCGGGAGTCCGCGCCGCTCGGCTCGGCGGGCGCCCTCGCGTACGCCCTGCTCGGCCAGAACGCCGGGCACGCCACCCACCACGGCGTCCTCCAGGCCGTCGCCGTCGTCCTCGCCGCCGCCCTGGTCGGCGCCGTCCCGCACGTGGCCCTCGGCCGGGGCCCGACCCTGGACCAGGTGGCCCGGCGGGTGCTGACCGTCGCCTTCGCCGCCGCCTGCTTCCAGCCGCTCTACAACTCCGGCACGCTGGAGCTGTGGGTCGGGCACGGCCCGTACTACGCGCTCTTCCTGCTCCTCGTCCTCGTGCTCACCGCGCTGTGCGACGCGGTCGTCGCCGCCGCGCTGCTGCGCGCCCGCACCTCCTTCCCGTACGGCCCGCTGCTCCGCGACGAGCTGCGCGCGCTGCTCGGCGTCGGCTCGGCGGTCTGCGCAACCGGGGCCGTCATCGCGCTCGCGGTCGCCGTGGCGGGGCTGTGGGCGCTGCCGCTGTTCTGTGTGCCGCTGCTCCTCACCCAGCTGGCCTTCCGGCGGTACGCGGCGGTGCGCACCACCTATCGGCAGACCATCACCTCGCTCGCCCGGGCCACCGAGATCGCCGGGTACACCCAGCCGGGCCACGCCCGCCGGGTCGCGGTGCTCAGCCGGGCCGTGGGGCGCGAGCTGGGGCTCTCCGAGCCCGAGCTGACCGTCCTTGAGTACGCGGCCCTGATGCACGACATCGGGCAGCTCTCGCTGGTGGACCCGGTGCCCGCCGGGGCCACCGCGCCGCTGCCCGCCGCCGAGCAGCGCCGGATAGCCCTGCTCGGCGGGGCCGTGGTGCGCCAGACCGGGGTGCCCGCCGAGGTCGCGGTGATCGTGGAGCGGCAGGCCGACCCGTACCGCGAGCAGCCGCTGCCCGCCCGGATCGTGCGAACCGTCAACGCCTACGACGATCTGGCGGGCTCCCCGGGCGGCCCAGGGAGCTCCCTGAGCGCCCTGGAACAGCTGCGGCTCGGCACCGGCCGGGACTACCAGCCCGAGGTCGTCGAATCACTCGCACGCGTCCTGGCCAGGGGCTGTCTGACCCTGGTGTCACCTGGGTAACCCAGGAGTAATGAGCGGCCTTCCGGCCGGGCATGGTTGGATGCGAAAGAACCCAGAAAACTGGGAGACCGTAAGACCGGCTCGGAGGCAGGTCGGTCTGGGCAGGCGGGAATCGTGAGGATCTTCGGCAAGGGACGGCACCGGCCCTCCGCCTCGTGGCGGCAGGCCACGGACCGTGCGTTCACGCTGATCGGCGACGGCAGGTACGAGGACGCCGGCGCGCTGCTGACGCGCGCCGCGGACCTGGAACCGTGGCTCTCCGAGTCCTGGTTCAACCTGGCGCTGCTCCACAAGTTCCGGCACGACTGGGAACAGGCGCGGGCCGCGGGCCTGCGGGCCGTAGCGCTGCTCGACAAGGAGACCGGGGCCCCCGACTGGTGGAACGTGGGGATCGCCGCCACCGCGCTCCAGGACTGGCCGCTGGCCCGCCGCGCCTGGCAGGCGTACGGCCTCAAGGTGCGCGGCTACCAGGAGACCGCCACCGGCACCGCCGAGCCGTCCGGGATGGAGCTGGGCAGCGCGGCCGTGCGGCTCTCGCCCGAGGGCGAGGCCGAGGTGGTGTGGGGCCGCAGGCTGGACCCGGCGCGGATCGAGGTCCTGTCGATCCCGCTGCCGTCCTCCGGGCGGCGCTGGGGCGAGGTGGTCCTGCACGACGGGGTGCCGCACGGCGAGCGGACGGTCGCGGCCGGGCCCTCCTTCCCGGTCTTCGACGAGATCGAGCTCTGGGCGCCCTCGCCGGTGCCCACCTGGGTGGTGCTCCTGGAGGCCGCCACCGAGGCCGACCGGGACGCCCTTGAGCGGCTCGCGGCCGACGCGGGCTTCGCCGCCGAGGACTGGTCCTCGTCGGTGCGGCTGCTGTGCCGGGCCTGCTCGGAGTCGCGGATGCCCAGCGACGAGGGCGACGGCGAGCACCTGGACCCGCACGACCACAGCGAGCCGGGCCACCCGGGCCCGCTGGGCCACCGCACGGCCGGGGACCTGTGGGTGCCGGAGCGCGAATGCGGCATCGCGGCGCCGCCCGGCCTGGTGCGCGGACTGCTCGACGGCTGGGTCGCGGACAGCCCGGACAGCCGCGAGTGGCGGGATCTCGAAGAAGTCTGCTGACCGTGCCCTCAGGGCCTGTCCGGCGGATCTGGTCGGCACGCGGGGGTCTGGCACGCCCATCTGCGGCGTTGTCGTCGGTTGCCGACGCTCCGCGTCGACGCCCTCCTCCGCCTTGCAGCTGGACGCGCCAGACCCCCGCTCACCAGCACCGAAAGCCCACCCAGGGCCGAAGCCGACCAGATCCGCCGGACAGGCCCTAGGCTGTACGGGTTCGGAATCGGGTTTTCAGGAAGGCGTACGGCGGACATGTCGCAGCAGGAGACGGACCAGCAGGTCGCGAACGACGGGTTCGTCGTCGACACGGAGGACTGCGAGGAGCGCGAGGAGGCGTACCGCGCGCGTGGCACCGCCCGGCCGATCACGGTCGTCGGCAACCCGGTGCTCCACAAGGAGTGCAAGGACGTCACCGCGTTCGACGGCGAGCTCGCGCAGCTGATCGACGACATGTTCGCCAGCCAGCGCGCCGCCGAGGGCGTGGGCCTGGCCGCCAACCAGATCGGCGTCGACCTCAAGGTCTTCGTCTACGACTGCATGGACGACGAGGGCGTGCGCCACGTCGGCGTCGTGTGCAACCCGGTCCTTCAGGAGCTGCCGGCCGACCGCCGGGTCCTGGACGAGTCCAACGAGGGCTGCCTGTCCGTCCCGACGGCCTACGCCGAGCTGGCCCGCCCCGACTACGCCGAGGTCAGCGGCCAGGACGCCGAGGGCAACCCGATCAAGGTGCGCGGCACCGGCTACTTCGCCCGCTGCCTCCAGCACGAGACGGACCACCTGTACGGGTACCTGTACATCGACCGCCTCTCCAAGCGCGACCGCAAGGACGCGCTGAAGCAGATGGCCGAGGGCACCCCGCGCTACGAGGTCGTCCCGAACGCCTGACGCTCACCCCGACGTACGCGAAGGGGCCCCGCACCACACCGGTGCGGGGCCCCTTCGCGTACGTACGGCTTAGAACTCCTCGTCGAAGCCCACCGAGCCCTCGACCGCGACCTGGTACGCGGACGGGCGGCGCTCGAAGAAGTTCGTGAGCTCCTGGACGCCCTGGAGCTCCATGAACGAGAACGGGTTCGACGAGCCGTACACCGGGGCGAAGCCGAGGCGCTGGAGGCGCTGGTCGGCGACGCACTGGAGGTACTCGCGCATCGACTCGGTGTTCATGCCCGGCAGGCCCTCGCCGCACAGGTCGCGGCCGAACTGGAGCTCGGCCTCCACCGCTTCCCTCATCATGTCGGCGACCTGCTGCTGGAGCTGGTCGTCGAAGAGCTCCGGCTCCTCCTTGCGGACGGTGTCCACGACCTCGAAGGCGAAGTTCATGTGCATCGTCTCGTCGCGGAACACCCAGTTGGTGCCGGTGGCGAGGCCGTGCAGCAGACCGCGGCTGCGGAACCAGTACACGTACGCGAAGGCGCCGTAGAAGAACAGGCCCTCGATGCACGCGGCGAAGCAGATCAGGTTGAGCAGGAAGCGGCGGCGGTCGGCCTTCGTCTCCAGGCGCTCCAGCTTCTCGACCTCGTTGATCCACTTGAAGCAGAACTGCGCCTTCTCGCGGATGGAGGGGATCTCCTCGACCGCGTCGAACGCCGCGGCGCGGTCGTCCGGGTCGGGCAGATACGTGTCGAGCAGCGTCAGATAGAACTGGACGTGCACGGCCTCCTCGAAGAGCTGACGGCTCAGGTAGAGCCGCGCCTCGGGGGAGTTGATGTGCTTGTAGAGCGTCAGGACGAGGTTGTTCGACACGATCGAGTCGCCCGTCGCGAAGAACGCGACCAGACGGCCGATCATGTGCTGCTCGCCCGGCGTGAGCTTGGCGAGGTCGGCGACGTCGGAGTGGAGGTCGACCTCCTCCACCGTCCAGGTGTTCTTGATGGCGTCCCGGTAGCGCTCGTAGAAGTCCGGGTAGCGCATCGGGCGCAGGGTCAGCTCGAAGCCCGGGTCGAGAAGGTTCTTCTCGGAGTTGGTGGTCATTACTGGCAGGCCTCGCAGGACTCGGGGTTCTCAAGGGAGCAGGCGATCGCGTCGGCGTCGGGGGCCGCCTGCTGGACGGGGATCGGGGCGGCGGCCTGGGCGGCGCGGGCGATCCGGGTCGCCGGGCGCGAGCGCAGGTAGTACGTGGTCTTCAGACCCTGCTTCCAGGCGTACGCGTACATCGACGACAGCTTGCCGATGGTGGGCGTCTCCAGGAACAGGTTCAGCGACTGCGACTGGTCCAGGAACGGGGTGCGGGCCGCCGCCATGTCGATCAGGCCGCGCTGCGGGAGCTCCCACGCCGTGCGGTAGAGCGCGCGCACATCGGCGGGGATCCAGCTGAAGTCCTGGACCGAGCCGCTGGCGTCGCGCAGCGCCTCGCGGGACTGCGCGTCCCACACACCGAGCTTCTTCAGGTCCTCCACCAGGTAGCCGTTGACCTGGAGGAACTCACCCGAGAGCGTCTCGCGCTTGAACAGGTTGGAGACCTGCGGCTCGATGCACTCGTAGACACCGGCGATGGACGCGATGGTCGCGGTCGGGGCGATCGCGAGCAGCAGCGAGTTGCGCATGCCGACCGAGGCGATCCGCTCGCGCAGCGCCGTCCAGCGCTCCGGCCAATTCAGCTCGACGTCGTAGTGGTCGGGGTGCAGCACGCCGCGCGCCGTACGGGTCTTGTCCCACGCGGGCAGCGGGCCCGAGCGCTCGGCGAGGTCGCAGGACGCCTCGTACGCCGTGAGCATGATGCGCTCGGCCAGCTTGGTGGAGAGCGCCTTCGCCTCGGGGGAGTCGAACGGCAGGCGCAGCTTGAAGAAGACGTCCTGGAGGCCCATCGCGCCCAGGCCCACCGGACGCCACTTGGCGTTGGAGCGGCCGGCCTGCTCGGTCGGGTAGAAGTTGATGTCGACGACCCGGTCCAGGAAGGTCACGGCCGTACGGACGGTCTCGTCCAGGCGCTTCCAGTCGATCTCGCCGGAAGCGAGCACGAAGGAGCCGAGGTTGACCGAGCCGAGGTTGCAGACGGCCGTCTCGCCGTCGTCCGTGACCTCCAGGATCTCGGTGCAGAGGTTGGAGGAGTGGACCGTGTGGCCGGGCTCCGCCGTCTGGTTGGCGGTGCGGTTGGAGGCGTCCTTGAAGGTCATCCAGCCGTTGCCGGTCTGCGCCAGGGTGCGCATCATCCGGCCGTACAGGTCCCGGGCCGGCATCGTCTTCTGGGCGAGACCGGCCGCCTCGGCCTTGCGGTAGGCGGCGTCGAACTCGTCGCCCCACAGGTCGACCAGCTCCGGCACGTCGGCGGGGGAGAACAGCGACCAGGTGCCGTCCGCGTCCACCCGGCGCATGAACTCGTCCGGGATCCAGTGCGCCAGGTTCAGGTTGTGCGTGCGCCGGGCGTCCTCACCCGTGTTGTCGCGCAGCTCCAGGAACTCCTCGATGTCGGAGTGCCAGGTCTCCAGGTAGACCGCGGCCGCGCCCTTGCGCCGCCCGCCCTGGTTGACGGCCGCGACCGAGGCGTCCAGCGTCTTCAGGAACGGGACGATGCCGTTGGAGTGGCCGTTGGTGCCCCGGATGAGCGAGCCGCGCGAGCGGATGCGGGAGTACGAGAGGCCGATGCCGCCCGCGTGCTTCGACAGGCGTGCCACCTGGTGGTAGCGGTCGTAGATCGAGTCCAACTCGTCCTGCGGGGAGTCCAGCAGGTAGCAGCTGGACATCTGGGGGTGGCGGGTGCCGGAGTTGAAGAGCGTCGGCGAGGACGGCAGGTAGTCGAGCCGGCTCATGAGGCCGTACAGCGAGGCGACCTCGTCGAGCGCGCGCACCGAGTCGTCCTCGGCCAGGCCCGCCGCGACCCGGAGCATGAAGTGCTGCGGGGTCTCGATGACCTGGCGGGTGATCGGGTGCCGCAGCAGGTAGCGGGAGTAGAGCGTGCGCAGGCCGAAGTAGCCGAAGCGGTCGTCGGCGCCGTCCGCGAGGGAGGCGGTGACCAGCGCGTCCAGACGGTCCGCGTGCAGCCGTACGAAGTCGGCGGTGCGGTCCGCGATCAGGCCCTCGCGGTGGCCGACCTCGACCGAGTCGGAGAACGAGACCGAGCCCTGGGTCGCGGCCTCGTCGGCGATCGTGAGCGTCAGCAGCCGGGCGGCGAGGCGGGAGTACGCCGGGTCCTCGGAGATCAGACCGGCGGCGGCCTCGGTGGCGAGCCCACGCAGCTCCGCCTCGTCCGAGCGCGCGTTGCGGCCGCGCAGCGCGGCGGCGGCGACACGGCCGGGGTCGGTGTCCGGCAGATCGGCGGTGAGGTCGGTCAGGGTCCGCAGCAGGGCGGTCCCGGGGGCATCGGCCGGCTCTTCGGCGATCGCTGAGGCGGGATCCGCAGGGGCGATGGTCACGTGGGGGCACTCCTCGCTCGGCACGGGGCCTTGGGGAAGTGCGCGGGCACACGGACACACCCCCTCGGGGGTACGCCGCGTCCACATGCCCATTCCGCGAGGCCCGGACGTCTGGCACCCGGACCGGACGGCCAGGGCGCGCTGTCGGCAGGTCCTCGGACTGAACAGGTACGCAAATGCATACGAGTACACCGTTGCGGGACAGTTCCGGATTTGCACCGGATTCCCCTGCGGCGACAGCGAGCACGAGCATACATCTTGTGCCGCGCTGTGTTGGCACCCCCACATGTTGTGTCGCATCCGTACCGGAGCGTGTTTGTTGGGTAGTTGCTCGACTGCGGGCCGTCTTGGGCTGGTCGCGCAGTTCCCCGCGCCCCTAGACGCTTGCCGTACGCCGCAACCTGCGGGCGGTACGGGGCATTCCCCGGGCACGAAAACGGGCCGCCGGGGTTTCCCGGCGGCCCGATTTCCTGTTGCTCGTGTCAGTGCGTCGCGGCCGGGAGTTCCGTCTTGACGCCCGGGTCGCCCGCGTCCGCCGTGTAGTCCTCCGGGGACGTCTCGTCGACGCCGTCGGGGGCCTTCAGGGCTCGCAGGACCACCGTGAGGACGACGGTGACGGCGACGTTCAGGAGGAACGCGGTGAGGCCGATGTAGCCGATCTCACCGATGCCGGGGATGTTCTTGGAGCTGCCGCCGAAGTGCTTCTGGGTGGGCGAGGCGACCCCGTACGCGGCGAGCGTGCCGTACGCCATGCCCACCGCCCAGCCCGCCAGCAGCGCCCAGCGGTGGAACCAGCGGGTGAACAGACCGCCCACCAGGGCCGGGAAGGTCTGCAGGATCCAGATGCCGCCGAGCAGCTGGAAGTTGATCGCGACCGTCTTGTCCATGGTGAGGACGAAGACCAGCGCGCCGACCTTCACCAGGAGCGAGACCAGCTTGGAGACCTTGGTCTCCTGCGCCGGCGTGGCGTCCGGCTTGAGGAAGTCCTTGTAGATGTTGCGGGTGAAGAGGTTCGCGGCCGCGATCGACATGATCGCCGCCGGGACGAGCGCGCCGATGCCGATGGCCGCGAAGGCCACGCCCGCGAACCAGTCGGGGAACATGTCCTCGAAGAGCTGCGGGATCGCCAGCTGGCCGTTCTTGACCTTGACCCCGGCCGCGATCGCCATGAAGCCGAGCAGCGCGAGCAGGCCCAGCATCAGCGAGTACAGGGGCAGGATCGTGGTGTTGCGGCGGATGACGTTGCGGCTGCGGGAGGAGAGGGTCGCCGTGATCGAGTGCGGGTACATGAAGAGCGCCAGCGCCGAGCCGAGGGCGAGTGTGGCGTAGGTCCACTGCCCGGCCTCGGGGGGCACCAGGGCGCCCGTGGGCTTCCCGGCCGCGTTGGGCGTCTCGAACTTGTGCCGGGCCGCCGCGAAGATGTCGTCGAAGCCGCCGAGCTTGATCGGGATGTAGATGATCGCCACCAGGATGACGAGGTAGATCAGGCCGTCCTTCACGAACGCGATCAGCGCGGGCGCGCGCAGGCCCGAGGAGTAGGTGTACGCGGCGAGCACCGCGAACGCGATCAGCAGCGGCAGGTCCTTGAGGAACCAGTTGCCGGACCCGCCGATGCCCATCACGTCGAGCACCGCCTGGATGCCGACCAGCTGGAGCGCGATGTACGGCATCGTGGCGAGGATGCCGGTGACCGCGACCGCCAGCGAGAGGCCCTTGGAGCCGAACCGGCCGCGTACGAAGTCCGATGTGGTCACGTAGCCGTGCTTGTGCGAGACCGACCAGAGCCGGGGCAGGAACGTGAAGATCAGCGGATAGACGAGGATCGTGTACGGCACCGCGAAGAACCCGGCCGCGCCCGCCGCGTACACCGCCGCCGGAACCGCGACGAACGTGTACGCCGTGTAGAGGTCGCCGCCGAGCAGGAACCAGGTGACCCAGGTGCCGAACGAGCGGCCGCCGAGCCCCCATTCGTCGAGGCTCTGCTCGTTCTCGGCGCGGCGCCAGCGGGCGGCCATGAAGCCGATGACCGTGACGGCCAGGAAGAAGAAGATGAAGACGCCGAGCGCGACGCCGTTCACACCGTCGTTGGCTGCGAGAGTCACTTGCCCTCACCCGCCTTGCGGCCCTGCTGGTCGCGCTGCCACAGCTTGTACGCGAGCATCGTGAGCGCGGTCGAGATGACCACCCACAGCATCTGGTACCAGTAGAAGAACGGGATCCCGGCGAGCGCCGGGTCGGCCTTCGCGTACGAACCGACCCAGAGCATCGCCACGAAGGGCGCGATCAGGCAGAAGGCGATGACCACGCGCGCGGGCGTGATCACCGGTCTCCGCTCTTGCGTTGATTCCGGCATACGTTGGCTCCGTCCCCTCACTTCACCTGTGTAATGCGCAGGAAATCTAGGGGACGGATAACCGTCGCGAAAGCCCCGTCCGGATAGCGGACGTGGTGAAAGAGTGCGGAGTCGGTGCAGGCCGGAGGCTATTTCCGGCTATGTCAGTCGGTGGGTCGCTTCAGCCTCGCCACGAACTTGTACCGGTCGCCCCGGTAGACCGAGCGCACCCACTCCACCGGCTCGCCGTCGCCGTCCAGGGAGTGGCGGGAGAGCATCAGCATCGGCAGGCCCACGTCCGTGCCGAGCAGCCCGGCCTCGCGCGGGGTGGCCAGGGACGTCTCGATCGTCTCCTCGGCCTCGGCGAGCCGTACCCCGTAGACCTCCGCGAGGGCGGTGTAGAGAGAGGTGTACTTGACCAGGGAGCGGCGCAGCGCGGGGAAGCGCTTGGCGGACAGATGGGTCGTCTCGATCGCCATCGGCTCGCCGCTGGCGAGCCGCAGCCGCTCGATGCGCAGCACCCTGCCGCCCGCCGCGATGTCGAGCAGTCCCGCCAGCGTGTCGTCGGCGGTGACATAGCCGATGTCCAGGAGCTGAGAGGTCGGCTCCAGGCCCTGGGCGCGCATGTCCTCGGTGTACGAGGTGAGTTGCAGCGCCTGGGAGACCTTGGGCTTGGCGACGAAGGTGCCCTTGCCCTGGATGCGCTCAAGGCGCCCCTCGACCACCAGCTCCTGGAGGGCTTGGCGCACGGTGGTGCGGGAGGTGTCGAACTCGGCGGCCAGGGTGCGCTCGGGCGGCACCGGGGTGCCCGGCGGAAGGGTCTCCGTCATGTCGAGGAGATGCTTCTTGAGGCGGTAGTACTTGGGCACGCGAGCGGTACGGGCGCCGGCGCCCGCCTCTGTCTCCGTACCGCTCCCGTCGGTGGCCATGGCCCGCCTTCCCGAGTGCTGCGCTGCTGCCGTCACCGGCTCCTCCGTCTGTCGCGGCTCACATGGTGGCACGGACCGGTCACGGGTCGTCGCCCTCCCTCAGGTGTCGGTCCGATAACGGACGCGACAGCCCTTCTTATACACCCTTGACACCCCTAAAGGTCTAGGCCAAGCTCCCGGTACTGGTCTAAACCATTAAAGACCAGGTCCCAGCCCCACAGGCAGTACACGTCGTATGTCTTCGCGGTGGGTGGGGGGTTGCAGCATCCCTGAGGAGGGTGGCGTGAAGCGCAAGCTCATCGCGGCGATCGGCGTCGCGGGCATGTTGGTCAGCATCGCGGCGTGCGGCGACGACGACAAGAAGGACGACGGCGCCAAGGGCGGCGACGCCAAGTCGCTCACGGTCTGGCTGACCGTCGACGCCCAGAAGAACTGGCCGGACCTGGTCAAGGCCGCGGACGACGCGATCGTCGCCAAGCACCCGGGCCTGAAGATCAGCCACGAGTACTACGGCTGGCCGGACAAGAACGCCAAGCTCGACGCGGTGCTCGCCACCGACAAGGCCCCCGACGTGGTCGAGATGGGCAACACCGAGATGCTCGCCTACTCGGTCAAGGGCGCCTTCGCCGAGATCGACCCGTCGAAGTTCGACAACTCCTCCGCGTGGCTCGACGGCCTCAAGGCCTCGGTCTCGTACGGCGGCAAGACCTACGGCGTCCCCTACTACGCCGGTGGCCGCGTGGCGACCTGGCGCAAGGACATCGCCGCCGACGCGGGCGTGAGCGCCGCCCCGAAGACGTACACCGAGCTGACCGCCGACCTGGACAAGATCCAGGAGAAGAAGGGCGACAAGTTCAGCGCCTGGTACCAGCCGTCCCGCGACTGGTACGCGGCCATGTCGTACGTGTACGACGCCAGCGGCTCCATCGCCAAGGAGGACGGCGGCAAGTTCAAGGCGAACCTGTCCTCGCCGGAGTCCCTCAAGGGCCTGAACGAGTACAAGAACATCCTCGGCAAGTACATGCACGGCGACAAGACCAAGGACGAGGCCGACCGTCCGATCGTCTACGGCCAGGGCAAGTCCGCGCTGATCTTCGGTGCGGGCTGGGAGGGCGGCACCGCCGCCACCCCGGAGAACGACAAGGTCGGCAAGCTCGCCGACAAGCTGGAGAACTTCGTGATGCCCGGCCCGTCGGGCAAGGCCATGCCGGTCTTCCTCGGCGGCTCCGACCTGGCCGTGCCGGTCAAGTCCAAGGCGCAGGCGCTCGCCGCCGAGTGGATCAACGCGTTCACCGGCACCCAGGGCCAGAAGGGCCTGATCGCCAAGCAGAACCTGCCCAACAACAAGACGGACCTCGCTCCGCTGAAGGCGGACCCGAAGACGGCCGTCCCGGCCACCGCGGCCGAGTCCAGCTGGTTCGTGCCCATGGCCCCGGGCTGGGGCCAGGTCGAGAAGGCCAAGGTCCTCCAGGACATGCTGCAGGCCATCGGCACCGGCAAGAAGTCGGTCGAGCAGGCCGCGAAGGACGCGGACACCGCGATCGACAAGGTCATCAACACCAAGTGACCTGTGGGCGAGGGCCCCGTCGGAGAGCGACGGGGCCCTCGCCCGGCCAGTACCGGAGAGGGACCGCTAGGAGCGCGCGATGAGTGCCGCAGAGACAACCACCGCCAAGGTGCCGCCGGCGCGGCGCGACCCACTACCGGGTGGGGGATCCGGGAAGCCCCCCAAGGGGCCGGGCAGAAAGCGCAGTGCGGGACAGGCGGCGGTGCCCTGGGCGCTGCTCGCCCCCTGCCTCCTGGCGCTCGCCCTCGTACTGGGCTATCCGCTGGTACGCCTGGTCACCCTGTCCTTCCAGAAGTTCGGCCAGCCGGAGCTGTGGGGTTTCAAGGACCCCGAGTCGGTCGGCTTCGACAACTTCACCAACGTCCTGAGCGACAGCGAGTTCTGGACCGTCGTCGTCCGTACGGTCCTGTTCGCCTTCACCGCGGTCGTGCTGACCATGGTGCTCGGCATGCTGATCGCCCTGCTGCTCCAGCGGGTCTCCGGCTGGGTGAAGACCCTGGTCAACATCGCCCTGGTGGCGAGCTGGGGCATGCCGATCGTCGTCGCCATCACCATCTTCAAGTGGATGTTCGACAGTGACTTCGGCGTACTGAACTGGCTGCTCAGCCAGTTGCCGGGGGTCGACATGATCGGCCACAACTGGTTCGCCAGCGGCACCCAGGGCCTCGCCGTCATCATGCTGCTCGTGGTCTGGGGCGCGGTGCCGTTCGTCGTCATCACGCTCAGCGCGGGCCTCACCCAGGTCCCCAAGGAGCTCGAAGAGGCCGCCCGGCTCGACGGCGCCGGCTCCTGGGGCGTCTTCCGGCACGTCACCATGCCGATCCTCAAGCCCATCGTCGTGATGCTGGCGACCCTCTCGGTCATCTGGGACATGGGCGTCTTCCCGCAGGTCTTCGTGATGCGCGGCAACCACCCCGAGCCCGAGTTCCAGCTCCTCACCACGTACTCGTACGACAAGGCGTTCGTGGTCAACGACTACTCGCAGGGCTCCGCGATCGCGCTGCTCACCGTGCTTCTGCTGCTCGGTGTGATCGCCGTGTACATGCGCCAGATGCTGAAGATCGGGGACGTCGAGTGAGCGTGGCGAACGGAAAAGAGGGCGTAGCGATGGCTACCTCGAACCCGGCGCTCGCGCGCCCCCGCAAGAAGAAGTCCAAGCTCGGCTGGAACCTGCTCGGCCTGCTGGTCTTCGCCACCGCGGGCTTCCCGGTCTACTGGATGCTCAACACGGCGCTCAAGCCCGCCAAGGACGCGATCGACCCGAGCCCGCACTTCTTCCCCCGGTCCCTGACCCTGGAGAACTTCCGCCGGGCGCTGGACATCGGCGACTTCTGGGGTGCGATCGGCCGCTCGCTGATCGTCTCCGTCGTCGTCGTGGCGATCGGCATCGCGGTCGGCCTGCTCGCGGCGCTCGCCATCTCGCGGTTCGCCTTCCGCGGCCGCAAGATCGTGATCGTCGGCATCCTGGCGGTCCAGATGGTCCCGCTGGTCGCGATGATCATTCCGGTCTTCCTGCTCCTCAACGACCTCGGCCAGTACGACAAGCTGGCCGGTCTGGTCCTCACCTACCTCACCTTCATCCTCCCCTTCACGGTCTGGACGCTGCGCGGCTTCATCGTCAACGTCCCCAAGGAGTTGGAGGAGGCGGCGATGGTCGACGGGTGCAGCCGCACCGGCGCCTTCATCCGCGTGGTCTTCCCGCTGCTGGCCCCGGGCATGGTGGCCACCTCGGTTTACGGCTTCATCCAGGCGTGGAACGAATACCTCTACGCGCTCATGCTGATGAGCCAGAACCACCAGACCGCCACCGTCTGGCTGTCCAACTTCACCACCCAGCACGGCACCGAGTTCGCCCCCATGATGGCCGGCTCCACCATGATGGCCGTCCCCATCGTGGCTCTGTTCCTCCTCGTCCAGCGCAAGATGGCCGCGGGTCTGACGGCCGGCGCAGTGAAGGGATGACGCCGCCCATGACGACGATCGCACGCAGCACAGACACACTCACGCGCGACGCCCTGACCGTCCTGCAGCCCGGTTTCGTCGGCACCACCGCCCCCGACTGGCTGCTGCGCCGGATCGGCGAAGGCCTCACCTCGGTGGGCCTGTTCGGCCGCAACATCGCCACGGCCGCCCAACTGGCCGCCCTGACCGCCCAGTTGCGGTCCGAGCGGGACGACGTCCTGGTGGCCATCGACGAGGAGGGCGGGGACGTCACCCGCCTGGAGGTCCGTACGGGCTCGTCGTTCCCCGGCAACCTGGCGCTGGGCTCGGTGGACGACACGGACCTGACCCGCGCGGTGGCCCACGAGCTGGGCCGCCGCCTGGCGGCCTGCGGGGTCGACCTGAACTGGGCCCCGTCGGCGGACGTGAATTCGAATCCCGACAACCCGGTCATCGGAGTACGGTCCTTCGGCGCCGACCCGTACCTCGTGGCGCGGCACACCGCCGCGTACATCGAGGGGCTGCAGTCCGCCGGAGTCGCCGCCTGTACCAAGCACTTCCCGGGCCACGGCGACACGGCGGTCGACTCGCACCACGCGCTCCCGCGCATCGACGTGGACCTCGACACGCTCCACGCCCGTGAACTGGTGCCCTTCCGCGCCGCGATCGCCGCGGGCTCCAAGTCCGTCATGAGCGCGCACATCCTTCTCCCCGCGCTCGACCCGACCAGCCCGGCGACGCTGAGCCCGCGTGTCCTGACCGGACTGCTCCGCGAGGAACTCGGCTACGACGGGCTGATCGTCACCGACGCCGTGGAGATGCAGGCCATCGCCTCGACGTACGGGATCGAGCGCGGCTCGGTCCTCGCGATCGCGGCCGGGGCCGACGCGCTGTGCGTCGGCGGCGGCCTGGCGGACGAGGACACCGTGCTGCGGCTGCGGAACGCGCTGGTCGCGGCGGTACGGGCGGGTGAACTGCCCGAGTCGCGCCTCGCCGACGCGGCGGCCCGGGTACGCGCCCTCGCGTCCTGGACCCGGCAGGCCAGGGGGAACGTGGCGGGGCCGGGTGCGGAGAAGCAGGAGGGGACCGCGCCCGGCACCGACATCGGCCTGGTGGCGGCGCGACGCGCCCTGCGGGTGACGGGGACCGTGGACCCCCTGTCGTCACCGCCCTACGTGGCGGCGTTCACCCCCGTCGCGAACATCGCGGTCGGGGACGAGACGCCGTGGGGGGTTGCGGCGGAGCTGGCGGCGCTGCTGCCGGGGACGACGACGGGGACGTACGGGCCGTCCGCGGACCCGGCGTCGGTGCTGGCCGCGGCTGGGGACCGCCGGATCGTCGCGGTGGTCCGCGACGAGCACCGCCACCCGTGGATGTCCTCGGCCCTGGACGCGCTGCTGTCGGCGCGCCCCGACACGGCGGTGATCGAGATGGGGGTGCCGCAGGCTGTGGCGCGGGGTGCGGTGCATGTCGCCACGCATGGGGCGGCGAGGGTGTGCGGCCGTGCGGCAGCAGAACTCCTGTCCCCCACCCCACCCGCTTCCTGAAGCCCTGGGCGGGCGGCCGGGTGGGGGTTGAGCGGTGTTGTTGCCGGGGGCTGCGCCCCCGCACCCCCGAACGGGGCTTCGCCCCGGGCCCCGTGTTTGTCTGCGGGTTCGGTGGGGGCTGGTCGCGCAGTTCCCCGCGCCCCTAAAGGGGCACGGCAAAATTCAGCCCCTCCGGCGTTGAGGAGTGGGGTGCCCTAAGGGGCGCGGGGAACTGCGCGACCAGCCACGGACAGCCCGCAGACGAACGAGGTCCGGGGCGCAGCCCCAGCGGGGGTACCGGGGGCGAAGCCCCCGTGAGCGGGGTCCGGGGGCGTAGCCCCCGGGAAACCCACCTCACCCCCCACCCACCCCCGGAGGGTTTAGGGAACGGGCGGGGTGGGGTGCCCTACAAGCCCTGCCACGTCGGCTTGTTCGTGTATGTGTGGCGGAAATAGTGCGCGAGCTTCAGCTTCGACGCCGCCGCCTCATCCACGACCACCGTCGCATGCGCATGCAACTGCAGCGCGGACGCGGGGACGACGGACGCCACCGGCCCCTCCACGGTCTGGGCGACCGCCTCCGCCTTGCCCTCGCCCGTCGCGAGCAGCACCAGATGCCGCGCTTCCAGGATCGTGCCGATCCCCTGCGTGATCACGTGGTGCGGCACCTGCTCGATGTCGTCGTCGAAGAAGCGCGCGTTGTCGACCCGCGTCTGCTCCGTCAGCGTCTTGATCCGGGTGCGGGACGCGAGCGACGAGCACGGCTCGTTGAAGCCGATGTGCCCGTCGGTGCCGATCCCCAGGATCTGGAGGTCCACACCTCCGGCCGAGGCCAGCGCCAGGTCGTACGCCTCGCACGCCGCCTGGACGTCCGCCGCCGACCCGTCCGGCCCGATGAACGAGTCCGCGCCGAGCCCGAGCGGCTCGACGACCTGGCGGATCACCGTCGCGCGGTAGGACTCGGGGTGCCCCACCGGCAGTCCGACGTATTCGTCGAGCTGGCAGACCCGGGCCCGCGACACGTCCACCGCACCCGCCGCGACCTTGGCCGTCAGCGCGTCGTAGATGGGCAGCGGGGTCGAGCCGGTGGCCACGCCGAGAAGGGCGTCGGGCTTGCGGCGCCACAGTGCCGCGATGGACTCCGCGATGAGCTCGCCGCCCGCCTTGGCGTCCGGGACGATGACAACTTCCACGTGGGCCTGCCGATCTGGAGACGTAAAACTAACCAGGGTGGTATAGACCAATCTAGCAGAGCGGGCGGCCCTCCCGCTGGCGGTCGCGCCTTCTCCCATGGTCGACTGGAGGGGTTTCGGCAACGCGTACGGAGACCGCCATTTGGAGGCATTGCGCATGTCGTCGACGCAGAGCGAGAGACACAGCGAGCAGCCCGGCCGGATCATGCGCGGCGAGATGGCGGAGCAGCCCGCCGTACTGCGGCGGATCCTCGCCGACGGCGCGCCCCGCATCCGCGAGGTCGCGGCCGCGATCGCGGCGCGCAGGCCCCGCTTCGTCCTGCTGACCGCACGCGGCACCTCCGACAACGCCGCTCTGTACGCGAAGTACCTGATGGAGATCCGGCTCGGGATGCCGTGCGGGCTCACCTCGATGTCGACGATCACCGCGTACGGCGCCCGGCCCGACCTCAGCGACGTACTCGTCATCACCGTCAGTCAGTCCGGCGGCTCGCCCGACCTCGTCGACTCCGCCCGGGCGGCGCGCGGCGCGGGCGCGATCACGCTGGCCGTCACCAACAACGCCGACTCGCCGCTCGCGGCCGTCTCCGAGCACCACATCGACATCCTGGCCGGGCCGGAGAAGGCGCTGCCCGCGACCAAGACGTACACCGCCTCGCTGCTCGCCCTCTATCTCTTCGTCGAGGGCCTGCGCGGCGGCGACGTCTCGGCCGCCGAGGCGCTGCCCGAGCTCGCGGACCGGATCCTGGCCCGGCAGGACGAGGTGAGACAGCTGGCCTCCCGCTACCGGTTCGCCGAACGGATGGTCATCACCTCGCGGGGGTACGGCTATCCCACGGCCAAGGAAGCCGCCCTCAAGCTGATGGAGACGAGCTACATCCCCGCCCTCTCCTACTCCGGCGCCGACCTGCTGCACGGCCCGCTGGCCATGGTCGACAACATCTCGCCGGTGATCGCGGTGGTCACCGACGGCCGCGGCGGCCAGGCGCTCCAGCCGGTGCTCGACCGGCTGCGCGGCCGGGGCGCCGACCTCTTCGTCGTCGGGCCCAAGCCGCAGGTGGACGCGGCCTCGGCGGGATTCGTCCTGCCGGTCGAGGGCGTCCCCGAGGAGCTCCAGCCGATCCTGGAGATCCTCCCGCTCCAACTCCTCGCGTACGAGGTGACCATCGCGCGCGGCCAGGACCCCGACGCGCCCCGCGCCCTGGCGAAGGTGACCGAGACGCACTGATCGGGGCAGCGGCCGGCCCCCGGTACCCCCTACGGCAGCGACCCGCCCGTCGCGTCCACCCACTGCCCCGTCACCCAGCGCCCGTCCTCGGAGGCCAGGAACGCCACCACGTCCGCGATGTCGGCGGGGGTGCCGACGCGGCCCAGTGCCGACATCGCCGCCGCGCCCGCCCACGCCTCGTCGCTCGCGCGCAGCCACTCCGCGTTGACGTCGGTGTCGACGATGCCCGGGGCCACAGAGTTCACCGTGATGCCCCGGCTGCCCACGACCCTGGCCAGATCGCGGGTGAACACGTCAAGCGCGGCCTTGGTCATGGCGTACGCCATCAGGTCCGGCAGCAGCGCGGACCGCGAGGCGCCCGAGGAGATGCTGACGATCCGGCCGCCGTCCCGCATCCGCTCCAGGCCGAACCGGGCCAGGAAGAACGGGGCCTTGGTGTTCACCGCGAACAGCCGCTCGTACTCCGCCTCCTCGATCTCCCCGAACGCGCGGGCCGTGCCGATGCCCGCGTTGTTGACCAGGATGTCCACCCCGTCGGCGTGCCGGTCGAAGGCCGCCCACAGCGCCTCGGCGTCGCCGGGGACGCCGAGTTCCTGGCCGAGGGCGAAGGCCGAGCCGCCGGCCGCCTCGATCGCGGCGACCGTCTCCTTGGCGGCCGCCTCGTTGCTGCCGTAGTGGACGGCGACCCGCGCCCCGTCCCGGCCGAGCCGCTCCGCGATGCCCCGGCCGATGCCCCGGCTGCCGCCCGTGACCAGCGCCGTCCTGCCCGTGAGTGCGCCCATTGCGTACGTCCTCCCCGTGAATACAATTCTGTAGCGGTCGCTACAAAAAGAGAACGTAGCACATTATTTAGCGGTCGTTATAGAATTCGTCCATGACCACCGGACAGCGCGGCCGCCCCCGCTCCTTCGACCGGACCCGTGCGCTCGAACAGGCCACCCTCGCCTTCTGGGAACACGGCTACGAGGCGACGTCCGTCGCCGACCTGACCCGGGCCATGGGGATCGGCGCGCCCAGCCTGTACGCGGCCTTCGGCGACAAGAAGGCCCTCTTCGACGAGGTCGTACGGAGCTATGGGCAGACGTACGGGGCCTACATGGTCCGCGCGCTCGCCGAGGAGCCGACCGCGCGTGGGGCCATCGGGCGGATCCTGCGCGAGGCGGCGACCGAGTTCACCCGCCCCGGTCGGCCGCACGGGTGTCTGGCCGTCAGCGCCGCCGTCAACTGCAGCACCCGCGAGGTCGAAGAGGGCCTGCGCGAGCGGCGCGAAGCCAACATCGCGGAGTTCGAGCGCCGGATCGCCGCCGATGTCGCGGCCGGGAAGCTGCCCTCGGGGACCGACGCCCGCGCGCTCGCCCGATACACCGCCGCCGTGTTCCAGGGCATGTCCGCGCAGGCCAGGGACGGGGTGGGCGAGGCGGATCTGAGGGCGGTCGCCGAGTGCGCCATGCGCGGCTGGCCGGGCGGAGAGCCCTAGCCCCGAAGCCCCGCTCGTGGCAGGCTCGGCACTGGCCGGAGCAGGGCCCGTAAACGGATGGACATGAGGAATGGTCTAGTCCACAATGGCCCGAGCAGGCCTCCGGCCTCCCCGCACAGGAGGCCGGACCGAGGTACGCGGCGCTCTCTGCCCTGACAGCGCCGGGGACCTCCCGTAAGGCCGAGGGGCACCGCACACCCGTCGGCCGGCAGTTCCGGGCTGCGGTGCCGGACGGGCCGAGGGTCCCGACCCGGCGCCGTAGCCCGCGCGGGTACCCTCGCTGACGTGCCCTCCATGAACGATCTCGTACGTCAGCACACCGCTCTCAGTGAATCCGACCTGGAGTGGCTCCATCTGCTGGTCTCGGAGTGGCAGCTGCTCTCCGACCTCTCGTTCGCCGACCTCGTGCTGTGGGTGCCCACCCTGGACGGCAGCCGGTACGTCTCCGTCGCGCAGATGCGGCCCAACACCGGCCCCACCTCCTACCAGGACGACATGGTCGGCCACCTCGTCCCGCGCGGCCGCCGCCCGCTGCTCGACGCCGCGCTCGACGAGGGCCGCATCGTGCGCGAGGGCGACCCGGAGTGGCGCGAGGAGGTGCCGGTGCGGGTCGAGTCCATCCCCGTGCGCAGGGAGGGCCGCGTCCTCGGCGTGATCGCGCGCAACACCAATCTGCTCACTGTGCGTACGCCCTCCCGGCTGGAGCTCACCTATCTCCAGTCCGCCTCCGACCTGGCGCAGATGATCGCCGCCGGGTCCTTCCCCTTCCCGGGGCAGCAGGTCGACATGGACGCGTCGCCGCGCGCCGGCGACGGGCTGATCAGGCTGGACGCGGACGGCATCGTCCAGTACGCCTCGCCCAACGCCCTCTCCGCGTACCACCACCTGGGGCTCGCCTCCGACCTGGTCGGCCAGCACCTCGGTGAGCTCACCGCCCAACTCGCGCCCTCGCGCGGCCCGGTGGACGAGGCCATCGCCAAGCTGGCCAGTGGCTACGCCCCGCGCGAGACCGAGGTCGAGGGCAGCGGCGGGGTGATCCAGCTGCGGGCCATCCCGCTCAAGCCCAAGGGCACCCGCATCGGTTCGCTGGTCCTGCTGCGGGACGTCACCGAACTGCGCCGCCGCGAGCGCGAGTTGATCACCAAGGACGCCACCATCCGGGAGATCCACCACCGGGTGAAGAACAACCTCCAGACGGTCGCGGCCCTGCTGCGCCTGCAGGCCCGGCGGATCGACTCCGAGGAGGGGCGCGAGGCGCTGAACGAGGCGGTGCGGCGGGTCGGCTCGATCGCGATCGTGCACGAGACGCTCTCGCAGAACCTGGACGAGCGCGTCGAGTTCGACGAGATCGCGGACCGGGTGCTCGCGATGGTGGCGGAGATCTCCCCGGGCAAGGTCAGCTGCCGCCGTACGGGCCGGTTCGGCATCCTGGACGCCGAGGTCGCCACCCCGCTGGCGATGGTGCTGACCGAGGTGCTGCAGAACGCCCTCGAACACGCCTTCGTCCAGGGGGAGCAGGGCACGGTGGAGGTCTCGGCGGTGCGCGGCGGCACTCGCGACGACGCCCGGCTGCTGATCACCGTGCGCGACGACGGCCGGGGGCTGCCCGAGGGGTTCGACCCGCAGAAGGCCGGGAACCTCGGCCTCCAGATCGTCCGCACCCTGGTCGAGGGCGAGCTGGGCGGCGCCTTCGACATGGTGGCGGCTCCGGAGCGGGGCACCCAGGTGATGCTCGACGTGCCGGTGCGGGCGGACAAGTAACCCGTACGCCTACAGAACAGGCACAAACAGCAGCGAGCCCCGGACCGTTCACGGTCCGGGGCTCGAATGCTGTGGGTTACTACTGCGCGCTGCGGCTCGGGGGCGGTGAGTGCGTACTCGCTGTACGCGCCGCGCGGGCCTAGGCAGGAGGGGGGATCAGGCGGTCGCGTTGCGCGCCCGGTTGCGAGCGGCACGGCGCTTCATCGCGCGGCGCTCGTCCTCGCTGAGGCCACCCCAGACGCCGGAGTCCTGGCCGGACTCAAGCGCCCACTGCAGGCACTGCTCCATGACGGGGCAGCGGCGGCAGACGGCCTTGGCTTCCTCGATCTGCAGCAGCGCAGGACCGGTGTTGCCGATGGGGAAGAACAGCTCGGGGTCTTCCTCACGACAAACGGCGTTGTGACGCCAGTCCATGGCTGCTACCTCTCTTGGTGATGCGTATGGGTGCTTGTGAATGTGAACGCTTTCACGAATCCCCCCGCAAGGGAAGGGCCGACTTCCAGTTGGACTGGTTGTGGTCCTGAGTTGAGGAGGGGTTCTGGCTCTCACGGAGGCCGGTGTTGCGGGCCGTCCCGATCGCCATGTAGAGATTCGCAAACCTCGGCGGCGGATACAACCCCTTCAGGAAAGTTTTTTTTGATTCCTCGGTGTCGACTGGGTCACAGTCGTACTTCTATGGGGTGGGGCCTGGCCCAAACGTTCGAGTTAAAGGACTTTCGGCCCTTCCACTCACACAATCACACGCAGTGCACGGCGTACGCCTGTGAACGTCACGCTGGTACGCAGACCCAGGTGGTCGCCGTCCATCTGGAAGGGCAGCGGGGCCTTGGAATGCAAGGTGAAGTCCGTGAGGTCATGCAGTGAAACCGCGTGCTTGCCGTGTGGACCCTTCTCGGGGGTCGAGGTCAGCAGCTGGGTCGCATAACGGGCCGCCGCCGGGGTCGAGAGCCTGGAGAGCGAGAGCACGTCCAGGGCCGTCTCGAAGGATGCCTCCGGGGCCGCGTACACCGGGCGATTGCCCAGGTAGGTCCACGGGGAGGTGTTGCAGACTATCGACATCACCTGGTCCTCGACCGGGTCATGGCCGGGCCGCTCCAGGGTGATCGTGCCGTGCCGCCGGTGCTGCTCGGCGAAGAACTGGCGGGCCACCTGGCGGATGTAGAGGCTGTGTGTGGAGCGTCTGCCGCGTTCCCGCTGCTGTTCGACCCGGCCGACGACCCCGGCGTCGAACCCGAGTCCGGCGCAGAACGTGAACCAGCGGTCCGGGACGCCCTCGTCCTCGCTGCCCGGGGTGCCGGCCGCCAGGCCCAGGCTCACCGTGCGGCCGCGGCCCTCGCGCAGGGCGTCGAGCAGTATGCCGGTCGCCTCGACGGGCTCGTTGGGCAGTCCGACCGCGCGTGCGAAGACATTGGTGGAGCCGCCGGGGACCACCGCGAAGCTCGGCAGGTTCTCCGGGTCGGGGCCGTTGTGCAGCAGACCGTTGACGACCTCGTTGACCGTGCCGTCACCGCCGAGCGCCACGACCAGGTCGATGTCGCTGCTCTCCGCCGCCCGCCGCCCGAGGTCGCGGGCGTGCCCCCGGTACTCCGTGGTCACGGCCTCCAGCTTCATCTCGCTGGCCAGCGCATGGATGAGGACATCACGGGTGCGGGCACTGGTGGTGGTAGCCGCCGGGTTGACCACGAGAAGTGCACGCATGGGCGCCAGAGTACCTACCGGGCGGTACCGGGCACAGTCCAGCCCCCTCTCCCCGCTCCCGGAAGGGGCCCCGCCGAGGGCTACCCTGCTGGGGTGAGTACTGAGCAGCACCCTGACAGCGAGAGCGGCGCCGGCACCCTTGAGGGGCCGCGCCCCGTCCGGCTGACCCAGGCCGCCGCGATCGCCGCGATCGAGGGCCTCGCCCTGGTCGGCGGCGGCCTCTTCATGCTCGTGATGGGCCTGATGGGCAAGCCCGACCAGCCGCGGCAGGCCGAGACGGGCGGCGTGACGCTGATCGTCCTCGGCATCATCCCGCTGGTCGCGGCGCGCGGCCTGCTGCTGCGGCGCCGCTGGAGCCGGGGGCCCGCGCTGATCACCCAGATCCTGGCGCTGCCGGTCGCCTGGATGTTCCTGCACGCGGACGGGCCGGCGATGCCGGTGGGCATCGCCACGGCCGTGGTCGCGGTGACCGGCCTGGTCCTGCTGGTCAACCCGGCCACCGCGGAGGCGCTCGACGTACACGGTGCCCGCGGGACGCGTACGCCGTAGTCCGGCGGGGCACCCGGCGCCCGTGGGCTTGTGGCCCGGGCGCCCGCCCTCGGAGCATGTGGCGCGTCCTACTCCTCCACCAGCAGCTTCTCCCGCAGCTGGGCCAGGGTCCTGGCCAGCAGACGGGAGACGTGCATCTGGGAGATGCCGACCTCCTGCGCGATCTGCGACTGGGTCATGTTCCCGAAGAAGCGCAGCAGCAGGATCCGCTTCTCGCGCGGCGGCAGGTCCTCCAGGAGCGGCTTGAGCGACTCCCGGTACTCGACGCCCTCCAGCGCCTCGTCCTCCGCGCCGAGGGTGTCGGCGACCGCCGGGGACTCGTCGTCGGTGTCCGGGACGTCCAGCGACAGCGTGGAGTACGCGTTCGCCGACTCCAGGCCCTCCAGGACCTCCTCCTCGGAGATGCCCAGGCGCTCCGCCAGCTCGTGCACCGTCGGCGAGCGGCCGTGCTGCTGGGAGAGCTCCGCCGTGGCCGTGGTGAGGGCCAGGCGCAGCTCCTGGAGGCGGCGCGGCACCCGGACCGCCCAGCCCTTGTCGCGGAAGTGCCGCTTGATCTCGCCGACGACCGTCGGGGTCGCGTACGTCGAGAACTCGACGCCGCGCTCCGGGTCGAACCGGTCCACCGACTTGATCAGGCCGATGGTGGCGACCTGGGTCAGGTCGTCCAGCGGCTCGCCGCGGTTGCGGAACCGCCGGGCCAGATGCTCCACCAGCGGCAGGTGCATCCGGACCAGCTTGTTGCGCAGCTCGGCCTTCTCCGGCGAGCCGTCCGGAAGTTTGCGCAGCTCGATGAACATCGCCCGCGCCCCGCTGCGGTCCTGCGGATGGTGCTGCTGCGTGTGCTCGATGTGCTCGCTCATGTGGGCCGCCCGCTCTGCCTGCCGCGTCTGCTCCGCCACGGCCTCTAGGCCGTCAAGTCCGTCCACCGGGTGCGGCCGGGCCTGCTGCTCCGGAATACCGACGGAGCGCGGCACCTCCGGGTGCGTCTCGGGGATGCGCCTGTCGTCCCGCACCGGACCGTCCCCGCTCACGCCGGTCCGGGTCCCGCGCCGCGCTGTTTGTACAGGCTGATGGAGACCGTACGGTCGTCGGCGACGGTGGAGTCGACCTTGCCGGCGAGCGCGGAGAGCACCGTCCAGGCGAAGGTGTCGCGCTCGGGCGCCCGGCCGTCCGTGGTCGGGGCCGAGACCGTGACCTCCAGGGAGTCGTCGACGAGACGGAAGACGCAGCTCAGTACGGAGCCGGGAACGGCCTGCTGAAGCAGGATCGCGCAGGCCTCGTCGACCGCGATGCGCAGATCCTCGATCTCGTCGAGAGTGAAGTCCAAACGTGCCGCGAGACCGGCCGTGGCCGTACGCAGCACTGACAGGTAGGCACCCGCGGCCGGCAGCCGGACTTCCACGAAGTCCTGATTCCCGGGCTCGCCTGCGATCTGGGACACCCTCACCTCCAAGGTGGCACAAGCTCTCTCGGGCCCCGGCGGAGGGGACGCCTCCGGGGCCATGCGGTACGTAATGCGGTGATCGTCCGTCGTCCACGCGATCGTGGTGCTCGGGAGGGCGACGCTATCGCGATCCATGGTGCCGTGTCGCCGGGACCCCTCCCGGCAGCTGTCACTCATGGTAAGCATATGAGCACGGACAGTGGCTAGAGGTGTGCGGTGCCCAATTGCTGTGAACCGACGTCGGGTTGACGTACCCAGGCCGGAGACCGTCGAACCGTCCGGATCCTCCCGACCTCCCGCGTCACACCAGTACGTTGTCCACAAAGCACCAGCGCCAGTCCTCGCCCGCCTCCAGGGTGCGCATCACCGGGTGCCCGGTCTCCTGGTGGTGGGCGGTCGCGTGCCGCATCGGCGAGGAGTCGCAGCAGCCCACATAGCCGCAGACCAGGCACTGCCGTAGCTGTACGTAATGGGTCCCGGCGGCCAGGCACTGCGGGCAGGTCTCCGTCAGCGGCGCGGGCTCGGGGCGCGGCAGATCGGCAACGTGCGGGCACTCGCTCATGATTGCCAGGTTACGACGGTCCGGGTGTGAGGTGGCTGGGATGGACGCGTTGCCGCTGGTGGCACTGGTCGCGGCGAGCGCGGTGGTGGCCGGTGCCGCCCGCCGCACCCCGGTCCCGGCCCCGCTGCTCCTGGTCGCGGCGGGCCTCGCCGCCGCCTATGTGCCGGGCGTCCCGGACTACACGCTCGACCCGCACATCGTGCTGCCCCTGTTGCTGCCGCCGCTGCTGTACACGGCCGCCGTCGACAGCTCGTACCTCGATCTGCGGGCCAATCTGCGGCCCGTCGCGCTGCTCTCGGTCGGTTACGTTCTGTTCGCGACCGTGGCCGTGGGCTGGCTCGCCTATCTCGTGGTGCCCGATCTGCCGCTCACCGCCGCGCTGGTGCTCGGCGCGGTGGTCGCGCCGCCGGACGCGGTCGCGGCCACCGCCATCGCCCGCCGCCTCGGACTGCCGAGCCGGATCACCACGATCCTCCAGGGCGAGTCGCTGGTGAACGACGCGACCGCGATCACCGCGTACAAGGTGGCGCTGGCGGCCGCGGTCGGGGAGGGGGCCACCTGGGCGGGCGGGGCCGGGGAGTTCGCCCTCGCCTCCGTCGGCGGGATCGGGGTCGGGCTCGTCCTGATGGTGCCGATCCAGTGGCTGCGCACGCATCTGACGGAGGCGCTGCTCCAGAACACCCTCTCGCTGCTCATCCCGTTCGTGGCGTACGCGGCGGCCGAGCAGGTGGGGGCGTCCGGGGTGCTCGCGGTGGTGGTCGTCGCGCTGCATCTGGGCCACCGCTCCTGGCAGGTGGACTTCGCGACCCGGCTCCAGGAGGCGGCGGTCTGGAAGATGGTCGCCTTCGTCCTGGAGTCGTCGGTGTTCGCGCTGATCGGGCTCCAGCTGCCGGTGGTCCTCAAGGGGCTCGGCGAGTACCGGGTGGCGGAGGCGGTGCTGTACGCGACCGGGGTCTTCGCCGCGGTCGTCGCGATGCGGTTCGTCTGGGTCTTCCCCGCGACCTATCTGCCGAGGGCGCTCTCGGAGCGGATCCGCACGCGCGAGCCGGACACCGACTGGACGGCGCCGGTGATCGTGGGGTGGGCGGGGATGCGCGGGGTGGTCTCGCTCGCCATCGCCTTCTCGATCCCGCTGACCATGCACGACGGCAGCCCCTTCCCGGCCCGGAACCTGGTGCTCTTCCTGACCTTCACCACGGTCATCGCCACCCTGGTGGTGCAGGGGCTGACGCTGCCGCCGCTGATCCGGGCGCTCAAGCTGCCCGGGCGGGACGCGCGGGCCGAGACGCTGGCCGAGGCGCAGGCCCAGAACGAGGCCTCGCTGGCCGCCGAACGCCGTCTGGACGAGCTTCTGGCGGACGAGGCCAACGCGCTGCCGCCGCCACTGGCCGACCGGCTCCGCACGGTCCTGGAGCGGCGCCGCAACTCCGTGTGGGAGCGGCTCGGCGGGGTGAACGCGGTGACCGGCGAGTCGGCCGACACCACTTACCGCAGGCTGTCGCGGGAGATGATCGGCGCCGAGCGCGAGGTGTTCGTACAGCTGCGGGACGCACGCCGGATCGACGACGAGATGCTGCGGACGCTGCTGCGCAGGCTCGACCTGGAGGAGGCGGCGGCGTACCGGGAGAGCGAGTCGTGAGGACAGGCCCTAGAGCGGCTGCCCGGTGACGACGGCCGCGACCGCCGCCCCCTCGGGGAACGCGCCCTCCTCGGTGAGGGTCAGCAGTCCGTACAGCATTTTGGCGACATAGAGACGTTCCACGGGCAGCCGGTGGCGGGACTCGAAGTCGTCCGCGAAGGCGTCGAGTTCGGGGGTCGTACGGGCGTATCCGCCGCAGTGGAAGCGCTCGTCCAGCGACCAGTTGTCCCCGGCCGCCCCGAAGGTCTCGTGCTGCAACTCCCGTATCTCGCGCGCGAGGAACCCGCCCCGCAGCACCGGGAACCCGAGGGCCCGCTGCCCCGGGGCGAGCCCGGCGGCGAGGCCGGCGAGGGTGCCGCCGGTGCCGCAGGCCACCGCCACCATGTCGGCGAGGCCGTGCAGTTCGCGCCCGAGGTCCGTGCACCCGCGCACGGCGAGGGAGTTGCTGCCGCCCTCCGGGACGACGTACGCGGCCCGGCCGAACCGCTCGCGCAGCGCGGCCAGCACCTCCGGCTCGGCCTTGCGCCGATAGGTCGCGCGGTCCACGAAGTGCAGCCGCATGCCATCCGCAGCGCACCGGGCGAGCGACGGGTTGAGGGGCCGGTCGGCGAGCTCGTCGCCCCGGACCACGCCGACGGTGGGGAAGCCGAGGAGGCGGCCCGCGGCGGCGGTGGCGCGCAGATGGTTGGAGTAGGCGCCGCCGAAGGTCAGCACCGGCCGCCCGGCCGCCTCGCGCAGGTTCAGGGCGAGCTTGCGCCACTTGTTGCCGGGCAGGGCCGGGTGGATGAGATCGTCGCGCTTGAGCAGCAGACGGACGCCGTGGCGGGTGAAGCGCTCGTCCTCGACCGGTTGCAGAGGCGAAGGGATGCGCGGCTGCAAGGCGGCGGTGAGGTCGAGCGCTTCTTCGGTCATCTGCCCATTGTGACCGGCGCCCTCACTTCAGGCGCTCCTGGACCCGCTCGCGCAGCCAGTCCATGCCGAAGCCGCGCGGGTCGACCTTGCCGGGCTGCCACTCCTTGTGGCCGATCACCGACCGCTCGCTCCAGCCGTAGTGGCGGCAGACGGCCGCCGCGGCCTTCTCGATCGCCTGGAGCTGGGCCTCCGGCCAGGGGTCTTCGCCGTCGCCGAGGTTCTCGCACTCGAATCCGTAGAAGCGCGCGTTGCCGTCGGTGTCGGCCTGGTCGCAGGCCGGCGTGCGTTTCTCGGCGATCACCGCGCGCAGCACGTCGCCGTCACCCGCGCCGGCGTGGTTGGCGCGGCCGTTGCCGACCAGGTGGACCGTGCCGTCCTTGGTGATCACGCCGTGGCAGAGCGGGCCGGGCAGACTGTCGTAGCCGTCGTAGCAGATGCGAACGGTGGCGGCGGATCCCTGGGTGACGGTGTGGTGGATCATCACGCCGTTGAGCGGCCCCCAGGCGCCGTGCCCGGCCCGGTTGTGGGTGCGCCAGCCGTCGACCTCGACGACCCGGAGGCCTTCGGCGCGCAGGGCGGAGAGGAACTGGTCAGCCGACATGGGTGGGGCCATGGTCGACTCCTTCGGTGAGCGGTACCCCGGATTGCGGTACCTGGTGCGGTTCGGGCGGAATATCCCGTACCGCTTGTACCGGAACTTCCGTACCGGGGCGATCTGTTCGGACGGCGTGCGAGTCGATCCGGACAGATCGCCCGATTACGGTCAGTTGTGTGCGAGCCAGAGGTCGGGGCCGAACACTTCGTAGTGGATGTCGGCGGCCGCGACCCCTTTGTCGAGGAGCTGGGTGCGCACCGCCCGCATGAAGGGCAGCGGACCGCACAGGTACGCGCGCGTGCCGGACGGCACCGCGACCGAGGAGAGGTCCACCAGGCCCGTACGGTCGGCGGGGTGGTCGGATCCGGGCCGCTCGTACCAGAAGTGCGCCGCGGAGTTCGGGAGTTTGGCCGTCAGCGCCGCGTGGTCCTCGCGCAGGGCGTGGTCGGCGGGGGAGCGGTCGCCGTGCACCACGGTCACCGGGGCGCGGTGACCGGCGTCGGCCAGGTGCTCCAGCATCGACAGCATCGGGGTGCAGCCGATCCCCGCCGAGGCGAGCAGCAGCGGCGCCCCGCCGTCGTCGAGGACGAGATCGCCGTACGGGGCCGAGACGCGCAGCCGGTCGCCCACCTGCACGCGCGCGTGCAGGTGGCGGGAGACCTCTCCGTCCGGGGCCCGGTCCTCGCCCCGGACCCGCTTGACCGTGATCGAGCGGGTGGCGGAGCCGGGGGCGGAGCTGAGGCTGTACTGGCGTATCTGGCGGGCGCCGTCGGGGAGTTCGACCTGGACGGAGACGTACTGGCCGGGGCGGAAGCCGGGCGCCGGCGTGCCGTCGGCGGGGCGCAGCAGGAACGTGGCCACGTCGGCCGTCTCCTCGACGCGGCCCTCGACGGCCCACTCGCGCCACACGTCCCCGGCGGCCACGCCCCGCGCGGCGTAGAGCCGGGCCTCGATGGCGATCAGGGCGTTCGCCATCAGCCAGTACACCTCGTCCCAGGCGGCGGCGACCTCGGGCGTCACGGCCTCGCCGAGCACCTCGGCGATGGCGGCGAAGAGGTGCTCGTGGACCACGTCGTACTGCTCGGCCGTGATGCCCAGCGAGGCGTGCTTGTGGGCGATGCGGCCCAGCATCACGTCGGGGCGCTCGTCCGGGTGGTCCAGGAGGTGGACCGCGAAGGCCGCGATGGATCCGGCGAGCGCCTGCCGCTGGACTCCGGCGGCCTGGTTGCCCCGGTTGAACAGGTCGCGGAGCAGCTCGGGATGGGCCGCGAACAGCCGTGCGTAGAACCGCTCGGTGATGGCGGGGAGGGCCGCGCCGACGGCGGGCAGGGTGGCGCGTACGGTCGCGGCCGACTTCTCGGACAGCAAGGGGACTCCTCTTTAATTGGAATCTAATACTCGTATTTTTGCTGTGGAGCGGGACCCGGGACGGGACCCGGGACGGGACCCGGGACGGGACCCGGGACGGGACCCGGGGGCGGGGCGACGGTGCCTCAGTCGTCCGTCCGGCGCCCGCCCGTGAGCCCGATGAGCAGCGGGCCGGTGGGCGAGGTGACGAGGTCGGCGACGGTGATCGGGTCCAGGGAGGCGCAGAACGCCTCCTGGGCGCGGCGCAGCGCCCCGCGCAGCCGGCACGCCGAGTTGAGCGGGCACGGGACGGCCCCCTCGCACTCGACCACGTCCCCGGGTCCCTCCAGTTCGCGGACCAGGCCGCCGACCGACGCCCGGCGGCCCGCCGGGGTGAGTGCGAGCCCGCCGCCGCGGCCGCGCCGTGCCTCGATCAGGCCGAGGTGCTGGAGCCTGGCGACCACCTTCGCGGTGTGCGTATAGGGCACCCGCATGGTCTCGGCCACCTCGCGGGTGGTGGGCGGGGTCTCCCGGTCGCCCTCGTCGGCGACGGCCAGCCGCATCAATACGCGAAGCGCCAGGTCCGTGAATCTCGTCAGCCGCATGGCAGCAGCGTAGATAACTTGCATATGCCGTGCAAATTTGTGGCCGGAACCGCGGGGGTGCCCCGCCGGGAGAGCGCAACCTGCCCCGCCGAACACCGTTCTAGTCCCACTCATTTGTGTAATGGCGCCCGCACGGTCCGTGCTGGAAGGCTTCTCGCGCAGGTCAGCTCATGATCGGAAGATCGAGAGGGAAACACATGTCGGTCGAGGCAGGGCCCGAGAACCGCGCGCAGCAGAGTCTTGGTACCGCAGCCGCGCGGAATCTGGCGACCACCACCAAGTCCGCCCCACAGATGCAGGAGATCACCTCCCGGTGGCTGCTGCGGATGCTGCCATGGGTGCAGGTCCAGGGCGGTACGTACCGGGTCAACCGGCGACTGAGCTACTCGGTGGGTGACGGGAAGATCACCTTTGTGCAGACCGGCGAACGGGTGGCCGTCATCCCGGCCGAGCTGGGCGAACTGCCCGCGCTGCGCGGGTTCGAGGACGAGTCCGTGCTGTCCGAGCTGGCGAACCGGTGCGTGCAGCGCGACTTCGCCGCCGGGGAGGTCCTGGCCACCGAGGGCGACCCGGTGGACACCGTCTACCTGCTGGCCCACGGCCGCGTGGAGCAGATCGGCACGGGGCCGTACGGGGACGAGGCGGTGCTCGGGGTCCTGGCGGACGGGGCGCACCTGGGCGAGCAGGCCCTGATCTCCGGCGAGGCGACCTGGGACGCCACGGCCCGCGCCGCCACGGCGTGTACGGTCCTGGCGCTGAGCCGGTCGGACGTGCTCAACCTCGCGGAGCGGGCGAGCTCGCTCGGCGAGCACCTCGCGGCGCTCGCGCTCGTGCCCCGCCAGCACACCAACAAGTACGGCGAGGCGGCGATCGACCTGGCGTCCGGCCACGTCGGCGAGCCGGTCATCCCGCACACGTACGTGGACTACGAGGGCGCGCCCCGTGAGTACGAACTGTCCGTCGCGCAGACGGTCCTGAAGGTCCACAGCAGGGTCGCGGACCTCTACAACCAGCCGATGAACCAGACCGAGCAGCAGTTGCGGCTCACCGTGGAGGCGCTGCGCGAGCGCCAGGAGGACGAACTCATCAACAACCGTGAGTTCGGCCTGCTCAGCAACTGCGACTACGGGCAGCGGCTCCAGCCGCACGACGGCGTGCCCGGCCCCGACGACATGGACGAGCTCCTCTCCCGGCGGCGCGGCAACAAGTTGTTCCTCGCCCACCCGCGCGCCATCGCCGCGTTCGGGCGCGAGTGCAACAAGCGCGGCCTGGTCCCGGAGAGCGTGGAGATCAGCGGCAACCGCATCCCGACCTGGCGCGGTGTGCCGATCTTCCCGTGCAACAAGATCCCGGTCAGCGACGCCCGTACGACCTCGATCATCTGCATGCGTACCGGCGAGGCCGAGCAGGGAGTCATCGGGCTCCAGCAGAGCGGCATCCCGGACGAGATCGAGCCGAGCCTGTCGGTGCGGTTCATGGGCATCGACGAGCAGGCGATCATCTCGTACCTCGTCACCGCCTACTACTCGGCCGCGATCCTGGTGCCGGACGCCCTCGGCGTCCTGGAGAACGTGGAAGTGAGCCGCTGGCGCTGATCCGCAGGACCCCGCGCGGGCGGCCGGCGGCACGGGAGGTCCGCCGGCCGTCCGCCCGGAGACCGCGTACCGCACGCGGCGCGTGAACGCGCGTACCGGCCACGGCGTAGGAACACCACGTATCGAACACGGCGAGAGGAATGTCGAGTTGGTCATGGGGGAAGCCGTCGAGGGGCGCGAGGCCGTGGACCTGCTGGAGCGGACCCGGGTGGTGGTCAATCCACGGCTGCGGGACACCGTGGAGTCGCTGCCCGGCTCGATACGGCGGGTGGCGATGTACCACTTCGGATGGGAGCACGCGGACGGCACGCCGGCCGCCGGGCAGGCGGGCAAGGCGATCCGGCCCGCGCTCGTGCTCGCGGCCACCGGGGCGCTCGGCGGCGACCCCGAGGACGCGCTGCGGGCGGCGGCCGCCGTGGAGCTCGTCCACAACTTCACGCTGCTGCACGACGACGTGATCGACGAGGACGCCACCCGGCGCCACCGGCCCACCGCCTGGACCGTGTTCGGCACCCCCGACGCGATCATCGTCGGGGACGCGATGCTGGCGCTGGCACTGCGGCTGCTCGCCGAGGACGGCCACCCGGCGGCCCCGGCCGCCTCGGCCCGGCTCGCCGCCTGTGTGATCGAGCTCTGTGCCGGGCAGCAGGCCGACTGCGCCTTCGAGCAGCGCGGCCCCCAGGAGGTGTCCCTGGACGAGTGCCTGGACATGGCGATGGCCAAGACCGGGGCGCTGCTCGGGTGCGCCTGCTCGCTGGGGGCGCTGTACGCGGGGGCGGGGCCCGAGGAGGTGGCCGCGCTCGACGCGTTCGGCCGCGAGGCCGGGCTCGCCTTCCAGCTCATCGACGATCTGATCGGCATCTGGGGCGACCCCGGCCGTACCGGCAAACCCGCCGGCGCCGATCTCGCCTCGCACAAGAAGTCGCTGCCGGTGGTGGCCGCCCTGACATCGGGCACCCCGGCGGCGGCCGAACTCGCCGAGCTGTACCGGGGCCCGATGGGGGCGGCCGCGGTGCGGAGGGCGGCGGGGGCGGTGGACCGGGCGGGCGGCCGCGACTGGGCGCAGATCCACGCGGCCGACCGGATGGCCCGGGCGGTGGACCAGCTGTCCCGGGCGGTCCCGGACCTCGCGGCGGCGGGCGACCTGCTGGCCCTGGCGGAGTTCGTGACCCGGCGCTCCCGCTGACGGGGCCCGAGGGGGGTCCGCCCGAGGGGGGGACGGGCCGAGGAGCCCCGGGGCTGCCTCCGGGGCCCTCGTGCCCTGACTCGGGGAGAGCCAACTCTAGGATCGTTCCGATCAGTTGAGGATGAACGGAACGCGACAAGGGCGGCCGACATGGGTCAGGGACCGGGCACGGGCATACGGCGGGTCGAGCGGGACGACGAGAAGGCCGTGGAGACGGCGGTGCGCCTCCTCGACCAGGCGTTCCAGAACGACCCGGTGAGCAGTTGGGTCTTCCCGGACCCGGCGCACCGCCGTGAGGTGCACCGCCACCTCATGCGCGCCTTCCTGGAGATCTCGCTCGCCGAGGGCCACGCCGACCTCGCCGAGGACGGCACGGCGACGGCGCTGTGGATCGACGTCCCGGCCGAGCCGGAGGAGGGCGGCGAGGACGGGGAGGAGGACGGCCCGGCGCAGCTGCGGGCCGCCGTCGACCCGGAGAACGAGCGCGTCGAGCTGATCGGACGGCTCACCGGGTCCGTCCATCCGCACGGCCGGGCGCACGCGTATCTGCTGCTGATCGCGGTCGCCCCGGACCGCCAGGGCCAGGGGGCGGGGGAAGCGCTGATCGCGCCCGTCCTGGAGCGGTGCGACCGGGAGGGCCTGCCCGCCTATCTGGAGGCGAGCAGCGCACGCAGCTCGCGGCTGTACGAGCGGCTCGGCTTCGCGCACCTCGGTGAGCCGCTGCGGCTGCCGGACGGGCCGCTGATGTACCCGATGTGGCGCGAGCCGGGAGCTTGAGCGCTCGGCAGGACAGTTCATTCGGCCTTCGTGTTCGGCTGCGGACCGCCTGTGGCTGGTCGCGCAGTTCCCCGCGCCCCTCAAGGGGCCACCACCCTGGCCACGATCATCTCCACCAGGCGGTCCGTCTGGTCCGGACCCAGTACGTCCGGCAGGGTGAGGGTGTCGATCAGCAGACCGGTCATGGCGAAGTAGAGCAGCCGTACCGTGTCCGCGTCGCCCGGCAGCCCGGCGTCCAGATGGAACGCGATGTTCGCGTCCAGGTCGGCGTGGATGGCCCCGGTCAGCGCCTCCCGGAGCTCCGGCCTGCGAGTGGCCTCAAGGCGGAGCTCCAGCATCGCGAGATAGCTGGTGCGCTCCTTGACGATCCGCCGCAGCAGCCAGTGCATCAGCGAGGCGACCAGCTCCCGCGACGGCTCGGGCCGCATCGCCTCGCTCACCTCGGCCGGATCCGGTGTCATCCGTACGTGGATGTGCCGCCCGGCCTGGGTGAACAGGTCGTCCCTGCTGGTGAAGTAGTTGGAGGCGGTGCCGGGCGGCACCTTGGCCTCGGCGTCGACGGCGCGAAAGGTCAGCCCGCGCGCTCCCTCGCGCGCCAGCACCTCGATCGCCGCGTCCACGAGAGCGGTTCTGCGTTCCGGGTTCCTGACCATGTCTTCGAGCTCCTCACATCCGCTGCCGAAAGGGCCTTGCGCAACCACTACACACGAAGTACTTTACGTGAAGTGGTTGATCGACCGACCACCCCCCGAGTCAAAGAGGCCAGCTTGCGCAAGCTTTCGTACTACATCGCCCTCACCATCGACGGCTTCATCGCCGCCCCGGACGGGTCGTACGACTTCTATCCCCTGAGTGACGAGCTCTTCGGCTTCATGGGCACCGACTTCCCCGAGGCCCTGCCGACCCCCGCCCGCCGGGCCCTGGGCGTCGACGAGGCGCCCAACCGGCGGTACGACACGGTGCTGATGGGCCGGGGGACGTACGAACCCGGCCTCAAGGAGGGCTTCGCCAGCCCCTACGCGCATCTGCGCCAGATCGTCTTCTCGCGCAGCCTCGGCGAGTCCCCGGACCCGGCCGTCGAGGTCGTCAGCGGCGACCCGGTGCCGTTCGTCCGTGCGCTCAAGCAGGAGGAGGGCGCCGACATCTATCTGTGCGGCGGTGCCGACCTCGCCGGGCAGCTCGTCGACGAGATCGACGAGCTCGTGATCAAGAGCTATCCGGTCGTCGCGGGCTCCGGAATCCCCTTGTTCCGGGCGGAGTTCGCCCCCCGCTCCTTCGTGCCGACGGACAGCCGTTCCTTCGAAAACGGTACAGTCGTGACCACTTACACAAGGAAGCGCTAACTCCCATTTCGGTCACGCCCTGTGACGAACGGCAGGTTGCGCCGCTAATCTCCCGCCCATGACCACACAGTCCTGGGCGGGCTGGTACCGAGACCGCCATGGATCCGAAGCGCTGACGATCACCGCCGACGGGACCCAACTGCACACCCGTATCAGGGGGGTCGACTTCGCCGGGGCCGGGTTCGACTCGCTCGGCCCGGTGCCCGGCATACCGCCGGAGGGCTCGTTCGCGCTCGACGGCGGCACCCTGCGCGACTTCGTCCTGGAATGGGACATGCCGGTACCGGTCGCCTCCGACGACGGCGCGGTCCACCACGCCACCCTGAGCTGCCTGCTCTCCCTCAAGCCGCCCGAGCCCGATCTGGGGCTCGCACTGCACCTGGGGGGAGCGGTGTACGCGTCGGGGCGCGCCGAGGTCGACTTCGGGTCGGTCCTCGACGACATCCGCCGCCAACTCCCGTACGGGGCACACCTCCAGCCGTCCGTCCTCGAAAGCATCTGACCCGGGCGCGGCCGTCCGTACCGAGACCAGGTACGGGCGGCCGCCTTCTTTTTCGTGTTTCCGTCAGAAAGACGTCAAGGAACGGAAGTTGGAGTCTCTCGGCCTCATTGTTCTACTACTGTGCGAACAATGAAGGTTTCGATGAACCGTGCCCGGTACCGCCTGGTGGCCGTCGCCGTGCTGCCGTTCCTGCTGGCGCTCGCCGTCGACCTGCTCCTCTTCGCCGCCCTGCGCGACCGGCTGCCGACGCGCCTGGCCACCCACTTCAGCGGCGGCGGCACCGCCGACGGCTATGCGGACCGGGGCGCGTACGTGGTGGTGAACATCGGCCTCGCGGGCGGGCTCGCCGCCGTCTGGGCGGTCCTCGCGGCCACCGCCGACTTCGCGCCGCGCGGGGCGCGCCGGCTGATCGGCGCCGGGTACGCGACCGCGGGCCTGACCGGCTATCTGATGGCGGCCGCGCTGTACGCGAACCTCGACGCCGCCGACGGCAGCGAGGTCCGGCTGCCGCTGTGGCAGCTCGCGGCGGGCCTCGCGGTGGCCGCGCTCGCCGGGGCGGCCGGGGCGCAGCTGCTGCGACTCCTCGCCCTCCCCGAGGTCGTGCCGCCCCCCGGCCCCGGCGCGGTCGAGCGGCTCGACCTCGCGGAGGGCGAGGTGGCGGGCTGGGCCAGACGCGCCCCGTCGCGGACGCTGTGCGCGGTCGGCGTGGCGCTGCTCGTCGTCGGCGGTGCGCTGACATACGTGTACGGCTGGGGGCGCGCCGCCGCGCCGCTGGCGTGCGGGCTGCTCATCCTCGCCTGCTCCTGCCCGTACGTGACGGTCGACCGGCACGGACTGACCACCCGCCCGACGGTGCTGCCCTGGCCCCGGGTGCGGATACCGCTGGCGGACGTGGACCGGGCGGTCAGCCGAGAGGTGAAGGCGCTCTCGGAGTACGGCGGTTGGGGCTACCGGGTGCGCCCCGGGCGCTCGGGCCTGATCCTGCGCTCGGGCGAGGCGATCGTGGTGCGGCGCGCGGGCGGGCGGGAGTTCGCCGTGACGGTGGCCGACTCCGCGACCGCCGCGGCCCTGCTCAACACACTGGCCGAGCGGGCGGCGGTGCGCTGATGCTGTTCCGGGTGGACCCGGCGTCCGCGGTGGCGCTGGGCGACCAGATCGCCGCGTCGGTGCGCCGCGCCATCGCCGAGGGCAAGGTGGAGCCGGGCGAGCGCCTGCCCGCCGCCCGCGTCCTTGCCGACTCGCTGGGCGTCAACGTCCACACGGTCCTGCGCGGCTACCAGCGCCTGCGCGAGGAGGGCTTGATCGAACTGCGGCGGGGCCGGGGCGCGGTGGTGGTCGAGGCGACCTCGTCCCGCGCCCGGGCCGGACTGCTTGTGCGGGTACGCGAACTGGTGGAGGAGGCGAGGCGGTTGGGCCTGACGGAGGACGAGCTGGTCGACCTGGTCCGCACGGGCCTCCACTGACGCGTCTCAGTACGTCTGGAGCTCCACCAGATTGCCGTCGGGGTCGTGCAGATGGGCGGCCCGCATGGTCGGCCCCCACTGCGGCCGGTCCTGCGCCGGGGCGACCACGGTGGCGCCGGCCGAGGTGCAGAGCTCGACCCCGGCGTCCAGCGCCCCGGGCCCGTCCACGCGAATGACGACGGACGCCCCGACGGGCACGTTCTCCTCCCCGACGGCCGCGGCCATCGCGGCCCGGGAGAACAGCGCGAACGTCGTACGACCCTCGCAGTCGTCCCAACTCGCATACCCCGACCCCTCGGTACCGCGCGCCAGCGAGCACCCGCTCAGCTTGGGCAACACGGCGGCGTAGAAGCGGAAAGTGGGCTCGTAGTGCTCCACGAGGAGCCGGGTGTACGGAGGTTCAAGAGGTGCCATGGCCCGAATTTACCCCGTCCGGCGGACCGAGGCGCCGGTGATCTCGCCGCCCCGCACGGTGTACGTACCCGTGTAGGTGCGCGTACTGCCGTCCCGCTGACGGGCGTTGATGTCGACGTAGACGGTGTCGTCCTGGACGGACAGGACGGTGACGTCGGCCCGCCGGGTGTCGGCGAAGCCCGCCGTGTAGTCGGAGTAGTCGGTGGTGAGGTTCCTGCCGCCGAGGCTCCACGCGGTCTCGTAGTCACCGCTGTTGAGAGCGTCGTAGTAGGCCGTGATCGTGCGCTGGGGGCCCGGGGTGGTGGGCGGGTCGGTGGTGGCGGTGGTCGGCTCGGCGGCCGTGGTGGGTTCGTCCGTGGTCGTCGGGAACACGTCCGCGTACCCGGGGGTCGCCGTCGCCGTGTCCGTCGCGATGCCCGGGGCCGGGAGGTAGCGCGGCGACGCGGGGCCGGCGCCTGAGGTGTCGCGCGCCAGCGCCCAGATGCCGGTGCCCGCCGCCGCGCACAGCAGCACCGCCACGAACACCACGATCAGCATGCGCCGCAGACCGTCGTCCGGGGGCGGCTGCCCGGGCCCCCCGTCGCCCGCGGTGGCCGTCGGGCCCTGTATCCAGCGCTGTGCGTCCGCGTCCCAGTAGCTCATGTCACCCGCACTTCTCAGCCAGTCAGTTGGACGATGGTCTCGACGACGGCCGCGGCCGAGGCGAGCCCCGCGGCGGTCGTCGCGCCGAGGGTCAGCCGGTCGCGCAGCCACTGGAGCCGGTCGCGCCGCACCTGGCCGGTACCGGCCATCGCCTCGTCCAGCTCGCTCAGCCCGGCGTCCAGCTCGGCGATCTCCGGTGTCCGCCCGAGCATGCCGAGGTGCTCGCGCAACGTCCGTACGGCAAGGGCCAGTTCGGGAGGCGCGTCGAGGAGCGGGGCCGAGGCGTCCACGGCCCGGGCACCCTCGCCCGCCGCGGCCGCGCCGCCCGTCATCACCCCGATGCCGATGCCGCCGGGGCCGCCGGTGGGCGGGGCCGCACCCGCGTACGGGGGCGGCGTCGTCGCCGCCCGCCGCGAGCGGTCCTCGGCGGACGCGCGGTGCCCGGCCGCCGCCGCGCCGCCGGTCATCACCCCGATGGAGATGCCGCCGGGGGCCGAACCCCCGCCGTCCCTCTGTGCGTCCGGCGTGTCCTGGTCTTCTTCCTCCACCGCCATCACTTCCCGCCTTCCGTGTGCGACGCCGACGACCGTTCCCCCGTCGCGACGGCGCCCCCGCTCATCGCCCCGATGAACACCCCGCCCCCGCTCACGGTGACGATCTGCTGCTCGAAGTCGCCCGTCTCGTAGTCCTTCGCCCGCAAGGCCTCGCGCACCCCGCCGGCGATCCGGTCCTGCACCGTCCGTACGTACCGCTTGACGTCCATGTCCTGGAACACCGACAGGTCGTCCGTGCTCCCCAACTCCCGCACCGAAGTGGCCGGTCCGTCCGGCAGGGCGTGCCGGGGGTTCGCCAGCCAGGTGCGGAACTCGGCGACGGCCGTGCTGATCAGGGACGTCGCCGCGGCGAAGTTCGCGGTCGGCGCCGCGAGCAGACCGCGGACCGTGTCCCGCAGGACATCGCCCTCGCCGCGCGCCTCGATCACGTCGACGGCCCGGAACTCCAGCCGTACGGGGCTGAGGACGTGCGGCACCACCTCCAGGACCAGCATCCCGCCCTGGGTGTGGACGCGCACCAGCACCGAGACCACGACCTGCTCGTCCCACGTCCCGATCCGGATGCGCAGGAAGTGCCGGCGCGCCTCGCCGCCCTCGCCCACGGCCTCGTCCAGGTGCCGCCGGACCGTCGACCGGTCGTAGGCGACCTTCCAGCGGGCCACCCCGGTCGGCAGATAGACGAACTCGTCCACTTCGAGCGCGCGCAGCCGGTCGCGGCTGGTGGCCGCGGCCGAGGTGCGCAGGGACTCCAGCTGCGGCTTGATGAGGTCGATGACCTCGCGCCCGGTGAGCGGCCCGGCCTCGGGCGCCGCGCCCCTGCGCCGCTTCAGCTCCATCACCAGCGACCACTGCTCGTCGTACGGCCGTCCGGCGCCGATGAACGGCCGGAACGGGTCGTAGATCGTGAGCGAGGCGTGCTGCTCGCGGTCGATGGCCTCGCCGATCCGCCGATAGCGGTACGGCAGCGCGGGGCGGGGGGACCGGGCGAACGACTGGGCGCCCAGCTCCTTGCGCATGACGGTGGTGACATCGGCGCGGTACGCCCACACCGGAAGCACGAGCAGCAGCGGGAACACCACACCCGTCCAGCCGTCGGCGCCGCTGAAGAGCGTGTACAGCGCGCCCGCCCAGTAGAGGGCCGCCACCACGAACGGCACCAGCGGCAGCAGCATCCGCAGCCGTCCGCGGGTGGCCTGCTTGACCATGGTGCGGTCGAGGGTGAACACCGCGAGGCCGAGCCCGGACCCGGCGCGCACGCTCCCGAAGACGAAGCAGACGACGGCGTACGCCAGCCAGCCGGGGACGGGAAACACCGTCTCCGAACCGACCCCGGCCACCCCGAGCCCGATGAACACGCCCCACAGGCCCAGCAGTGCGAGCGCGGTCTCGGCCTCCCGACGGCGTGCGCGCAGCGCGTGCGCGAGTACGGGCAGCGCGTCGATGCCGAGCGAGAGGGCGATCGGGCGCTCCTCGTGCTGGACGAGCTCCTCGATCACCCGGCGCCGGAAGTCGCTGTCGAAGTAGACGCCCGCGCACAGCAGCCGGGTGGCCTCCCCGTCGCCGTGCTCCGGTCCCGTCGCTGTCATAGGGGCCCCCTGCCCGAGTCGACATCAGCGAGCGTGGACCATACAGGCGGCGGCCGCCGCCTGCCTTGGACAAAATTCACCCTGCCCTTACGGGGCTTACAGGCCTTGCAGGACTCCGAGGGCTCCGAGGGCTTCTGGGGCTCACAGGGTGAGGGCCCCTTCCACCCGGCGGGCCGACAGCATCCGGCCGGGTGTGGTGTCGGCCAGGGCGCGGAACTCGCGGTTGAGGTGGGCCTGGTCGTAGAAGCCGCAGACGGCGGAGGTCTCGGCCAGCGTGGCATCGCCGCGGGCGAGCATCCGTACGGCGCGGTCGAAGCGCAGCACCCGGCCGTACGTCTTCGGGGTGAGCCCGATCTGCTCGGTGAACCGGCGGATCAAGTACCCCTTGCTCCAGCCGACTTCGTCGCCCAGCCGGGCGACCGGGATCGTCCCGGCGGTACGGGCGAGCAGCCGGTAGGCGTGGCCGACCTCCGGCGCGGGGTCCGGGCCGCGGCCGAGCCGGTCCAGCAGTACGCCGTCCAGCAGGTCGAACCGTTCGGCCCAGTCGTGGGTGGTCGCCAGCCGCTCCACCAGCAACTCGGCCCCCGGGCCCAGGATGTGATGCAGCTCGACCACATGCTGGGCCAACTTGCCCATGGGCAAGGCGAACAGCCGATAGGCACCCAGCGGCGTCAACTCCAGCCGAATGGCCTCCTGCCCTCCGCGGTGTGCGCACAGCGTGGGACTGTCCTCAAGCCCCACGACCATCGACCCGATCCGCCCGCTGCCCGTGCCCGGCGCCCCGATCCGGCGCACCTGGGCGAACGGCTCGGCGAGGTTGATCACGAGGACGGCCCGCCCGGTCGGGACGACCCGCACCTCGTACGGCGAGAGCCCCGAGTCCCAGTACCCGGCGTAACTGCGCAGAAAGGGCCGCAACCCCGGATGCCAGGGGCGGGTGACCCGCCACAGCCCTCCGGCCCGGGCGATGTCGACCTCGGCCCGGGCAACGGTCCCCCCACGTACGACGCGGAGCCCCAAGAGTCCTCCCCCTGTCCGGCCCGTACCTCCCATACCTCCCGTGGTTCCCTGGGAGCGGGGCCGTCGGATTCTGCATGGCCACTCCTTCATACCCGGCAGCTGACGCGCACTACCGACGCCGCCCTGCGCTAGCCGCGTGCCTCGGCCTCGTCCAGCAGGAGGTAGAGCAGGCCGACCAGGCTGCCGCTGCTGACGATCTCCCGGCGGTCGATCATTCCCCGGATCCGCGAGATCGGGATCCACTCGATCCGGTCCGATTCGTTCACCTCTGTCGGCGGGCCCGCGTACGTGGCGCCGTCGGCGCGGAAGACGTGGTGCTCGGAGTCGGTGATGCCGTTCGCGGGCTGCGCGTACACCAGCGGCTTCATGGCCTCGACCCGCCAGCCGGTCTCCTCTTCGACCTCTCGGGCCGCGGCCTGCTCCGGAGTCTCGTCGGACTCGATGAGCCCCATGGGCAGTTCCCAGCCCCAGGTGTCCGTGATGAACCGGTGCCGCCACATCATCAGTACGCGCTTGCCGTCATCGACCACAGCAGCCACCGCAAGGTGCCGCATGCGTACGACGTGGTGCTCCCAGCGGCGCCCGTCGGGCTGCTGGACGTCCACGAGCCACAGGTTGACCCACGGGTTGCTGTAGATCTGCCGCTCACCATGGACGGTCCACCGCATGGGCCCAACTCCCTCTCACCGACGCGGCTTCCAGCATGTCAGTCGCACGAGAAAAGGTCGGCAGCACGCGGCTCCGGGCGGATGCCGGGTGCTGTTGTGTGTTGCTGCCGGAAGAGCGAAGGGGGCGTTACGCCTTGTGGCGGTGGTCCTCCCCCTGGGGCGGGGCGCTGGTCCAGAAGGAGTGGGCCTTCCTCAGAAGTTCCTCGGCGGCGTCGCCGTACGATGCCGCGCTGCTCAGGGCGGCGAAGGCTTTGCCGTAGAGGTCGAGCTCACTCTGTTCCGTGACGTCCACAGAGGATGAGACGAGCTCGACGTGGACCCGGTCGCCCTCGCCGTAGACGCTGAACCCGTGAACGGGGAACAAGTCCACCCGCGCGGTGGTGGGAAGGATCCCGAGCGTCAGCGAGTCCAGACCGAGCTCGCGCAGAAGGCGCTCGATCTGTGGCCGCATGACGTCGGCCCCGCCGATGTTCGTGTAGAGAGCCTGCTCCCCGAGGACGACGTCGTAGTGGTGCTCTCCGTCGTACAGGACTTGCTGTCGCTGCATGCGCTTGGCGACGCCGGCCGGCACGTCGTTCGGGACCCCCAGGAAGTCGACGACCTGGCCGAGGATCACGGTGGCGTATGCCTCGGTCTGAAGGGTGCCCCAGATCATCGTGGGCACGTAGGCCTTACCCTCTCGCGTGTTCTGGTACCAGCGGACCACGTCGTCCTGGATCGCTTCCGTACCGGTGGACAGGCGCTCCGTCCAGGGAACTGAACTGGTCACCGCATTCCCTCCTGAAGCGTGCCGCCGGGGCGGCTTCGATGGGCATTGCCGTCCCGGTCGAGGATGGCGTCAACCGGCCGATCTTGTAAGGCCGGGAATCGGTCAGGCCGCACGCTCGATCTTGATGTGTCGGCCCTCGCTCGGCGCGCGGCCGACGCACTGTCCGAGGAGATGGGGCCCCGACGTGATCGAAGCCTGATGAGGACTCGCTATCCCCAGCCGTCGAGGGATACCTGGGGCCCTCCGGCAAGGTACCGATGCAGCGCGCTGGCTGTGGTGTCCACGAACTCTTCGGGGATGACATCGACGTCGACCCAGCGGACCTGGGTGTGCTTGCGCGGTTCGCGGTTTTCGGGCTCGCCGGCCCACTCATGGGCGGCAAAGACGACGGTGAGGAAGCCGTTGGGCGCTTCGACACCCCAGGCGCCGTGGATTACGTGGGCAACCTTCAGGGACTCCGGCTTCACTGTCAGGCCGGTCTCTTCGTACAACTCGCGGACGGCTGTCTCGGTGATGGGCTCGCCGGGTTCGCTCTTGCCGACCGGCAGGTCCCACATGCCCTGGGCGAACTTGGCGTTCTGGCTGCGCTGGAGAAGGACGACTCGGTTCGAGGCCTTGTCGTGAACGATGACAGCGGCGACCAGGAGGGTCTTGGATTCGAGGGCGGGCTTGAGGGCTTTGGGCTGGGCGTCGGTTGTCCGCTGAGCCACGGTTGGTGTCCCTTCGTCGGCCGGTTGGTGGGCAGCTTGGGCCAGTGTTTCGCCTGCACGGCGGGCGAGCGGAACGGGCATGGGGCGTGCCCTGGACGCCTTCAGGCGTGGAATGCGGTGCGGTCGCTCTACTCGGTGACCGCGCTGTCCCACGAGCCCACCCGCGCTGCCGTTGAGGAACTCGTAGAGGCCGGAGCCGACATACGGTGGGCGGTTCATCGGGATGCGGGCTCCTTGTACAGCGGGTTGCCCGGGGCGGGGGTGACCCGGGCGAACGAGGTCATCAGTGCCCGGAAGCCGCCGTGGTCGTGATGCCGGGTGGTGTGTTTGATCGCCCAGTCCTCCGGTTCCGCCTTTTCGCCGGAGGGCGGGGAGGCGTCGAGGCACTTCGTGCACTCCATCACGTAGACCGGCCCGGACGCTCCCGGGGCGGTGTCCGCGCCGAGGATCCAGTCCGCGTACCGGATCACTGAGTGGAGGCTCACAGCGTCCGCTCCGGCGTCGGCGCCTGTCGCAGCCTGGCCTGCCCGAGCGCCACCAGGTCGGCCACGGCCCGCGTCGCGCACACGGAGCCCACCGCGCTCGGCGGCAGGGTCCAGTACGGGCCGGGCCGTGCGGTCAGGTCGATGCGGGGCATGCCCAGCCAGGTTCCCGGGCGTAGGCACTCGACGCGCGGCACTCGCCAGGCAGCGTGCGTGCCCGGTGGAACGAGTGCGTAGTACCAGACGCCGACGCCGTACGCGTCATGGATGACCGCTCCGTCCTCCAGGGCCTCAGCGAGGAACGAGGCGACGGTGTCCGGGTCCTCGCCGCCCGCCGCCGCGTGGACGATGTCGGCGGGCAGACGGATTGCGTCGAACTTCTCGCCGGTCGGCACGAGTGCGACACCCACGGCGAACTCCCGGCGGGCCTGCGCCGGCACGTCGTGGGCCGAGGCGAGCCAGTCGGTGATGGCTTTGCTGGCTTGGTTCATCACGGCGCGCTCACTTCGTTGGGCTGGACGTAGCTGATGAATGAACCGGCGGCGAGCTCCCGGAACGGGGCGGCGACGGCCAGATGCGCCGCCGTGAGCGTCACGAGGCCCTGGATCCGCCCGTCCTCCAGCAATCGCAGCGCGCGGGTGAGGCCCGGCCGTTTGTCCTTCGGGCGGTCCAGCGGCCCGACGTCATACAGCGCCGCCGTCACGATCCAGCCCTGGGCCGAGGCGTAGGTGCGGAGTGCGTCGAGCATCGTGTCCGGGTCGCGGCTGTCGGAGATGCAGGCGTACAGGCCGACGCAGCAGCCGCCCGTGGCCGGGCCGGCGGGGGCGAGCTGCCCCGGCTCCCAGGTCTGGCCCTCCAGGACCACAGCGGTCCCGGCCGCCTCGGCGCAGCCACGGTGCGCATAGCTCGTGTGGTCGCCACCGAAGTCGGCGATGAGCATGCGGGTGATGACGTCGGCGCCCGACTCCTTGCATACCTCACAGCGCCGGTAGTGCGCCGGGTTGCTGGTCTGTGTGTCGTTGGCGTCCGCGTGCTGGGGGTTGCGCGTCTTGGGGGCCATGACGAGCACCGTAGGGACGCTTGTTTCAGCAGTGCGCGCGGATTGCACGTGATTGTGTGCAACGCCCGATCGAGTGGCAGGGATTGCTTACGGGAGTCCCAGGGAAGTGCGCGCGCGTCCGATCAGCAGCCGCGCTTGAGGGCCGTACGCTGCGGCTTCGTTGAGGCGATCCCATACCCGCCCGTACAGAGCCAGGTCGTCGGGAGAGTCGAACTGCAACTCAGTGTTGATCGTCTCCACGATGACCCGCTCTTCATCGAAGATCCAGAACCCGTGCTTCGGGGTCAGCTTCAGGCGGGCGCCGAACGGGATGATCCCGAGTTCCACCGTGCTCATACCGATCAGCCCCACCAGCCGGTCGAGCTGCCCGGCCATCACCTCGCGAGGGCAGATCAGCGCGTGCAGCGCGCCCTCCCACACGAGCACCCGGAACAGCTTTCCCGCCTGGTACAGCACCTCTTGGCGCCGCATGCGAGCGTGTACAGCGTCGTCCGTGTCGCGCGGGGTCTGCATTACGTCAGCGTTGTGGACCATGAGCGCCCGAGCGTAGTCAGGGGTCTGGAACAGGCCGGGAATCACGGTGGCTTCGTAACCGCGCATCGTGGCCGTGCGCTGGTACTCCACGACGTAGCGGTCCTGAACGGGGCGCTGGCCCGCCGCCACTTGGCGGCGCCACGAGCGTTGCTGCGACTCCAGCCCGCGCAGCCGGCTCTTGAGGTCCGCGTTCTGGTCTGATGCGTCGGCTGCGGCCGCCCAGGCGGCGAGGTCGTCGGCGGTCGCGGTCTGCTTGCCGTTCTCCAGCCGTGACACCTTCGAGCGCTGCCAGCCCAGTCGGGCCGCGAAGTCCTTGCCGTTCAGGCCGGTCTCGGCACGCAGTTCCCGTAGCCGCGCGCCGAGAGCGACCCGTGCGCTCTGGAAGTCCGTCACACAGAGGAACGTACCCTCGGCCAGACCACGGCGGCAGGCACCGCGAGCGGCCAAGCGGCATCCCGCACGCGACTGGCCTCCAGCACCTGAGCAGGGTCGGAGCTGACCTCAACGCCAATGGTCGTGTCGGACTCGTCGATGTGCATCAGCACCAGAGTGCTGGAGTCGAAGAGCCAGAAGTCGTAGCCCGGGAGTTCCAGTTGCCCGGCCAGCGACCGAGACAACACGCGGACGTCCTCACCCGCCGTGTTCGCCGCTGCTGAGGCCATGAGGAACCGCTGCCCGTCCGTCGGCGGCTCGTCGACGATACGGATCCGCGAGAAGCGCGCGCCCTGCGCGGTCATCGCCCTCACGTTGACGTTCCATGGGTGATCGGGTTCGGGCTGCGGCTCCACGCCTTGCATGAACGCCTGGAAGCGGGCGCCCTGTCGATCGGAGGCGTAGGAGCGGCGGGTCTCCAGCCGGAATGCGGTGTGCTGGAACTCCGAGAACAGGTGAGTGATCTCCTCGAACGGGATCAGCGACGGCAACGTCACTCCTTCGGCGCGAAGCGGGTCAGCAGCTCGCGGGGGATGATGACGGCGGTCTCGTCAGCACCGAGGTCTCGGAGTGCGGCGATGTCTGCCGGATCAGTCATCTTGGCGCCCTGGACGACGATGTCTCCGGTCTCGGTGATCTCGTACAGGGTGGGGCAGTTGCCGTACTCGGACGTGGTGCCGATGAACCGGAGCGTCATGGTGCCCTCCATCTGCGCTGGGTGGAGGACCAGGATGCGATGGATGGCCAGAGAGCGGGTGGGGATTGCCGCAGATTGCGAATCTCGGCCGAGATGACTGTGTCGCACGCAACGACGGAAGCGCCCCTGTCCCGTCCTCACGCAGAGTGGCGCGCCGCATCGTCGGCAGGAGTGAACTCGAACATGGCGACCAGGCCGGTTCCGGCACCGGCCGGCCCGGCCCGGGAGACAGCGAAGAGGTTCGGCCGGAAACCCGGTCGAACCTCTTCCCCATAGGTGCTGAGCTGCGAGTTTCCGCTCGCGGTGATCGGCACCAACCAGGCCCGGATCAGGCCTTCTTCGTCTCCCAGAAGATGCGGTCGATCTCAGCGATGAGTTCGAGCGCCTTCTCGCCGGTCTTCGGGTCCGTCGACGCCTTGGCGGCCGAGAGGGCCTTCAGGGTGTCGTTGACCAGCTGGTGGAGCTGCGGGTACTTCTCGAAGTGCGGGGGCTTGAAGTAGTCGCTCCAGAGCACCGAGACGTGGTGCTTGGCGAGCTCCGCGCGCTGCTCCTTGATGACCACGGCACGCGCACGGAAGTGCGGGTCCTCGTTGGCCTGGAACTTCTCCTGGACGGCCTTGACCGACTCGGCCTCGATACGGGCCTGGGCCGGGTCGTACACGCCGCAGGGCAGGTCGCAGTGGGCGCTGACCTTCACCTTGGGGGCAAACAGGCGGGAAAGCATTGAGCTGTCCTTCCTCGTGATCGTCTTCTCAGGTGGGACATTACTCGGTGAGAGACCCCTTTTCGCGAGTGCCCCCGGGGGCTTAGGACAAAAGTCCAGGGTCACCATGGGACTCGTGGCGGAACGTACCGTGGGTGTGGACCGGGTACCGGGAGGTGGGTGGCGATGACGGATCAGGGGCGGGAGCCGAAGGTGCCGTTGGGGATCGCGGAGGTGACGGGGACCTCCATGGTGCCGACGCTGCTCCACGGCGATCAGCTGCTGGTGCACTACGGGACCGAGCTCCGGGCGGGTGACGTCGCGGTGCTGCGGCATCCGCTCCAGCAGGATCTGCTCATCGTCAAGCGGCTGATCGAGCTGAGGGAGGGGGGGTGGTGGGTGCTGGGGGACAACCCGGACGACGAGGTCGTCGACAGCCGGGCCTTCGGGACCGTGCCGTGCGAGCTGGTGCTCGGGCGGGTGCGCGGCCGCTACCGGCCGCTGACCCGCGGGCGTCAGCGCTCGGTGGGGGTGCTGCTGTCCTGGCTGGTCTCGGCGGTCAGGCCCGTGTTCGCCGACCGGTCGGTCTCCAGGCGCTTGCGCGCCCGGTAGGCGGCCACGTTCGCCCGGGTCGCGCAGCGGTCCGAGCAGTAGCGCCGGGAGCGGTTGGTGGAGGTGTCGAGGTACGCGTTGCGGCACGGCGCCGCCTGGCAGAGGCCGAGGCGGTCGACGCCGTACTCGGTGAGATGGAAGGCCAGGCCCATCGAGGCGAGCGCCGCGTAGCCCGCGGTCGCGTTCGAGGTGTGGTCGGCCAGGTGCATGTGCCACAGCGGGCTGTCGTCCTCGTCCCGGTGGTCGTGCCCGGAGATCTGCGGGCTGACCGGGAACTCCAGGAGAAGGGAATTCAGCAGGTCCACCGCCTGGACCTGCTCGCCCTCGTCCGCCGCCTCGAACACCGCCCGCAGCCGCGCCCGGACCGCCCGCAGGCGCGGTACGTCCGCCTCCGTCGCCCGGCGGGCCGTGGTCGACTCGGAGCCGAAGAGCTCCCGGATCACCTCGACCGTCGTGAGGGCATCCTTGTTACGGGCCGGCTCCTCGGTGTTGACCAGGCGCACGGCATAGTCCGAGTAATAGGCCAGTTCCACGTGTGATCCTTACGGCGGCGGTAGCGGCGTCAGTAACGGCTGTATGCCATCCGAGGGTATTACGTGAGCGCCCTCGACGGGGACGGAACCCCGGTACGCCGAAAGGGGCGGTACGGGCTCCTCGGCCCGTACCGCCCCTGTCCGTACTCCTGCCGCCGCGGCGCCTACAGCACCTTCGACAGGAACGACTTCGTCCGGTCGTGCTGCGGGTTGGTCAGGACGTCGCGCGGGTGGCCGGACTCGACCACCACACCGCCGTCCATGAAGACCAGCGAGTCGCCGACCTCGCGCGCGAAGCCCATCTCGTGGGTGACCACGATCATGGTCATGCCGTCCTCGGCGAGGCCGCGCATGACGTCCAGGACGTCACCGACCAGCTCCGGGTCGAGCGCCGACGTCGGCTCGTCGAAGAGCATCAGCTTCGGCTCCATGGCCAGCGCGCGGGCGATCGCCACACGCTGCTGCTGGCCGCCGGAGAGCTGCGAGGGGTAGTTCTTCGCCTTGTCGGCCAGGCCGACCCGGTCGAGCAGCTTCTGCGCGCGCTCGCGCACCACCGCCTTGGACTCGCCCCTGACCTGGATCGGCGCCTCCATGACGTTCTCTATGGCCGTCATGTGCGGGAACAGGTTGAAGCGCTGGAAGACCATGCCGATGTCGCGGCGCTTGACCGCGACCTCGCTGTCCTTCAGCTCGTAGAGCTTGTCGCCCTTCTGGCGGTAGCCGACGAGCTCGCCGTCCACGTACAGCCGGCCGGCGTTGATCTTCTCCAGGTGGTTGATGCACCGCAGGAAGGTCGACTTGCCGGAGCCGGACGGGCCGATCAGGCAGAACACCTCGCCCTCGGCCACCTCCAGGTCGATGCCCTTGAGGACCTCGGTCGCGCCGAAGGACTTGTGCACGCCTTCGGACTTCACCATGGCGGTCATCGGGTCACCACCTTGGGGGTACGACGGAGCAGGGCCAGATTGGCCTTGATCCGCTGGAACGGGGTGGGCGGGAGCGCACGGCTGGAGCCGCGGGCGTAGTAGCGCTCCAGGTAGTACTGGCCGATCGAGAAGATCGTCGTCAGGATCAGGTACCAGGTGGCCGCGAGGAACAGCATCTCCACCGAGGCACCGGACGTCTGGCCGATGTCCTGGGCCTCGCGCAGCAGCTCGTAGAACTGCACCGCCGAGACCAGCGAGGTGGTCTTCAGCATGTTGATGACCTCGTTGCCCGTGGGCGGCACGATCACGCGCATCGCCTGCGGGATCACGATCCGGCGCAGCGTCTTGGCGTGGCTCATGCCGAGCGCGTGGGACGCCTCGGTCTGGCCCTCGTCGACCGCCAGCAGACCGGCCCGGCAGATCTCCGCCATGTACGCGGCCTCGTTGAGGCCGAGCCCGAGCAGCGCCGTGAGCAGCGGCGTCATGAACGAGGACCAGTAGTCCTTGTAGATCGGGCCGAGGTTGATGTACTCGAAGACCAGGCCCAGGTTGAACCAGACCATCAGCTGGACCAGGACCGGGGTGCCCCGGAAGAACCAGATGTAGAACCAGGCGATGGACGAGGTCACCGGGTTCTTCGACAGCCGCATCACGGCGAGCATGATGCCGCCCGCGATGCCGATCGCCATGGAAAGGACGGTCAGCAGCAGGGTCTGGCCGACGCCGTGGATGATCCGGTCGTCGAAGAAGTAGTCGGGGATCGCACCCCAGTTGATCTTGCCCTGGCTGAACGCGTAGATGATCGCGACGAGCAGGCCGATCGCGATCACGGCGGAGACGTACCGGCCGTAGTGGCGGACCGGGATCGCTTTGATGCTCTCCGGAGCGGCGGGGGGCGGGGTGTCCGCCGGCTCCGTCTTGTTGACGTCAACAGTCACGGGTGTTGCCTTTCAGAAGCCTTCAGGCCCTCCGCCCGGGGACGGGGCGGAGGGAGCCTGGAGCGGGGAGGATCAGACGCCGCCGTTGACCTTGGCTTCCTTCACGGCGCCGGCCTCGACGCCCCACTTCGCGATGATCTTGTCGTAGTCACCGCTCTTGATGATCGCGTCGAGCGCCTCCTTGAGGGCGTCGCGCAGCCGGGTGTTGTCCTTGGAGACCGCGATGCCGTACGGAGCGGCCTCGACCTGCTCGCCGACGATCTGGAAGTCCTTGCCGCCGCCCGAGGTCTTCACCGCGTACGCGGCGACCGGGAAGTCCGAGGAGCCGGCGTCGGCGCCGCCGGAGCGCAGTCGGGTCTGGGCCTGCTGGTCGGTGTCGAAGGCCTCGATCGAGATCTTGCCCTTGTCACCGCACTTCTCGGACTGCTTCTTGGCGAGGTCCTCGGAGACCGTGCCGCGCTGCACCACGATCTTCTTGCCGCAGAGGTCGTCCCAGGTCTTGATGCCCTGGTCCTTGCCCTTGGCGGTGTAGATCGAGACACCGGCGGTGAAGTAGTCCACGAAGTCGGCGCCCTCGCCGACCTTCTTCTTGGTCTCCGAGTCGATGCCGTTCTGGCGGTCCTTGGTGTCCGTCATGGCCGACATGGCCATGTCGTAGCGCTTGGCGCGGAGGCCGGTGACCAGGGTGTCGAAGGTGCCGTTCTCGAACTGGAACTTCACGCCCAGCTGCTTGCCCAGGGCATCGGCCAGATCCGGGTCGATACCGGCGGTCTTGCCGTCCTTGTCCTTGAATTCGACCGGGGCGTACGCGATGTCCGAGCCGACCTTGATGACGCCCTTGTCCTGGATGTTCTTGGGCAGCTTCGAGAAGAGCGGGGCGTTGCTGGTGCCGGCCGAGCTGGCACCGCTGTCCTTGTCCTTGCTCTTCGTCTGGTCTCCGCAGCCGGTCAGCAGGAGGGCACCGGCGACCGCGATCGCGCCGACCGCGGCAATCCGGGACGAGGCGGCGGTCGTACGACGGGTGGTGCTTGCGGTCATGGTCGGGTTCCTCCGGCGGGTGATGGAGTGGCCAGTGAGTGAACAGTGGGTCGTGGTGCCCATGCTTGGGCGACACGACCGTGTTGTGTCGGCATCTTGCCATTCGGACCTGCGGAATCAGGGGGGCACGCATGTCAAAATCGGATAACGGGTCACCCCCCAACCCCAACGGGCCGGTACATCAAGGCCGGACCATGTGCGGGTTTTACCTTTTCCGGCGGGAAAATCTGCGGTTCATCTCGCGTTGTGGACGCGTTTCGCGCCGCATAGCTCACTTGTCCCGACATGCCGCTATGAGTCGTGTCACCACGGCGTTCCGCAGTCGAAATGGACTACTCGGCGCACCCCTCCGTCCGGTAAGAAGGATCCTTACACCCCTCATCCGGGGCTCAGGGCGCGTTGTGCGGCGTGCCCGCGCGTACGTACCTCCTCCTCGCGGGGCGGGCCAACCGCTCCTCGCGGGGAACGTGCGTGGTGCCCACCCACCCCTCCTCAACAAGGAGTGGCCACCCTCAACTGATGAAGACTTAAGGGGTCAAATCAAATGGCAGCGGAGATCGTCAATCCTCGCAGCGACAGCAGTACTGACCAAGGCTCCCCGGAGGAGCCCTTCGATCCGGCCTTCGCCCTGCACCGGGGCGGCAAGATGGCCGTGCAGGCCACCGTGCCCATCCGGGACCGGGACGACCTGTCCCTGGCCTACACGCCGGGTGTGGCGAAGGTGTGCACCGCGATCGCGGAGAACCCCGACCTGGTCCACGACTACACCTGGAAGTCCCAGGTCGTCGCCGTGGTCACGGACGGTACGGCCGTGCTCGGGCTGGGTGACATCGGCCCCGAGGCGTCCCTTCCCGTGATGGAGGGGAAGGCCATCCTCTTCAAGCAGTTCGGCGGGGTCGACGCGGTGCCCATCGCGCTCGCGACCACCGACACGGACGAGATCATCGAGACCGTGGTGCGCCTGGCGCCGTCCTTCGGCGGAGTGAACCTGGAAGACATCTCCGCGCCGCGCTGCTTCGAGATCGAGCGGCGTCTGCAGGAGGCCCTGGACATTCCGGTCTTCCACGACGACCAGCACGGCACCGCCGTGGTCACCCTCGCGGCGCTGCGCAACGCGGCGAAGCTCACCGGGCGCACGCTCGGCGACCTGCGGGCCGTGATCTCCGGTGCGGGCGCGGCCGGCGTGGCCATCGCCAAGTTCCTCCTGGAGGCGGGCCTGGGCGACGTGGCGGTCGCCGACCGCAAGGGCATCGTCAGCCGGGACCGCCAGGACCTGACCGACGTCAAGCGCGAGCTGGCGGAGATCACCAACAAGGCGGGCCTCTCCGGCTCCCTGGAGACCGCCCTGGCCGGCGCGGACGTCTTCATCGGCGTCTCCGGCGGTACGGTCCCGGAGCCCGCGGTGGCCTCGATGGCGCCCGGCGCGTTCGTGTTCGCCATGGCCAACCCGAACCCGGAGGTCCACCCGGACATCGCGCACAAGTACGCGTCGGTGGTCGCCACGGGCCGTTCGGACTACCCGAACCAGATCAACAACGTGCTGGCGTTCCCGGGCATCTTCGCGGGCGCCCTCCAGGTCCGGGCCTCCCGGATCACCGAGGGCATGAAGATCGCCGCGGCGAACGCGTTGGCCGACGTGGTCGGCGATGACCTGGCCGCGGAGTATGTGATCCCGTCCCCGTTCGACGAGCGGGTCGCCCCTGCGGTGACTGCGGCGGTTGCCGCTGCGGCGCGGGCGGAGGGCGTGGCGCGCCGGTAACGCCTGCGGTCACGACGTTCCGTACGGGACGCGGCTCACACCTCGATGAGGTTCCGCCGCGTCCCGTACGCGTTCTAGGGTCAGGGCCATGTTCGCCGCCTATGCCGCACGCATCGACCGTGACCAGCCGCTCTCCGGTCTGGAGTTGGGGGAGCGGCCCGCCCCCGAGGTACGCCCGGGCTGGTCCCTCATCGACGTCCGGGCGGCCTCGCTCAACCACCACGACCTGTGGTCGCTGCGCGGGGTCGGCCTCGGCGAGGACAAGCTGCCGATGATCCTGGGCTGCGACGCGGCCGGGGTCGACCAGGACGGCAACGAGGTCGTCCTGCACTCCGTGATCGGCCAGACGGGCCACGGGGTGGGCCCGGGCGAGGGCCGCTCCATCCTCACCGAGAAGTACCAGGGCACCTTCGCCGAGCAGGTCGCCGTGCCGACCTGGAACGTGCTGCCCAAGCCCAAGGAGCTCAGCTTCGCCGAGGCCGCCTGTCTGCCGACCGCCTGGCTCACCGCGTACCGGATGCTCTTCACCAACGCGGGTGTGCGGCCCGGCGACTCCGTCCTCGTGCAGGGCGCGGGCGGCGGGGTCGCGACCGCGGCCATCGTGCTGGGCAGGGCGGCCGGGCTGCGGGTCTTCGCCACCAGCCGCGACGAGGCCAAGCGGAAGCGGGCGGTCGAGCTGGGCGCCCTGGAGGCGTACGAGCCGGGCGCGCGGCTGCCGCGGCGGGTGGACGCGGTGATCGAGACGGTCGGCGCGGCCACCTGGTCGCACTCGGTCAAGTCGCTCAAGCCCGGCGGCACGCTGGTCATCTCGGGCGCCACCAGCGGCGACCGGCCCGCGCACGCCGAGCTCACCCGGATCTTCTTCCTGGAGCTGAAGGTGGTCGGCTCGACCATGGGCACCAAGGAGGAGCTGGAGGACCTGCTGGCGTTCTGCGCGGCGGCGGGGGTGCGGCCGGTCATCGACGAGGTGCTGCCGCTGGAGCGGGCCCGCGAGGGGTTCGAGAAGATCGAGTCGGGCGACGTCTTCGGGAAGATCGTGCTGACGACCTCTTGATGGTTCGTCAGAATCCCTGATCTGATCTCCGGCACGCACACCTGTCGACGTGCCGGAGGTGTCTTGTGCGTATGAACAAGTTCCTTGCAGCTGTGGGTTGTTGTGCGGTCCTCGCGGCGGGCATGGCGGCTCCTGCCGCCCACGCCCGGGAGGCGGGCGTCGTCCCCCGGCTCACCGACGAGCGGGGGCGCGTGCTCACGCTCCGGGGCTGGAACGTGGAGGACAAGAACCACCGGGGCGATCAGGCGCTCTCCGCGATCACCGAGCGGACCTTCCGCGACCTGCGGGCGAACGGCTTCGGCCTCGCCCGGCTGCTGGTCTTCTGGGACGACCTGGAGCCGGTGCGGGGTCAGTACAGCCAGGCGTACCTCCGCAAGATCGAACGGGTCCTGGACTGGGCGCACCGCTATGGCATCCGGGTGCTGATCGACGCCCACCAGGACGTCTTCGGCCCGGCGTTCGGGCACCGGGGCATTCCGGAGTGGGCGACGCGGACGGACGGGCTGCCGTTCACCCCGCACCCGGACGACTGGTTCTCCGAGTACTACGAGCCCGCCGTGCAGCGGGCGTTCACGCATCTGTACGGGGACGAGGACCTGCGGCGGGCGCAGGCGGACATGTGGCGGGTGCTCGCCGGGCGGTTCGCGCACCACCCGGCGGTTTTCGGCTACGACCTGATCAACGAGCCGATGGGGGAGTTCCGGGCGGGCGAGGACCCGGCGACGGCGGCGCGCCGGATCGAGGCCGAGCAGCTCACCCCGATGTACAACCGCCTGGCGCGGGCGGTGCGTTCGGCGGACCGGCGGCACTGGGTCTTCGTGGAGCCCACCCCCGCGGTGGGGGAGGGCGTGCCGACGGGCCTGGGCAGGATCAAGGACCCGAAGGCGGTGTACGCGCCGCACTTCTACAACACCGCGATGGAGGCGGGCGCGGACTACGACCCGTCGGCGGGGTGGATCGAGTCGTACGAGTCGGCGGTCACGGCCTATCCGAAGAAGTACGGGGTGCCGGTGGTGGTGGGCGAGTGGGGCCCGCTCAACAGCGAACTCCCGCACATGGCCCGCTTCTACACCGAAGCGCTCGCCTCACTGGCGCGCTACACCTCCGGGTGGGCGGGCTATGTGTGGTGCTACGGGGGCGGCTACTGCGCGGCCGACGCGGGGGGTGCGCTGCGGCCCAACAAGGCGCTGACCGCGACGCCGTACGCGCGGGCGGTCGCGGGGCGGGTGCGGTCGGAGGCGTACGACCCGTCGACGCGGACGTACCGCCTGGTGTACGTGGCGGGGCGCGGCGCCACGGAGCTGTCCGTGCCGTCGGCCCTGCGGGGGTGGCGGGTCCGGGTCGCCGGGCCGGGGTCGGTCCGGGGCCTGGACGTGCGGGCGGTGGCGGGGGCGACGGTGACCGTGACGGTCACGCCCCGCGCCTGACCTCGTTTCCCTCAGCCCCGGTGCACGAGGATGAAGTCCCCGTACGGGTGGGAGCCCGGGCGGCCGTCGGTCTCGGCGAGCGCGCGGCGCAGGGTGTCCAGGTGCGCGGCGGTGAGCTCCAGCGGCGGCTCGTCCGGCTGGTAGGTGGTGCCCCGGGGGTAGTCCTCGTCCGGGGTGGTGGTCATCTCGATGTGGCAGCCCAGGACGTGGGTGACGGGCCGGGTGGCGCAGAAGTCGACGAGCCGGTCGGCGGTCTCGGCGTACGCGGCGGCGTCGTCGACGTACAGCCGCCCCGGGTACAGCGAGTCGCCGGTCAGCAGGGCCCGGGTGTGCCGGTCGTAGAAGACGACGGCGGCGGGGTGGTGGCCGGGGCCGGGGATCAGGTCGAGCACGCGGCCGCCGAGGTCGAGCTCGACGGCCTTGTGCGGCCAGTCGGTGAACCCGAAGTGACCGACCACGTCGTCGAGTCCGGGCGCCACGACGGTGGTGCGGGGGCGGTCCGCGAACTGCGCGTCGGCGGCGATGTGGTCGCCGTGGCCGTGGGTGTGGGCGACGAGCAGCTCGTACCCGGTGCGGGGGTGGCGGGTCAGCCACTCGTCGATCAGGGCGTCGACGGTGGCGCGCAGCGGGAAGTGGGCGGGGTCGGCGCTGGCGCCGGTGTCCAGCAGGAGGGCGCGCTCATTGCCGAAGAGGAGGAAGAGGAAGGGCGCCTCGAAGTGGACGGACTTGTTCTGGCGGAGGAGGACGGTGTGTTCGGTGTACCGGTGGATCTGGATCTCGGGGGCGGGGTCGTGCTTGGGGGAGGGGTGGCCCGCGTGCCAGGTGGTGGGGAGGGTGATGGGGGTGGGGCCTTGGCCCAGGAAATCGATCACGTGATCAGTTTGACGGGTGCGGCGCGGGGTGGTGGCGTTTTTCCGGCCCCACCCCGCCCCTTCCCGCAAGCCCTGGGCGGGCGGCCTGGTGGTTCGTCCGCAGACCGTCTGTGGCTGGTCGCGCAGTTCCCCGCGCCCCTGACCACCTAGGGGCGCGGGGAACTGCGCGACCAGCCCACCACCCACCCGCAGACGAACACCGGGCCCCTCAGCCCCCGCCCCGCAGGATCGCCCCGATGTGGGCCGCCGCCGTCGACAAGTGGTGGCGGGTTTCGCGGAGTTGGGGTTCCGTCACGCCGTGGTCGCGGGCCGCGTCGCGGATGTCGTCGCGGAAGCGGTCCAGGAGGCGGTCCAGGTCCCGGGCCGGGTTGCCGGTGGCCGGGTCGTCGGCCCAGGTGGGGGGTGCGGGCTCGGTCACCGGGGGGCGGGTGAAGCGGCCGAGTTCCTTGGTGATCTCGGCCAGGCCCTCCCGTACGCCCGTCGGCCAGTCGCCCCGCGCGAAGTGGTCCTGCACCTGCTCCGCCACCCGCTGCATCTGCTCGCGCGCGGTGTCCTGGGCCTCCTTCGCCTGGCGGCGGGCCTGCTGGGCGTCCTCGCGGGCCCGGCGCGACTCGTCCTTCGCGCGGCGTGCCTGCTCCTTCCACTCCTGCTTGGCGCGCTTGAACTCCTCCTTGGCCTGCTGCCAGGACTCGCCGTCCGCCGTGCCGGACGCCCGCGCCTCGCGCGCCTGGCGGCGCACGTCGTCGCGCAGGTCGCCCGCCGCGCCCCGGACGTCCGCGCGGATCTCGGCGGCGAGCTCGGAGACCGACTCGCGGATCTCCAGCTCCAGGTCGGCCAACTCGCCGCTGCGGCCCGCGAGTTCGGCGCGGCCCGCGTCGGTGATCGAGTACACTTTGCGGCCGCCCTCGGTGGTGTGGGTGACCAGGCCCTCCGTCTCCAGCTTGGCCAGGCGGGGGTAGACCGTGCCGGCGCTCGGCGCGTACAGGCCCTGGAACCGCTCCTCCAGGAGGCGGATCACCTCGTACCCGTGGCGCGGGGCCTCTTCGAGCAGCTTGAGGAGGTAGAGGCGCAGACGGCCGTGGGCGAAGACGGGGGCCATGTCAGAGCACCTTCTTTGTCGTGGCGGCGGCCGGGTCCGCCGTGTCGTGCGGCTCGGGGCGGCGCAGCAGGGCGATCGAGCCCGAGACGGTGTTCGCCCGCAGCGTGCCCGTGCCCGCCCCGAGCGTCCCGGTGATCCTCTTTGCCCCCCACTGCCCGCTGACCCGCAGGTCGTCGAAGGCGTTGGAGACCGCGCCGCTGGTGGTGTTCGCCTCGACCTTCGCGTCCGCGGCCGGGTGCTCCAGGCGGATGGCGATCTCGCCGGACACCGTGGTCAGCTTGACGTCGGCGGGCTTGCCCGACGGGTCCAGGTCGAGCACCATGTCGCCGCTGACCGACTCCGCCCGTACGGACGTGGCCGCGCCCTCGATCACCGTCAGATCGCCGGAGACCGACTGGAAGCGGAGGTCGCCGGTGACGGCCTGGGCCTCCACGTTCCCGGAGACGGTGTCGGCGCGGACCGAGCCGGACAGGCCCACGAGCGTGGTGTCGCCGGTGACGCCGCGTACGTCCGTACGCCCCCGGATCCCGGAGACCACGGCGCCCGCGCCGACCACGCCCACCTCGACCCCGCACCCGGACGGCACCGTGAGCGAGACGACCGCGCTGCGCCGCCAGCCCTTGCGGTCGAACCACTTCAGGAAGCCCTTCCAGGGCAGGTCCTCGTAGGCGACGGTGAGCGTCGGGCCCTCCTGGGTGACGATCAGCGGCGGTCCGTCGAGGGCGGACACCTCCAGGCGCGCGGAACCTTCCTCGGTCCCCACGACGTTCACCGTTCCGTTGACGATCCGCACGTTGAGCGCGGTCACCGGAGCGTCGAAGGTGAGTGTGCGCGGCTCCGAAACGGTCCACGTCGACTCGGCCATGGCTCTGCCCTCCCTGGGCGGGTCATACGCAACATATCGCGTCTGCTTGATAGACACGATATATCGCGGATACGGGAAGTCAAGCAGGGGAGCGGGGCGAAAAGGGCCGTTAGTGGGTGGGAAGTAGGGAATTGCCCTAGCGTATGGATCATGTCCAGCGTCTCGGGCGCCGCCCCCGCTCCCGCCCCCGGAGCCCTGCTCCTCTGCCGCGCCGAGCCCGCGGCGGTCCGCCCGGCCGCGCATCTGCTGCGCGAGCGGATGCTGCTCGCCCCGGCCGGGGACGGCTGGAGCGTGCTGGTCCCGCAGACCAAGCCGTGGCAGGGCGGCGACGACCCGGTCGACCAGGTGCTCGGCGGCTGGGCGGCCGCGCTCGCCGTCGGCGCGAGCTGGCCCGTGGTCGCGCTGTGGTGGGACGAGGGCCGGGCCGGGTACACGCTGGCCGCCGGGTTCCGCCGCACGGTCGGCTATGTGTGGCTGGCCGACGGGACGGCGGCGGGGGAGGACGAGGCGATGCGTACGTTCGCGGCGCGGCTCGGCCTCGACCCCGTGCTCGACCTGGAGGAGCTCGACCGGCTCACCCGGCCCGACTCGGCGGCGGACGCACGGGCCCGGCTGCTCGGGCTCACCGCCGTGCTCGCCCGCGCGGGCGTCGAGCTGCCCGCCGGACTCTCCCCGGGCGAGCCCGCCGACCGGCTGCGGTCGGTCGCGGCGGCGACCGGAGCGGAGGCGGTGGAGTGGTCGGGCTGGCGGGACGCGGTCCGCGCGGAGCTCGACGTGGTCGAGGGCGGACGGCTGGGGCCGTGGCTGGTCGGGCCCCGCGCCCGGATCCTCGGCGCGGCCCAGCTGGCGGCGGGGCTGCCGCTGACCGCCTGGGGCCTGGCCCGCCGCAACGGGGGGTGGACGGTCGCGGGCGTGGTCCTGCTCGCCAACGGGGCGCTGGGGCTGGCGTACGACCGGGTGCGCGGTCAGGCCTGACCGCGCGGCTCAGGACCTGCTCGTCACCTACTCGTCGTCGTCGTCCTCGTCGTCCAGGCGTGCCAGCCACGTGGCGAGGCGTTCGACCGGGACCTCGAAGTCCGGGTTCAGGTCGACGAACGTGCGCAGCTGGTCGGCAAGCCACTCGAAGGTGACCTCCTCCTCGCCGCGCCGCTTCGCCAGCTCCTCGATACCGCGGTCGGTGAAGTACACAACGTGCTCCTGAAGTGCTCCGGGATGTTCCCCTCCAGGGTATCCGGCGCTGTGAAGGGGTCCCGTGCAACCGTTCGGCCGATTACCCTCGTCATCTCAAGTCAGGTGAATATGCGACTGGTTGGGGGGCGGCCATGGCGCACGTACGGGAGATCGAGCTGCCGGGTGGGGCCGTGGTGCTCGCCCGGGTGTCCACCGCCGGGGGGTACGCGGCGGACGACGACGACGTCGGGGTGATCGAGAACGCCGTCGCCAAGGTGGAGCGGCTGGGGGAGCTGATCGCCGGGGTCGGGCGGTCCGTGCTCGACGCGGCCGCCGCCGTACGGCCCGACGAGGCGAGCATCAGCTTCGGCATCGAGCTGTCCGCCAAGGCCGGGGCGGCCGTCGCCATCCTCGCCGACGGGGAGGCCAAGTCGTCCATCCAGGTCACGCTGACCTGGCGGCTGGAGGACCAGCCCGCGCCCCCGGTGCCCCCGCCGCCGCCGAACCCGCCGATCGCGCCCCCGGCCCCCGGCGGCTCGCCCGATGCCTGAGCACGCCCACGATCCCTTCATCGACGACCTGGCGCGCTCGGCCACCGTCCACCTGCTCCCGGCCGGTGGCGGCACGATGTGGGGCAGCGGCTTCTTCGTCGCCCCCGGCTGGCTGCTGACCTGCGCGCACGTCCTGCGGCCGCATCTGGGCCGGGACCGGGAGCAGGTCTTCCACGTCGGCAGCGACCGGCTCGGCGGCGACCCGCTGCCCGCCCGGCTCGCGGCGTGGCTGGTCGACGACGACCTGCGCGGCGACGACGTGCCCGTCGAACAGGACCTGGCGCTCGTCCGGCTCCTCGACGAGGACGTGGAGCACGAGTGCGTCTGGCTCAGCGACTGCGCCGAGCCGCCCGGCGCGAGCGGCGCGGTGGTCTACGGATTCCGGCCCGAGGGGCGCCCGCTGAGCTGGCACAGCACCGTCGACATCCGTACGTACGACGGGAGTTACGGGCTCCGGTTCAGCGAGGTCGAGTTCCCCAAAGGGGTTTCCGGCGGGCCGGTGCTCGATCCGCAGACCGGCGCCGTGGTCGCCGTGATGAAGTCGCGCCGGGTCGAGCGCGACGGCGGCCGGGCCATCGCGCTCCCGGCGCTGCGCCGGTTCGGCGACCTCTACCGGACCGTGCTCGCCGAGCACGACCGGTGGCACGGCGGCGGGCCCAGGCTCAACGGCTACAACACCTGGGTCGACCGGCAGCAGAAGTTACCCGCCGCCGGGCTGCACCACACGCCCGAGCAGTGGAGCCCGTACGACCGGCGGGCCGCTCTGCACCTGCTCGCCTCCGTCCCCGGGCCCGGCGGGGTGCCGCCGGTCGCGAAGCTGGCGCGCAAGGCGCGCGGCGGGATCGCGCCGCCGGGCAGCCTCCCCGACCCGCGCACCTGGCGCGACGGCCACGGCCTGCTCTACGAGGCGCACCGGCCGATGCCCGCCATCGCCTTCCTGCACTACCTCAAGCTCGTCGTGGAGTACGAGCGCGGGCGCGGCGGCGACCCGGCGCGGCTGGACACCTGGGTGAGCGAGCGGCTGCGCGGGGTCCCGCCGGTGGTGCACACCGTGGTCACCGAGGCACGGCTGCCCGAGGGGCTGCTGCCGGTGCTCGGGCCCGGCGCGCCCGAGGAGATCCTGGCCGTACTGCCCTATCCCACCGTCGAGCGCGGCGGCGCCGTCGTCACCGTCGAGCTGGAGCCGCTCTCCGACGCGCCCGACCGGTTCTACTGGCGCATCCGGGTGCACGACGGCGACCGGGAGGGCTCCAGACCGGTGGCCGAGGAGTGCAGCGGCGACGGGGTGGCCCCCGGCGAGCTGATCCGGCGGCTGCGCCGGCCCCTGGTCACCGCGTTCCAGAGCGTCGACACCGACGACTGCCCCGCACCCCTCGAAGTCGCCCTGCCCGCCGACCAGTTCGACACCGCGGTGCACCGCTGGCAGCTCACCGAGATCGGGCGCCTCTACCGGCCGCCCTACCTCGGGGTGCAGCGCCGTGTGGTGCTGCGCGACCTCGACCGGCGCGGCGAGGTGGACCCCGAGTGGCGCGAGCGCTGGGACGGCCTGATGGCCGCCGAGGAGCTCGCCGCGGTGCCGGCGCCGCTCCCGGGCAAGGCGCCCCGGCTGCGCCACTTCACCGAGCTGGAGCCGGGCGCGGTGCCCGTGCTGTGCCGGCCCGCCGGGCGCGGGGTGGGCGGCGCGGCCATGCGGATGGCCCTGGACGCCGGCCACCCAGTGGCGCTCTGGCACACCGACGGCCACCCCGAACAGGGCTGCCACGACCTCTGCGTGGCGCTGCGCGCCGGGGCGGCCGATCTGCTCGGGCAGGCGAAGGACCCCACTGAACTCCCGGACCGGCTGCGCCGTATCAGGGAGGAGATCAGCGATTCCAAGGATGCCCAGCACTGGGCGGAGGGTGTGGCGATGCTCTACGACGACCCGGGACGGCCGCTGCCGGACTTCCAGCGGCTGGACGCGCCGTGACCCGCCCCCGCGCGGGCACGCCGTGCGCCGCCGTGCGCCCGGACAAGCGCCGCTGTGACCTCCTGTGCGTCCGCTCGCCCAGGTCCTGTCCGGAAAACGCATTTCGGCGGCCCGGGAGTGGGTACCTTCCGACTGGACCTCGACTCGCAACGAGACTCGCAACGACACGTGGCGCAACGACACGTGGTCAACAAGTGGTGCCCCGCCGACCGTCGACGAGGAGCGAGCGATGGACGACTGGCTGATCTACCGAGGCTTCGGGGCACCGGATCCGGAGCGGATCCGTGCGCTGCCCCCGCCGCCCCGCTGGCGCACCTTCGGCGGCGAGCCGCGCCCGTACACGGTGCCGGACATCGACATCGCGTCCAAGCGCAGGCTCGGTGACCGCGTCTCCGAGCTGTCCGCGCACGACGCCGAGACCCTCCAGCTGATCAACGCCGCGCTGTATCTGCGCCGCCCGCTGCTGATCACCGGCGAGCCGGGTTCCGGCAAGTCGACCCTGGCGCACTCCATCGCGTACGAACTCGGTCTCGGCCGGGTCCTTCAGTGGCCCATCATCAGCCGCACCGAGCTCAAGGACGGGCTCTACACCTACGACGCCATCGGGCGGCTGCACGACGCACAGCTCGCGGACGGCCAGGCCGACGACATCGGCCGCTACATCCGGCTCGGCCCGCTCGGCACCGCGCTGCTGCCCGCCACACGGCCGCGCGTACTGCTCATCGACGAGCTCGACAAGAGCGACATCGACCTGCCCAACGACCTGCTGAACGTGCTGGAGGAGGGCGAGTTCCCGCTCCCCGAGCTGGAGCGGATCGCCGACCGGCCGGGCCGCGACGTGGTCGAGGTCCTCACCGACGACGGCCACCGGGTCGCGGTGCCGAACGGCAGGATCAGCTGCCAGGCCTTCCCCGTCACCGTCCTGACCAGCAACGGAGAGCGCGACTTCCCGGCGCCGCTGCTGCGCCGCTGTATCCATCTGCACCTGGAGCCGCCGCGCGAGGAACGCCTCGCGGCCTTCGTCCAGGCCCACTTCGGACCCGGCGCCGACGAGCGCAACGTCGATCTGCTCAACCGCTTCACCCGCGACGACGGCGACGGCGAACTGCGCCCCACCGACCAGCTCCTGAACGCCATCTTCCTCACCCAGCAGGTGAGCGAGGAGGGGCCGGAGCGGCGCGAGGAGATAGCCGAGCTGCTGCTGCGGCCGCTGGACACCAGGCAGCGGTGACCCCGATGACCGCCGCCCGGGACCCGCGCCCCGCCGAGAGCGCCGTGAGCACCACCCTCACGGCACTGGTGGCGCGCCTTCGGGAGGCGGAGATCCAGCCGACCGCCCAGGAGCTGGCGGACGCGCTGTGGCTGGCGGGCTTCGCCGGGCCGCTCGCCCGGCCCCGGCCCCAGGGCCCGGACGCGGTGCGGCCCGTCACCGGCGGCCCCGGCGTCAAGCCGCCGGACCCCGTCGACGGCGCGGGCCCCGCCCCCGCCGAGCGCGTGCGCGAACACACCCCCGGCGGGCCCGTGGTCCGTACGTACCAGGGCCAGGCCGATCTGTTCACCCCCGGACCCGGCACCGGACCCGGCCCGGGCGGCGGCGCCGGGGGCGCGCCCGGCGGCTCCGACGGGGTGCGGGTGGCCGCGCCCGCCGCCGCGACCCTGCCCGAACCCCTCGCCCTGCAAAGGGCGTTGCGCCCCCTCCAGCACTACCGCCCGCCCGCCCGCACCGCTGCCCGCCGCCTCGACGAGCAGGCCACCGCCGACCGGGCCGCCGACACCGGTCTGATCCTGCCGGTGCTGCGGCCCGACCGCCGCCGCCAGGCCAGGCTCGCCCTGCTGATGGACGTGTCCTCCTCGACCGTGGTGTGGGAGCAGACCCTCGACGAGCTGCGCCAGGTCTGCGAGCGGGCCGGGGCCTTCCGCGAGGTGCAGCTGCACTATCTGCACGAGGGCACGGACGGCCGGCCGCGCGTCGCCGCCGGCGTCGCCGCGGGCGGGCACCTCGCCGACCCGTCCCAGTTCTGGGACCCGGCCGGACGACAGCTGACCCTGCTGCTCAGCGACTGCGCGGGCCCCATGTGGCGCAGCGGGCAGCTGCACCGGCTGCTGTACGGCTGGGCGCGGACCGCCCCGCTCGCCGTGGTCCAGCCGCTGCCCCAGCGGATGTGGCGCTCCACCCATCTGCCCACCCGGCAAGGGGTGCTGCGGCGCCGCGAAGGCCCGGCCGGGCGCCTGGAGTTCCGGCCGCGCAGGCCGGAGCGGGGGCGCGAGGCCCGGGGGATACCGGTGCCGGTGCTCGCCCTGCGCCAGTCCTCGTTCGGCGCCTGGGCGCGGCTGGTGAGCGGCTCCACCGAGCAGACCATGGAGGCGGCCGTCGGCCGGGTCCGCGCCGACCACGGCCCGGCCGCCGGAAGCACCCGCGCCGAGCAGGCGCTCGCGCCCGCCGAGCGGGTCGCCGCGTTCCGCGCCACCGCCTCGCCCGACGCGGCCCAGCTCGCCGCCTGTCTGTCGGCGGCGCCGCTGGTGCTGCCCGTGATGCAGCTGGTCCAGCGGGCGATGCTGGTCGACAGCGGGCCCGAGGTGCTGGCCGAGGTGCTGCTCAGCGGGCTGCTGCGGGTCTGCGACGAGGAGAGCGGCGGCGGGCTGCCCGGCTATGTCTTCCTGGACGGGGTGCGCGAGGAACTGCTCGAACACCTCGGCGCCGGAAGCGCGATCCTCGTCCTCAAGCACTGCTCGGAGTACGTGGAGCGGCGCTACGGGCGGACCGTGCGCAACTTTCCCGCGCTCGCCGCGGCCGTCCTGGCCGGGTCGGTCGACCCCGGGGGCAGCGCGCCCGCCGGTCCGTCCGACGACTCCCGGCTGCGGATCTTCGCCCGGGTCTCGGCGCAGGTGCTGCGGCGCTTCGGCCGGCCCGACCAGTTCGTCCGGCCGGGCGGCGCCGACGGCGCGGGCCCGCGCGAGCTGTCCGACCGGGCACGCGACTGCCTCGACCGGTTCCGCTCGTACGGCACGGTCCGCGACCTCGACATGGGCGTCCAACTGCTCAGCGCCGCCGTGCGGGGCGAGCGCCGGGTCGCCGAACGGGCATACCTGTACGGCGAGTTGGCGCAGGCGCTGCTGCTTCGCTGGGAGCTGCGCCGCCTCGGCGAGGACCTGGGCGAGGCCCTGTCCGCCGTGGAGAACGCGCTGCCGCACGAGCGCCGGGCCCATCTGACCCTCGCCCGGATCCTGGAGGCGATGGCGGACGAGGCGGAGTCGGGCCGGGCGGGCGCGGACGAGGCGTGGTGGCTGAGGGCGCTGACGGGGGCGGCGCGCGAGTCCGGCTTTGGGGGGCCGGCCAGGGCCGAGCTCGGAGAGGCCTTCCTCAGCGCGTCGGGAGCCGCTTCCAACTGGCTCCACGGCATCCCCGGCCGGGCTCGCGCCGCCGAGGTGCGCACCACCCGCCAGGTCGCCGTGTACCTCCTGAACCGCGCCCACAGCAGCCTCGCGCTGATCGGCGGAATCCCCCCGGCCTCCGCCACCCAGCGCGCCGACTGGCGGGCCGCCTCGCTGGCCCGGGTCCGGGTGCTGCGGCGGCTCGCGGAGCTGGAGCCGAAGTGGGCGGGCGGCTGCCTGGACAGCGCGGTCCAGGTGGCCGACGCGCTCCTGAAGGAGGACCGCACCGCCGACGTCCTGCTGCTGCGCGGCGCGCTGCTGCTCGCCCTCGCCCGCCACGCGGCCGCGGGTCCCGGCGAGGAGGCGCCGCTCACCGCCCGCGCCTACGCCGAGCGCGCCGCCAGGGACCTCTACGCCGGGTTCGAGACGCCCGCGCCTGGCTCGCTGAGCGACGACGAGGTCAGCCGGGCCTGGCTCGACGTCGCCGACGCCGTGGAGCTCTCCCAGGCCGAGACCGACGACTCCACCCGGCTGACCGTGCTGCAGGCCCTCGACCAGGCCCGCCGGTACGCGGGCGCCGACCGCGAGGCCCAGGCCGTGTGCCTGCTGCGGATGGCGAAGGTGCTGCGCGAGCGGTACGAGTCGACCCGCAGCCGCACCCACCTCGACTCGGCGGTGGTGGCCTGGTCGGAGGCGCTGGAGCTGATGGGCCCCGACGACCCGCGCCGCGCCGCCGCCTTCACCGAGCTCGGCGACGCGCTCACCGCGCGGGCCCTGGCCAAGGAGTCCGTCGACGACGCCCGGGGCGCGGTGCGCGCGCTGCGCCGGGCACTGGACGAGACCTCCGAGTCCGACCCCGAACTCGCCCGCCGGCGCTATCTGCTGGGCGCCGCGCACGTACGGCGCTTCCACGCCGAGGAGGTCCTCTCCGACCTGCACGAGGCCCACTGGATACTCGGCGCGGCCGCCCGGGCCACCGACCGCAGCACGGTCCTCGCCCGGATCTGGCTGCTGCGCGCCGAGGTGCTGCGGCTCCTGTCGGAGCGCACCGGCTCGCCGTCCCGGCTGGGCGAGGCGGCCGACCACGCGCTGCGGGCCGCCGAGGAGAGCAGAGCGGCCGGGGAGCCGCTGACGGAGGCCCGGGCGCGCCAGCTGAGGGCGCTGCTGATGGAACGGACGGCGGGCCCGGCACGGGCACGGGAGGAGCACCTTGAGGTACTGCGCATCCTTTCGGCCGCGGCGGCGGCGGGACAGCCGGACGCCGAGGCGGAGGCCCTGAGCCGGGCGGAGACCGACCGGCTCGACGGCGAGCTGGGAGCGTCGTGACGGCGACCGCGACCGACGGGGGAAGGGCGCTGCCGGACCCCGCGGCGTTACCGGACCTGCGCCCCCTGGCGGCCCGCTCCCCGCACGAGTGCGCCCACCCCGTACTGGCCGCGGTCCTCGCGGACCTGTGCCACCGGCCCGCGTCCGAGGGGCGCGCCGGGGCGTACTTCAGCGACGCGCCCGCGGCGGCGCCGACGGATACAGCGGGGGCGTACTTCGCGGACACGCCGTCGGCCCGTCCCGGCGACGCGAGCCACGAGGACGTGCCGTGACCACCGCCGAGGAGCCCCGCTGGCCGCACCGCGAACTCGATCCGGGCGCCGTGCGGCCCGTACCGCTGCGGCAGTTCGTCCTGAAGGTGCACAGCCGGTGCAACCTCGCCTGCGACTACTGCTACATCTACCGCGGCCAGGACGCGAGTTGGCGCGAGCGCCCGGCCCGGGTCCCCGAGGCGACCGTGCGCCGCACCGCCCGGCGCATCGCCGAGCACGCCGCCGCCCACCGGCTCACCGCGCTCCGCATCGACCTGCACGGCGGCGAGCCGCTGCTCGGCGGGGCCGGGCCCGTCGTGGCGTACGCGGCCGAGGTGCGGCGCGCGGTGCGCGAGGCGGTCCGGGGTGTGGTGCCCGGCGGCTGCGAGGTCACCGCGACCGTGCAGACCAACGGCACCCTGCTGACCCCGCGCACCCTCGACCGGCTCGCCGCCGCCCGCGTCCGCGTCGGGCTCAGCCTGGACGGGGGCGCGGCCCGGCTCAACACCCGCCGCACCGACCGCCGGGGCCGCTCCTCCTGGCCCGCCGTCGCCGCGGCCGCGCGGCTGCTCGCCCGGCGCCCCGCCGCGTACGCGGGCATCCTGTGCACCGTCGACCTCGCCGCCGACCCCGAGGACGTCTACCGCTCGCTGCTCGCGCTCGGCCCGCCCGGCATCGACCTGCTCCTGCCGCACGGCAGCTGGGCCGCGCCGCCGCCCGGGATCGCCCCGGCCCCGGTGCCGGGGCGGCGCGCGCGCCCCACCCCGTACGGGGACTGGCTGGTGCGGGTCTTCGACCTGTGGTGGGACGCCGACCGGATGCGGACCGGGGTGCGGCTCTTCCAGGAGATCGTGGCGCTGCTCCTCGGCGTGCCGAGCTCGGTCGAGTCCGTGGGGCTCTCCCCGATGGTGGCCGTCGTGGTGGACACGGACGGCGCGATCGAGCAGACGGGCGCGCTGCGCTCGGCGTACGAGGGCGCCTCCGCGACCGGGCTCGACGTCTTCCGCCACTCCTTCGATCGGGCGCTGCGCCATCCCGGCGTCGCCGCCCGCCAGTTGGGCGCGGCGGGCCTGTCGCGGGACTGCGTGGAGTGCCCGGTACGGGAGGTGTGCGGGGGCGGCAACTACGCGCACCGGTACGCTCCGTACAGCGGATTCCTCCACCCCAGCGTGTACTGCGCCGACCTGGAGCGGCTCATCCGCCACATCGCGGCCCGGCTGGCCGCCGCCGACGGGCCGCAGCGGGGCGGCCCGTGACACCCAACTCCTCTTCACTGCCAGCCTTGTGACGCACAATGGAAAGCCGTGCGCACATCCAGCAGCTTCCGGCCCGAGCCGAGGGAGTCCGCCGCATGTCCGACCACGAGGGCGCCGTGGAGCCCACGCCGCCCGAGTCCGCCGAGGATTCCCCCCGCGTCACCGTGCTCTTCGCCGGGCAGAGCCAGGCCTGGGCCGACTGGATCGGGCAGCAGCTGGAGCGGGCGGGCCACCCCGCCGTCCTCATAAGGTGGGACCCGCTGCACCTCAAGCCCGCCGACTCGGCCCTCGCCGACCTGCTGGAGCCGCCCGGGCACATCCTGGTGGTCCTGGACGACTGGTATCTGCGCTTCGACTCGGAGAAGTACCAGGGCTGGGCCCGGCTGCTGCGCGACACGCTGCCGCAGCACCGCGACCGCGTCGCCGCCGTCAGCGTCACCGCCAAACCGCTGCCGCCCGCCGCGGCCACCCTGCGCCCCATCGGGCTGCGCGGGGTCGGCCCCGACGAGGCACGCCGCCGGGTCCTGGAGTGCGCCGGGTCGCCGGGGCGCCCCGGCGGGGTCGTCCTGGAGCGGCCCATCCGCTTCCCCGACGACCGTCCAGGGGTCTGGAACGCACCGCGCCGCAACCGCCAGTTCACCGGCCGCGAGGACGCCTTCGAGCGGGTCCACGACATCCTGGCCGCCTCCGGCGAGGAGGGCGGCCGGGTGGTGGTGCACGGTCTGAGCGGCGTCGGAAAGACACAGGCCGCGATGGAGTACGTGCACCGGTTCGCGGGTGAGTACGACATCGTCTGGTGGGTCGGCGCCTCCGCCAAGGCCAGCGCCCGCGAGGGGTTCGCGGCGCTCGCCCCGGCCCTGGGCCTGCCGCAGGGCAGTCGGCTCGGCGAGGTCATCACGGCCGTGCGCGGCGCCCTGGAGACGACCGGCCGGCGCTGGTTGGTCGTCTTCGACGGCGCGGAGAGCCCGGAGGCGGTCGGCGAGCTGATCCCGGAGGGCCCCGGGCACGTCCTGGTCACCGCCAACTCGCCCGAGTGGCCCGGCCTCGGCGCCCAGCTGGTGCAGCTGCCGCCGTTCGACCGGGAGGAGAGCGTCGCCTTCGCCCGGCGCCGCGCCGAGCGGCTCGGCGAGCACGACGCGGACCGGCTCGCCGAGGCCGTCCAGGACCTGCCGCTGCTGCTCGACCAGACCGCCACCTGGATCGCCAACAACCCGGCCGCCTCCATCGCCGACTATGTGCGCGGCATCAGCCAGGGCGACCCGCACACCGTCTCCACCATGCCGTCCCGCGAGTACCCGGCCAGCTTCCAGGCCGCCTGGTCCAAGACGCTCAACAGCCTGCACGAGACCTCCGCCGAGGCCTGGGAGCTGCTGAAGCTCCTCGCCCACTTCTCGCCGGACTCCGTGCCGCTGCGGCTCCTCCAGAACGCCCGGGTCAGCGATCTGCCGCCGCATCTCGCCGCCCTGGTCACCGACCCCAGCAGCTGGAACTCGGCGCTGCGCACGCTCTCCCGGGTGACCTCGACGCCGCTGGAGTACGACGACCCCGGCCGGCTCGGCACCCGTACCGTCGGCTCCCTGCGCATCCACCGGCTGCTGCACCGCTTCGTCCGCGGCAGCCTGCCCGAGCAGGAGCACGAGCGGGCCACCGCCACCGCCTGCCGGGTGCTGGTCGCCGCCGATCCGCGCGACCCGTCGGGCTCGCACAACTGGCCGCGCTACGCGGAGCTCATCCCGCACCTGGAGCCGTCCGGCGCGCTCACCTCCACCGACCCGGACGTGCGCCGCCTCGTCCTCAACTGCATCGAGTACCTGCGGGTGCGCGGCGAGTTCCGCGAGGGGCGCCGGCTCAGCGGCCTCGCCGTGGAGTCCTGGCGGCCCCTGTCGGGCCCCACCGACGGCCTCGTCCTGGTCGCCACCCACCAACTCGCGCACATGCTCCGTCAGTTGGGTGAGTACGGACGCGCCGAGGAGCTGGGCCGCGGCACCCTGCGGCGGCTGATGGCCGAGGGCCGCGGCGGCATCGAGGTGGTCCGCGCCAAGAACGGCCTGGGCGGCACGCTGATGGTGCTCGGCAAGTACGCCGAGGCGCGCGCCCTGTTCGAGGAGGCGGCGGGCGAGACCGCGGCCCTGCTCGGCGACTGGAAGGTGCCCCGGCTGCTCGGGATCCGCCACAACCTGGCGGTCACCCTCGCCCTCCAGGGCCACTACGCCAAGTCGCTCTCGCGCCACGACGAGGTCCTGGAGGAGTGCATCTCCGTCCTGGGCGGCAAGGACCACCTGACCCTCCAGGCCGGGCTCTACAAGGCCCAGATGCTGCGCCTGATGGGCCGGTACGGGGAGGCGCTGACCATCCAGGAGTACAACCACCGCCTGCACCGTCAGATCCTGGGCGACGACCACCCCCAGACGCTCACCGCCCAGCACAACCTGGCCCTGTGCCTGCGCCGCGACGGCGAGCCCGAGCGGGCCAGAGGGCTGCTGCACGAAGCCCGCGAGGCGATGCTGCGGCGCGCCGACGCGACCGCGTTCACCTGCGACTACGCCATGCTGCTGCGGGAGTTGGGCCGCCACGACGAGGCGCACGAGCTGGCCTCCGAGGCGGCCGCCGGATACGCGGAGCTGCTCGGCGCGGAACACCCGTACACGATCGGCGCGTACGACAACGTGGCCCTGGTGCTGCGCGAGACGGGCGAGCACCGCGCCGCCCGCGACCTCTCCGAGCGCAACCTCAGGGCCTTCACCCGGGTCCTCGGCCACGTCCACCCCTGGACGCTGGGGAGTGCCATGAACACCGCCTCGGCCCGGGCGGCCGACGGCGATCTGCCGGGTGCGGCGGAGCTCGGCCGCTCCGCGCTGGTGCGGTCGGTCACCTCGGTCGGCCAGGCGCACGTCCTCTCGGTCAACCTCCAGGCGGGCCTGGCCCAGGACCTGCGGGCGCTCGGCCGCCGGGCCCAGGCCGCCGAGCTGCTCCGGGACGCGGTGACGACCCTGACCGTCGCCCTCGGCGAGAACCACCGCCAGACCGCGTACATGAGGAGCGGGGCGCGGCCGTACTGGGACTTCGAGCCGATGCCGGTGTGAGGCGGCTGTGAGCAACGCCACGTATGGCTGGAATTTGACACTTCTCTGACGTTCTTCTGACCTGGAGCTGTCAATTCCCGTATGTGGATGTGCTGTTCCTGTGGTTCGTGGCCGAACTCCGCGCAGTCCTGAATCCCTCCGTCTTGAAGCGGAGCGCGATCTTCAAGATCCTTGGTGGGACCCGGGGCACCGCTCAAGGGCCGCTCCCTTGCGGTGGGCGACGATGACGTGCCGAGAACCTCTCTCCCCTCGCGGTGAGAGGCCAACTCCCCATGTTTTCAGGAGGGTTAGCCATGACTCAAGGCGACACGATCGGCGCCGGGCCGCCGACCGCGGCGGCCGATTCGTCGCGCGGGCCACGGTCCGCGCGACTGGGGAAGGTGACCGGGTTACGCACGGTCGCCACCCGGGACGGCTGGCTGCGCCCGGAGGCCACCCGGCTGCCGTCGCTGACGGGACTGCGTTTCCCCGCGGCCCTCCTGGTCTTCCTCAACCACACCGGACTGCCGTTCCCGTTCCTGCGCCTGGTCAAGGACGACGACGCGGCGATGGACTGGTTCGACGTCACCCGGAACGCGGGCGCCCTCGGCGTCACGTTCTTCTTCGTCCTCAGCGGATTCGTGCTCACCTGGGCCGTCCGCGAAACGGACACCGTACGCGCCTTCTGGCGCCGCAGGATCGTGAAGATCTACCCGAACTACGCGATCACCTGGGGCCTGGCGATGGTCCTCTTCGCCTCCGCCTATACGCCGACCAGGACCGCCATACTGAACCTGCTCATGGTGCACGTATGGGTTCCGAAGTTCGACGTGTTCTCCAGCGTGAACCAGCCCAGCTGGTCGCTGGGCTGCGAATTGCTTTTCTATCTTTCCTTCCCGCTGCTGCACAAGGTATTCCGCCGCATCAAGGCCGGGCACCTCAAGTACTGGATATCCGGTGTGACGGCGGCCATCATCGCGACGCCGTTCTTCACCTACCTGCTGCTGCCGGACGACCCCAACTTCCCCGGCGGCCTCGCACTCGGCGCCCGCGCCTCCACGAACCAGTACTGGTTCGCGTACAACTTCCCGCCGATGCGGCTGCTCGACTTCGCGCTCGGCATGCTGGTCGCTCAGGCGGTGCTCAACGGCCGCTGGTGGAACATCGGCATGATCTGGTCGAGCGTCATGCTGGCCGGCACCTATGTGTGGGCCTCCCACGTGCCGTTCCTCTACTCGCAGCGGTCCATGACCATCGTCCCGATCATCTTCCTGATCGCGGCCGCCGCCACCGCCGACGCGAGGAACCAGTTCACGCTCTTCCGCAATCGCGCGATGATCTGGCTCGGCGAAGTCTCCTTCGCCTTCTACCTCGTCCACTTCGTCGTGCTCGCCTATGGGCGCAAGTGGCTCGGCCACACCATGTACTCGGTGCCGCAGACCATCGGCATCGTGCTGGTGGAATTCACCATCGCCCTGCTCGTCTCCTGGGCGCTGTACGCACTGATCGAGCGCCCCATCACGCGCAACTGGTCAAAGCCCCGGCGCCCCCGAGCCGCGGCGAGCTGATCCGCACCGAACCACTTGCATTCAAGTGGAGTTCAAGATTCGACTGTAAGGATTCCCCCCATGAAGACCATCGCCCTCATTACAGGTGCCAACAAAGGAATCGGTTTCGAGATCGCGCGCCAGCTCGGCGAGCTGGGTATCACCGCGATAGTGGGCGCGCGCGACGAGGAGCTCGGCAAAGCCGCCGCCGAGAAGCTCGGCCAGCCCTTCGTGCAGATCGACGTGACGGACCCGGAGAGCATCAAGAAGGCCGCCACCTACATCGACCTCGCCTACGGCAAGCTCGACATCCTGGTGAACAACGCCGGTATCACCGTCTCGCACGAGGACGGCAAGCCCAGCGCCACCTCGCTGGAGACCCTCCGCTCGCTCTACGAGACCAATGTGTTCGGTGTGGTCGCGGTGACCAACGCGTTCCTGCCGCTGCTGCGCAAGTCGCCGGCGGGCCGGATCGTCAACCAGTCCAGCGAGATGGGCTCGCTCACCAACGTGCTCAACCAGGACCACCCGATCTGGCACGTGAACAACCTGCCGTACAACTCCTCCAAGACCGCGCTCAACATGGTCACGGTGTCCTACGCCAAGGAGCTGTGGGACACCCCGATCAAGGTCAACGCGGTCGACCCGGGCTGGTGCCGCACCGACATCACCGGGGGCGAGGGCTACAAGTCGGCCGAGCAGGGCGCCGCGATCGCCGTGAAGCTCGCCACCCTGGACGCGGACGGCCCCACCGCCACGTTCGTGCAGGACCAGGGCGCACTGCCCTGGTAGCGACATCTCTTATCCGCAACGCCCGTTCCACTGAAGGAAGATGAAGGAAGTCATGTCCACTCCCCGGATGAACAACCCGGCGCAGGTGCTGCCCGACTCCATGACGGCCATCCTCGGCCTGATCAAGTCGATCCGTAAGGCCGGTGTCGAGGACGCCACCCTCGAACTGGTCCACCTGCGGGCCAGCCAGATCAACGGCTGCGGCCCCTGCCTCGACGCGTCGGCCAAGGCCGCGCAGAAGGCGGGCGTCTCCGAGGAGCGCATCTTCTCGGTGGGCGCCTGGCGCGAGACGCCGTTCTACAGCGACGCCGAGCGCGCGGCGCTGGCGCTCGCCGAGCACGTCACCCGGCTCGCGGACCGCGAGGACGCCGTGCCGGACGCCGTGTGGAACGAGGCCGCCAAGCACTACGACGAGCAGCAGCTGGCCGCCCTGGTCCTCCAGATCGGCGTGGTCAACCTGTTCAACCGCCTCAACGCCGCCACCAAGCAGCAGGCCGGCCAGGCCTGGTAGCCGCGGCCGCACACCGCCGGGGACCCGGGTCGGGTCCCCGGCGGTGTGCGACAGTTGGCCGGCCGGGGGACCGGCGAACGAGCCCACCGTCGGCGGACGTTGTCACATTTGCCGGGGCCGGTTCGTCATGGGATTGACGGAACGCGAACCAAAAGGGATGTGACCGATGGACGAGCGCGAGTGGCTGGCGCAGCGATTCGAGGAGAACCGGAGCCATCTGAGAGCGGTGGCCTACCGGATGCTCGGCTCGCTGAGCGAGGCCGACGACGCCGTTCAGGAGTCCTGGCTGAGGCTCAGCCGCTCCGACACGGACGACATCGAGAACCTGGTCGGCTGGCTGACGACGATCGTGGGCCGGGTCTGTCTGGACATGCTGCGCTCCCGCCGGGCCCGCCGTGAGGACCCGCTGGAGGCCCAGGTCACCGAGCCCGCCCTGGAGCCGGAGGACGGCGCCGACCCCGAACACCAGGCGCTCCTCGCCGACTCGGTGGGCCTCGCCCTGCTGGTCGTCCTGGAGACGCTCGACCCCGCCGAGCGGCTGGCGTTCGTGCTGCACGACATGTTCGCGGTGCCCTTCGAGGAGATCGCGCCCATCGTGGACCGCAGCCCCGCGGCCGCCCGGCAGTTGGCCAGCCGCGCCCGCCGCCGCGTCCAGGGTGTGAACACCCCGCCCGCCCCCGACCTCACCCGCCAGCGCGAGGTCGTCGAGGCGTTCCTCAGCGCGGCCCGCGGCGGCGACTTCGACGCCCTGGTCGCCGTGCTCGACCCCGACGTCGTGGCCCGCTCGTACGCGGGCGACCGCCCCGGGGCCTCCACCGTGCTGCGCGGTGCCGCGGCCGTGGCCCGGCAGGCGCTCACCTTCGCCCAGTTCGCCAAGTCCGCCGAGCCCGCGCTGGTGGACGGCTCGCCGGGTGTGGTGGCGGACCGCGGCAAGCCGGGCTACCGCGTGATGAGCTTCGGCTTCTCCGACCACGTGATCACCGAGATCGAGGTCATCACCGACCCGGCGCGCCTGGGCGCGCTCGAACTGGTGCTGCTCGAAGCGTGAAAGAGGCTTGAGGTTGGCCCCGAGAGTGGGCCGCACAAGGGTGGAAAACGGCCCGGGATCGCTTCGGCGGTCCCGGGCCGTCGCGCGTTTCGGGTGCATCGCCGCAGGTCAGATGCCGTTCTAAAACTATTTTTCGTCCAGCGGTCACATTCGCCGTGCGGGATCCGTCATATCAGTGACGGACGAGTCCGGGCCGGCGAGCCGAAGGGGGCAGCGCCGGTGGAGCGTCCGTCGCCCTCGTTCGGGGGCGCCCGCTCGACAAGCCCCCGATGGAGAGCAGCCTTTGACACGTTCGTCCCGCGTCCGGAACAGAACTCTCGGGCGGCGTTCCGTACCGACCGCGGTTGTGTCCGGCAGCCACCCGGCATCGCCGGGGGCGCTCTCACCTACTCGATCCTGCATACTTTAGGAGTCTCGTAATGGCTGCCGCCGACTCACTCGCGCGGTCGGGACCCGGGGCTGGTTTCAAGCCCGGTGCGATCCTGGCGTTTGTCTGCCTGGGCCAGTTCATGGTCTTCATCGACGTGTCGATCGTGAACCTCGCCCTGCCGTCCATTCAGGACGGCCTCGACATGTCCGATGTCAGTCTGAACTACATCGTCACCGCCTACTCGACCGTGCTCGGCGGCTTCCTGCTGCTCGGCGGACGGCTCGCCGACACCTTCGGTCGGCGGAAGTTCCTGATGGGCGGCTTCCTGGTCTTCGCCCTCGCCTCGCTCACCTCGGGTCTGGCGCAGAACGCCGCCATGCTGATCACCTCCCGCGGCTTCCAGGGCCTCGGCGCCTCGATGATCGCCCCCGCGGCGCTCTCGATCCTGACCAACACCTTCCCGGAGGGCCCGGAGCGCAACAAGGCCCTCGGTGTGTGGGGTTCGCTCGCCGGTATCGCCTCCATCCTCGGTGTGATCCTCGGCGGTGTCCTCGCCGACGGCCCCGGCTGGGAGTGGATCTTCTGGATCAACGTGCCGATCGGCATCGTGCTGGCCGTGCTCGCGCCGAAGATCGTCCCCGAGTCGAAGTCCGACGCCCCGCGCCAGCGCTTCGACTTCGCCGGCGCCGGGACCCTCACCGCCGGTCTGCTGCTCCTCATCTTCACCCTCGGTGAAGCCATCAACGTCGGCTGGGGCACCGCGCGTACGATCGGCAGCCTCATCGGTGTCGTCGTCCTGCTGACCGCCTTCCTCGTCATCGAGACCAAGGTCGAGGCGCCGATGATGCCGCTGCGCATCTTCCGCCTCAAGACGATGCGCGTCGCCAACATCTCCGCGATCCTCGTCTTCGGTACGTTCGGCGCGCTGTTCTTCTTCGCCAGCCTCTTCATGCAGCAGGCGTTCGGTTACTCCCCGATGAAGGCCGGCTTCGCCTATGTGCCGCTCGCCCTCTCGGTGGCCATCGGCGCCGGTGCCGCCTCCGGCATCATCGCCAAGGTGGCGGCCCGCCCGGTGCTCGCCGTCGGTCTGACCCTCACCACCAGCGGCCTGCTGCTCCTGTGGCGCGCCCCGGCCGACGGCTCGTACGTGGTCGACCTGCTCCCCGCGTTCATCCTGCTCGGCCTCGGCTGCGGCATGGTCTTCGTGACCCTGCAGATCGCCGCGTTCATCGGTATCTCGGACGAGGAGGCGGGCGTCGGCGCCGGTCTCATCAACACCAGCCAGGAGGCCGGTGGCGCCCTCGGTCTCGCCGTGATCGCGACCATCGCGTACAACGGCCTGGAGGACAAGCTCGCCAAGACCGGTGGCAACCCCACCAAGATCCACGACATCCAGGCGACGGCCAACCACCACGCCTTCCTCGCCGCCGCGATCCTCAGCTTCGGCGCTCTCCTGGTGGCCCTGTTCTTCATGCCGAAGGGCGCGCAGTCGATGAGCTCGGCGCACGCGCACGGCACCGGGGAAGCGGAGGCCGCGGGCACGCCCGAGGCCGCCGGCGTCGAGAAGTGACCTCTGTGAACCGCCCGCTCGCCGCATAGGGCTGGGCAGGCCGTGGCGCTCCTCCGACACCTGGCGGAGGAGCGCCACCGGCCGTTGGACGGGGGCCGGGCCGTCGTGGCCGCGGCCCCCTGGGAACGCCTGGAAGGACGTATCCGCATGTCACTGCCCCGAGGGCGGACGAGCGCTCCGGAGGTCTCCGCCTCGGTGGAGGCGTTCCTCACCGAACCGCTCGTCGCCACGCTGACCACCCTGCGGCCCGACGGCTCGCCCCATGTGGCGCCCGTACGGTTCACCTGGGACGCGGCGTCGGGGCTCGCCCGGGTCATGACGGTCGCCACCTCGCGCAAGGCGCGCAACGTGCTGGCGAACCCGGGTAGCCGGGCCGTCCTGTGTCAGGTGGAGGGCTTCGCCTGGGTCACCCTGGAAGGCACCGGCACGGTGTCGGACGACCCGGCGCGGGTGGCCGAGGGCGCGCGGCGCTATGCCAAGCGCTATTGGTCGGCGCCGCCGAATCCGCCGGGCCGGGTGGTTCTGGAGATCGCGGTCGACCGGGTGATGAACCTCAATACGTAATTCACCCTCAGTCCGCCGCAGGACTTAATCGGCGCGGCACCACCGGATGCATGGACATTCGGCGGTGCCGCGCCTTTTTGTATTCCATACACACAACTTCCGTACACGATCGATGACTTGAGTCGTACTCAGGCGCCCGCTGCAACGATCGGCCATATCGGCTGATCCATGTCATCCATCTGCACGAGGAGTGCGAATATGACCCAGGGCGCAATTGTTGTCGGGGCGGGTCCGGTCGGACTCATGCTCGCCGGTGAACTCCGCCTTGCCGGTGTGGAGGTCGCCCTCTACGACAAGCTTCCGGCTCCCAGCGGAGAATCGCGCGGTCTCGGATTCACCGGCCGTACGGCCGAAGTCCTCGACCAGCGTGGCCTGTTGTCGAAGCTCGGTGAGTTCCGCTGGGGCAAGCAGGGCCACTTCGGCGGCGTCCGCATCAATTTCGACGAGCTCGACGAGAGCCACTACGGCATCATGGGCCTGGCCCAGTCCCGCACCGAGGAGACCCTCGGCAAGTGGGTCGAGGAGCTCGGCGTCACCGTGCGCCGCGGATACGAGGTCACCGGCTACCGCGAGACCGAGAGCGGCGTCGTCGTCGAGTACGAGGGCCCCGACGGCCGCGGCGAGGAGGAGGCCCAGTACCTCGTCGGCACCGACGGCGGCCGCTCCACCATCCGCCGCCTCGCCGGCATCGACTTCCCGGGCGAGCCCGCCACCCGCGGCATGTACCTGGCCGACGTGGTCGGCGCCGGACTGCGGATGCGCCCCATCGGCGAGCGCATCGAGGGCGGCGGCATGGTCCTCTCCGTCACCCTGGAGCCGGGCATCGACCGCATCGTCATCCACGAGCCGGGTGTGCGCCCGCACCACGGCGAGGGCGAGCTGAAGTTCTCCGAGCTCGCGGACGCCTGGGAGCGCATGACCGGCGAGGACATCCACGGCGCGAGCGCCCGCTGGATGTGCGCGCTGACCAACTACACCGGCCAGGCCACCGACTACCGCAAGGGCCGGGTCTTCCTCGCCGGCGACTCCGCCCACGACCACGCCCCGCTCGGCGCGCAGGGCGTCAGCGTCGGCCTCCAGGACGCCGTCAACCTCGGCTGGAAGCTGGCCGCCGCCATCAAGGGGCAGGCCCCCGACGGGCTGCTCGACACCTACCACTCCGAACGGCACCCGATCGGCGAGCAGTTGCTGCGCAACACGCTCGCCCAGTCGCTGATCTACCTCAGCGGCGAGGAGATGGAGCCGCTGCGCGCCGTGCTGCGCGAGCTCGTGCAGATCCCGGACGCCGCCCGCCACCTCGCGGGCCTGGTCAGCGGTCTCGACGTACGGTACGACGTCGACACCGACGAGAGCGGCCACCCGCTGCTCGGACTGCGCCTGGCCCCGGGCCGCGAGGTCGCGCTCACCGACGGCGGGCAGAAGCGCGTCGCCGAGCTGCTGCACTCCGCGCGCGGCGTGCTGATCACCACCGGCGACTCGCACGAGGCCGCCGAGCTCGCCGAGGGCTGGGCGGACCGCGTCGACGTGGTCGCCGGCAGCTGGGTCCCCTCGGACACCGCCGCCGGCGAGGACCCGGAGGCCGTGCTCGTACGCCCCGACGGACACGTCGTGTGGGTCTCGCCCGACGGCGGCAAGCTCCGTGACGCGCTTGAGCGGTGGTTCGGCGCGGCTCAAGTGGCCGGTTAGAAGCTGAATCCGCAGTACCAGCCGCCACCCTGCCCAGGGGCCTGTCCGGCGCCTACCCGCCGGACAGGCCCCGGCCGTACCCCCCACACAGCCACATCCGAAAGGGAATCCACCATGACCGTCCTCGTCACCGGCAGCAGCGGCAAAGTCGGCTCGCACCTCGTGCGTCTCCTGCACGCGAGGGGCGTCACCTTACGCGCCGGCTCGCGCAGCCCCGAGAAGCTGACGCTGCCCGAGGGCGTCGAGTCCGTGAAGCTGGCGCTCGACGAGCCCGCCGACTTCCCGGCCGCGCTCGCCGGGGTGACCTCGGTCTTCCTGTACTGCGAGGCCGCAGCCGTAGGCGAGTTCGTCGAGCGGGCCGAGGAGGCCGGTGTCGAGCACGTCGTCGTCATGTCGGCCGACGCGGTGCTGCGCCCCGACGCCGCCGTCAACCCGATCGCCGCGCCCCACCTCGCGGTGGAGCAGGCGCTCGCCGCCTCCTCGATCACCTCGACCGCGCTGAACTGCGGCGCCCTCGCCAGCAACGCCATGCCGTGGGCCTGGCAGCTCAAGGCGCGCGGCACGGTCGGCCTGCCGTACCCGAACAGCTACGCCGACCCGGTCAACGAGCGGGACGTCGCCGAGGCCGCGCTCGCGGTGCTCACCGACCCGTCCCTGCGCGGCCGTTCGTACCACCTCACCGGCCCCGAGGCGCTCACCTTCACCCAGCACATCGCGGCCATCGAGGCCGCCGCGGGCCGGTCCATCCCGGTCATCGAGGTCCCCCCGGCCGTGTGGCGGGCGAACAAGCCCGACTTCATGCCGGGCGACATCGCGGACGCGCTGCTCGACCTCTGGGCGGCCAGCTCCTCCCCGGTCCCGCTCACCGGCGACGTCGAGCAGCTGACCGGCCACCCCGCCCGGCCCTTCTCCGAGTGGGCCCAGGAGTACGCGGGCCCGTTCCGCGGCTGACGCCCGCCCCGATACCGCCACCCCCCACAGGCATTGGTAAGTCCCCCCATGTAGGCACACGTATGACAGGTAGGACTGAGCATGTTGCTGGACCGCAGAAAGATGATCAGCCTGGGCGCTGGATCGACCGCCCTGGCGATGGCCGGCGGTGTCGCCTTGGCCGAGCCCGCCTCGGCAACCCCGCGGCGCCGCGTCCCGAGCGACGCCGCGCTGGCCAGGTCCCTCTCCGGCGGTTTCCGCAGCCGCTACGCGCACGCCAACGGCGTACGGCTGCACTACGTCACCGGTGGCTCCGGTGAACCGGTGGTCCTGCTCGCGGGCTGGCCGCAGACCTGGTGGGCCTGGCGCCACGTCATGCCGGAGCTGGCCCGGCGCCATCACGTCATCGCGGTCGACATCCGGGGCATGGGCGGCTCGGACAAGCCGCAGGGCGGCTACGACAAGAAGAACATGGCCCGCGACGTGCACGAGCTGGTGCGCTCGCTCGGCTACAGCCGGGTCAACATCGTCGGCCACGACATGGGCGCGATGGTGGCGTTCAGCTTCGCCGCCAACCACCCGGCGGCCACCCGCAGGCTCAGCGTCGTCGACACCCTGCACGTCGACGAGACCCAGTACGACCTTCCGCTGCTGCCCCGGCCCGGCAAGGGCTTCAACCTCTGGTGGTGGGCGTTCAACCAGGTGCAGGGCCTGCCCGCGGAGCTGGCGGCCGGCCGGATGCGGCACATCGTCGACTGGCTCTTCGCCAACTCCCTGCCCGACCAGAGCCTCGTCCCCGACTTCGACCGCGAGGTGTACGCGCACGCGTACGACTCGCCCGACGCCGTCCGGGCGGGCACCGCCTGGTACCAGGCCGCCCACCAGGACATCGCGGACCTGAAGACCTACGGCAAGGTGACCGCGCCCGTGCTCGGCGTCGGCTCCCAGCTCACGTACGACCAGTTCCGGCAGGTGCTGCCGACGCTGGCGACGGACGTCCGCGTGGTGCACGCGGACCGGTCGATCCACTACATCCCCGAGGAGCAGCCCGAGCTGCTCAGCCGCGAACTGCTGAAGTTCCTCGCCTGACCGGCCCGACCCGGGGCGGGCCCGTCAACGGCACTTATCCCATGGCCTGTTCAACATCTGCACGAGGAGAGTGACATGACCCAGGGCGCAATCATCGTCGGGGCCGGTCCGGTTGGGTTGATGCTCGCCGGTGAGCTGAAGCTGGGTGGTGTGGAGGTGGCGGTCTATGACCGGTTGCCCGCGCCGAGTGGTGAGTCGCGTGGTGTGGGTTTCACCCGGCGTGCCGCGGAGGTTTTCGATCAGCGGGGGCTGCTGGCCCGGTTCGGTGACGTCGAGTGGGCGCAGGGCCACTTCGGCGGGGTGCGGATCGACTTCTCCAAGCTGGAGGACAACCACTTCAGTGTGCGGGGTGTGCCCCAGTTCCGTACCGAGGAGATCCTGGAGGCCTGGCTGGGCGAGCTCGGTGTGCGGGTCCACCGCAACCACGAGGTGACCGGCTTTACGGAGAGCGAGGACGGTGTCGTCGTCTCCTTTACGGGCCCCGACGGGCCGGGCGAGGCCGAGGCCCGCTACGTGGTGGGCTGTGACGGTGCCCGCTCCATCGTCCGCAAGAGTGCGGGGATCGACTTCCCGGGCTGGGATGCCACCCGGGGTATGTACATGGCCGACCTGGTCGGTGCCGGGGTGCGTCAGCGGCCGATCGGGGAGCAGGTGCCCGGGGGCATGGTGATGGCGTTCAATCTGGAGAACGGTGTCGACCGGATCGTCATCCACGACGAGAAGCTGCGCCCGCATGAGGACAAGAGCCAGCTGACCTTCGAGGTCGTCGCGGATGCCTGGCAGCGGATGACGGGGGAGTCGCTGCATCATGCGGAGGTGCGGTGGATCAGTGCGTTCACCGACACCACCCGCCAGGCCTCCGAGTACCGCAAGGGCCGCGTCTTCCTGGTCGGGGACGCCACGCACATTCATATGCCGGCCGGTGCGCAGGGTATGAGTGTGGGGGTGCAGGACGCGGTGAACCTGGGCTGGAAGCTGGCCGCGGCCATCAACGGCTGGGCGCCCGAGGGCCTGCTGGACACCTTCCAGTCCGAGCGGCACCCGGTCGGCGAGAAGCTGATGCGCAACACCCGCGCCCAGACCCGCCTCTACCTCACCGGTGACGAGATGGAGCCGCTGCGCGCGGTGATGCGCGAGCTCGTCGAGTCCCCCGACGTCGCCCGCCACCTGGCCGGGCAGGTCAGCGGTCTGGATGTGCAGTACGACATGGGCGCCACCGGCCACCCCCTGCTGGGCTTCCGCCTCTCGCCGGACCGCGAGCTGACGCTCGCCGACGGCACCCGCACCCGCATCGCCGAACTCCTCCACACCGCCCGCGGCGTGCTGATCACCACCGGCGACTCACGCGAAGCGGCCGAACTCGCCGAAGGCTGGGCCGACCGCGTCGACGTCGTCAGCGGCAGCTGGGTCCCCGCGGACAACGCGGCGGGCGACGACCCCGAGGCCGTACTGCTGCGCCCCGACGGACACGTCGCCTGGGCCGCACCCGACGGCGGCAAACTCCGCGACGCCCTGGAGCGCTGGTTCGGCACGGAGGGCTAGCCGGGCGCCTGGACAGACGAAGGCGCCCCCTGTCGGCGGGGGGCGTCTTCCGTCCAGTGCGATCAGGTGCGATCAGTCGATCCCCCGGATGATGTTCAGCTCGACGTCGTCCTCCTCCGCCCCGGCGAGCCGGAGCGGAGGAGCGGCGGCGACGAGGTCACCCGGCCGAAGCTCGTGATCTTCCCGGTCTTCCCTCTTCTCGTACATCTGCTCCCCCTTCGCATGGATACGAGCACGGGCTTTTCGAGCATGGCCGTGCGGTGGCGGCACGGCGAGCCGCCGGGTTGCACACGGCTCGGATCAGGCCGCGTACAGATCGAAGGTGGAGGTGCGGCGGGGGCCCGCGACGACGTCGAGCTGGGGGTCGACGGCGAGGATCGCCTGGTGCAGCCGCTGGAGCTGCGGCGAGGGCTCCACACCGAGGTCCTCGATGAGCCGGCCGCGCAGCCTGCGGTACACATCGAGCGCGGTGGCCTGCCGTCCGGAGCGGTAGAGAGCCACCATGGCCTGCGAGTGCAGCCCCTCGTGCTGCGGGTTGCGGGCGATCAGATCGGTGAGCTCGGCGGTGAGTTCGGCGTGCCGGCCCAGGCGTAGGTCGGCGTCGATCCGGCGCTCCTTGACCACCAGCCGGCTCTCCTCCAGGCGCATCACCTCGATGTCGAGGATCGGCCCGACCCGCACGTCCACCAGCGCGGGCCCGTCCCACAGGTCGAGCGCACGCCGGAAGCAGTCCGCCGCCCGCTCGTTGTGGCCCTCGTCGAACGCCAACTGGCCCTCCGCCGCCAGCTGTTCGTACGTGTGGACGTCGACCGCCTCGGACGGGATCTGGAGCAGATAGCCGCCGTAGCGGGTGGCCAGAACATCCTTGGCCGAAACTTGCGCATCGGGACCCATCGCACCGGCGAGCCGGCGCCGCAGCTGAAGGATGTACGTCTGCAGGGTGGTCAGCGCGCTCTGCGGCAGATCGGTGCCCCAGATCTCCTCCATCAGCGTCGGTACGGGGATGACGCGCCCCGGGTACAGGGCGAGCAGCGCGAGGATCTGACGGGGCTTGCCCGCCGTGGGGACGACGGAGACTCTGTTCACTTCGGCACTCAAAGGGCCCAGGACCTGAATTTTCACGGCTTCCTCTCGGATAAAAGGCGGGGGTGCGCCGGGACATCGTTGTCTCCCCCCGGGGCCGAGCCGCCGGGGGATCGTGCGTACGCGTACGGGTCAGCTCGCGCGGGCGACGAACTGCTCGGTGGCGGGAGCGCCGTCGGACACCGGCGAGCCGGGCCGGGCCGCGAGGATGGCCATCTGGAGTCGGCCGAGCGCGGCCGAGGGCTCCAGACCTGCCTGTGCGACGAGGGTCGCGCGCAGCCGCTGGTAGGCGCCGAGCGCCTCGCTGCGCCGCCCGGAGCGGTGCAGCGCCAGCATGAACTGGCCGTGCAGCGCCTCGTGCATGGGGTACCGGCTGACCAGGACGGTCAGCTCGGAGAGCAGTTCGCGGTGGCGGCCGAGGTGCAGATCGGCCTCGATGCGCCGGTCGAGCGCGGCGAGCCGGGCCTCTTCCAGCCGCTCGGCCTCGGGGCGCAGCCGGCTGCCCTGGTGGACGCCGGTGAGCGCGGGCCCGGTCCACAGGGCGAGCGCCTCGCGGAGCAGCCGGGCGGCACCGGTGTGGTCGCCGGCGTCCATGGCCCGGTGGCCGACCGTGGCGCGCCGCTCGAACTCGCGGAAGTCCACGGTCCCTTCGGCGTCCTCGGCGTCGCCGCCCTCGGTCTCCAGGCGGTAGCCGCCGGGCAGGGTGACGAGGACGTCCTTGGCGGTGCGCCGCTCGCCGTCCCGGCGGGCCAGCGCCTCGCCGATGAGCTCGCGGAGCTGCATCACATACGTCTGCACGGTGGTGCGGGCACTGCGCGGCGGGGTGTCGTCCCAGAGTTCTTCTGCCAGCGTCGCCAGCGGCACCACCTGATCGGAGTGGAGCGCGAGGAGTGCCAGCACCTGCCGCGGCTTCGGGGCAGTGGGCGCGATCGATAACCCGTTCTTCCGCACCGACAGTGCACCCAGCACTTCGATGTCCATGTTTCTCCCCAGAGTCGGGAAATACGGGGGGTAAGGGTATTCGGGTCGGAAGTGTCCGCTCGGCTGGCAGGCCCTCGGCGGCAACCCGCTTTGATCATGCGCTCGAACCCACCCGCCGCGGCAACCCCGTCTGTGGCTGATTTGACGTACCTGTCAAAGTCCTGACCGCGTTGTCAAAATCCTGTAGCAGTCGCGAATTCTGCTCGGATTGAAGCCGCTCGACTCTGGGTAAAGAACGGCCGGATGTGGCGGATTTCTCGGGCCGTGCGCCCTGCCCCCGTCCGGATCCCGCTCCCCCTTCGGCCCCGCTCCCGTGGTGCTCGGGGATCCCGATCTTACGCCGTCTTTAGGTAAGCGCCCAGCATACGGACACCCCTCGCGTCCTGATGTGGCGTGGGTCACACCTGACTCCCGTCACATTCACGAGCCACGTTTCGTCATAGGTGTGACGGAGGAAGCCGACCGGTGTGGATGTTCTGGCAGGGCCGGTCGGCATCCGGCGTCGCAGTTCCCGCGTTTTTCTGTGTGAAGTGTTCGGCGTTTACGTGAGATCTTTTGAGGAGAGCAAATCATGACTGCTCGGGCGAAGCACCCTGCTTTTGTCGTTCCCGGTGCCATTGACGCTTTGGTGGCCCTCGGAAAGGCCAGCAAGGAAGTTCCCGGCGTCGATGTGAAGCTGCTTGAGCTGCTGCATCTGCGCGCGAGCCAGATCAACGGCGACGGCGCCAACGCGGACCGTCACCCGCGTCTGGCGAAGGCCGCGGGCGAGACCTCGGACGAGCGCCTGTTCGCCGTGGCCGCCTGGCGCAACACCCCGTACTTCACGGACGCCGAGCGTGCCGCCCTGGCGCTCGCCGAGGCCGTGACCCGCCTCTCGGACCGTGAGGACGCGGTCTCGGACGAGGTGTGGAACGACGCGGCCAAGCACTTCAACGAGCAGCAGCTCGCGGCGATCGTCCTCTCGGTCGCCACCGCGAACCTGTGGAACCGTCTGCACGTGGCCATCGGCCAGGTTGCCGACCCCAACAGCTGATCACCCCCGTACAGCTGCTGGTGCCGGCCGACACCCCCGACGGCCGGCAGGTCGGGCGGACGGCTCGACGGCGGGCGGCCCGGTCATCGCAAGGACGTTGCGGTGACCGGGCCGCTTTTGTACGTGACCTTTTGGACGCGACCTACGTGACCTTTTGTGCGTGACGGGGCGCGGGGGGTGCGGTTCCCCGGGGAACCGCACCCCCCGCACTGTCACCCCTCCCGCTGCTGCTTCCGCGCGGCCTCGATGAACGCCTCGAAGAGGGGGAGCGTGTCGCTGCCCAGTTCGGCGTGCGCCTGGAGGCCGGCGAGGAACGGGGCCGACGGGTCCTCGACCTCGGCGCCCTCGATGACCCCGTCGTCCGACCAGGCGGTGGCCACCAGACCGGCGCCGAGCTTGTCGATGCCCTGGTGGTGGTGGCAGTAGACGGTGGCGGTCGGCCCGAGGGCGCTGCCGAGCAGCGAATCCGGCTTCACCTGGATCTCGCGCGGCTCGTACTTCCCGGGGACGGCGGGGGAGTGCTCGGGAAGGTGCTGGTTGAGGGTGCCACCGCGAATGATGGATATCAGCTGGAGGCCGCGGCAGATGCCGAGCACCGGAATCCGGCGCCGCTCGGCGATCGCGAGGGCGGCGAGCTCGGCGGTGTCCCGGGCCTTGTGCGGGGGAAACGTGAACTTCTCCCGTTCGGCGCCGTAAAGAGCGGGCTCGATATCGGCGCCGCCGCTCATCATCAGCGCGTCGGCCTTCTCCATCACGGCGTCCACCGTCTCGGGAATCGGCGGCACCAGAATCGGCGCTCCACCCGCCTGGTGCACCTTCTCCATGTACTCCCAGGGGAGCATGGCGACCGAAAGGTCTCCCCAAATGTTCCAGTTCACCGTAGTCAGATCGGCGGTCACCGCCACGACGGGGCGAGTCATAGAATGTCGTCCTTCCCAATTCCAGCGAAATCGAGTTTCACTAGAGCGTCACTAGTGCGCTTCTCGGGTGCGCTCCACTTGTCCGCAGCGGGTACGGATGCTTGGATCAAGAATTACATAGAGCACGCCTCTTTGGAAGAAATCCCAATATAGGTATCGTGGAAACATCGCCGCCTTTCAGAAGAAAGCGGCCCGCTACTGCGCGCGTTCAACTGCGAGGCGATCGCAGTCGAACACCTCTATGGGGCGTGCGGAGGCTCTGCGTACCCTCACGACAGTGATCGTTCCATCGATCCATCGGTCCAATAAAAGGGGGAGACAAGCATGACGGCCGCGACAGAGAACCCCGGCGCCCGTATGTACCAGGAGTTTCTCGGCGTCCACGCGATCCTTCGCCGGGGCACGGAACTGGTGGTGAAAGCATTCGAGCGACTCGGCGAGGGCGACGAGGTCAGCGTCAAGGAACTCATCGACACCACGCAGTGGCTCATCGACTTCACGCACCACCACCACGAGTCGGAGGACGAGCTCTTCTGGCCCGTACTGCACGGGCTCTTCCCCGAGTCGGTGGCGTCCTTCGACACCCTCAACGAGGAGCACGCGGAGCTGGACCGGGAACTGGGCGGTCTGAGCCGGGCGGTGGAGCTCCTGACGGCGGCCAACGAGGCCGGCGAGCAGATCGGCGACGCCGCGGTGACCGAGGCGGCCCAGGTCGGCACGGCGGCGGCCCGCAAGGTCCGCGACATCCTGGCGAGCCACCTCGACACGGAGGAGCCGGTCGTACGCGACCTCTTCCCCGGCGTCCCCGGCGCGGAGATCGACCGCCTCCGCACCGCGATCACCGCGGGCAACCCCAAGTCCGGCGGCCACCTGGTCTACGGCCTCCTGGAGGACCCGGACCTGGCCGAGGGCTACGACGAACTCACCGCCAGCTTCCCCCCGCCCTTCCGCGCCCACCGCCTCCAGCTGCTCCAGATGTACGTGGACAGCAAGAAGGCCCTGGGCCTGGCCGCGCGCTGACACCCCAATCCCCATGATCGGGATCGCACAGCGCCCCCTCAGCGTTGTACGGGCAGGAGACCCCACGCGGAGGTGACCGCTCGTGTTCGGTAGTGCGCTCAATGAGCTGTTCGCGCCTGGAAGGCGGCATGCCGAGGAGGAGAAGCGGCGGCTGGAGATCACCCTGGACGAGGTGGGCGACGCCGATCCCGGGCGGGGGCCGATAGACCTGGGGAGCGGGACCGTCGTCATACGGGTTCCGCCGCCCGCGGGGGACGACGACAACGACGACCAGTAGCGCTTACGCCCAAGGGCCCGGCACCCCGTCCGAAAACGGGGTGCCGGGCCCTTGGGCGTACAGCCGACCGCTACGCGTCGAAGACCTCCGACACCAGCTGCTCCTGCTCCTGCTCGTGCCGCTTCTTCGAGCCCACCGCCGGGGACGAGCCATGCGGGCGCGAGATACGGCGCAGGCGCTCGCCGTGCGGGATGTCCGCGCCGACCGCCAGGTCCAGGTGGTCGATCAGGTTGAGCGCGATGAACGGCCAGGCACCCTGGTTCGCCGGCTCCTCCTGGGCCCACAGGTACTTCTCGGCGTTCGGGAACTTGGCGATCTCGGCCTGGAGCTCGGCACCCGGCAGGGGGTACAGACGCTCCAGACGGATCAGCGCCGTGTCCGTCGCGCCGCGCTTGTCGCGCTCCGCCTTCAGGTCGTAGTAGACCTTGCCGGCGCAGAAGACGACCTTGCGGACCGCGTTCGGGTCGACGAACTCGTCACCGATCACCGGGCGGAAGCCGCCGGTGGTGAACTCCTCCGCCTTCGACGCCGCGGCCTTCAGACGCAGCATCGACTTCGGGGTGAAGACGATGAGCGGCTTGTGGTGCGGGTTGTGCACCTGCCAGCGCAGGAGGTGGAAGTAGTTCGACGGGAGCGTCGGCATGGCGACCGTCATGTTGTTCTGCGCGCACATCTGGAGGAAGCGCTCGGGGCGCGCGGACGAGTGGTCCGGGCCCTGGCCCTCGTAGCCGTGCGGGAGGAGCAGCGTGACGCCGGACGTCTGCGACCACTTCTGCTCCGCCGACGAGATGAACTCGTCCACGACCGTCTGCGCGCCGTTGACGAAGTCGCCGAACTGCGCTTCCCACATGACGAGGGATTCCGGGCGGGCCAGCGAGTACCCGTACTCGAAGCCCATCGCCGCGTACTCGGAGAGCAGCGAGTCGTAGACGTTGTACCGCGCCTGCTCCTCGGTGAGGTACATCAGCGGGGTGTAGTCCTCGCCCGTCTCTTGGTCGACCAGGACCGCGTGGCGCTGGCCGAAGGTGCCGCGGCGGGTGTCCTGGCCGGAGAGGCGGACCGGGGTGCCCTCCATCAGCAGCGAGCCGATGGCCAGGGTCTCGCCCATGCCCCAGTCGATCGTGCCGTCCTCGACCGAGGCGGCGCGGCGCTGGAGCTGCGGCATCAGCCGCGGGTGGACCTTGATCCGGTCGGGGATGTTCACCTGCGACTCGGCGATGCGCTTCACGACCTCCTGGGAGACCGCGGTGGTCAGCGCCGCCGGGAACTCGGCCTGCGGCTCCGGGGACTGGATCTCGCCCGGGTGCGAGGTGGCCTCGCGGACCTCGGCGAAGACCTTCTCCAGCTGGCCCTGGAAGTCCTGGAGCGCCTGCTCCGCCTCTTCCAGGGTGATGTCGCCGCGACCGATCAGCGACTCGGTGTACAGCTTGCGCACCGAGCGCTTCTTGTCGATCAGGTTGTACATCTGCGGGTTGGTGAACTGCGGGTTGTCGCCCTCGTTGTGACCGCGGCGGCGGTAGCAGATGAGGTCGATCACGACGTCCTTGTTGAACGTCTGGCGGAACTCGAAGGCCAGCCGGGCCACGCGGACCACGGCCTCCGGGTCGTCGCCGTTCACGTGGATGATCGGCGCCTCGATCATGCGGGCCACGTCGGTCGCGTACATCGAGGACCGGGAGGACTCCGGCGCCGCCGTGAAGCCGACCTGGTTGTTGATGACGATGTGGACCGTGCCGCCGGTGCGGTAGCCGCGCAGCTGCGACATGTTCAGGGTCTCGGCGACGACACCCTGGCCCGCGAAGGCCGCGTCACCGTGCAGGGCGACCGGCAGGACCGTGAAGTCCGTGCCGCCCTTGTTGATGACGTCCTGCTTGGCGCGGACGACGCCCTCCAGGACCGGGTCCACCGCCTCCAGGTGCGAGGGGTTGGCGACGAGCGAGACCTTGATCTGCTCGCCGTCCAGGCCCGTGAAGGTGCCCTCGGCGCCCAGGTGGTACTTGACGTCGCCGGAGCCGTGCATCGACTTCGGGTCGAGGTTGCCCTCGAACTCGCGGAAGATCTGCGCGTACGACTTGCCGACGATGTTGGCGAGCACGTTCAGGCGGCCGCGGTGGGCCATGCCGATGACGACCTCGTCCAGCCGCGACTCGGCGGCGCTGTCGATGACCGCGTCGAGCAGCGGGATGACCGACTCGCCGCCTTCGAGGGAGAAGCGCTTCTGGCCGACGTACTTGGTCTGCAGGAACGTCTCGAACGCCTCCGCCGCGTTCAGACGGCGCAGGATCCGCAGCTGCTCCTCGCGCTCCGGCTTGGAGTGCGGGCGCTCCACGCGGTCCTGGATCCACTTGCGCTGCTTGGGGTCCTGGATGTGCATGAACTCGATGCCGGTGGTGCGGCAGTACGAGTCGCGCAGGACGCCGAGGACGTCGCGCAGCTTCATCAGGGACTTGCCCGCGAAGCCGCCGACCGCGAACTCGCGCTCCAGGTCCCACAGCGTGAGCCCGTGCTCGGTGATGTCCAGGTCGGGGTGCTTGCGCTGGCGGTACTCCAGCGGGTCGGTGTCGGCCATGACGTGGCCGCGGACCCGGTAGGAGTGGATCAGCTCGAAGACGCGCGCGGCCTTGGTGACGTCGTCGTCGTGCGAGGCGTCGATGTCCTTGAGCCAGCGGACCGGCTCGTACGGGATGCGCAGCGACTCGAAGATGCCGTCGTAGAAGCCCTCGTCGCCGAGGAGGAGGTTGGCGACGATCCGCAGGAACTCGCCGGAGGCGGCGCCCTGGATGACACGGTGGTCGTACGTCGAGGTGAGGGTCATCACCTTGGAGATGCCCAGCTTGTTCAGGGTGTCCTGGGAGGTGCCCTGGAACTCGGCCGGGTAGTCCATCGAGCCGACGCCCATGATGACCGACTGTCCGGGCATCAGACGCGGCACGGAGTGGACGGTGCCGAGGCCGCCCGGGTTGGTGAGGGAGACCGTCACACCCGAGAAGTCGTCCATCGTCAGCTTGCCCTGGCGGGCCCGCTTGACGATGTCCTCGTACGCCTGCCAGAACTCGAAGAAGTTGAGCGTCTCGGCCTTCTTGATGCCCGCGACGACCAGCTGGCGGTCGCCGTTGGGCTTCACCAGGTCGATGGCGAGACCGAAGTTGATGTGCTCCGGCTTGACCAGGGTGGGCTTGCCGTCCTTCTCCGTGAAGGAGTAGTTCATCGACGGCATGGCCTTGATGGCCTGCACCATCGCGTACCCGATGAGGTGGGTGAAGGAGATCTTCCCGCCCCGGGCGCGCTTCAGGTGGTTGTTGATGACGATCCGGTTGTCGAACAGCAGCTTCACCGGGACCGCGCGGACGGACGTGGCCGTCGGGACCTCGATGGAGGCGTGCATGTTCTTCGCCACGGCGGCGGCGGGACCGCGCAGCGTGACGTACTCCGGACCGGCCGGGGCCTCGGTCGCCGGGGCCGCCTTGGCCGCCGGCTTCGCCACGGCGGGAGCCGGGGCGGCAGCGGCCGGCTTCGCCGGAGCGACGGGGGCCTGGGCGGCCGGCGCGGGCACGGCCGGAGCCGGGGCCTGGACGGCGGGCGCCGGGGTGGCGGGCGCGGCGGCCGGGGCGGTTGCGGCGGGGGCGGCTACCGCAGCCCCCGCGGCTGCGGCGGGAGCACCCCCCGGTGCAAGCGCCGACTCCACGCGAACCTCTGGCGCCGCGCCGGTCGAACCCGGCTTGTAGTCGGCGAAGAAGTCCCACCAGGCACGGTCGACCGAATTGGGGTCCTGGAGGTACTGCTGGTAGATCTCGTCGACGAGCCACTCATTGGCACCGAAGCCGGCTGCAGGGTTCTTGCCCTGCCCGTCTTGGTCGGTCGAGACGCTCGAATTACTGGGGGACTGAGACGACACGGCGGCAACCGCCCTCTTCCGCTTCACAAGGTGATGGACAGCGGAAATAAAGGCTACGCCTCCCTGGCCTGGAGGTGCAGACCGGGCGTGCCACAGTCGCGTAAGTCACACCGGAAAGCGTGTTTCAGGGCAGGTTTTGGCGGGAAACAGATCAGGTTCTGCTAGTGAGTGGGTACGACTCGCAGCGGCCACGGCCCCCTGTGGAGCGTGACCCTGACCACGTACACGCAGAACGTGCGCTTCCGGTTCGAACCCTACGTCAATTCGTCGTTCGGGGTGCGCCCGGAAGAGTGACCTGGATGCGGCATCCGCGCGACGATTCGGCCACGCCGATGTGGCCGCCGTGCAGATCCACCGCCCATCGGGCGATCGCCAGGCCCAGGCCCGTGCCGCCGTCGCTGCCCGGCCCGTGCGGCGCCGAGGCGTCGCCCCGGTTGAACCGCTCGAAGACCCGGTGCCACTCGGACTTCGGGATGCCCGGGCCCTCGTCCAGGACCTCCAGGTCCAGCGACTCGGGCTGCGGGCCGCGCCGGGCCCGTACGGTGACCCGGCCGTGCGCCGGAGAGTGCTTGACCGCGTTGTCGATGAGGTTGGCCACCACCTGGTGCAGCCGCTCCCGGTCCGCGTGCGCGGTCAGCTCCGGCGGCGAGACGTCCAGGTGCAGATGGACGTCGGTACGGGTGTGGTTGCCGGAGCCGGAGGAGAGCCCGCGCCGGGAGGCCGCCAGATTGGCCTCCTTGAGCACCCCGGAGAGGTACGGCCAGACCTCGAAGCGGTGCGCCCGCAGCGGTACGACGCCGTTGTCCAGGCGGGACAGGTCCAGCAGGGTCTCCACCAGGCGCCCCAGCCGTTCCGTCTGCTTCAGGGCCGTGCGCATCGTCTCGGGGTCGGCGGCCGAGACGCCGTCCACCACGTTCTCCAGGACCGCCCGCAGCGCCGCGATCGGCGTGCGCAGCTCGTGCGAGACATTCGCCACCAGCTCCTTGCGGTGGCGGTCCACGGCCTCCAGGTCGTCCGCCATGCGGTTGATGGTGGAGGCGAGGTCGCCGAGCTCGTCGCGGCGGCCGTCGCCGCGCACCCGGCGGGTGTAGTCGCCGTGCGAGATCGCCCGGGCGACGGTGTTCATCTCGTCCAGCGGCGCGGTCAGGCCGTGCGCCACGAACTGGGTGATCAGCAGGGTGGCTATCACCGAGAAGACGGTGATGAACCGAAGCTCGGTGCGGGTCTGCACGGCCACCATCAGCAGCCCGGTGGTGATGAAGACCGAGACCACGACGAGCGTGCCCAGTTTCGTCTTGATGGAGATCGAGACCTCCAGCAGACCGCCCCTGAGCCGGTCGCGCACCCGGGCGCGCGACCCGCCGCGCCGGGCCCGCCCGTTCACCGACCCGGCCGCCGCCCGGCTCATGGCGCCGGGGTCTCCAGCGCGTAGCCCACGCCGTGGACGGTGCGGATGCGCTCGGCCCCGATCTTCCGGCGCAGCGCCTTGATGTGGCTGTCCACGGTCCGGGTGCCCGAGGCGTCCGCCCAGTCCCAGACCTCCGCGAGCAGCTGCTCGCGGGAGAGCACCGCGCGCGGGGTGTTGGCCAGACAGCTCAGCAGGTCGAACTCGGTCGGGGTGAGGTGGACGTCCTCGCCGCGCACCCGGACCCGGCGCTGTGCGTGGTCGATCTCCAGCTCGCCCAGGCGCAGGATCCCGGTGCGCGGGGTGGCCGCCGCGAGCGTGGCCCGCTCGACCCGGCGCAGCAGGACGTGCACCCGGGCCGCCAGCTCCCGCATGGAGAACGGCTTGGTCATGTAGTCGTCCGCGCCGACGCCGAGACCGACCAGCATGTCCGTCTCGTCGTCGCGGGCCGTCAGCATCAGCACCGGGACCGGCCGGCGGGCCTGGACCCGGCGGCAGACCTCCAGGCCGTCGAAGCCCGGCAGCATGATGTCCAGGACCATCAGGTCCGGCTGCCACGCCTCGGCCGTGTCCACGGCCGCGGGGCCGTCGAGGGCGGTCTGGACCTGGAAGCCCTCGGCCCTCAGCCGTGCCGCGATGGCGTCGACGATCGTCGTGTCGTCCTCGACGACCAGCACCCGGCGCTGGGCGCCGGGGGTCGCCGCGACGCCGTTGTGGGTGGTGTGTGCCTGCTCCATCGCCCCGCCCTGATATTGCTTCCGGGGATCCGTGGGGTGATCCCCTGTGTCCGTCAGAGACTAGAGGCACCGGCCGCGTCCCGGCTACGCAGGGCGAACGGCGAGATGGACCACGTCCGGGACGCCCCGGGCAACTGTGATCTCTTCGGTCCTAACCCCGGAGAATCCGGCATTCCGGAGAGCCTCCTCGAAGGCGGGGGACGGCCGCGCGGACCACACCGCCAGCACTCCGCCGGGGGTGAGCCGGTCCCGGCAGGCCGCGAGACCGGTGGGGGAGTAGAGGCTGTCGTTGCTCTGGGTGACGGTCCAGTCGGGCCCGTTGTCGATGTCCAGGCAGAGCGCGTCGAAGGTGTCCGGGGCGCTGGTCACGTAGGCGACCAGATCGGTGTGCAGGACCTCGGTGCGGGGGTCGGCCAGGGCGGCCCGGGAGAGCGGTGCCAGGGGGCCCGAGCGGTGCCAGTCGATGACGGCCAACTCGCGTTCCACCACGGCGATCCGGCCCCACCGGGAGTCGGCGGCCGCGTGCGCCAGCGAGAAGGCGACGCCGAGCCCGCCGATGAGTACCGAGGGCCGCTCGCGGCCGCCCGGCAGCGCCTCGTACGCGGCGTCCACGAGCAGCCTCTCCGAGCGTCCGTCGGAGGTGTCCATCAGGAAGGTGCCGTTGGCGATGATCTCGAAGTGCGGGCCGCGCTGCCGGAGCACGACCTCTCCGTACGGGCCCTCGCGCCGGTCGAGTACGACCGGCGCGGCGATCGGGTCGGCGATGGGCATCGAAGGACCTCCTCGTGAGCGGAGCGAACAGCTCGGGGACTGACGCGTGGTCTGCGTCAAAGGTTGTCCAATGTGGCACAAGTCATAGACGTGGTGGGGAGCGTTCGCAGAGGGTGAGCGTTGTAGAAACGTAAGCAGCAGGGCCGGACGATCACCGGCGCGGCTTGTGGTTCCGGGTGCGAGCGTGCGGCGCCCGGTGGAAGGGGCCTCACCGGTGCACCCTGGAAGAACGCGGGACCATGCTGGGCTGCTCGACGGCATCCCGCGGCAGCGGCCGACGGCTCAAGAGAAGGCTCAAGAGGCGGCTCAAGAGACGGCAGACGAGGCGCCGGAGGGCGGGGACATCGCGAAGCCCCCTGTGACGGCCGGGCCGCCTGTGGTGTCCGCCGGGCCGCGGGCGCGTGCCTGTCTGCGCCGCGCCGTCCGGCTGGTGCCGACCCCGACGGGCACGCCCTTCACCTTCGCGTACACACTGCTGCTGTTCACCACGTCGCTGTACATGGAGTTCGGCGACCCGGACACGGTCCGCACGCTGATCGAAGGCTCCAGCACCGATGTGCAGCACCTCAGCCGCACCCCGGTGCTCGTACTGGTCGCCAGCGCGCTCTGGATCGCGGGCGGCATCTCCTCGCCGTGGGCCGTCGGCTTCGTCTTCATCCTCACCGCCCTTGAGCGCCGCGTCGGCGGGCTGCGCACGGCCGGGGTGTTCCTGCTCGGGCACGTGGTGGCGACGCTGGTCACCGAGGTGCCGGTGGGCGTCTCCGTCATGGCGGGGCAGCTGCCGGACTCGTCGCTGCACCGCCTCGACTACGGCATCAGCTTCGGCCTGATGGCGAGCGTCGGCGCGCTCGCGGGGCTGCTGCCCCCGCTGCTGCGGTGGCCGCTGCTCGGCGTGATGGCCGTGCTCCTCACCCAGGACCTGCTGGACATGGCGGATCCGCTGGCCAGCTGGGGCCATCCGACCGCCCTGCTCGTCGGCGTCGTCTGCTGGCCGGTGCTGCGCCGGGCGGACGGGCGCCGGGCCGCCCGGCGCGATGACGCGCCGTCAGCGGTAGCCGACGGGCAGATTGGCTCGTACGTCCCGTAGCGCCGGGCTCTGATGGATGTCGTCGGTGAGGACGACGTGTCCCTCGTACGTGAACTGGTACATCAGCGCGTCGGCGATCGGGCGTCCGGTCGGGCGCGGCGGCAGATGCGCGAAGTCGGCGTCCTTGAGGGACTCGCGGAGCTTCGCCAGGGCGTCGGGCGACAGCTTGCCGGTGGTGGTCTGCCCGTCCCGGCGCGTCGAGGTGTACGAGCCGTCGGCCTTGACCACCAGCTCGTTGTGCAGCCCCGCGAACCCGCCGCTCACCACCATCTTGAGCAGCTGCCCGTGCTGGGCGGGCGGCGTGGGCGGCGTGGGCGGCGTGGGCGTGGCGCTGTCCGGTGAGGCGGGCGGCGGGGTCTGCGCGCTCAGGGTCGTGCTCGGTGCCGGGGTGGGCGACTTGGACGCGCCGTCCGCCGTGGAGCTCGTGGAGTCGCAGGCCGTCGCCGCGAGCAAAGTGACGAGCAGCAGCGCTCCGGCCGTCGTCCTGGTCCTGCCGGTGAGGCTCATGCAGCCGAGGATGCCGGATCGGAGGGAGCGAAGTACAGGCTGGCCATGGGTGAGCGCGTCGTCCAGCCGAGCGATTCGTACAGGGCCTGCCCCTCGGGGGTGCCGACCAGGACGCCGGTGGTGGCCCCCGACGCGTGCGCGCCGTGCTGGAGCGCGCGCATGACCAGGCTGCCGAGCCCCCGGCGCCGGTGCTCGGGAGACGTCTCGATCTGGTCGGCCACGGCGGTCGCGCCGGTGGGGGCGATCTGGCCGCGCGCGGCGAAGTGGCCCGCCTCGGTGCGCACCAGGACGCGCAGCACCCCGCCGGTGGTCCAGCGGGTGAGCGTGTAACCGGCCGGGACCACGGCAGGGGCCGGGGCCAGCGGCACCGTCATCAGGAAGCCGGGCTGGTCGTCCTGCCAGCCGGGGCCGAGCCACGGCCGGACCGTCTCGTCGTCCGCGAAGAGCTTCAGCCAGGTGCCGGGCGCGGTGGTCGCCTCGACCAGCTTGCGCACCGAGGCCTCGTCGGGCTCGGGCAGGACGTGCCGGGAGACCTGCTTGACCTGGCCGACGTCGACGGTCCAGCCCCAGGGTTCGGCGACCGGCGCCGCCGCACCGCGCGACACGACCCACCCCTTGGTCCAGGCCTCGACGAGCTCCGGTACGGATTCCATGGCTGTCCCTCCCGTAGTAAGCAATACGAGTAATGGTCTGTTGTCGCCTGTGACTCTTACAAGAGGTGATCGCTCAGAGCGAACACCTGTGGGGGAACATTCCTCAGCTCACATGCATTGAGTCGGCATAGCTCAACTTGACTGCCGAAGGGGAGATCATGGCTCACTCGTCCGCACCGCTCACCCTGCCTGTGCTGCCGCTCGACGACGAGGTCGTGCTGCCCGGGATGGTCGTGCCACTGGATCTGTCCGACACCGAGGTGCGGGCGGCCGTGGAAGCCGCCCAGGCGGCCGTCCGGGCCGACGGCCCCTCCGCGGGCAAGCCCAGGGTGCTGCTCGTCCCGCGCATCGACGGGGCCTACGCCGCGACCGGCGTGCTCGGCACCGTGGAGCAGGTCGGCCGGCTCTCCGACGGCGACCCGGGCGCGCTCATCCGCGGTGTGTCCCGGGTGCGCATCGGCGCCGGGACCACCGGCCCGGGCGGAGCCCTGTGGGTGGAGGGCGCCACCGTCGAGGAGGCCGTCCCCGAACCCCTGCCCGGCCAGGTCACCGAACTGGTCAAGGAGTACAAGGCGCTCGCCACCGAGTGGCTGAAGAAGCGCGGTGCCTGGCAGGTCGTCGACCGCGTCCAGCAGATCGAGGGCGTCTCGGCCCTCGCCGACAACTCCGGCTACTCGCCGTTCCTCACCACCGCCCAGAAGGTCGAGCTCCTGGAGACGGCCGACCCGGTCGCCCGCCTCAAGCTCGCCACCGAGCACCTGCGCGAGCACCTCGCCGAGCAGGACGTGGCCGAGTCCATCGCCAAGGACGTACAGGAGGGCGTGGACAAGCAGCAGCGCGAGTTCCTGCTGCGCCGGCAGCTCGACGCGGTACGCAAGGAGCTGCGCGGGCTCAACGGCGAGTCGGAGGGCGACGAGTCCGACGACTACCGGGCCCGCGTGGAGGCCGCCGACCTGCCCGAGAAGGTCCGCGAGGCCGCTCTCAAGGAGGTCGAGAAGCTGGAGCGCTCCAGCGACCAGTCCCCCGAGGGCTCCTGGATCCGCACCTGGCTGGACACCGTCCTCGAACTGCCGTGGCAGGAGCGGACGGAGGACGTGTACGACATCAAGGGCGCCCGCGAGGTCCTGGACGCCGAGCACGCGGGCCTGGAGGACGTGAAGGAGCGCATCACCGAGTACCTGGCGGTCCGCAAGCGGCGCGCCGACCGGGGCCTCGGTGTGGTCGGCGGGCGGCGCGGGGGAGCGGTGCTCGCGCTCGTCGGCCCGCCCGGCGTGGGCAAGACCAGCGTCGCGGAGAGCGTGGCCCACGCCATGGGCCGCAAGTTCGTCCGCGTCGCCCTCGGCGGCGTCCGCGACGAGGCCGAGATCCGCGGCCACCGGCGTACGTACGTGGGCGCGCTGCCCGGCCGGATCGTCCGGGCCGTCAAGGAGGCCGGGTCGATGAACCCGGTGGTGCTGCTCGACGAGATCGACAAGATCGGCTCCGACTTCCGCGGCGACCCGGCCGCCGCCCTGCTCGAAGTCCTCGACCCGGCGCAGAACCACACGTTCCGCGACCACTACCTGGAGGTCGAGCTCGATCTGAGCGACGTCGTCTTCCTGGCCACGGCCAACGTCCTGGAGGCCATCCCGGAGGCGCTGCTCGACCGTATGGAGCTCGTCCGCCTCGACGGCTACACCGAGGACGAGAAGGTCGTCATCGCCCGCGACCACCTGCTCCCGCGCCAGCTGGAGCGGGCCGGGCTCGACGCCGGTGAGGTGGTCCTGGAGGAGGGCGCGCTGCGCAGGCTCGCCGGGGAGTACACCCGCGAGGCGGGCGTGCGGAACCTGGAGCGCTCGCTCGCCCGGCTGCTGCGCAAGGCCGCCGCCCAGCACGAGACCGGCGAGCGCGAACTGCCGTTCACGGTCACGCCCGACGATCTGCGCGCGCTCATCGGCCGCCCGCACCACGTCCCCGAGTCCGCCCAGGACCCGGCGGAGCGGCGCACCTCGGTGCCCGGCGTGGCCACCGGCCTCGCGGTGACCGGGGCCGGCGGCGACGTCCTGTTCGTCGAGGCGTCCCTGGCCGACCCGGAGACGGGCGCGGCGGGCCTGACCCTCACCGGCCAGCTGGGCGACGTGATGAAGGAGTCGGCGCAGATCGCGCTGAGCTTCCTGCGCTCGCACGGCGCCGAGCTGGAGCTGCCGGTGGCCGACCTCAAGGACCGGGGCGTGCACGTCCACTTCCCGGCGGGCGCGGTCCCCAAGGACGGCCCGAGCGCGGGCATCACCCTGGTGACCGCCCTGTCCTCGCTGCTCAGCGGGCGGCTGGTGCGCACCGACGTGGCGATGACCGGTGAGGTGTCGCTGACCGGCCGGGTGCTGCCGATCGGCGGGCTGAAGCAGAAGCTGCTCGCCGCGCACCGGGCGGGCATCACCACGGTGGTGATCCCCAAGCGCAACGAGCCGGATCTGGACGACGTGCCGGCGGAGGTGCTGGAGAAGCTGGACGTCCACCCGGTCAGCGACGTCCGCCAGGTCCTGGAGATCGCCCTGGCCCCGGCGGAGGTGCGGGTGCCGCTGGCGGCGTAGCCGCCTGGGAGTGCGGTGACTTTCGCCTGCGCGACTAGCCACGGACAACCCGCAGCCGAAGTGCCTACCCCCGCGCGGCCTTCTCGTACAGCCGCCGTGCCCGCGCGTCGAAGAGCACGGCCGTGGAGGCCACATCGGTGTCGCCGCCGCTCAGCACGCCGATGAGCCGGCCGAGGTGGTCGGGGCCGCGGTAGTCCGCCAGCCACGGGCTGCCGCTGGTGCCGGTCCAGAACCCGGCGCAGTCGATCCGTACGTCGCTGGACAGCTCGGTGTCCGGGCGGGTGTCGGTGGTGCAGGCGATGGGCCGGTTCTCCGGGTTGTGGTCCTCGTCCGGATAGCCGAAGACGGTGACCCGGCGGCGCGGCCCCGAGCTCCAGTCGGGCTGGGCCGCGCCCACCACGCTCTGCACACTGCGGCCCCTGGCGTCCGGCTCCAGGGTCAGGAAGGCGTAGTCGAAGGAGTCGTCGCCGTCCCCGGACCACCGCTCGTCGGTCTGTACGGCCCTGACCTTCCAGGTCCCGTACGGGTACGAGCCCTTGACCGCGCCGGAGAAGCCGGGCGCGAACGCCATCGAGCCCGCCGACCCGGCGTCCGCGCAGTGCGCGGCGGTGGCGACGACGTTGCCCTTGGGGCTGGCGACGACGCTGGCCGTGCACCAGTGCTTGTCGCCGTCGACCAGGACGCCCACGGACGGCAGTCCGGCGGTCCCGGCGGCGGACGACTGCGGGGCGGGCGCGGGCGGCACCTCGTCGGGCAGGTCCTGCTGGGGCGCCGAGGCGGCCGACCAGCCGCACCCCGTGACCAGGGCCAGCATCCCGGCGGCGGACACCCGCCCCACTGTTCGCAGCACGCGCATGACGACCATCCTGTCGTATGACGGGACGCGAAGCGGTGAGGCCCCCGGCGCGCGTCGGCGCACCGGGGGCCTCACGGACAAGCGCGCGTACTACCCGTTGGCCAGTGCCTGCAGCCGGTCGTAGGCGCCATTGAACTTCGAGTGGTCGCCGACCGTCGGGCCGGACGAGGTGTACTGCCACATCGTGTAGTAGCCCCAGCCGGCCGGGAGGGTGCCCGGGTCGGTGTTGTAGCGGGCGATCCACAGCGGGTTGGTGGAGCCGAAGGCGGCGGAGTTGCCGGTGCACTGGGTCCACCAGCTGGTGGCGGTGTAGATGACCGCGTCACGGCCGGTGCGGGCCTTGTACTGGTTCACGAAGTCGCGGATCCAGCTGACCATCCCGGCGGCGGACTTGCCGTAGCAGGCGGCGCCGTACGGGTTCCACTCGATGTCGAGCGCGCCCGGCAGCGTACGGCCGTCGCGCGACCAGCCGCCGCCGTGGTCCACGAAGTAGTTGGCCTGGGTCGCGCCGCTCGTGGTGTCCGGCGTCGCGAAGTGGTACGCGCCGCGGATCATGCCGACGTTGTAGGAGCCGTTGTACTGCTGCGCGAAGTACGGGTTGGTGTAGTACGTGCCCTCGGTGGCCTTGACGTAGGCCCACTTCACCCCGCTGTTCCACAGGGTGGTCCAGGCGACGTTGCCGTTGTGGCTGCTGGTGTCGACGCCCTCGGTCTGGACGGCGCGGGTATCGCGCGGCGGACCGCCGCTGCCGTCGTGCGCGGCGACCCCCATGCCCATGGTGGCGGAGCCGCGGGCGGGGGTCTGGGCCGCGCCGGACGTGCCGGGGGCGGTGAGCAGGAGGGCGAGGGCCGAGAGGAGGATTCCGGCCGCGGCGAGGGGACCGCGACGGGCCGTTCCGGGTCTGTGCACGGGCATTGCGTGCCTCCGAAAGGCGTGGGTGGGGGGAGGTGTCGGGGAATCGACATGTCGTTGTGGACATGTCATACGGGAAAAGCTACGCACGTAGACCGTGACGCGAAAGAGGTTCTGGAACTGTCATTGGCCCAGGCCTCTGACGGGACGTCGGACGCCGGTGCGAGCTGCGCCGACCGCGAGCCGCTGCAAATAACTTTCAGCCGTGGGCGGTTGGCGCCCGATCGGCCGGTCCGGCCGCGCCGCCCGCCTCTGAGCCCGGTCCCTCCGATCGCATTCGCGCCAAAGTCCTCATCTCAACTCACATGCCCCATTGAGGAGTTCAGTCCCCACAGGCTTGCATGGCCATGACCAGTCGGCGCCCACCGGCGCCACCGGCCTCCCCGCGCGGCCGACGCCGTTCGCGGGAGGCACCCGCATCGGCCCGTGGAGGAAAGACCTTGCACAAGCCCAGAGCAGGCAGAGCCGGAGCAGGCGGCACCCGGGGGAACAGGACGGCCGGCTCACCGGCCCGGGGCGCGGGCGTCGCCGCGCTCCTCGGCGCGGCGGCCCTCCTCGCCACCGCGGTACCGGCGGCCCACGCCGCGCCCCCGGCGCAGGCGCCGGCCGCCGACGTCGTGCCCGGCACCGGCACCGAGACGCCCGCCCTCGTGGACGGCCTCCACGAGAGCGCCGACGCCAAGGCGGCGCCCGCCGACGCGGCCCGCGGCCACCTCGCCGCCAAGGAGAGCCGCTACCGCATAGCCGACCCCGGCCGCGACCTCACCCCCGTCCAGACCCTCAAGCAGGGCGAGGACGAGACCGTACGGCTCCAGCAGAAGCACCACGGCGTCGAGGTGCTCGGCGGCCAGTACGTGGTGCGGATGGAGAAGAAGGACGGCGAGCGCGTCGTCACCGGCACCTCCGGCAAGTACTTCACCGGTCTGACCACCGGCACCAAGGCGACCGTCGCCGAGGACATCGCCGTGCGCCGGGCCGTCTCCTCGGTCGCCGCCCGCATCGGCGGCGCCACCCTCGGCAAGAAGGACGTCCAGCCCGCCGAGGGCGCGAAGACGAAGGCGGCGGCCGCCCTCACCGGGCGGGCGGGCGGCCTGGTCGTCATCCCCAAGGGCGCGGGCATCCTCACCTACCGCGTCACCGTGCGCGGCACCGACACCGCCACCGGCAGGCCGGTCCTGCAGGACGTGTACGTCGACGCCCACGCGGGCTTCCCGGTGCTCCAGTACAGCCTGGTCAAGACGATCACCGCGGCGAAGCCCGCGGGCGACGCGGCGCACCCGGCCGGGAAGGCGGCCGCGAAACCCGCCGCCGGGCGGCAGGCGCCCGGCGCCACCACCAACCCCGGCACCAGCGGCACCGGCGTCAGGTCCAACGGCGACCAGGTCCCGCTGGACATCTACTTCGACGACGCGGCCAAGCAGTACAGCCTCGTCGACTACGCGCGGATGGCGGGCACCAGCAAGAACACCCTGCACACCTGGGACGCCCGCGCGGTCGACGTCAACGACGCCTCGGGCCGCTGGCCGGACGGGCTCAAGGAGTTCACCAACCCGTCCCCCGACTACAGCGGCGACGCCACCGAGTCCGGCGCGGTCGACGCCCACTGGGCGGCCGGGCGGGTCTACGACTACTACAAGAACGTGCACGGCCGCGACAGCCTGGACGGGCGCGGCATGACCATCAACTCGCTGGTCGGCGTGACGTTCGCGGGCGGCCCGTTCGTCAACGCCTTCTGGGACGGCCAGAAGATGGTCTACGGGGCCGGGGACGAGCAGTACAAGACGCTCTCCGCCGACCTCGACGTCGTCGGCCACGAGATGACCCACGGCGTGGTCGAGAACACCGCGAACCTCGTCTACGCGGGCCAGTCCGGCGCCCTCAACGAGGCGCTCGCGGACTACTTCGGCAACGCCATCGACGTCACCGCGAGCGGCGCGAAGATGGACGACCCGGACGCCGGGCTCATCGGCGAGGACCTGTGCCGCACCACCAGGCCGCGCGAGTGCGCCTTCCGCGACCTCAACGACGGCCGCACCACGGCCAAGGACTACCTCGGCGTCACCTTCGGCACCGACAACGGCGGAGTCCACCTCAACTCCACGATCTTCTCCGGCGCCCTGTGGGACATCCGCCAGGACCTCGACCCGAAGGATCCCTTCCTCGCGGACCGGCTGGTCTACAAGGCGCTCTCCACGTACATGACCCCGCTGGACGGCTACACCGAGGCCCGCAACGCGGTCGTCGCGGCCGCCAAGGACCTGGGGCTCTCCGCGAAGCAGCAGAACATCGTCAAGCGGTCGTTCAACGCCCACGGCATCGTGTCCGGCTGGGAGAACGCCATCGGCGTCGACTCCGACCGCCTCTTCGGCAAGCTGAACATCGCCGGTACGGGCACGGCCGCGGGCGGCGGCTGGTGGGCCACGTCCAAGTCCAACGACGACGGCAGCGAGGCCTACTCGGTCTACGCCGGGCGGGTCGACGGCACGGGCACGCCCAAGCTGATCAGCCCCAACGACGGGCGCTACCACGTGTATCCGGCCACCGACGGCAAGACGGTGGTGTGGGCCGCGTTCGGCACGTCCAGCCTCGACATCCTGTCCCGGCCGATCGCGGGCGGCCCCATCAAGACGCTGTACACCTCGTACACCAACGTCCAGAACCTGCACATCGAGAACGGCACCGTGGTCTTCGAGTCCTTCGACCCGTTCGGCGGGCGGCACGTCGGCTTCCTCAAGCCCGGCGACCGCGAGCCCACCTGGGTGGACGGCGGCAAGTTCGAGCTCGGCACCGCGCTGCCCTCGCTGAAGAACGGGAAGATCGCGTACGCCAAGCTCTACCCGGGCGAGAGCGACTACAGGATCGGCGTCGAGACGTACGACATCGCCACCGGCAAGACCCAGCTCGCCCAGCAGCTCGGTGAGCCGCAGGCGATCGGCCAGACCGGCATCACCGGCAAGAACGTGTTCTGGCTCGTCGACGAGAACCTGGCCGACCAGGGACAGCTCGCGGTGCGCCGGTCCACCCTGGAGGGCACCGGCACGACGGACATCAGCGCCGAATCCGGCCCCGGCGCGCTGATCCCGTTCGACCTGACGGCATCGGACGACGCGGTCACGGTGAACACCCTGCTGCCGGACACCCAGTACCGCAATGAGACCCTGCCCAAGCTGTGGCAGCTCAGCGCCGACGGCACTCGCAAGGAGCGCCTCTCCTGCAACCGCGGCGAACAGCTGTACCCGTCCGCCGCGGGCGGGCGGCAGGTCGTCTGGCTGGACGGCACCACCGGCTGGACGGACCTGGTCACCCGGGAGCGGCCGGCCGGCACCTGCTGAATGCGCTCCCCGCGTGACTCGTAATTGAGCCAAAGGGCCCCCGGTGCGCGGCACCGGGGGCCCCTGTCCACAGGGGACTGGGAAATACTGTCCCGTCGGGACAGCGTGGGATGGGAGCTGATGTGCACGGTCCGGACCAGGAGTTTCTCGCACTCGAACGCGAGCTGGCGGTGTTCCTGCGGCGTGCCCGGGCATCCTCCGGCGAGATGGCCCGCGCGGTCCATCCCGAGCTGGAGGCCGCGGCCTACGGGCTCTTCGTGCGCCTGGAGGAGGGCGGCCCGCAGCGGGCCACCGAGCTCGCCGCGTACTTCGGCGTGGGCAAGGCGACCATGAGCCGCCAGCTGCGCGCCCTGGAGGACCTGGGCCTGGTGGCGCGCGAGCCGGACCCGGCCGACGGCCGCGCCTCGCTGGTACGCCTCACCGAGGAGGGCCTGGCCCGCTTCCGCCGCGTCCGCGACGCCCGCCGCGCCCAGTACGTCACCAAGCTGGCGGACTGGGACCGCAAGGAGATCGCGGAACTGGCGAGGCTGCTGCACCAGCTGAACGAGCGGGCGGACATGCAGGAGCCGGGGGCACAGCTGCGCCCCTAGGGGCGCAGCCCTTCAGGGGCGCGGGGAACTGCGCGCCCAGCCCCCACCGGCTCGCAGGCGAGCTCAAAGCTCCACGTACACCGCAGTCGCGTCGTCGTGCGTCTTGCTGCGCCCCAGATACGTACGGTCGATGTCGGCGTCTTCCAGCTCCCGCACCCGGTCGATGACACCCTGCGGCCCGGCCTTGCGCAGCAGGGCCAGACACCCCGCCCAGTCGCCCTCGCGAAACGTCTCGACCCACCGCGACGCACCGTCCGACAGGGCGGCCAGCGCCCGCACGTCCCGCAAAGGGGTGCGGCCCGTGACCGCCCGCGAGGCCACGGCCGGATCCGCCGCGGCCGTGAAGAACCCCCCCTCCCGGTTACGGGCAACCGCGTCGGCCACTTCATCCGACACGAGCACATCCCGCGGCACCCGGTCGAGCCGGTCGTCGAGGACGGCCCGCACCACGCCCTCGGGGGACTCCAGGAGCAGCGCGGAGTCGGAGAGCACCAGATGCTCCACGGCCTCCTCGTCCCAACGCGCCACGACCACGGTCGCCTGAGGTGTACGTGGGTGAGAAAGGTCACACGTGTCGCGGTGGGCGTCGGCGGTGCGCCTGATGGACTCGGCGAGGATCTCGGTCAGCGGTATATCGCGCCGTGAACCGGACAGTTCGGTCAGCGCGCCGCCGAGCCGCGCGGTGAACCAGGGCACGTCGTGCACACAGTCGCCGTTGCCGGGCGGTGGGGTCACCCCGTCGAGCACCACCAGCACGCCGCCCCGTCCGGCGGCGGGCAGTGCGGTGGCGACCCAGTCCTCGTTGGGGCGTGCGGGGTCACCGGGGGCCGTGGCGAGTTCGATGCGCATACGGCCAGTCTGCACGACGCCTCCACCTGGCCTTCATGGCGGTCAATTGGCCTGGACCACTGGGCCGGAGTGCGGCTCCGGCCGGGTCTGACGGTCCGCCGGGGAGCTGTGCGCGGGCATCCTGCCAAAGGCCGCGCCGAAGTTCCAACCGGCCTTCCACATGAGCGGGGGCGGCCATTCCGCGGGAGTTGATGGCCAACTCCCGAGTGTTGTTCACTCGTTCGGGTGGCGGAGTGGATGTTGCATGCCTCCTTCCCAAAACCACTGGAATGGTCGGAAGCCGTCAGGGGTGGGAACGCGTCGCACACGACGCAAGAGACGCATGACCGGTCGTCACCCCGGCTTCATGGGTGGACGAATCAAGATTGAGAGCACCGGTGCAGAACAAGCGGCCTCGGGGCAAGGGCGGCGAGAGCGTCAAGGGCGCCGCGGACACCGCGGGCGCCGCGCGCACCGTGCGCGTACGGACCCGGCTGGTCACCTCGGTCGCCGTGGTCTCGCTCACCGTCCTGGGGGCGGGCGCCCCCGCGCTGCTCACCGCCTCCTCGGACCTCAACGAGTCCCAGAGCCTGGTCACCCTGGCCGAGCTGAACCAGCAGGCCGTCACCCTGGCCCACGCCCTCGCCGACGAACGCGACGACGTCACCGCGTACATCGCGGGCGGCCGCGACCCGCGCAAGGACGCCGGGCTCAAGGACCGCGCCACCCGCGTCGACCGGCGCATCGACGAGATCCGAGCCACCGCGCCCGCGGCCCTCGGCCGCGACCTGGCCACCGTCCCCTCGCTGCGCCGCACCGCCCTCACCGGCAAGGGCACCGCCCTGGAGGCGCACCGCACGTACTCCGACGTGATCACCAAGCTGCTCGGCCTCGCCGACGAACTGGCCGACAGGACGCCCCCGCGCGCCGCCGAGGCCACCCGCGCCCCGGGCGACCTCGGCCGCGCCGTCGAACAGGCCTCCGCCACCCGGGGCCTGCTGGTCGCCGCGCTCTCGGTGCCGCAGAAGCCCGCCACCACGGTCTACGACCCGATCACCGGCCGGTACGTACAGAAGGACGCGGGCGACGGCGAAGAGGGGCGCACCCGGGACGCGTTGAGCGCCGCCGGGCAGCAGACGCGGGTGCGCGAGCAGTCCGCGCTCGCCGACTTCGACCAGGAGGCCTCCGCCGCCGCGCGCGAGAAGCTCTCCACCAACGTGACCGGCCCGGACGTGGCCGCCGCCGAGCGCTATCTCACCCGCCTCACCGACCAGCCCCAACTCAGTGCGGCCGACCGCAAGTTGGGCGCGGACAAGGTCGCCGCCGCGCTCACCGCGCGGATCGACCGGATGCGCGGCACCGAGTCGGCGCTCGCCACGGCCGAGGTGAAGCGGTTCGAGGCACTGCGCGACGACGACGTGACCGGACTTGAGCTGCGGGTCGCACTCGTCGGCGCGCTGCTGCTGCTCGCCGTCGGTGTCTCGTCCGCCAGCGCCCGCAGTCTGACCCGGCCGCTCGCCGTGCTGCGGCGCGGCGCGGCCCGGCTCGCGACGGCCCCCGAGACGGAGGAGCCGGTCCGCTTCACCGGCCGCAACGACGAGTTCGCCCAGGCCGTACGGTCGCTCAACGCGCTCCACGACCGGCTGCGCGAACACGCGGCCCGCGCCGACGCCCTCGGCGCGGAGCTCGACGAGGCCCGCGAGGGCCAGACCGCTCTCGCCGTCGAACGGGCCGAACTGGCCGACTCCGTACGGGAGTTGACCGCCCAGTTGGAGCGGGCGCGCGGCACCGTGCAGCACACCTTCGTCAACCTCGGGCTGCGCAGCCTCGGCCTGGTCGAGCGCCAGCTCGGCATCATCGAGGGCCTGGAGGAGCGCGAGCAGGACCCGGACCAGCTCGCCACGCTCTTCAAGCTCGACCACATGGCCACGGTCATCCGCCGCCACGGCGAGAACCTGCTGGTCCTCGCGGGCGCCGAGCACCACCACAACCACCCCGGCCCGGTCCCGCTCGTCGATGTGCTGCGGGCCGCCGTCAGCGAGATCGAGCGGTACGAGCGGGTCGTCATCCAGGCCCTCCCGCCGCACGCCCAGGTGGCCGGGTTCGCCGCCGACGACCTCAGCCACCTGGTCGCCGAGCTGCTGGAGAACGCCACCTCGTTCTCGCCGCCGGACGCCCAGGTCCAGCTCTCCGGCTGGCAGCTGGAGAGCGGCGAGGTCATGCTCTCGGTCGAGGACGAGGGCATCGGCGTGGCCCCGGCCCGCCGCACCGAGCTCAACATGCGACTGGCGGACCCGTCCACGTACGAGCCGGGGGAGCCCGGCACCGAGACCGGGGGGCTCGGGCTGCACGTCGCCGCGCTGCTCGCCCGCCGTCACGGGGTGCGGATCGAACTGCGCGAGCAGAAGCAGGGCGGTCTCGCGGCCGTGGTCGTACTGCCCGAGCCGATCCTGCCGAAGACGCCCCCGGCCGACCCGCCGCACGTGGTCCCGATGCAGGGCGACGCGCCGCGCTTCACGCTGCCGGGCGCGCTGGCGGAGGCCAACTCCAACGTGCTGCCCGAGCGGGCGGAGCGCACGGCGGAGATCCCGCTCCCGATTCCGGCCCAGACCCAGACCCCTGCCCCGGCTCCTGCCCCGGCTCCGACTCCTGTCCCGGCCGAGGCGGACACGCACGAGCGGGTCGACGAGCCGACGTTCGAGATGCGGCTCCCGACGCCGGAGACGGCCGTCGAGGCGGCGGAACCCGAGCCGCGCCCCACCGTCCCCGCGCAGCGCGTCACCGACAAGGGGCTGCCCAAGCGCACCCCGAAGGTGGTCAAGGCGGGCTCCACCGCCCCCGCCGCACACAAGGGCGGCGCGGAGGTCGCCGACGCGCTCCGGCGGCGGCTCGGCGGGTTCCAGCAGGGCGCCCTGGAAGGCCGCAGGCACGCCGAGACCGAGATCCAGGACGCACAGAGCGAAGTACAGAACGACACGCACGGCGAAGAGAAGAAGGCACAGAGGCCACAGACGGGGGAGACAGTCGAGGAGGCACGCAGTTGACTGCGACCGGCACCGGCACGTTCGGACTGAGCAGCGAAGCCCGCAATCTGCACTGGCTGTTGCGGAACCTGGTCGAGGAGGTGCCGGGGCTGCGGTCGGTCGCGGTCGTCTCCTCGGACGGTCTGCTGCTGCTCTCGTCCGACCCGGACCAGCGGCAGACCCGTACGGCGCCCCGCCCCGAGGGGCCGCGCGGCTCCAGCGCCGACCTCGCCACCATCGTCTCCGGCATCGCCAGCCTCACCCACGGCGCCGCGCGGCTCATGGACGGCGGCGGCGTCAAGCAGACCGTGGTCGCGATGGAGGAGGGCAGCGTCTTCGTCATGGCGATCAGCGACGGCTCGCTGCTCGGCGTGCACGCGACCCCGGACTGCGACGTGAGCGTCGTCGCGTACCACATGGCCCTCTTCGTCGGCCGGGCCGGACACGTGCTCACCCCCGAACTCCGCAGCGAGCTGCGCCAGTCGATGGAGGCCGTCCAGTGACCTCGTCCGCCCCCAAGCTGCCGATACGCGGTGCCGGCGGCAAACCCGCGCGGGTCCGCCCGTACTCGCTCACGGGCGGTCGCACCCGCTTCGGCCACGTCCTCCTCGTGGAGACGTTCGTGGCGGCCATCGAGGCGCCCGAGGAGCGCAAGGCGCTGGGCGGATCGCCGCTGCGGATGATGCCGGAGATGCGGGCGATCGTGGAGATCTGCCGGGCGATGCGTACGGTCGCGGAGATCTCGGCGCTGCTGAGAATGCCGCTGGGGGTCGTCCGGGTGCTGCTCAGCGACCTGGCCGACCAGGGAAGGATCCGTGTGTACGGGACCGGGCACGGCCCCGGGCGGCCCGACCGCGCGCTGCTCGAAAGGGTCATGAGTGGACTCCGCCGCCTCTGAACTCCTGGCGCCCGAAGCCGTCGAGGCCGTCGAGGAGGAGCTGCGGCCCTGGCAGCAGGACCGCACGAGGGCCCCCATCGCGACGAAGGTGGTGGTGGCGGGCGGCTTCGGCGTAGGAAAAACGACGTTCGTGTCCTCCGTCTCGGAGATCACCCCGCTCCAGACGGAGGCGGTGATGACCCAGGCGAGCGAGGGCACGGACGATCTCTCGTCGACCCCGGAGAAGACCACCACGACGGTGGCCATGGACTTCGGCCGCATCACGCTCGACGACGACCTCGTCCTGTATGTGTTCGGCACGCCCGGACAGCAGCGGTTCTGGTTCATGTGGGACGACATCGTGCGCGGGGCGATCGGCGCGGTGGTGCTCGCCGACACCAGGCGGCTGTCCGACTGCTTCCCGGCGCTCGACTACTTCGAGAGCTGCGGCCTGCCGTACATCGTGGCGGTCAACCACTTCGAGGGCACCGAGTCGTTCGAGCCCGAGGACGTCCGGGAGGCGCTGACGGTGCCGCCGCACATCCCTGTGGTGATCATGGACGCGCGCGACAAGATCACGGTGATCGAGTCGCTGCTCGCCCTGGTGGCGCACGCGCTGGAAGAGCTGCCGGAGTAGCGCGGTACTCGCTCGTTTTGTTTGCTCACGTATCTGCTGACGTATCGGAGAACACTCGCATGCGGAGAATCCTGATAGTCGGGGCCGGTCAGTCCGGGCTCCAGCTGGCCCTCGGACTCCAGTCGAAGGGGTACGAGGTCACCCTGATGTCCAACCGCACGGCCGACGAGATCCGCTCCGGGCGGGTCATGTCGACGCAGTGCATGTTCCACACGGCGCTCCAGCACGAACGGGACCTGGGCCTGAACTTCTGGGAGTCCCAGGCCCCGCGCATCGAGGGCGTGGGCGTCTCGGTGGCAGGCCCCGACGCGTCCCGCCCGGTCGACTGGGTCGGCCGCCTGGACGGCTACGCGCAGTCGGTCGACCAGCGGGTCAAGATGGCGGGCTGGATGGAGACGTTCGCCCAGCGCGGCGGCCAGCTGGTCATCCACGGGGCGGCGGTCTCGGACCTGGACTTCTTCGCGCGGACGTACGACCTGGTGCTGGTGTCGGCGGGCAAGGGCGAGCTGGTGTCCATGTTCGGCCGCGACGCCTCGCGCTCCCCGTACGCGGAGCCGCAGCGGGCGCTGGCGGTGTCGTACGTGCACGGGCTCGGCCCGCGCCCCGAGCACCCGGACTTCGACGCGGTCCGCTGCAACCTGGTGCCCGGGGTGGGCGAGCTCTTCGTGATGCCGACGCTCACGACGTCGGGCCGGGCGGACATCCTCTTCTGGGAGGGCATCCCCGGCGGCCCGCTGGACGCGTTCCGTGGCGTCACGGACCCGGGCGAGCACCTGTCCCTGACCCTGGAGCTGATGGAGCGCTTCACGCCCTGGGAGTACGCGCGGGCGACCAAGGTCGAACTGACGGACGCCGGGGGCACGTTGGCGGGCCGGTACGCCCCCACGGTCCGCAACCCCGTCGGCCGGCTGCCCGGCGGCGGCCTGGTCCTGGGCGTGGCGGACGTGGTCGTCGCCAACGACCCGATCACCGGCCAGGGCTCCAACTCGGCGTCCAAGTGCGCGGCGTCGTACCTGTCGTCGATCGTGGAGCACGGGGACGGCGTGTTCGACGAGGCGTGGATGCGTTCGGCCTTCGACCGGTACTGGGACACGGCGCGGCACGTGGTGAAGTGGACGAACGCGATGCTGGGGGTGCCGCCGGAGCACGTCCTCAACCTGATCGGCGCGGCCACCGAACTCCAGCCGGTCGCCGACCGCTTCGCGAACGGTTTCGACGACCCGTCGGACTTCGAGAACTTCTTCTTCGAGGAGGGGAAGGCGGGGGCGTACTTGGCGGAGGTGGCGTCAGCCCAGGCGGCGTAGGACCCCCACCCCGGGCAGGGCCTGCGGCCCCTCCACCCGCTTCGTTCGTCTGCGGACCGTCGTTGGTTGCTCGCGCAGTTCCCCGCGCCCCTTGAATGCGCCCCTTCGGGGCGCCCAGTAGGGGCGCGGGGAACTGCGCGACCAGCCCACCACGGTCCGCAGACTGAGCACCCGGCCGCCCGCCCAGGGCTTTAGGGAACGGGCGGGGTGGGGCTAATCCCCCGGAGGGGCATCCGACCCGTAGCCCTCGTCCGAGTCCGCCCCCACCCCCGCCGCCCCCACCGGCAACCTCGGCGGCCGATAGGACCGCAGCGCCCCCACCCCCGGATCGGGCCGGACCGCGCCCAGGAGGGGGTTCGACGCGATCGGGGAGACCTTGATCCGGGTGCCGGGGCGCGGAGCCTGGACCACCAGACCGTCGCCCAGGTACATGGCCACATGCGTCGCCGTCGGGTAGTACACCACCAGGTCCCCGGGCCGCAGCGACCGGAGCGGGACGCGCGGCAGCGACGCCCACTGCTCCTGGCTGGTGCGCGGAATCGCCCGCCCCGCATGCGCCCACGCCTGCGAGGTCAACCCCGAGCAGTCGTACGACCCCGGCCCCTCCGCCCCCCACACATACGGCTTGCCGAGCTGTCCGACCGCGTACCGCAGCGCCTGCTCGCCCTCCTCCGACGGCGCCCGCACCCCGCTCAGCGCCCCCGTGGCCAGCAGATCCCGCTGTGCCTTCGCCATGCCGTCCCGCTCCAGGCGGGCCAGCTCGACGAGTTGGTCCTCGCTCAGCGACGCCAGCAGGCCCTCCACGTCCTTCAGCCGGTTCCGTACCTCGTCCCGCGCCCGCCGCTGGCGCGCGGCCAGCAGGGCCTGCTCGTCCAGCGCCTTGCGCGCCGCCCGCGCGAGACCGTCCGCCTGCTTCTCCGTCCGCGCGAGCCGGGCGACGGACGCCCGGCGCTCGTCGGTCGCCCGCCGCATGAGGTGCCCCTGGTCGAGTGCCCCCTGCGGGTCCCTGGCCAGCAACAGCTGCATGTACGTGGAGAGTTCGCTGCGGCCCTGGTACTGCTCCCGGGCCAGTCGGCCAGCCGCCTGCCGGCTCTCCGCCAGCGCGACCCGCGCCTTCGTCAGCCCGGCCGCGACCTTCTTCTCTTCCGCCTTGCGCCGCTTCAGCTGCTCCTCGGCCGCGTTGTACGCCTCGGACGCCTCCTCGGCCTGCCGGTACAGCGTCTGCATCTGCGTCAGCAGACCGGTCACCGAACTCTCCGGTGGAGTGGGTGCGGCCTGCGCCGTGGGGACGGCCGACACGAGCGCCGCCGCGACGGCCGCCGCCGTGCACACTGAACGCAACGATCTGTCTGACACGTGCTCACCTCCGGTCGGATGGTGGCACGGTGGTCCGGGCCGCGGCCCGCCGAGTCGGGTGAATGGTGCGGATCCGTCCCCCGTACGGCCGTACTCCGGTGCGGGCGCTTGCTCCCGCACCCGTCCTGTGCGTACGGGGAGTCCGGCTATCGCACCGGCAGCGCGTACAGCGTTGCCCCGTGCCACACCACCGCCGTGTCCGCGCCCGCCGCCACCGCCCGATAGGTGCCCCGGTCCGCCGACTGCTCCTTGCTGCCCGCGTCCTGGAACTTCCACAGCCGCTCGCCGCTCGCCGCGTCCAGCGCCGTCACCTGGAACGGGTCGAGGGCCAGGACCGTACTGCCGGACGCGCTCGCCACCGTGCGGGTCTCCACCGGGGCGTTCGGCGCCAGGTCCGTCGAGCCGACCCACCTCTCCCGGCCGTCCGCCGCGGCGACCGCCGCCACCTTGGTGGTGGTGTCGGGGGCGTACACAACTCCCTTGCTCAGCACGGGGGTTCCGTACGACCCCGCGCCCTTGCCCCGCTGCCAGCGCAGCTTCGTCGTCTCCAGGTCGAACGCCTGGAGGCCGCCGCCCGCCGTGGTCAGCAGTGTGCCGTCGGGCGACAGCACCGCCCCGTCGGTGGGCAGCACCGCCCCGTACGACCGCGCCCACAGGTCCTTGCCCGTCTTCGGGTCGACCGCGAAGAACTGCGCGAGCACCTGCTTGGCGCCCTTCGGCGGGCTCGGGGCGGGGCGCCGCGCGATCAGTCGGCCGTTTACGGCGGTCGCCCACTCGAACGTCTCGCCCCGGCCGAGCGGGCGGCGCCACAGCGTGGTGCGGGTCGCGATGTCGTACGCGTACAGCGCGGTGTCCTTGCCGACCGTGGCCGTGAACCACACCGTCGTGCCGTCGTGCGCGCGCACCTGGGGGGTGCCCATGCCGGGCGCGAGCTGTGCGTACGCCACCTTCTGGCGGATCGCACCGTCCGCCACCGCGAACCAGGTGAAGTCGGTGGGGCCGACGCCGAACGCCACCGCCGCGTCCGGGCCCGCCGGCTGGAGCTGGGCGAGACCGGCCAGCTCGGGGCGGGTCCACAGCTGCTTGCCGGTGCGCAGGTCGACGCCGGTGGGCGCGGCGCCGGGCACGACCAGGACCGCGCCCTGCACCAGCGGGGTGCCGAGGAGCTTGCCACCCGGTACCGCGTAGCCCCAGCGGGCGGCCGGGGGCGCGCCGGGCACCGGCTGCGGGCGGGCGGCGGGCTTGCTGTCGGCGGCGGGGGCCTTGCCGTCCCCGTCGTCCCCGTCGAACGCCAGCACCCCGGCCGCGCCGACCGCGAGCCCGGCCACCGCGGCGAGCCCGGCGGTCAACAGCCCCCGCCGGTCGGCGGCGAGCCGGGAGAGGGCCTTGGGGGCGGGGCGGGCCGTGTCGGGAGCCCGTTCCGGTTGTACGGGAAGGGGCTGCGGCGACGGCCAGGCGGGCTGCGGGGGAGCGGCGGCGGCCGGGTGCCCGTTGAGCCCCGGCGCGGGGAGCGGGAGCGGAGCGGCGGGCTCCGGTACTCGGTCCGCCACCACCGCGCCCGGCAACTCCTGGGCCTGCGTGGCCCGTTCGGCGATCGCGGCCGTCACGCGCGGCGGCAGCCACCCCGCGCCCGGTGCCGGGGCCGCCCCGCCGGGGAGCAGCTCGGCGGCCACCTCGGCCGGAGCCGGGCGCGCCCCGGGCGCCTTGGCCAGACAGCGGCCGAGCAGGGGGCGCAGGGCGGCCGGGACCGGGGTGAGGTCCGGGACCGAGTGCGCGATGCGGTGGGCGGCCGCGTCGGCCGGGCCGGAGTCGAACGGGCCCGCGCCCCCGGCCGCGTACGCGAGGAGCATGCCCAGCATGAAGACGTCGGCGGCCGGGCCGGGCTTCTCCCCGGCGACCTGTTCCGGCGTCAGATAGCCGACGGTCACGCCGAGCCGCCCGCCCTCCCCGGCGCTCGCCGCGCTGGCGCCGCCGAGCACGCCGAAGGCGGTGACCAGCGGCCCGTCGGCGGTGAGCAGTACGACGTCGGGGCCCAGGCCCTGGAAGGCCTCGCCGGTCACCGCGTGCGCGCGCTCCAGGGTGGCGGCGAGCGCCGCGCCCAGGGTGCGCACGGCCCGCTCGGGCAGCGGTCCGGCCAGCGCCACCGCCTCGGCGAGGGTGAGCGCTGCCGTGAACGGGGTGGCCAGCCACGGCAGCCACTCCTCGGGGCCGGTGGCGAGCACCGGCGGCACCCAGGGCCCGGCCAGCCGCTCGGCCGCCTGCGCCTCGGCGCGGAAACGGCTGCGGAAGGCGGGCAGCGCGGCCAGGTCGGGGCGGGCGGCGGTGACGGAGACCCCGCGCCCGTCCGCCCCGTGGGCGAGATAGACCCGGGCGGTGCCGGTCTCGCGCAGCCTGGCCCGCATCCGGTACGGACCGAGCTCGCGCGGTTCCTCGGCGGTCAGCGCCTCCATGGTCAACTCCCCCTGCGGCACGGCGTGGACCAGCGAGCTTATCGCGCCCCACCGGCACCGTGAGCGCGCACCTACGCCGGGGGCTTCGGCTTGCTCCAGGGCCAGCGGCGCGGCTCGCGGCCCTCGGGGGCGTAGGTGTACTTCCAGCCGCGCGGCAGCCCGAGCCGCTTGCTGTGCCCGGCGGGTTCGAGACGGTAGGCGTGGACGGCCGGCGGACCGCCGTCGGCGTCTGGCACCGGGATCTCGTACCACTGGGGAGGCTTGCCCGTGGGGCCGATCAGTACGGGCAGGACGCGCCCGTCGAGGGGCCCGCCCACAAAGAGGGTGTTCTCGCTCTGCACGCCTCAAGTGTCACACCGGCGGTCCGCGTCGCGCGCGTCACAGCAGGTGGGTGGCTTCGGAGAGGACCGGGATCACCCGGCGGGCGAGGAGTCCGGCCGGGCCTTCGGCCGACTCCAGGGCCAGTGCGGCCCGGACCGCGGCGGCCGTCTGCGGGTCGGTGGCGGCGGTCGCGGTGAACAGGGCCACCAGGTGGTCGACGAGCCAGTCGCGCAGCTCCGGCAGCGGCGGCTGCTTCTCCTCGTCGAGCCAGATCAGGGAGGCTGCCTCGACCGCCGCGATCCAGGTGCGCACCATCATCCGCAGCCGTGCACCCGGGCTCTCCACCCCCAGGTGGAGGAGGATCTGCTCGGCGGCGGCCCGGCGCACCTCGTCGACTATCGCGGTCGTCCGGGAGGTCTCGGCGACGCTGCCGCCCTGGAGCAGGGCGGAGAACCCGGCGTCGTGCTCGTCGACGAACGCGAGGTAGCGGTCCAGGGCGTGGGTCAGGCGCTGGGTGAGCGGGCCGCTCTGGGCCTGGGCGAAGCAGAGTTCGAGCTCGTCGGCGGCCGAGCGCAGCGCCGCCTCGTACAGCTGCTGCTTGCCGCCGGGGAAGTAGCGGTAGACCAGCGGGCGCGAGACCCCGGCCGCCTCGGCGACGTCGTCGAGCGAGACGTCTTCCGGTGCCCGGTGCGCGAAGAGCGACAGCGCGGCGTCGAGGAGCTGGGTGCGGCGCTCCTCGACGCTGAGCCTGCGGTACGCGGGGGTGGCGGCCGGTGAGGTCATACGGGCAGCGTAATCCCCGGGTCGGTGCTTCAGACCGGTGCTCGCGTGCGGTTGGCCGGGAGGGGCGGGCCCGGCGAAGGGCTCGGTGAAGGGCACGCGGGGCGCGTCAGGCCAGCAGCCCCGAGCTCTGCCACAGCCGGCGGCCCACGCCGCGCAGCACGCCTATGTCGTCGAGGAAGTCGGTGAGCCGCTTGGCGCCGTTCTGCATGACCTCGCGGCGGTGGCCGCTGGCCTTCACCTGGGCGACGGCCTCCCGGCGGTCCAGGCCCACGTTCTCGTACACCTGTGGGTTGACGAAGCAGGTGGAGAAGACGCGGGCCGCCTCGCCGCAGCTGACCCTGGTCAGCTCCCGCTCCCAGGCGGGCGCGGTGACCATCTGGCGCCGCAACTCCTCGCGGGCGTAACGGACATGGCGGGCCTCCTCGACCACGTGGATGCGGGTGACGCCGCGCATCAGGGTCTGCACCCGGTCGTCCGGGAAGGTCAGCCGCTGCATCCAGTCGAGGATCTCCTCGCCGAGCAGGGTGGCCGCGAAGGAGCCGGGGGTGGTGGAGACGGTCTTCAGGACGCGCGCGAGGTTGTGGTAGAGCCGGGGGACCGGGTAGGTGGGCGATCCGGCCTTCTCGATCATGCGGGCGAACATCATCGAGTGGCGGCACTCGTCGGCGATCTCGGTGAGCGCGTAGCGGACGTGGTTGCTGGTGACGGGCTTGTCGTAGATGTGTCGCACGAGCAGCTGCATCAGGATGATCTCGAACCAGATGCCCAGCGAGCCGAGCGAGGCGGCCTCGTGGCGGGACAGCTCCTGGCGCTGTTCCTCGGACATCTTGCGCCACATCGGGGTGTCGTAGAGGGAGAGCAGCTCGGGGGGCCAGAACCACTTGCCGTCCTCCAGCGGCGCGTCCCAGTCCAGTTCCTTGTCGGGGTCGAAGGAGTGCTTGGCGGACGACGCGAGGAGCCGCTCGGCGACCTCCTCGCGGTCCCGGAGCAGTCCGAGCGCGTCGCGGAGCACTTCGCTTGTCGTCACGGTCGTCATCGGTGGGGCACCTCGGTGAGAGTCGGCCTCGAAGGGGGTTACCGGCGGTCAAGTCTTATGAGACTGCTTGTCAGCAAGCGCGTCAATCCCTTCGGCCCGACTTGTTGACCCGGCGTCTACCAACGTGTGAGCCTGCCAATGAACCAGCGTGTAACGGTCAGTCAGGAAGTTCAGCGAGGCGAATCCGGCAGTTCCGCGAGACGAAGGAGCCGCACGTGTCGACGCACGACCTGTATGTGAACGGCCCACAAGACCCCCTCTGGGAGGTCCCGGCCTCGGGAGCGGCCCGCTTCAGCTGGGACTATGACGACGGACGCGAGCGACTTCTCGCCCTCTACCAGAAGGGCAAGGACAAGCAGTGGGACAGCGCCAAACGGATCGACTGGGACATCGAGGTCGACCCGTACGACCCGCTGGGGACGCCCGACGAGTCGCTGACCCTGTACGGGACGCGCCACTGGGCCAAGATGACCGAGAAGGACAAGGGCGAGCTGCGCAGGCACTACGCCTCCTGGCAGTTCAGCCAGTTCCTCCACGGCGAGCAGGGCGCGATGGTGTGCGCGGCGCGGATCGTGGAGTCGGTACCGGACCTGGACGCGAAGTTCTACTCCGCCACCCAGACCATGGACGAGGCCCGGCACGCCGAGATCTACGGCCGGTTGCTGCACGAGAAGATCGGGATGCTCTACCCGGTCAACGACAACCTCCAGGGGCTGCTCGGCGACACCCTGCGCGACTCGCGCTGGGACATGCCCTACCTCGGGATGCAGGTCCTCATCGAGGGCCTCGCGCTCGCCGCGTTCGGCATGATCCGCGACACCACCGACAAGCCGCTGCCCAAACAGATCCTGGCGTACGTGATGCAGGACGAGGCCCGGCATGTGGCGTTCGGGCGGATGGCCCTGCGCGACTACTACAAGCAGCTCAGCGACGCGGAGCTGCGCGAGCGCGAGGAATTCGTCATCGAGGGCTGCTACTTGATGCGCGACCGGCTGCGCGGGGTCGAGGTCCTGGAGAACTTCGGCATCTCCAAGGCGGAGGCCGAGGAGTTCTCGGAGCAGAACGAGTTCCTGCACCTGTTCCGCAAGCTGCTGTTCAGCCGCATCGTCCCCTGCGTCAAGGACATCGGCCTGTGGGGCAAGCGCCTCCAGCAGGCGTACGTGGACATGGGCGTCCTCGAACTCGGCGACTCCAACCTCGACCTGCTGATGGCCGAGGACGAGGAGATCGCGGAGCAACTGGACCGAGACCGGTTCGCCCTGGAGGAGACGGCCCGGGTCGCGGAGGTGGCGGAGATGATCACGGAGGGCGCGGCGGGCTGACCGCGACGTCCTCGGAGGCGGCGCTCACCCGGCCAGTGCCGCCTCCATCACCGCCTTGGCGATCGGGGCCGCGTCGCCGCCGCCGCTGATGTCGGCGCGGTTGGCCTCCGCGTCCTCGACGACCACCGCCACCGCCACCGCGGGCTGGCCCGCGTCGGCGGCCTGGGCCCAGGAGATGAACCAGGCGTACGGATGGCCCCGGTTGCCCACGCCGTTCTGCGCGGTGCCGGTCTTGCCGCCCACCTTCGCCCCGGGGATCGCCGCGTTGGTGCCCGTGCCCTTCTCCACCACGTCCACCATCAGCTGCTGGAGCTGCGCCGCGGTGGCCGGGTTCATCGCCTGGCGGTAGGTGCGGGGGCCGTTCTGGGCGATGGTCGTGCCGCGCGCGGTGGTCGTACGCTCCACCAGGTACGGGTATTTGAGCTCCCCGCCGTTGGCCACCGCCGCCGCGACCATCGCCATCTGCAGGGGCGTCGCCGTGGTGTCGAACTGGCCGATGGAGGAGAGCGCCAGCTGGTCCGGGCCCATCTTCTTGTCGAAGTTGGACTTGGCCACCCCGGACGGGATCCGCAGCCGTGTGTCGTTGAAGCCGAACCGGCCCACCGCCTCCAGCATCCCGGACAGCCCCACCTTCACCCCCAGGTGCGCCATCACCGTGTTGCAGGAGACGACCACGGCGTACGCGAGCGAGGCCTTGCCGCAGCCGTCCGCCTCGTTGGGCAGCGTGGTGCTGGTGCCGGGCAGGACATAGGGGTCGGGTGTGGTGGTCGGCGCGTTCACATCGGTCACCGCGCCCGCGTCGAGCGCGGCCGCGGCGGTCACGATCTTGAAGGCGGAGCCCGGCGGATAGGTCTGCCGGATCGCCCGGTCGAGCATCGGCTGGTCGGGGTCCGCGTTCAGCGCGGACCAGGCGCCCTTGACCGCCCGCCCGGTCCCCGACAGCCTCCCCGGGTCGTACGAGGGGCTGCTGACCAGCGCGAGGATCCTGCCGGTGGCCGGCTCCACGGCGGCGACCGCGCCCCGCTTTCCCGCCAGCCCCCGGTAGGCGGCCCGCTGCACGGTGGCCCTGATGGTGGTGACCGCGTCGCCGCCGGGCCGCCGTTTGCGGGTGAGGCCGCCCCACAGCGGGGTGAGCAGCGGGGAGGTGCCGGAGAGCACCGGGTCCTCGGCGGCCTCGACGAGCGTCGTGCCGTACACCTGCGAGGCGTATCCGGTGATGGGGGCATAGAGCGGCCCGTCGGTGTACGTGCGCTCGTACCGCAGCGGCTGCCCGGTGTCCTTGGAGTCGGTGACCGCGTCGCCGTCCACCAGGATGTCGCCGCGCGGCTGGCCGTAACGGGCCAGCGTGGTACGGCGGTTGGCCGGGTTGTCGTCGAGCGCGTCGGCCTGGAAGACCTGCACGCGGGCCGCGTTGACCAGCAGCGCCACCAGCAGGACCAGACAGCAGGCGGCGGCCCGCCGGATGTAGCGGATCATCGGCTTCCCGTCCGGACGGGGGCGATCGTGCCGGTCTCCACGGCCGGGTGCGGGGTGCGCGCGCTGTCGCTGACCCGGATGAGGAGCGCCACGATCACCCAGTTGGTGACCACCGAGGAGCCGCCCTGGGCCAGGAACGGCATCGCCATGCCGGTGAGCGGGATCAGCCCCGTCACCCCGCCCGCGATCACGAACACCTGGAGGGCGAGGATCGAGGCGAGCCCGACGGCGAGCAGCCGCCCGAACGCGTCGCTCAGTGCGAGGGCGGCGCGGTAGCCCCGGGCGACGAGCAGCGCGTACAGCAGGAAGACGGCCGTCAGCCCCGCCAGGCCCAGCTCCTCGCCCGCCGTCGCCAGGATGAAATCGGACTTCGCGGCGAACCCGATCAGGATGGAGTGGCCGGCGCCGAGGCCGGTGCCGAACATGCCGCCCGCCGCGAAGGCGAAGAGCGACTGGGCGAGCTGGTCGGGGCCCTGGCCCGCGTCGATCGAGGCGAACGGGTGGAGCCAGTCCTGCACCCGGCCGTGGACGTGCGGCTCCAGCGCGCCGACGGCCGCCGCGCCGATGGCCGCCAGGAGCAGCCCGACCGCGATCCAGCCGGTGCGGCCCGTCGCCACGTACAGCATGATCACGAAGAGGCCGAAGAAGAGCAGTGAGGTGCCGAGGTCGCGCTCCAGGACCAGGACGCCGACGCTGAGCACCCAGATCGCCACGATCGGGCCGAGCACCCGGCCGGTGGGCAGTTGCAGCCGCCAGAAGCGGCGGCCGGTGTACGCGAGCGCGTTGCGGTTGGCGGCCAGGTATCCGGCGAAGAAGACCGCGAAGAGGATCTTGGCGAACTCGCCCGGCTGGAAGGAGAGTCCGCCCGCCCGGATCCAGATCTTGGCGCCGTTCACGGCGGGGAACGGGATCGGCACCACCATCAGGACCAGGGCGGAGGCGGCCGAGAGGTAGGCGTACCGCTGCAGGACGCGGTGGTCGCGCAGGGCCAGGACGACCGCGATGAAGAGCCCGACGCCGATCGTGGACCAGACGAGCTGGGTGGCGGCGGCCGCGCTGTGCGGGGTCTCCAGGTCGAGGCGGTAGATCAGGACCAGGCCGAGCCCGTTGAGCAGCACCGCGATGGGCAGCAGCAGCGGATCGGCGTGCGGGGCGCGGCGGCGGACCGCGAGATGGGCGAGGAGGGCGAGCAGCCCGAGCCCCGCGCCGTGGCGGGCCGCGTCGGGCGGGACGGCGCCGCTCTTGGCGAGGCCGACGCCCGCGTACCCGTAGACCGAGGCGAGGACGGCGCCGACGAGCAGCGTCAGCTCGACGCCCCGGCGTTTGGGGAGGCGCAGGGCGGGCGGCGGCTCGTCCGCGGCCGTCGGTGCGGTCATGTCGGGCAACGTAGCAAGCGAGAGCGCTTATGTCCCTTATGTCATAGTGTGCCGAGGGGTGGGAACGCCGAGGCGGGAAACCGTGGGCGGGAAACTGGCGGACCGTCACTGAGGAGTACGGCCATGGGGCCCGTGGAGTTCATCGTCCTCGCCTTCCCCGAGGAGCAGCTTCGGGTGCAGGCCGTCGACTCGCTCGTGGGGGTGCGCAGATCCCGCGCCGTACGGATGGTCGACGCGCTGGTGGTCACCAGGACCGCGGCCGGCGAGGTGCTCACCGCCGAGTTCGACGAGTTCGAGGAGCTCGCCGGGGTGCTGGTCGGCGAGGGCACCGAGCGGCTGATCGGGCCGGAGGACGTCAAGGAGGCGGCGGACCTGCTCGACCTGGGCAGTTGCGCGCTGGTGGTCCTGATCGAGCACCTGTGGGCCGAGGAGGCGGCGAAGGGGGTGCGGGCCGCGGGCGGGCACGTCGCCGGGTCGGTGCGGATCCCGCCGGAGCGCCTGGAGGAGGTCAGGGCGGCCCTGGCCGCACGGGCCCAGGCCGTACGAGAGGAAGGCTGAGCCATGTTCATCCGGCCCGCCCGAGCGGCGGTACGACCCGTGGTGCGCCCGTCCGGCGCCCCGCTGCTGCGCGGCCTCCTGGTGGGCGGCCCGCGCCCCGCGAAGCCCGCGCCCGCCGCCGGGGCGCCGCCAGGGGCCCCCGGGCCCGGCGACGCCGCCCTGGTGGACCGGCTGACTCAGCTGGGGCGGCTGGCCCAGCAGGGGTTGCTCACTCCCGAGGAGTTCACAGCCGCGAAGGCGAAGCTGCTGGGGCTGTGAGGTGACGGCTCAGCACCAGCGGGGCACCGGGCCGATGTTGTCGATGTAGAACGCCGCCCCCCACGCCCAGGTGCCGTCGGTCAGCAGGTACCAGCGGTTGTTGCCCTCGACGCTGTCGCCGCGGGTCTTGCAGAAGATGTGGACGATCGACCCGAACGGCGCCTTGCCGATGATGCGGCTGCTACGGGTCGGCTTGTCCCTGAGCAGCAGGCCGGACTTGGCCGTCACCCGGCCCCGGTAGTCGTTGTTGACGGATTCCTCGGCGGTCGCGGGGCCGGCCGCCGCGAGGGCGGCGACCGCCCCGGTGGCCACGCACAGACCCAACAGGGCAAGCGGAGAACGGGGGGACACAGTGCCTCCTGGGGAGAGGAGGGCCGTGTTCCACGGCCCTTGGCTCGCCCCGCTCACGTTAGGTTCGCTTCTTGCCGACCGCAAAGCGCTAAGGGGTGCGAGGACCGCCGGACGGGGTACGCGCCGCGCTCTCGCCACCCGTCCCGGCCTGCCCGTCCGGGTGCCCGGGGCCCTCCGGCGCGCCGTCCGGGTCCACGTACTCCGGCAGGGTCAGCCGCGCCAGCGCGCCGCCGTCCGACGCGTTGGCGAAGCTCAGCCGGGCCCCGAGGACCGAGGCCTGCCCGGCCGCGATGGTCAGGCCGAGCCCGTGCCCCTTGCTGCCGCCCTCGGTCCTGAAGCGCTGGGGGCCGTGGTCGAGCAGATACGCGGGATAGCCGGCGCCGTGGTCCCGCACCGTCACCACCGGGCCGTTCACGCGCAGCTCCACCGGGAGCGCGCCGTGCTTGTGGGCGTTGCCCAGGAGGTTGGCCAGGACCCGCTCCAGGCGGCGCTTGTCGGTCTCCACGCAGGTGTCGCGGACGATCACCAGCTCGGTGTGCGTCCCGGAGGCCCGCACCACGCGCTCCACCAGCGGCCCCAGTTGCTCCAGGTCCAGGTCGACCCGCTCGCTGCCCGCCTCCAGGCGGGAGATCTCCAGGAGGTCCTCGGTGAGCGAGCGCATCGCCTTCACCCGGTCCCGTACCAGCTCGGCGGGCCGCCCCTCGGGCAGCAGTTCGGCGGCCGCGTGCAGACCGGTCAGCGGCGTGCGCAGCTCGTGGGCCACGTCCGCGGTGAAGCGCTGTTCGCTCAGCAGCTTGTTCTGGAGCGTCCCGGCCATGGTGTCGAGCGCCCCGGCGACCGTGGCCACCTCGTCCTGGGGGCGCGAAGGGTCCTTCGTGCGGGGGTCGTTGACCCGGGCGTCCAGGTCGCCCGCGCCGATCCGGCGGGCCACCGTCGCCGTCTGGTGCAGCCGGCGGGTGACCCGGGTGACGCCGAAGACGCCGACCAGGAGGGTGGCGCCGATGGCGAGGATGGAGGAGCCGAGGATCGCCTGGTCCAGGCCCGTGATGGTGCGGGCGCTCTGGCTGTAGTCGATCGAGACCGCGATCGCGCGGCCGTCGGCCGGACCCGCCGCCCACATGGTCGGGCGGCCCCGGTCGTCGGCGACGACCGTGCCGCGCTTGCCGGAGACGGCCAGCTCGCGCAGGGAGGCGGGCAGGTCCCGCGGGTCGAGGCCCGAGCCCGGCGGCAGCGGCTCGCCCGCCTCGTACGCGCGCGAGACGTCCTCCAGCTTGTCCAGCGCCTTGTCGCGGGCCTGGCCGACGGTCTGCCGGGTCACCGAGGCGTGGACGAGCACACCGAGCAGCGCCGCGAGCGCGCAGCACATCACGGTGATGAAGACCGCGGCCTTCCAGGTGAGCGTCGCCGTCCAGGCGGGCAGCCGGGGCCCTCTCACCGGGTGCTCGCGGAGGCGCGCGGCGACGGGCCGGAGGTCTTGGGGTGGGGCAGGGGATTGGGGGAGCGCTTCGGCTCCACCCGGATGATCTCGTCACGGGTGGGCAGCATCGCGTGCTGGTGGTCGTCCCACGACCAGGCCGTGCGGTACTCGTACCCCGGGATGCCCGCCGAGACCGAGTGCAGGATGACGTCCCGCCCGGCCAGCTCCACGCGGATCAGCTGGTCCGAGGTGGACATGATCCGGGTGAGGGCGCCGCGGTCGGGCATGTAGCAGCGCACGGCCAGCTGCTGCTCGGGCATCTTGATGCCGAGGATCAGCTCGTCCCTGCCGTCGCCGGTCAGATCGCGGTAGTACGCCTTGAGCACCGGGCAGCCCTTCGGCTTCTGGCGGCACTGATTGAGCTGGCGAACCGTTTCCTCGTAGAGCCCGTCGGTGCCCGTGTACTGGTCGGGGTGGGCCCGTACCTCGGCCTGGACGACCGCGACCGGGTCGAGGGTGCGGACGTCGCCGCCCGGCACCTTGATGCCGGGCACCCGTTCCGTCTGGCCCTCGCCGAAGTCCATGGGCGTCGTCGTGGGCTTGGGCAGATCGGGCCACAGATGGACCGGGCCGACCGCCGTGGGAGTCGCACCCGCACCCTCCAGGCTGCCCGCGTTGCCGCAGCCGGAGAGCAGCAGGGCTGCGGCGCCGGCGGCGAGCAGCAGAAGTGCTGCGCGGGCGGGGCGGCGGTGGCGGGTCAAGGTGCTCCTGTCGTGCGGACGGCGGCACCGGGAACGGCACCGCCCCCGGCTACTTCACCTTCACCAGATCGGCGTAGAAGATGATGTTGGCCGAGCGGTGGCCGTTCTTGATCGGGCCGCCGCAGGTGATGAGGCGGAGTTCCGGACGGTCGGTCTTTCCGTAAACCTTATTCGTAGGGAAGTCTGTTTTGTCCACTTGCTGAGTCTCGCGGATCCGGAAGACGGCGGTGGAACCGTCCGCCCTGCCGACCTCGATGACGTCCCCCACGTGCATCTTCTTCACATCGCGCAGCAGGGCCGGGCCCTTCGCGGTGTCGTAGTGCGCCACGATCACGGACGCGCCCTTCTCGCCGGGCGTGACACTGCCGGTGTACCAGCCCGCCAGCTCCGCCTTGTCGACCGGGGGCACCTCCAGCTCCTGCTTCTCGTCCACACCCAGACGCAGCACCGGGCTCGCGTCGACGCCCGCCGACGGGATGACCACCCGGGTCGGCTCGGCCGCCTTCAGCGGGCCCACCTGCTGGCGGGCCTGTGTGGTGGTGGCGTTCTGGACGGTGACGTCGGGAGCCTTGGCCCCGGACGAACCCGAGCCGCAGGCTGCCAGCCCGCCGCCCACGGCGAGGGCGAGCGCGGCGGCGGCCGCGAGCCGGGCCGTGCGGCGCGGACGGGGGCGGGAGGGCGTGGACGCAGTCATGGCCACCACGCTAGGCGGGCGGTGTTGCGGAGCTTTCCCGGCCTTGTAACAGCTGTCCATAACCGCGGCGACGGCGTCGTTACTGCTGGTAGGGGTTCTGCCCGGGAGCCTGTCCCTGCATCTGGCCCGGCTGCGGCTGCGGCTGCGGCTGGTGGCCCGGCTGCGGCCCGGCGGCCGACGCGAGCAGCTGCTCGGCCGCTTCCTTGGTGATCTGCTGCTCCATGCCGCAGAAGGTGCACTGCGTGCGGTACTTGGTGGAGACCGGGAAGAGCGGGATGAAGAACAGCGTGAACTTGGTGACGTACTTGCGCAGGCCGTGAGCGGCCGGATTGCCGCAGTTCCCGCAGACGAGCGTCATCATGGCGAGCTGGTACAGATATCCCTTGGTGCCCCAAATGAGCATCGGACTTCCCCTCCCGAGGTAAAGCGGCGCGTGTGCGCGCAGTAGCGGCTCGCACTATACGAGCCGCGATATTGCCCTGCGCGGCCGGTGCTGTTCCCATGGGCGTGGGGGTGATGCGGGATGTCGGGACTGCGGGTGACACCGGTGCACCGGCACGGACGGGCACGGCTGTACGTCAGCCTCCCGGACGGCAGGAGCGCCGCCTGGTACGACAGGGACAGCGGGCGGGTCAGCCTGCTCCTGGAAGAGTGCCGCGACGCCGTCCTGGCCGCGCTCGCGCCCTTCGTCGTGGGCGAGGTGACGGTCGGCCCGCCGCCCGTACCGACCTCCGCCGACCTGGCCCGGCTCTCCCTCCACCCCGACGACGACCTGGCGCCGAACCGCCCCGGCGAGGCGCTCCTCGGGGAACTGGAACACGCGGGCCCGGCGCGCCGCTTCCGCGAGGACCCGCGCCGTGTCCTGCTCGCGGCGCAGGAGCGGGTGGGGGCGGGCCTCGACGCGCTGGAGGGGGCGGGGTGGCGGATCCTGCACTCGGTGCCGCTGCCCGGTGACGGCCGCCTCGACCACCTGGCGATCGGCCCGGCCGGGGTGCTCACGGTCCGTACGCTCGCGGCGCACCGGCACCGGGTGCGGATCGCCGACCCCCAGGTCGGGGTCGGCCGTTCCGCGCCGGCGCCGGTACTGCGGTGGGTCCGGCGGGACGCGGAACGGGCGTCGCTGGCGTTGGCGGCGGGGGTGCGGGGGGTGTTGGTGGTGGCGGACTCCGACCGCGTCGAGCTGGCCGCCCCGCCGCGGGACGTACGGGTCCTGCGCGACGCGGAGCTTCCCGGTCTGGCGCGGCTGGGTGGGGTGCTGAAGCCGGCGGATGTGGAGGGGCTGTACTGGACGGCGCGGGACCGCCGGACGTGGCTGAGGGTTTGAGCCCCCACCCCGCCCCTTCACCTAGACCCTCCGGGGGTGGGTGGGGGTGGGGGTGGTCTCCCGGGGGCTGCGCCCCCGGACCCCTTTTGCGGGGCCTGCGGCCCCTTCACCCCGCTTCGGGGCTCCGCCCCGGACCCCCGTTCGTCTGCGGACCGTGGCTGGCTGGTCGCGCAGTTCCCCGCGCCCCTTAGGGCACCCCACTCCTCAGACGCCGGAGGGGCTGACTTTCGTGCCGCCGGGGCCGGAGTTACCTAAGGGGCGCGGGGAACTGCGCGACCAGCCACATCCGACCCGCAGACAAAAGAGGGTTCGGGGGCGCAGCCCCGGGAGAGCCGTCCTCACCCCCCACCCACCCCCGGAGGGTTTAGGGAAGGGGCGGGGTGGGGGCTCAAACCGGTGGAGACTGCCGCAGGCGCAGCACCGTTGTCACCCCCAGCCGCGCGGACCCCCGCTCCACCTCCGCCAACACCCCACCCCCGTCCACCGACGTGTACCCCACCTCCCCCCACCCCGGCGCCACAGCCGTACGGGTAGGAGCCGAAGGCGGCAAGTGGGCCCGGCCCGCCTCCGCCCGCAGTGACGACGACAGCGGCGTGGAGACCGTCACCTCGTCGTCCCCCGGCAGCACCAGGACCAGCGCGCTGGGGCGCCGCGCGGACCCCACGTACCCCACCACCACCCCCTCCCACGTCTCCGTGTGCCGCAGTTTGCGCCACGCGCGTCTGCCGCCCTGGTACGGGGAGTCGTCCCGCTTGGCCACCAGGCCCTCGATCCCGCTCGCCGGGAGCGTCTCGTACCAGGTGAGGGCCGTCTCCACATCGCGAGTCGCCGGGACCGGCTGGAGCGGGGGGCCCAAGGGGTCCAGCAGGGACACCAGTCGGGCCCGGCGCTCCCCGTACGGCAGGCGCCGCACGTCCTCGCCCCCGTCGGCGAGGACGTCGAACGCCGCGTACGACGCCGGCAGCCGGGCCGCGAGGAGACCGGCCCGGCCCGGCGTCGCCGCCGCCCGGCGCTGCACCGCCGCGAAGTCCGTGCGGCCGCCCGTCCACACCACGACCTCCCCGTCGAACACGCACCCCGCCGGCACCGCCAGCGCCGCCGCCACCAGGTCGGGGAACGCGGCCGTCACGATCCGCCCCGACCGGGCCTGGAGCACCACCCCGTCCGCCTCCCGGAACACCACCATCCGGTGGCCGTCGAACTTCGGCTCGTACCACCAGCCCGGCCCGCGCGGCAGCTCCCGTACGGACTGCGCCAGCGCCACCCGCACCGGCGGCCGCACGCTCACGGCAGCCGCCCCGCCCGGTTGAGGTTGATCAGGGGCCCCAGCAGGTCTCCGTCCCTCGACAGGCGCGGTTCCATGTCGCCCAGCAAAAAGACCAGATCATCAGCCCTGCGGCAGGACTCCACCTCGTCCCACGACACCGGCGCCGACACCGTCGGCCGCTCCCTCGCCCGGAGCGTGTAGGGCGTCGCCGTCGTCTTCGCCGCCGCGTTCTGGCTGTGGTCGACGAACACCTTGCCGGGGCGCAACACCTTCGCCATGCGGTGCGTGACCAGGTCCGGGAGCGCCGCCTCCGCCTCCTTCGCCAGCTCCTTCGCGTACTGGGAGACCCGCTCGGACGGGGTCGGCTCCAGCGGGACCAGCAGGTGCAGGCCCTTGGAGCCGGAGGTCTTCGCGTACGCGTGCAGGCCGTCCGCCGTCAGGCGCTCGCGCAGCCACCGCGCCACCGCGCAGCACTCCACCACCGTCGCCGGGTCCCCGGGGTCCAGGTCGAAGACCATCCGGTCGGCCCGCGCGGGCGCGTCCGCCTGCCACTGGGGGGTGTGGAACTCCACCACCAGGTTGGCCGCCCACATCAGGGTCGACAGGTCCGGGACCGTCACCTGGCGCGCTTCGCTGTCCTCGGAGCGCGGCACCGGGGCCGTGGTCACCCAGGAGGGTGTGCCGGGCGGGGGATTCTTGGTGAAGAAGAGCTGGCCGTCGGGGCCGTCCGGGTAGCGCAGGAACGACACCGGCCGGTTGTGCAGATGGGCGAGGAGAGCCCCGGCGACGGAGGCGTAGTAGTGCAGCACCTCGCCCTTGGTGGTGCCGGTCGCCGGATACAGCACCTTCTCCAGGCGGGAGAGCGCGATCCGCCGCCCCTCCACCCATGTGATCGGCGTCATACGATGAGAATCCCACTAATACCGGCAGAGGGGATGAAGAGTGCGATCCATATGGAATGGTGCGATCTCATTCGGGCTGGTCAGTATTCCGATCAAGCTCTTCAACGCCACCGAGAGCCACTCGATCTCGTTCCGGCAGATCCACACGGAGGACGGCGGACGGGTCCGCTACCGCAAGGTGTGCGAGCTGGACGGCGAGGAGCTGGAGACGTCCGAGATCGGCAAGGCGTACGAGGACGCGGACGGGTCGCTGGTTCCGATCACCGACGACGACCTGGCCGCGCTGCCGCTGCCCACCGCCAAGACCATCGAGATCGTCGCGTTCGTGCCGGCCGACTCCATCGACCCGCTCCAGATCGACACGGCGTACTACCTGAGTGCCAGCGGTGTCCCGGCGGCCAAGCCGTACACCCTGCTCAGGGAGGCGCTCAAGCGGAGCCGGAAGGTGGCCGTCGCCAAGTTCGCGCTGCGCGGGCGCGAGCGGCTCGGGATGCTGCGGGTCGTGGACGACGTCATCGCCATGCACGGGCTGCTGTGGCCGGACGAGATCCGCGCCCCCGAGGGCGTCGCCCCGGACAGCGGGGTGAAGGTCCGCGACGCCGAGCTCGATCTGGCCGACGCCCTGATGGACACCCTCGGCGAGGTCGACGTCGACTCGCTGCACGACGACTACCGGGAGGCCGTGGAGTCCCTCATCGCCTCCAAGGCGGGCGGCGCGCTGCCCCCGGCCGAGGCCCCGGAGACCAAGGGCGGCGGCAAGGTCATCGATCTGATGGCCGCGCTGGAGAAGAGCGTGCGCGCGGCGAAGGAGGCGCGCGGCGAGGAGGCGGCGGAGCCGGCCGAGGTCACCGAACTCAAGCCGCGCAAGACGGCCGCCCGCAAGACGGCCCCGGCGAAGAAGACCGCGAAGGCGGCCACGAAGACCGCGGCCAGGACCGCCACCAGGACCGCCACCAAGACCACTTCGGCCAAGAGCGCGACCAAGTCGACGTCGAAGACCGCCGCCAAGAAGTCGGCGGCGTCCCCCAAGGCCTCCGCCACGGGCGCCAAGAAGTCCACCGCCACCACGGCCGAGAAGGCCGCGAAGAAGACGGCCCCCCGCAAGCGCGCGTCGGCCTGACGGCCCTTCGTACGCCCACGGGGAGCCTGATCAGAGCAGCCTCACGCCGGCGTCACACGCCTCGGGCGACGGGCTCGCCCAGCGCCTCCAGCTCCGCGTCCAGGTCGCGCGCGTGCACCTCGCGGGGCAGCGCGAACATGCCGAGCGCCACCAGCACCAGGATCCCGACCCCGTACCAGAGGCTGAGGTCGAAGCTCTTGACGAAGTTGTGGCTGACGGCCTCCTGGCCCTGCCTGGTCAGGATCGGCTGGACCTTGTCGGCGCCCGGCACCGAGGAGGGCTGACAGCTGGCCGGGACCTTGGTCGGGTCCGACTCGGCCGACCTGTCGTGCACACACGCCCGGAAGCCGTTGACGATGTCGTCGACGCCGCCCGCCGGGACCCCGGCGGTCACCAGCTCCTGGCGCAGGGCCGGAGTGACCTTGTCGACGCCGTGGTCGGAGTCGCTGGACAGATGGCCGAAGAAGAGCACGCCGACCAGGGCGACGCCGAGCGCCATGCCGACCTGCTGGGTGGTGCCGAGCAGACCGGAGGCGGAGCCCGCGTCCTTGGCGGGCACCTTGGTGAGGATCGCGTCGATCATCGGGGCGACCACCAGACCGAAGCCGAAGCCGGTCACCACCAGCGGCGCGATCATCTGCCAGGACGGGATGTCCGGACCGTAGTGGTGGGCGACGAAGATGTACGCGGCGAAGCCGAGCGCGTTCAGGAGCGCCCCGCCGATCAGCGTGAGGCGGCCGATGCGCGGGGTGAACACCTCGACCGCGAGGCCGGAGCCCGCGGCGGCGCCGACCGCGAAGGCCGCGCCGGTCAGACCGGCGCGCATCGGCGACCAGCCCAGCCCCAGCTGCATGTACAGCGTCCACACCAGGAAGAAGCCGCCGAGCGCGATCCAGAACAGTGTCCACACCAGCATGCCCGCGGTGAACGCCCGCTCCTTGAACAGACTGAGCACCACCAGCGGCGAGCCCACGGTCCGGGTGCGGTGCCGCTCGAAGACGACGAGGATGCCGAAGACCACGACCGCGCCGCCCATCAGGACGAACGTCCAGGCCGGCCAGTCGAGCGCCCGGCCCTCGGCGAGCGGATAGACCAGCATCAGGATGCCGGTCACGGCGATCACCACGCCGATCGGGTCCAGCTTGGGCGCGGCGGGCGACTTGGACTCGCCGACGAAGAACCAGGCGGCGATCAGCGCGCCGATGCCGACCGGGATGTTGACCAGGAAGATCGGACGCCACTCCAGGTCGGCGATGTTCGCGTCGACCAGCACACCGCCGACGATCAGACCGGCCACCGACGCCGAGCCGAGCACACCGCCCCAGATGCCGAGCACCTTGCCGCGCTCCTCGGACGGGAACGTGACGTGGATGATCGCCAGGATCTGCGGGACCATCAGACCGGCCATGGCGCCCTGGAAGAAGCGCGCGCCGATCAGCATGCCGGGGCCGCCGGCGACACCGCAGAGCGTCGAGGCGATGGTGAAGCCCGCCACGCCGATCAGGAACATCTTCTTGCGGCCGAAGATGTCGCCGAGCCGCCCGCCGGTGATCAGCAGGGCCGCGAAGCCCAGTACGTATCCGGCCACGACCCATTCGATCTGGGTGTAGTCGGCGTGCAGGTCCTTCTGGATGCTCGGGATGACGACGTTGACGATCGTCACGTCGAGCATGTCCATGAACCCGGCCACCAGAACGATGATCAGGGCGAGCCAGCGGCGCGGGTCGAGCGCCGGCGCTTCGCCGGACGCGTCGGCTCCGGCGTGGGTGTCGTGAGTCATGGCGTTTCTACCTCTGACCGATCGTGGTGACCGGGGCCGTCCGAGCCCGGTCGTGACGGATGGAGCGTGATGAGACGAGTGCCATTTGCGGGTCTCCTTGCCACAGCGGCAGGAAAAAGTGCGTCACTGACATGACGACACAGGGGCTGGGGGTGTGACTTTTCGCAGGTCACACCCCTTTTACGCCCGGACAGGCGGCCGCCCCGCGGATCGCTTGGGCGATCGGGCGGGGCGGAGGGGAGAGACGGGCCCGGGGCACATGGAAGCGCCCTCCCGCAGGGGTGTTGAGCCCATGGCGGGCCCACACCACCGCTCAAGAATGGCGTTCACACACTCCGGCGGCCTGAACCGCTGCCTAAGTCGCTCAAGCGACCGGCTGCTGGGTGGTGTACTCGGCAAGCAGGCGCTGGGCGTCCGCGTCGGCCTGGCCCGCCGGGACGAGAACGCCCTCGGGGGTGAGGCGCAGCGGCTCGGTGCCCGCCATCCGCCAGTCGAACTTCGCCGCCAGCTCGAAGAGGTCGGACTGGATCAGCGGGCCGCCCTTCTCGTGCTCGGCGGCGAGCGCGGTCGGGTGGTACAGCTCGTACCCGCCCGGCAGGTGCAGCGTCAGGAAGTGGCAGCCGCCCTCGACCGTGGTGGACCAGGTGTGCTCGGTGCCCTTGGAGATGTGCGCCATGCCGCCGGGGCCGAGCGTGGTCACCTCGCCGTCGATGTACATGATCAGGGAGCCCTCCAGGACGAAGTAGGTCTCGTCGGACTCGGCATGCGTGTGGAGCGGCGGTCCGGGGGTGGCGGCGGCTATCTCGCCTTCCACGAGGGCGGCGGCGCCATCCGTGGCACCACTCGGCAGGACGATTTCAAACCCGCGGCGGCCGGGGGGACGGTCCTCGGGGTAGATGATGGTCGTCATGAATCCCTCTCTGGCCTGACTTCTATCAAGTGGTTACGGGTTTAGCACGGGGCGGCGGGTGCGGGTCAAGCAGCGCTCAACTTGCCCGTCGGGCGCGGCTCCAGTGGCACTCAGGCCCCTGGTGAACAGCTCTAGCACGGCTGTGTGCGAGCGCGGGATTTCCGCAGTTGGACACTTGTGGACGGGCAGTTGTGGTTACCGCTGGTTGTCCTCTCGTGAAATTGCCGGGAGTTCAGGGGGCTGCGACGGAAAGACCGGGTCCTGTCGTTTTCCCGTCCGGCATCCCTGCGGCATCTCTGCGGCATCTGTCCGATGTCCATCCGATGTCTGTCCGGTTTTCTGCGTGTCGCGTGTCGCGGTCGTGGAATTTCCCGAAACGCCGACGGGCGGGTAGGGGCGCGATGTGCGCCCCTACCCGCCCGTACGGCGGCCGTCGACTCAGACCCGCTCGGGGGTCCGTACGTGCTCGGGCCGCGGCCCGTACCCGATCATCCGGGCGATCAGCTTCCGCATCGGCCGCACATGCTCCGCGATCGCCAGGAACCGCGGCGGCTTGGACTCGCGCGTGCCGTGCAGCGTCGGCGCGATCAGCTGGTTCTGGAGCTGGATCTGCATCCGCTGGATGGCGATCACCGGGGGCAGCCGGCGGCGCTGCACGGCCGCCAGGTCCTCGGTGCTCACCGCGCCCCGCCGCAGCGGTTCGGCCAGCAGGTTGGCGGTGGCCACCGCGTCCTGCACGGCGACGTTGATCCCGAACCCGCCGACCGGCGACATCGCGTGCGCCGCGTCCCCGATGAACAGCAGCCCCGGCCGGTACCACCGCTTGAGCCGCTCGACCCGGACCTCCAGCATCCGCGCGTCCGAGAACTCGATCTTGTCCGGCCGGTCGCCCATCCACGGCAGCAGCGCGCGCACGCTCTTGCGCAGCGACTCGATGCCCTCGGCCTGGAGCTCGGCGTACCGGCCCTTGGGGATGACGTACGCGAACTGCCAGTACGTGTCCCGGCAGATGCCGATGAGCAGGCCCTGCTGGCCCATGCGGATGAAGGTGTCCGGCGGGTCGCTCTCCTCGCGGGGGATCCGGAACCACAGGTCGTCCATCGGCGCCCCGAACCCCTGCGGGACGAGCCCGGCCGGGCGGCGCAGCACCGAGTCGCGGCCGTCGGCGGCCACGGTGAGGACCGCGCGCAGCTCGTGCTCGCCCTCGGCGTCGCGGTAGCGCACACCCTGGGCCCGGTCGCCCTCGCGGATCAGTCCGTGCACCTCCGCGCCCATCTTCAGATGGAAGTTGGGGTACTTGGCGGCCTCGGCGGCGAGCAGGTTGAGGAAGTCCCACTGGGGGACGAAGGCGATGTACGGGTACGTGCCGGACAGCAGCCGCTGGTCGGCGACGAGTACGTCGCGGGTGTCGGTGACCATGTTGATCCCCGGCGTGGTGCGGTGCGGCAACTCCAGGAAGCGCTCGGCGAGGCCCAGCTCGGCGAGGACGTCCAGGGTGGAGGGGTGGATCGTGTCGCCGCGGAAGTCCCGCAGGAAGTCCCGGTGCTTCTCCAGGACCGTGACTTCGATGCCGGCCCGGGCGAGCAGCAGGCCCAGCATCGCGCCGGCCGGCCCGCCCCCGACTATGCAGCAGGTGGTTGTCTCGGTTGCCATTCGTGCCACCTCGGCGTCGCGCATGGATGTCGTACGGAGTCGATCTCGGCGAGCATGCCCCACCGGCGTCGTGGGTGCCAAGGTCGAACAGATCGAATGGAGTGTCAGAACCCGTACAGCAAACGGAAGTTGGGATTCACCAGGTCTGGCCGCCCTGCTGGCGGGTGGCCGCGTTGAGGCGGTTGTAGAAGTTGCTGACGCCTATCCACAGCACCAGGGCCGCGAGCGGCTTCTCGTCGTAGTGCCGGGCGGCCTCGTCCCAGACGTCGTCGGGGACCGGCTCGGCGCGGTCGTTGAGCCGGGTGACGGACTCGGTGAGGGCCAGCGCGGCCCGCTCGGCGTCCGTGAAGTACGGCGTCTCGCGCCAGGCGGCCACCGCGACCAGGCGCTCCGCGCTCTCGCCGCCCTTCATCGCGTACCGGGTGCCGGAGTCGACGCAGGCGCTGCATCCGTTGATCTGGCTGGCGCGCAGATGGACGAGGTGCATCGTGGTGGCGGGCACTCCGGCGCTGTGGGTCGCCTTCTGAAGTCCCCGAACGGCCTCCATCGCCCCCGGGACGAGCGTCGCCGGGCTCGGCATCCGTGCTTCCATGACTGTTCTCCTGGCTGCCACTCGATGCGTGGCCTGGGCTCCGACTGTCATGGAATTGACGAAGTGGGACGTGTAAGTGTGACGGGCCGGGCGTGTCGCCCCGCACGACAACGGCGCGCCCGCCCCGGACAGGCCCCTAGGGCCTGTCCGGCGGATCTTGTCTGGGACGCGGGGTCCTGGCACGCCCATCTGCGGCGTTGTCGTCGGTTGCCGACGCTCCGCGTCGACGCCCTCCTCCGCCTTGCAGCTGGACGCACCAGGACCCCGCTCACCAGGACCGAAAGGCGAAGGCACCTCGCGGGCGACCAGATCCGCCGGACAGGCCCTAGCCCAGTCCCGACGCCCTGAACACTCCCCGGGCCGTCTCCCGGTCGACCCGGGCCGAGACCTGCCGCAGGGCCGTCTCGCCGCAGCGGAGCGTCCCGCGCGCCACGCTCGTACGGGCGCCCGCGTCCACCAGGCGCCACAGCGGCGGGTTGGTGACGAGCACCCGGGGGTCGATCTCGGCCCGGCCGCCCTCCGCGTCGCGCAGGACGAGGCGCTGGGCGACCCCGTCCGACCAGCGCACCGACACCAGCCGGTCGGTGCGCACGGCCCGGGCCCGCAGTGGCCCGCGCGCGACCAGAGATCCCGGGGCCGCCGACACCCGGGCCGGCCACAGCACCAGGAGCAGCAGTACGGCCAGGCCCGCCCACAGCGCGGCGCGCCAGGGCGTGAGCGTGCCCGCCCCGGTGTCGATGAGCAGCAGCAGACCGAGCAGCACGGCCGCGCACCCACCCGCCGAGCGCGCCTCACCCGCCCAGGTGCGGTCGTACGCGGGCGCGGAGGCAGTACGGGGTGTCCGTCGTCCTATGGCTCTCATGCCCGAGACGCTAGGGACCGGGCCGGGGCCCGTCGGCGTCCGTTGACGAACCGTTGACGCCCGCCCGCCGAGTCCTGACGGCGGGCATACGGCTCCCTGACGCCGCGTACACCGTCCGGCATTCGTTGACGCGGTTCGCCTCGTACGCCGCCCCGCGCCACCGTCTGGGAAGCCGCGTATGAAAGGCGTCAAGGACGCGCCAGTAGCCGTAAGGGGCTCGTCAACGAAACGTGCGGAGGGCGCACGGAGAGGTTTGCTCTAGAGGTCCGCCCATTCCCCGCTCATTTCCGAGCATCTTCCAGTTCTGGAGTTCGCGATGGCCGATCTGGCCTTCGTCGTCACCACGATCGCGGTTTTCGCGTTGGTGGCGCTCATTGCCAAGGGGGTGGCGAAGCTGTGACTGCCGAGAACATCGTCGGTCTGATCGTGGCCGTCGCCCTGCTGGGTTACCTCGTCCTCGCCCTTGTGTACCCGGAGAGGTTCTGAGCCCCGCCATGTCTCCTGTTCTTTCCGGTGTGCTCCAGTTCGCCGCGCTCGCGGTGGCACTGGGCCTGTCCTACCGGCCGCTGGGCGACTACATGGCCGGCGTCTACTCCTCCGACAAGCATCTGCGCGTCGAGAAATGGATCTACAAGGCCGTTGGTGCCAACCCGTCCACGCAGATGCGCTGGCCCGCGTATCTGAGGGGTGTCCTGGCCTTCTCTGCGGTCAGCGTCCTCTTCCTCTATCTGCTCCAGCGTATGCAGGGCCACCTGCCCGGCTCGCTCGGCTTCGTGTCGATCCCGGCGGACCAGGCGTTCAACACGGCGGCGTCGTTCGTGTCGAACACCAACTGGCAGTCGTACTCGGGCGAGCAGGCCATGGGCCACGTGGTGCAGACCGGCGGTCTGGCGGTGCAGAACTTCGTCTCCGCCTCGGTGGGTATCGCGGTCGCGGTTGCCCTGGTGCGCGGCTTCGCCCGGTCCCGTACCGGTGAGCTCGGCAACTTCTGGTCCGACCTGGTGCGCGGCACGGTCCGTATTCTGCTGCCGATCGCGGTGATCGGCGCGGTCGTGCTCGTGGCGTGCGGTGCGATCCAGAACTTCGCCGGTATTCATGAGGTCGGTCAGTTCATGGGCGGCTCGCAGCAGTGGAACGGCGGCGCTGTCGCTTCGCAGGAGGCGATCAAGGAGCTGGGCACGAATGGCGGCGGTTACTTCAACGCCAACTCCGCCCACCCCTTCGAGAACCCCAATGGCTTCTCCAACCTCTTCGAGATCTTCCTGATTCTGGTGATCCCGTTCGCTCTGACCCGGACGTTCGGGAAGATGGTCGGAAGCGTCAAGCAGGGGTACGCGATCCTGGCGACGATGGTCACCATCTGGGTCGGATTCACCGCGCTCATGATGTGGACCGAATTCGCCCACCACGGACCGGCGTTCGACATCGCCGGCGGTGCGATGGAGGGCAAGGAGACCCGCTTCGGCATCGGCGGCACCTCGATCTTCGCGGTCGCCAGCACGCTCACCTCCACCGGCGCGGTGGACGGCTTCCACTCCTCGCTGACCGGTTTCGGCGGCGGTATCACCATGCTGGGCATGCAGCTCGGCGAGATCGCGCCGGGCGGCACCGGCTCGGGTCTGTACGGCATGCTGATCATGGCGATCATCGCGGTGTTCCTGGCGGGCCTGATGGTGGGCCGTACGCCGGAGTACCTGGGCAAGAAGATCGGCACGCGCGAGATCAAGTTCGCGGCCTGCTACATCCTGATCACCCCGGCCCTGGTCCTGGGGTTCACGGCGGTCGCCATGGCGATGCCCTCCACACGCGACTCGATGACCAACTCGGGCGCGCACGGCTTCTCCGAGGTGCTGTACGCGTACACCTCGGGCGCCAACAACAACGGCTCCGCCTTCGCGGGTCTGAACGCGAACACCGAGTGGTTCAACACCTCGATCGGGCTGGCGATGCTGCTCGGCCGGTTCCTGCCGATGGTGTTCGTGCTCGCGCTGGCGGGCTCGCTGGCGGAGCAGAAGCCGATCCCGGAGACGGCGGGCACGCTGCGCACCAACAAGCCGCTGTTCACGGGCCTGTTGACCGGCACGATCCTGATCGTCACCGGTCTGACCTACTTCCCCGCGCTCGCGCTGGGACCGCTGGCCGAGGGGCTGGCGTCATGACCACGAACCTGAAGTCTGAGGAGCCCCGCTCCATGTCCACTGCCACTCCTACGCGCGCGCCGCACAGTGACGTCCCCACCGGTCACAAGGACCAAAAGAAGGTCGGCGGGGGCCTGTTCGACCCCAAGCAGCTCCTGAAGTCCTTCCCGGACGCGATCAGGAAGCTCGATCCCCGGGTGATGGTCAAGTCTCCCGTGATGTTCGTCGTCGAGATCGGGTCGGTCCTGACCACGATCCTGGCGGTCAAGGACCCGGGGGACTGGTTCGGCTGGGCGATCGCGGGCTGGCTGTGGCTGACCACGATCTTCGCGAACCTGGCGGAGGCGGTCGCGGAGGGCCGGGGCAAGGCGCAGGCCGACACCCTGCGCAAGGCCAAGACGGACACGGTCGCACGACGGCTGTCCACGGACGGCCGTACTGAGGAGCGGGTGCCCGGCACCGACCTCAAGATCGGCGACCTGGTCGTCTGCGAGGCGGGCGACGTCATCCCCGGCGACGGTGACGTCGTCGAGGGCGTCGCATCCGTCGACGAGTCCGCCATCACCGGCGAGTCCGCTCCCGTCATCCGCGAGTCGGGCGGCGACCGGAGCGCGGTGACCGGTGGTACGAAGGTCCTCTCCGACCGGGTGGTCATCAAGATCACGACGAAGCCGGGCGAGACGTTCATCGACCGGATGATCAACCTGGTCGAGGGCGCGGCGCGCCAGAAGACGCCGAACGAGGTCGCGCTCAACATCCTGCTCGCCTCGCTGACGATCGTGTTCCTGCTGGCGGTGGTCACGCTCCAGCCGTTCGCGAAGTACGCGGGCGCCGAGCAGTCGATGATCGTCCTTGCGGCCCTGCTGGTCTGCCTCATCCCGACGACGATCGGCGCGCTGCTCTCCGCGATCGGCATCGCGGGTATGGACCGCCTCGTACAGAGGAACGTCCTGGCGATGTCGGGCCGCGCGGTGGAAGCTGCGGGCGACGTCTCGACGCTGCTCCTGGACAAGACCGGCACGATCACCCTGGGCAACCGCCAGGCGTCCGAGTTCGTGCCCGTACGCGGGACGACCGAGGCGGAGGTGGCGGACGCCGCCCAGCTCTCCTCGCTGGCCGACGAGACGCCCGAGGGCCGCTCGATCGTGGTGCTGGCCAAGGAGAAGTACGGGCTGCGCGAGCGCCACCAGGGCGAGCTGACGGACGCCGAGTGGATCGCCTTCACCGCCCAGACCCGTATGTCGGGCGTGGACGTGGACGGGCGCAAGATCCGCAAGGGCGCGGCCGGCTCGGTCGTGGCGTGGGTGAAGGAGCGGGGCGGCAGTGTTTCACAGGACGCCCAGGCGCTCACCGACCGGATTTCCCAGGCTGGTGGCACGCCGCTGCTGGTGGCTCTGGAAGATGCTGAAGGCGCCCGTGTACTGGGCGTGATCCACCTCAAGGACGTCGTCAAGGAGGGCATGCGGGAGCGGTTCGAGGAGCTGCGCCGGATGGGCATCAAGACGGTCATGATCACGGGTGACAACCCGCTGACCGCCAAGGCCATCGCGGAGGAGGCGGGCGTGGACGACTTCCTCGCCGAGGCCACCCCCGAGGACAAGATGGCCCTGATCAAGCGCGAGCAGGCCGGCGGCAAGCTGGTCGCGATGACGGGCGACGGCACCAACGACGCCCCCGCGCTGGCCCAGGCGGACGTGGGCGTGGCCATGAACACGGGCACGTCGGCCGCCAAGGAGGCCGGCAACATGGTCGACCTCGACTCCAACCCGACCAAGCTGATCGAGATCGTGGAGATCGGCAAGCAGTTGCTGATCACCCGGGGCGCGCTGACCACGTTCTCCATCGCCAACGACGTGGCGAAGTACTTCGCGATCATCCCGGCGATGTTCGCGGTGGTCTACCCGGGCCTGGACAAGCTCAACATCATGGACCTGTCCTCGCCCAAGTCGGCGATCCTGTCCGCCGTCATCTTCAACGCGCTGATCATCATCGCGCTGGTCCCGCTCGCCCTGAAGGGCGTCCAGTACAAGCCCACCAGCGCCGACAGGATGCTCCGCCGCAACCTCGGGATCTACGGTCTCGGCGGCCTCATCGCCCCCTTCATCGGCATCAAGCTCATCGACCTGATCATCTCCCTCATCCCCGGAATCGGCTGACCTGCGATGAACAACTCAGTTGGAAACACGGCCCGGTTGATCGGCGCGGGCCTGCGCGCCCTGCTGGTCCTCACGGTGATCTGCGGAATCGTCTACCCGCTCGCGGTCACGGGCATCGCCCAGGCCGCCCTCGGCGGCAAGGCGAACGGCTCGGAGATCAAGTCGCAGGGCAAGGTGGTCGGTTCGGAACTGATCGGCCAGCGCTACGACCTCCCCAAGAAGAACCCGTCCGACCCCGAGGAGGCGGCCCGCCCGGACCTGCACTGGTTCCAGCCGCGCCCGTCCAACGGCCTGGGCTCCAACAAGGCCAACGGCGTCAACACCCAGTACGACCTGATCGTGTCGGGCGCGACGAACCTGTCCGGCGACAACGAAAAGCTGATCCAGCAGGTGAAGGACGCGAAGGCGGCGGTGGTACGGGACAACTCGACCCCGACGTACAAGGTCGAGCCGTCCGACGTCCCCGCCGAGGCGATCACCTCCTCGGGCTCGGGCCTGGACCCCGACATCTCCCCGGCGTACGCGAAGCTCCAGGCCCACCGGGTGGCGCAGGTGAACGGCCTGCCGGTGGCGGAGGTGGAGAAGCTGGTCGCGGACAACACCACGGGCCGCATCCTCGGCTTCATCGGAGAGCCGCGGGTCAACGTCCTGAAGCTGAACATCGCGCTGAAGGAGACAGTGGGGAAGTGACGGGCTTAGGGGCGGGCCGGGTGTCCGAGCAGGTGGACCGATGACCAGGGTGCTGGTGGTGGAGGACGAGCCGCAGCTCGTACGGGCGCTGGAGATCAACCTCAGAGCACGCCGGTACGACGTGGACGCGGCCCCCGACGGCGAGACCGCCCTCACCCTGGCCGCCGCGAACCCACCGGACGCGGTGCTCCTGGACCTGGGTCTGCCGGACATGGACGGCATCGACGTGATGCGCGCACTGCGCCGCTGGTCACGGGCTCCGATCCTGGTGGTGTCGGCCCGGAGCACGTCGGACGAGAAGGTGGACGCGCTGGACGCGGGCGCGGACGACTACATCACGAAGCCGTTCAGCATGGACGAGCTCGTGGCGCGGCTGAGGGCGGTGACGCGGCGGGGGGACGGGACCGGGGTGGCACCCGGCCCGGGGGCACCGGGCCGGGTGTCGACCCCCGCCTTCACCCTGGACCTCCTGGCGAAGAAGGCGACTCGCGACGGCGCCCCCGTACGCCTGACGCCGACGGAATGGCACCTCCTGGAGGTCCTGATCCGCCACCGGGGCCGCCTGGTCACCCAACGCCAACTGCTCCAGGAGGTCTGGGGCCCGACGTACCGCACCCAGACCAACTACCTCCGCGTATACATGGCCCAACTGCGCCGCAAGCTGGAGGCGGACCCGTCGCACCCGAGGTATCTGGTGACCGCGCCGGGGATGGGGTACCGGTTCGAGTTCGAGGTGTGAGGGGGAGGGGCGGAACGTAAGGTAGGCCAAAACGGGCCATTGCAGACATGTGCAGGCCTTTGCAGACCTTTGCAGACCTTTGCAGACCTTACGTAGGGAGACGAGGGCCATGTCGAAGCGAGGCAACAAGCGACGGGCGCGGAAGAAGAAGAGCGCGAACCACGGGAAGCGGCCGAACACGTGATCCGGGGCGTCCGGCGCTGAGCGCGGACGCACGGCAGGGCCACAATGACGTCATGGAACCGGCGGCAGCACGTGCCCTGCTCCCCGTAGCGATCCAGGAGGCGCGAGCCGGGCTGGCCGAGGGAGGCATCCCGATCGGCGCCGCGCTCTACGGCGCGGACGGCCGCCTCCTGGGCCGCGGCCACAACCGCCGCGTCCAGGACGACGACCCGTCGATGCACGCGGAGACGGCGGCGTTCCGCGCGGCGGGCCGCCTGCGCACATACCGCGGCACGACGATGGTGACGACCCTGTCCCCCTGCTGGTACTGCAGCGGCCTGGTCCGCCAGTTCGGCATCTCCCGGGTGGTGATCGGGGAGGCGGCCACGTTCGGGGGTGGACGTGAGTGGCTGGGGGGGTGCGGGGTGGAGATCGTGGTGGTGGACGACGATGAATGCCGGTCGCTGATACGGGAGTTCGTGGCGGCGAATCCGGAGCTGTGGGGGGAGGACATCGGGGTGGACGTCGGGGAGGGGTGAGGGGAGGGGCGAACGGGCGCGCGGAACGGCAGGCTCCGGTGGGTCCGAACGAGTGGACTCGCAGGGAAGCGGACCGCACGGGGGCCTTCTTCCGGGGTCCGGATGGTGGCGTTGCCTCCTCAGCCCCAGCCCCGACCCGGAAGAGGCGCCCCCCGAGATGCGACGTACTCCCTCCCGACGTCTGTTCGCCGCCGCGCTGCTGGTGGCGTCGGTACTGGCCCCGACGACAGCGACACCTGCCATCGCCGAACACGGCGTGGGCGTTGAGCGGCACGGCGACCTGGGCTCCGAGCTGACCGCCCGGCTGGACAAGGCGATCGAGAACGTCCGCAAGCAGGCAGGCATCCCGGGGGTCGTGGTCGGCCTGTGGATGCCGGGCAAGGGAAAGTACGTACGGGCGACGGGGGTTGCCAACACCGCCACCGGCAGGCCGATGACGACCGACCTGTTCACGCGGATCGGCAGCGAGACGAAGACGTTCACGGTGACGGCGCTGCTCAAGCTGGTGGACGACGGCCGGATCCGCCTGGACGACCCGATCTCCAAGTACATCCGAGGCGTACCGAATGGCCGCCGGATCACCCTGCGCCACCTGGCCGAGATGCGCAGCGGCCTGTTCTCGTACACCGACGACCCGGACTTCCAGCACGACCTGCTGAGCGACCCGTACCGCAGGTTCACCCCGCACGAGGTCCTCGCGTACGGCTTCAAGCACAAGAACACGTTCGCGCCGGGCGCGCAGTTCCAGTACTCCAACAGCAACCTGGTCCTGCTGGGCCTGGTGATCGAGAAGGTCAGTGGCCGGCACGTCGAGGACTTCATCCACGAGCGGGTACTGCGCCCGGCACACCTCGACGACACGCTGTTCCCCAGCGGCGAGGAGTACCCCCGGCCGCACGCGCGCGGCTACACCAACCAGACGCTGAGCGGCGCGGTGGAGGACTCCACCGACTGGAACCCCAGCTGGGCCTGGTCAGCGGGCGCCATGATCTCGACCTTCCAGGACCTCCACCGCTGGGCGAAGATCGTCGCCACGGGAACGCTACTCACCCCCGAAACACAACGCCAGCGCCTCAAGACCCTCCCGACGGGCCACCCCGGCACGACCTACGGCCTCGGCATCCTCAAGACCGGCGGCTGGATCGGCCACAACGGCTCCATCCCCGGCTACGAGAGCGTGACGGTCTACCTGCCGTCCCAGAAGGCGACACTGGTGGTGCTGCTCAACACGGACATCACCTACCAGGGCCAGGAGCCGTCGTCGCTGGTGGCGCGGGCGATTACGCAGATCGTGACGCCGCAGAATGTGTATGACCGGCCGGTGCCGCCGCGGTAGGCCCTTCACAGGGTTGGCTCCGGTCGGCGTCCAGGGTGTGGATGCCGGCCGGGGCCGAAGGTGGGGTGTCTCAGTCGCCGCTGGCGTTCTTCGCTACGCCCTGCTGCTCGCGCGGGCAGGGCGTATATGGGAGGCGCAGCTGTACGTGCAGAAGTAGTCGGGCTGTTGCGGCGCGCCCGACCGCTGATCCAAGGGCAAGAAGGCGACAGGTCGAGCAGACCATTCGATGAGGCTGCCGTCTTGGACTATGGCCAAGGTGGTGAGCCGCCCGATGGCCGAGGCTGTCTCGGCGGTGCGGGAGCGCTCCAAGAAGGCCAAGGCTGTCTCGTACGCCACGCCGTCCAGCCCCGAGATGACCGTACGCAACGCCACCCTGATCCACCGGACCGCCTGCCCGGGCGTCTCGACGTCGAGAGCCGCTGAGAGGCGAGGCTGGTCGGCGCCGTCGGACGTCAGCGTGCACTCGCACCAGTAGCCCCACCTCAGCACGAGTACGCACCCCGCGCCGGGGGCTGAAGCGCTGCCGTCACCGTGCGTCCGGCTTCGCCGCCAGTGACGGTGAGGTGGCAGGCGAGAGCCATCACGATGCTGAGCCCACGGCCATGGGTCGAATCCGCGTCCGCCTCGCTCGCCGTGGGCTCGTCCCGAGTCCCGCCGCAGTCGGTGACGGCGACGGTCAGCAGGTGCTCCGTGATGGCGAGCATGACGCGGAACGAGTCGCTTGCCGTGTGCGTGAGGGCGTTGGTGCCGAGCTCGCTCACGACTAACTCGGCTTCGTCCACGCAGGGATGGCCACTCAACACGTCACGCGCCCAGCGCCGCGCGCGGCCCACTTCCTCCAGGGAGCCGGGGCAGATCAAACCCCAGACCCGAGCATGTTCCCCTGCGCCACTCATATACTCGTCCATACAAGTTACTCCGTGCAGGTAGGCGGCCGTACGCCCAAGAGTTGCTTCAGCTCGTTCTAGACGAGTCGAACGCCGTCGTGGGCGCGAATGGCCGGTGGGGTGGTGTTGTCGAGCGCGTCCAGGACGCGGATCGCGTACGCCTCGTCGGCGAGGGCGACGACCTCTTCCCGGGTGACCCAGCGCAGCGCCCGGGTCTCGTCGCCGACAGTGGGAGCGCCGTCTATGGCCTCGCAGCGGAAGACCAGGGAGACGATCAGGCCGGTCATGTTCTTGTAGACGCCGGTCAGGGTCGCCGGGAGGGCAATCTTGATACCGGTCTCTTCGAGGACCTCACGCTGCAGGGCGTCGGGGATGGTCTCGTCCCGTTCCAGTACGCCGCCGGGAGGCTCCCACTTGCCGTTGTCCCGCCGTTCGATCAGCAGCGCCCGGCCCTCGTCGTCGACGATGACCCCGGCGACACTCACGGAGTGCGGGCGATCGGTGGTGGTCACGCTTCTCGGCCTCCCGACTGGCCCCGACTGGCTAGGCTCGCCACCGTACCAACTCAGGTCACCTGCTCGTCTAGATATCTAAAGGAGTACGCGCATGGCGCCGTCTCAACCACCCGTTCTACTGGGCGCGTTGGATCCGACCAGCGACCGTGCCGTCTTCCGGCAGATCGCGGACCGGCTCAGGGAGGCGATCGACAAGGGCCGCTTCCGCGAGGGCGACAAGCTCCCGTCCGAGACGGAGCTGGTCGATCACTACGGCGTCTCGCGCATGACGGTCCGCAACGCCCTCTCCATCCTCCAGGGCGAGGGGCTCGCGGTCTCCGAACACGGCAGGGGAGTCTTCGTACGCCCGCGCCCACCGGTCCGCCGCCTCGCCTCCGACCGGTTCGCACGCCGCCACCGCGAGGAGGGCAAACCCGCGTTCACGGTGGAGGCCGAAGCGGCGGGCGTCCACTCCGAGGTGGACAGCCTGGAGGTGACCGAGCAGAAGCCGCCGGCGGACATCGCTGGTCGCCTCGGCTCGCCCCGAAAGGTCCTCGCCCGGCGCCGCCGCTACCTCCTCGACGGCCGCCCGGTGGAGTACGCGACGTCGTACATCCCCCTGGACATCGCCCAAGGCACCCGGATCACCGACCCGAACCCCGGCCCCGGCGGCATCTACGCCCGCCTGGAGGAAAACGGCCACCGCCTGGCCCACTTCGACGAGGAGATCCGGGCCCGCATGCCCTCGCCGACCGAGGTACGCGTGCTGCAACTGACCACCGGCGTCCCGGTCATCCACCTGATCCGCACGGCGTACGACACGGAGGGCAGGGCGGTCGAGGTCTGCGACACGCTTATGGCGGCTGATGCTTTCGTGTTGGCTTATCAGCTTCCGGCTATGTGAGGGGGCGGGCCTCAGATGTCCCTCAATGACGTGCTGGGTCACCCAAAGGGGTTACGGCAAAGCCACGTTGCCCTCGCGCCCCCGCCACTCGCGGCATCGTCTCTCTAGCAACTCACTTCTGGGGGCGCCATGGCGAGCTACAGCGACGTGCAAAGAGCCGTACGAGTCGAGAAATTCCGCATCTGGTTCGCGTGGGTGTCTGGCGGGATCATCTGGCTCATGATCACCAGCGCCACCAGGAACATCGCGATCGTCAGTGTGATCACTCAAGTGCTGCTGGTGGTCCTCGGACTGCTGTTCACCATCGCCGCGGTGACGATGACGAACAGGCTCAATCGGAAGGCAGAAGCAGCGCGTAGAGAGGTTCTCGGCGACCTGTAGCGCGGGGGGCTGGCTTTCTGGCCCTGCGGCGACGCGTGGCCAGCCGAGCAGTGCGCTGAGAGACCTCTGGGGCTGGGCCATTCGGCGCGGGCGCGTTGCCAACAGACCTGGCCGCCACCGGCGCGGAGGGAAACGACGTAGACCGGGAGGCTCGTTCGCGGGTGAGGCCTTGCGGCTGGCCCCAAGGCGCCCTCGCCCAGTCGTAGCGACCGTAGACTCCAGCCCCTGCAAGCTGAGTTCGAGCCCCTGGTCGCGACCGCTGCATCGCCGAGCTGGGCGCCGAGATCAGCGCACTGAGCACGAGGTGACGAGAGGGGTCGGCATGTCGCAGACCGAGGGCGCGCGGCTGTTCCGCGAGGCGTGGATCGCAGGTGTACGCAAGCACTTCCCCGGCGAACCGAAGGCCGGCTACGTAACACCGTGGGAGGACACCCCCGAGTGGGAACGCGCCGCCGCCGGGGCGGTCCACGCCCAGATCTGCCAGCTCCTCGAACTGAGCGGCGGCCACGCTTCCCGCCTCTCCCGCGAACAGAAGAGCCGCTTCGTCGCCACGTGCTGGACGGCCCAGATGTACCACCACTTCAAGGACCCGAAGCCGGGCTATGTGGCCGATTGGGCTGAACTGCCGGAGTGGCAGCGGGAGACTGATGCGGACATTTTTGAGGCGGTTGAGGAGGATGCCGACTGATCCGTCTGGGAACGTTGCTCGGAGCTTCTGATGCGCACACGGCTCCGGAGGCCAGGGAAAGGTGGGGCGCTAGTGGGACGCTGACCAGCCAACACGTGGCCTGGGGCAGGGTCGCTTGGCTAGATCATCACGCCCCTAGTACGTGAGGGCCTGTGCCTGGAGGGCGATGCCCCCGTATCGTCGAGTGCATGATCTCGGGTGACGGCAGCATCCAGGATGGCGCGACGGAGTTCACGGCGGAGACGGTCGGTGCCGTATTCGAAGAGGCTTGTCGTCAGGCCGACTTGGAGCCATCCGGCGCTGAGTTGCTGCGGCTGGGGTCGAACGCGGTCTACCAGCTGACGAGCGCCCCCGTGGTCGTCCGAATAGCCCGGGACCCGGACACCCTGGGCGAGATGAAGCGGGTCTTGCGCCTCGCCCGCTGGCTGGAGACGGAGAGCTTCCCTGCGACGCGGGTGTGGGGTGGTGCCACGGCCCCGCTCGTGGTCGCTGGCCGAGTGGTGACGTTCTGGGAGAGTGCGCAGGATCGAGAGGAGTACGGGACGGTCGGGGAGCTGGCCAACCTGCTGCGGCGGCTGCACTGGCTGGAGGAACCGGAATCGCTGAGGCTGCCGTACTTCGATCCGTTCGCGAAGCTGGCGGGCTCGCTGCGCCGGTTGGACGGTGTGAGCGGCGTATCCGAGGAGGACCGGGACTTTCTGGGGGAGCGGGCCCAGAGGCTCCAAAAGGAGTACGACCGCCTGGACTTCGTCCTCCCCTTCGGAATGATCCACGGGGACGCGAACGTCGGCAATGTGCTCCGGCGCTGGGACGGTTCGGTCGTCCTGATCGACCTCGACGGCTTCGCTCTGGCTCCGCGTGAATGGGATCTCGTGCTCACGGCGATGTACTACGAGCGGTACGGCTGGCACACGCGCGAGGAGTACCGGGAGTTCGTCTACCGCTACGGCTTCGACCTGATGAACTGGCCCGGGTACTCCGTGCTCGCGGACGTGCGCGAGCTGATGATGGTGGCGTGGCTGGGTCAGCAGGTGGCGACAAGTGCCAAGTCCGCGGGTGAGTTCGCACGCCGGGTGCAGTCGCTCCGGACGGGGGAAGGGCGACGGGAGTGGAAGCCCTTCTGATGGGTGACGGCGGGAGTCAACTGGTGGTGAGGCCCGTGGCCGCGATCCACAGCCGGTGCTCGGCGGCCTGGTCCTCGAAGTCCCGTACGGTGGAGGAATTCCCGGTACGGGACAGATGGGCGCGGAACTCCGCCAGGTAGCTCACACAGCGAGCGGACTTCAGTTGCTCCCCGAGGTCCAGTGCATCCAGGGCCACTCGGCAGGCTTCCTCCGGCTCGCCTGCTCGTAGATGAGCGTCGGCCAGAACCATGGTCGCGAAGAAGTCGCTCCGGACGTGGTTCCCGCTCATCGCGTTCTCGGCGTTGGCGACGGCTTGCCGGGCGCTGTTCACGTCCCGGAAGCAGTGCGCAGCCTCTGCCGCGAGCTCGGTCGTGTCGAAGTACGAGATCCACTCGGGCTCATCGTCGTTGTTCTTGCTGTCGAGCGCATTCGTGGCGGCCACCAGGGCGTGCTCAGTGGCCTTGCAGTCGCCCGTACGAGCGAGGGCGCGCGCCTCCATGGCGTGGAACTGGGCCCGTAGCGTGGGGGTCGCCACGGCGGAAATACCCATGAGCGCGGCGCGTGCGAGCGTGGCGGCCTGCGTGTAGCGCCCGAGGAAGGTCGCCTGATGGCTCATGGCGGACAGGATGCTCCCGGCGAGACGCCGGTCGTTGGCGTCCTGGGCGAGTCGGAGGGCTTGGAGGAAGTACCGCTGCGCGAGTCCGTGGTGGCAGGCGTCGTACGACATCCAGCCGGCCAGGAGCGTGGCCTCGGCGACGGCGGAGAAGAGCACGCGGCCGACTGCCTCCGTGTACTGCCCTGTGAGGATCGGTGCCACATCCCGGCTCAGGTACTGGATCACGGCGTGCCGCGCGTGATCGCCGCCAAAGCGGTCGTCGAGCTGGGCGAACATGTCGCTGGTCGCCTTGATCGTGGCCACGTCCGCGAGTCCAACGCGGACGCGTCCCTCGCTTGGGTTGGTGGGGAAGCCCGGCTCCGGCGCCACGAGCCACCGTAGGGACGCCTCGTTCCACGCGGGCTCGGCGGGTTCGGCGGCGAGGAGCGGTTCGTACCCGTTGAGGTCTGCACGCCACAGCCGATCGATGTTGTCGAAGGCGGCTTCCGGGCTGGTCGGGTACGTGGCATCGAGCAGAGCGGAGTCCTGGCTCCCGATGTGGTTGAGCCCGAGCTCGGCCGCGCTGAGACCGAGCGCTTCACAGATCAATGGGCCGTAGAACTCGTCGGGGACGCTGTGGCAGTTCTCCCAACTGGCAATGCGTCTCTTCACACTGGCATCTGCCGGAAGTTGATGCCCGCGACGCGCGGCGAGCGTACGCAGCTCACGGACCAGCCGCGGTTGGCTCCAACCGCGATTCGTCCGGGCCGCGCGTAAGTGGCTGCCGACTGACTGCGTCGGGTTCGTGGTCGTCGCCCCCTCCATAACGCGACGGTGCCTGAGTTTCCCGCGCGTCTGAATGTACGGACTCGAAAGCGCCGATGTGAGGGGCAGGCCGTAGTTCGGTGAATCGGGTGAGCGGGTGACGGGGGATGACGGACCCGTCAGCTGGGCGTCATCCCCCGTCGATACTCGTCATCTGCCCAGCTCAGGGACCTTGGCGAGAGCCTGGCTCCACGCCGGTTGAGTGCCGCCGGGTGAGAGCGACTTGGGGTGAGATGACGTGCAAAGGATGACCAAGAGGGGCGTCGGGTGGCTATCGGCTGCGGCGGAGGAGCCGACCGTATGCCGGGCGGTGTGGCGGGAGGACCCGCGGCTTCCCTACCTTCTGCCCACCGGGCGTCTCTTCGACGTCGTGGTGGTTCCCCAGCGGGTCGGTCTTGAGGTCTTCGATCAACTGGTGCGTCGACAGATGCCGGTCGGGCCAGTCATGACCGACCGCAGGGCTCAGCAGGTGGGCTTCTTCCTCAACTCCGAATGGAGGAAGCCGTTTGAGGACTTCGTGTGCCGGGAGACAGACAGTCCGCCCGAGTACAAGTACCTCGACAACGGTTCATACGTGGTCGTGCCCGGCCCGATTCCGCTGGCGGGAGATCGGTACGAATGGCTCCGCGCGCCCCTCCGCCGGCCGGAAGCCAACCCGCAGCGCCCGGCCGCGCTGGCGGTCATGCTCGTCGCGGCGGCTGACCTGGTCGCTCGGGTCGACCACTACGGCGAGCGGTACCCGACACCTGCGGCCGTGGCGAACAAGGTCCTGGAGGAGGCTGGGCCCGATGCGCAGTGAGGGCGAGCCGGGCAATGACACCGCTCACTGGTCTCCGTTGGACAGCGACTCCTGGTATGCCGCGCGCAACGCGACGGCCACCCTCCGCGACGTCCTTACGGCGGCAGGCATGGAACGGGACTTCCCCTACCTGAGAGCGGAATCAAACGCCTTCGGCCACGGCCTGATCGAGCTCGGCCGTGTGTCCCCGGTGACGGCGGAGCGCTTGGCGGAGCTGCTGCGCCTGGCGAGCGCATGCGCCCGAACCCTGGACGGGGCGTGCAGCCAGAGCCCGAGCCAGTAGGAGTAGGGAGAGGGTGGAGGAGATGACAGATCCGCGAGGAGTGGTGGCGCGTCGCGCCGAGGACTTGGAGCCCGGCGTGCCGTATGTGCGTGGCTGGCTGAGGGCCCGGCGCGGAGCGGTGGCCTTGGCGGAACAACTGACAGGGCTTGGCCTGGACACGGACTTTCCCGGCCTGAAGGCGGACGTGAACGTGAGAGGCGAGGGCCTAGTGTGCCTGGGTGCGATCCGCCCGGAGGCGGCGGAGCTCCTGGCCGAACTGATAACGGTGGGCCTGTCCGTCAAAATGGCCGCCGATGCGAAGAGCTCAGGCACTCCGGCAACCTGACTGATCCCTGTCCCCGTGGTCGGCCCCCGCGCCCGGCCGGGACCGGCGCCCCAGCGCCGCAGCCCGGCATGGCGCGGGGGCCCACGTCATTTGGGATCGGAGTCGAGGCGTAGCCAAGGACCTCTGGGTGAGCCACATCGCTGCGTATCCAACATCACGATGACACAGTCGACTTGAGGTCTGAGCATCTTGTCGGAACGTCTGCTAATCTCGTCGTGGTGAAGGGGTGCGAGGCTGAAGAAGCCCGTTGCGGTTCATGGCCGCTAGCATCCACAGAAGAGGGAGGTCCGGGTTCGAGTCCCGGCGGGTAGCTTAACTGGAAGAGCGCCCTCTTTTCACTCCTACCACCCTGCTCTCTGCATTGCTGCGGTTGCCTCAGCGTCGGTCAGATTGAGCGCTTGGTAGTAGCTTCGGAGGAATCCCACCAACTTTCTTTTACGCTGCGCAATGTGGACCAGCTGTGGATGTTCGGAGATGAAGTCTTCGAGTGCAACGTCGGCCCACGTGCCGCGTGAAAGGCTGTCCCTGAGCGCGAAGTTCATCTCCTGCGATATCCGTTTTGTCACCGCCAGTGCTAACACTAGCTCTCCGTGCGAGAAAGTAACGGGGACACCGATCTTAACGCGAGTAGCCGGGGAATCGCCCGTTACTTTCATCCACTGGGCAAGCGCCCTAGGGGACAGATTATTGGCTGCGGTAACAAGTCCCTGCTTGGGTTTTCCGCCTGCATGAATCACCGCGTTACGCATGCGTCGAATTAGATGATATTGCTCGATGGAATCGCCTGGGATCTGCTTACCAACCTTCTGTTCAAACAGTCTGTGCATCGATGATGCGTCCGCACTTCTGATTTCCGCTGAGCTGATTTGGCCATCTCTGAGTAAGAGGCCGAAGCATGTTTTAACAAAGTCCTCATGAATGGCGAGGGCGTAGGGTACAGCCATAGCACCTAGGTGCTGCTCGGCTTGAGACAGCAGCGAGCGGGCATTCGCTGTCGTGAGGTTCATGCGCCGAATATGGGGTACTGCCGGGAATATCTCGGGCAGAAGGCGAGTGCTGCCATCGGTCAGACGCAGCGTGTTCTCTGCGAGCCGGGAGCCTGCCAGTAGTGCCATCATGGCGTCACTCGCCCTGACTCTCTCCTGGTTATATGCTCGGTACTCGGGAAAATGTACGACGGTCACGCTTGCCCTTTCAGACCGTTAGCCAGAGATAGTCGCCTTTGCCGATAACGCCTTCGAATTCTGGAACGCGCAGACCCTTGCTGAAAACCGCATACTCGACCCCCAGATGACGCACCTGTGCACTGTGCGATATCTCGAACTGAATGCACCGGTGATCTGGGTACAGGCTTTCCGTGATCCGGCTCTCGGCGTCGTAGGTCAGAAACCATTTAATGGGACTCCTGGACAGGACCGACGCTAGTTCAGTGTGGTCTTCTGAACTAAGACTGTCCATGTAAAGACGATCGCCCTGTACCAGGTAGGGGGGGTCTACATACGCTACGACATTCTCGCCTAGGGCCTCCAGGCTTTGGAGGTGCTGCCGGCCATCCTGTTGCGACAAGGAGACGCGGTCCCGATATGATCCAAGCAGCTCTATGCGCTTCGCTAGCGCTTCACGGTTGAAGCGTGCATCTATCTTCCATTTACCTTTCTGCTCGAAGCCTCCGATGGGGCGAGCTCGGAGGATTCCTGATCGGTTGCTTCGGTTCAGGAAGAAGGTCGCGAACCCGAGCTCTAGATCGTCTTTTCCTAAAGGGGCAGCGTACGTGTCGGCGGCCTTACGCCAACTGTCGATCGTCACGTCGGCGGCGCGCACCCTAGCTGCGAATTCGTCGGTCTTGGTAAAGACGGACCGCCAGAAGGCGGCGATCCCTGGATCTGCATCATTCAGATGTATGTGATCTACGGTTCCGTCGGTGAGGAGTTTAAGTGCAGCGCCTGCGCCTCCACAGAACGGTTCCGAATAGTGAGTTGGTCGGGGATGCTGAGAGTCAATCAGGTGTTTGATGTATCCGGCTAGGCGAGCTTTTCCGCCGGGGTAACGGAGAGGGCTGATGTATCTCGTCATTTGGGATTTTCTCCCAAATACTCGTCCAGCTTTAGAAGCATGGGCGTGTAAACCACGCTGAGGGTCGTGATATCCACGATCATGGGGTGAACGTCCCATTGGTGCATGAAGCTGTGTAGATTTTTAACAGATAAAGCACCGTCGTTCTGAGACATCCTGCGTGCTTCGTCGAGTTTCCTGTCCGTACTTTCTGGGTCGATATGACGTAGAGCAACCCCGATTCGATCCCGCAGCTTGTCTTGCCGTCGACGCCATCCTTGTCTTTCTGCTGCCTCTGTTACGGTGATGTCGATGACAGCGCGGATCATAATGGCTGCAACGTTCGGCGACTCGGCGATGGAAATTTTCTTCGCCTCGTTAAGAACCTTGGCCGTTCTAGGGCTGATATTCCGCATGACGACATTTTGAAAGACGCGTTTGTCTTGCTGAGACCTATTGGGCCCCACGGTCGTTGGACGGGCGGGCGTGGAGGGTTGACTCTGCGCCTGGGTAGTGACTGGGGGGCCTGCTGATTTCTGCTTTGGCATGAAGCGGGGCTGAGTCAGGCGCTGCGAATTCTGTGGGAGATCATTTTTGATGGCGCCGAGATACTCGCTGCGCTGGTCCTTACTCTTCACCCGAGATACCGAGAGGTGAGTTGCCAAGTCAGAGAACAGGCGTCGCACCGAGTTGTGCATTGCTTCCGGCTCATACTCGGCCAGGATTCCGTCATCCCGGAAGTCAAACCCCAGGGAATTTCTGACTTTAGGATCGGAGAGCAGGCGAGCGAGGGTGGTGAGTCTCGTCGAGCGAACAATCTCTATGTCCTGCAGTAACTTCTCGTCGGCGCTGTACCACTCCGAGGCTTGCTGCATAAAGCGCAGGGCTTTTTCGGTAGGGGTTTTCTTCTCCGCGAAACGTGTCTTCTGCTCGGTCGTCCAAGGCTGAATTCCGACACCCTCATTTTCCCCGGTGTGCCTGAGGGTGATCCAGTGACGTGCCTCTTCCCTGCTTTCCGCCACTACGCAGCGTACGGACTGAGGGTAGGAATGGCGGCGCGCGGCAATTGCAAACATTTGTCGAATGCGAGGATCTTCCACTAAGGATGGATCATCTAGCGCCTTGAGCGCCGCGATTCTACGGTTCCCCTCGATAATGACTGGGTGGTCTTCTTCATAGACCACGACGGGGAATTCAGTGGGATTGACTCCCTTTTGGGCGATGTCTTGAGCCAGTCGCAGTAGCTTCTCGGGGTCCTTCCCAAGCAGAGCTGCGATGGCTTCGCGCGTCGTTGGTGTCGGCACAGCATGCCGAGGGTTGTTACCGTCCAGTCTTAAGTCCGCCACCGCGAAGTCCCTCTGCTCCATGGGGAGATGATCGCATCGTGGAGCCGCTGCGCGGTAGCGGTCTTCAGAGATCACCGTGGATACGAGGTGGAACAACCGGTCGGCGGAACGGGTTTGGCCGGTGGCCTGCCCGGTCTGGGGTCGAGCATGATCAGGGGGCCGTACGCTGGTTGGCAACTCGGGCAGGCTTTGGGCCTGCCGCAATGTGCACGAGTGGCCTCCTGGTCTTGCTCGACGCGGGACCCGGACCGGGGAGGTGGCTAAAGCCGTGGAGCCGACCGGCCCCAGCCACGGCGTACCCCTTCTCTGACGTCAGGCCGCTGATCGCCGTGCGCGTGGCACGGGCACCAGCCGAGCCGCGCGCGGCGAGCGGAGCGAGCCACCTTGATGAAGTAGAGAAAGTTTGAGCCAGGCGCCGCGTCAGAGCGCGTACGAGAGCTCCAAGTCGTCCCCCGGAAGGTAGAACTCCTCCAGGGCGAGCGGATTGCCGTTATTGGCCAGGGCCACGCGCAAGATGTGGAGCATCGGGACGCCGTTGGGGAGGCGGAGGGCCTTGGCCTGGTCAGGGAGGGGCATGCGGGTGCGCAGGTACTCCGTGAAGTGGAGTTCGTGGCCCAGGTCGGCCAGCGCGGCGTAGAGCTCCGGTGCCGGAGGCGGGGCCTCCTCCTCGTACTTCGTGTCGATGAGTACGGAGAACGGCACGTAGGTGCGGTGGAGTTGGCGGAGGCGGCCGTGGTCCGCGACCTGGAGTGCGTCGTACGTGAACATCGGCTCGCCCGGCGGGATCTGGAGGAGGTCCGCCAGCGCGAGCGGGGCGTCCGTGCGCGTCGCCACCGGTTCCTCCGCGTTGGTCCAGCGGATGCCATCCGCCTCCACGTAGCCGCCGTTCGGATCGCGGCGCACGCCGCGCGGGCGCGTGAAACTGGGGCGGTTGTGCGGGGAGCGGACGAACATCCCGCGGCCCATCATCACTTCCACGAGACCGGCCGCCCGTAGCTCCGCGATGCCCTGGCGGACCGTGGGACGCGTCACCCCGAACTGCTTCGCCAGAGATTCCTCGGAGGGGAGCGGCTGGCCGGCCGGGTAGGTGCCGTCCAAGATCCCATGGCGCAGGTGATCTGCGATCGCGCGGTACTTGGCCTGGGGCTTCTCGGTTGGCATGTGGGGTCCTCCGTGTACCGGCGGTGTGCTGCTGGCCGTCCCGGGTCTAGGGACGATTCGTCTACGGATCAGGGACGGGGTCAGCGTCCCTCATTACTTGACGCTTGACAACCCGTACTACGGGTCGCACTCTGGGTCGCACCCGTACTACGGGTTGTGAATCATCCCGAAGGATTGGCCTTCGGATGCGAGAAGCAGAGGAGATCCAGAACAGTGGCAACCCTTCCGATCGACACGGCGAAGTTCACCGGGATCATCTGCGCGGTGGCCCCGGCCCCGCGCCTCGCCAACCGCGAGACCGGGCAGCTTCGCGTGGATCGCGAGACCGGACAGACCGTGTACCAGGTCGGCTTATGCCTCATGAGTGGGGCATCGGCGGACGTCGTGAATGTGAGCGTTCCCGGCGAGCCGCGGGGCGTGCAACTCGGTATGCCCGTGCAGGTGCGGGACCTCGTGGCGACGCCCTGGGAGAACGATGGGCGGCACGGCGTTGCCTTCCGTGCCGCAGAGATCAAGCCCTTTGCCGCTCCGGCGGCGGCAGGCAAGGGGGCCGCGCAGTGAACGCGGCGGCTTCCGAACGATTAGCCGGGCCGACCTGGTTGGCGTGGGGGATCGTGGTGGCCGCCGTGCTGGCGTCGGGTCTGCTTCTGGCAGGCCCGGCCCTGCGCCGCCGCTACCCGGTGGCCTGGTGGCTCGCGCTCGGCTTCCCGGTCGCCTGCCTCCGCGTCGCCCGTACCTGGCGACCTCTGATGGCGGGCTGTGGCCTGGCCGTGAGCCGTAAGGCCGCGTTGACCGTGGTCTCGGGGCTCGTGGGGAACGGGGCGCCTCCACCGCAACCCCGCGTTCCTCGGTACGGGGCCATACGGCCAACCGCGGGCGGCTTCTGGTTCCTGGTCCGGCTACTGCCGGGCCAGACCCCCGAGGACTTCGTCAAGGCGTCGCCCGCCATGGCGCACGCCTGGCAGGTGCACGCGGTCCGCGTCACCAAGTGGAGGCCCGGTGTTGTGCGCGTCGCCGCCTCGGCCGCGGATCCGCTGCTTGCGCCTCGCATCCCCAGGCAGCGCACCGCCGACCGCCTGCTCCACGTCGTCGTTGGCGCCCTCGAAACCGGGGCGCAGTGGGTGATCGACCTACGGCGAGTGCCGCACTGGTTGATCGTGGGGGCGACCCGCTCCGGAAAGTCGACCCTGATCAACGCACTCGTTGCGGGCCTCGCTCCGCAACCCGTGGCGCTGGTCGGGATCGACTGCAAGGGCGGCATGGAGCTCTCGCTCTACGGGCCCCGGCTCTCCGCCCTCGCGACGAACAGGGCGCAGGCGGTCAAGCTCCTTGCCGCGCTCGTAGACCTGACCCTCGACCGGATGGCGGCCTGCCGTGCGGCGCGCGTCCGGAACGTATGGGGCCTGCCGGATGAGAAGCGGCCCGTACCGGTCGTCGTGATCGTGGACGAGATCGCGGAGCTGTTCCTGATCGCGAGCCGGAGCGAGAAGGACGAAGCACAAGCGGCGGCCACTGCCCTGATCCGCCTGGCCCAACTGGGCGCGGCTCTAGGGCTGTTCCTCATCGTGGCCGGGCAACGCGTCGGCTCCGACATGGGACCGGGCGTCACGGCCCTGCGCGCCCAGCTCGCCGGACGAGTCTGCCACCGCGTCTCAGACCCCGGTACGGCCGAGATGGCTCTCGGGGATCTCAACCCCGACGCTCTCAAAGCGGCTCAGGCCATCACGCCCGAACAGGCCGGTACGGCGGTCCTGGCCTCCGGGGACGGCTGGGAGCGGGCTCGCTCCCACCTGGTCTCGGAGGAGGACGCGGAGGTCATCGCGGCCGAGTACGCCCACCTGACTCCCTACCTGCCGGAACTCGTCGACGCGATGAGCAGAACGGCCGTGCGCATCGAACGCCTCGACCACGACGGCAGCGAGTGAGAGGGGAACGCCGTGCTCGTCTCCATGTCGGCCGTGGTGCTGCTGGGCCTGGTGATCTGGTTTCTCCTGCGCATCCGCTATCTGCGGTGGGCCGACTTCCTGATGTGCGGAGCGTTCGGCTTCCTGCTGGCCGACACGGTGGCCGCGCCAGCCGTACAGGCGGTGCTGGTCGGAATCACCGGCTTCCTCGGCCAACTCCACTTCTGACCCATTCCAGCATGTGAAAGGAGGGGTGAACCATGCCCAAGTACGTCATCCGTTCCGGGGACAGGGACGCCTTCATCGCCGGTCTTCGGGAACTGACGGACTTCCTGATCGTCAATCCCGGCGTGATCGTTCCGCGTAATCCGTCCTTCGCTGTCTTCGTCGACGCAGCCGACGCCTCCATCCGTCAGGAAGTCGCGAACTGCGTCGCTGCTCCACTCGGAGTTCCCGCGGACGACCTCGGCGAGGGCTACTTCGGGGCGCGTCGATCCTTCGGCCCGATCGCCTACTCCGTCGTCGCGATCCCGCCCGAGGATCAGCAGTGATCGCCCAAATGACGGGCTCCCAGCGGGGCGCGAAGTCGCCAAACCCGACCCCGCCGGGAACCCACTCCATCCGCCACGTGAGCAGTGAAAGGAGTACTTACACCTTGTCCATCGCGAGTCATTCGCGCAAATCCCCTCGGCCGCAATGTGAGTTACGGGATGAGGAGCGTCCGCTGTGTGTCGGCCGCGAACAGGTCGTCATGGTCGGACTGGACGCATCCGAGCGCCGCCTCTGCCCCGCGCATGCCGCCGCGCTCTGGCTGACCGACCCGACTCTCCGGTTCAGCGCCAAGACGCCGACGGAAGCTATCGCGGCCGTGATGCGCCAGGCGTTCAGGGGGTCCCGATGAACGCCCCCATGACGCCGCTGGTGACGGGAGTTGCCGCGCTCCTCGACCGGGCGGTGGAACCCGGCTTCGACGCGTGGCGCCGGAACATCGTCCGTCTCGGCGGATGCACGAACCCTGTTCATCTGGTCGGCAGCGCGACTGTCTTCGACGCGAGGAGCGGGGAAGCGCTGCTGGCCTACGCCTCCGACGCGTACGGCGGGCGGCTGCTCACCTCCTGCGGCAACCGCCGGTCGTCGGTCTGCCCGACCTGCGCACGCGTCTATCAGGCGGATACGTACCAACTCATCCGGGCCGGACTGGTCGGCGGCAAGGACGTCACGGAGGAGGTGGGCGGGCACCCCCGGGTGTTCGCCACCCTCACCGCTCCGGGCTTCGGGCCAGTCCACACACGGCGCGAGCGTGATGGGCGGGTACGCGTCTGTCGACCGCGCCGGGTAGGGGAGTCCTGCCCGCACGGTTCGTCGGCCGGGTGCCCCCTGCGGCATACGGAGGGTGACCCCCGACTCGGGGAACCGCTCTGCCCGCGCTGCTACGACTACGCCGGGGCGGTCCTATGGCAGGCGAACGCCGGGCGGCTCTGGCATCGCTTCGCCCTGGAGCTCCGGCGCGAACTCGCCCGCCGGGGCAGGCTCCCCCGGGAGGAGCTGGCCGACTCGGTTCGGCTGTCGTACGCGAAGGTGGCCGAGTACCAGCGTCGCGGCTTGGTCCACTTCCATGCGGTCGTCCGGCTGGACGGTCCGGCCGGTCCCGCGGTACCTCCGCCTGAGTGGGCATCGACGGCGCTTCTCATGGACACGGTGCGTACGGCTGCGGGCGCGGTACGGCTCGCTGCGCCCGGCTCGGACGTCGTCGGGCGGCGAGTGCTCCGCTTCGGTCGACAGATCGATGTACGGCCCATCGCGGCCTTCGGGGCAGGGGAGTCGCTGAACTCCGCAGCTGTCGCGGGCTACATCGCCAAGTACGCGACGAAGGGCGCAGAGTCCGCCGGCGCGGTGGACGGGCGTATTCGCCGGGCGGCCGACCTGGTCGTCCTGCCGGTACGGGCGCATACCCTCCGCATGATCGGTACGTGCTGGTGGCTCGGTGGGCTCCCGCCGTTCGAGCCGCTGGGGCTGCGGCGGTGGGCGCACATGCTGGGGTACGGCGGCCACTTCTCGACCAAGTCGCGGCGCTATTCGACGACGCTGACGGCGTTGCGGACGGCGCGTGCGGATCACCGTGCGGAGCAGCAGCGGGCGGCGCTCGGGCTAGGGGAGCGGCCCACGGTGACGGTCGGCGCCTGGCGGTACGCCGGACGCGGCTACTCGCCGGAGGCGGCGCTGATCGCTGCCTCGGTCCGCGAGGGCGGTGACCGCCATGGCTCGTGAACGGGCGGCTGAACTGCTCACCGTGCGCCAGGTCCTCGACGAGCTGGGCGGGATCTCCCGCCGCACCTTCTACCGCTGGCGGGAGCTCCGCATCGCACCCCGCTGCATCCGCCTCCCGAACGGGGAGCTGCGGGTCCGGCGTGACGTGCTGGCGGCCTGGCTGGACGAGCTGGCGGATGGGGCTGCCTCGTGAAGTCGTACAAGGTCGCGGTCTGGAAGCTGGCCCTCAACCGGACCACGAAGAAGCCCAGCTACACCGTGCGGTGGGTGGTCGATGGCACTCCCATGAGTGCGTCGTACAAGACGAAGGCGCTGGCCGACCGCTTCCGGGCCAAGCTCCTCCGAGCCATCGACAAGGGCGAGCCGTTCGACACAGTGACGGGCTTGCCCGACTCGCTGCGCGGAGGCAAGGCCGCTCTGTCCTTCCTGGAGCTGGCCATCAAGTACCTCGACGGCCGATGGGCAGAGGCTGCCGCGAAGCAACGCGACAGCATGACGGACGCCCTGGCGACGGTCCTCCCCGCACTGGTCAAGGAAGTGCGGGGGAGACCTGACAACAGGACTGTCCGGCGTGCGCTCCGGTCGTACGTGCTGCCTCCCTCTCGCCGCGAGCGGGAGCGTCCGGACGAGATCACGGCGGCGGTCCGGTGGCTGGAGAAAGCTTCCCTGCCCGTGGCGGAACTCCAGGACATCGCTCGGGCCCATGAGCTGATCGACGTCCTCGGCCGGAAGCTCGACGGGAAGCCTGCGGCCACGCAGACGTACCGGCGGCGCCGGGCGGTCGTCTTCAACGCTCTGGAGTACGCGGTGGAGCTGGAGATGCTGCCGGGCAATCCACTCGGACGGGTTCGGCGCAAGCGCGGTCGCCGGGCCCTCCAGGAGGTCGACCGCCGTGTGGTGGTCAACCCGCGGCAGGCTCGGGAGCTCCTGGCGGCGGTGACCTACGTCGGCGGCTACAAGCGGGCGAGCGGCAGGCGGCTGAGGGCCTTCTTCGGCTGCCTGTACTACGCGGCCCTGCGACCGGAAGAGGCGCTTGGCCTCCGGCGTTCGGACTGCTTCCTCCCTGAGGAGGGCTGGGGCCGGATCGAAGTGGCCGAGACCCGACCCACGGCAGGAAAGGCGTGGACCGACTCCGGCGAAGCGCACGACAGACGTGGGTTGAAGCAGAGAGCGGAGGGCGCAGTCCGGATCGTGCCCATTCCGCCGCATCTGGTGCGGCTGCTCCAGGAGCACTTGGAGGAGTTTGACGCGGCCAAAGACGGCCGGATCTTCCAGAGCGAGCGGGGCAACGTCGTCGCGGCGTCCTCGTACTCCCGCGTCTGGAAGCAGACCCGAAAGCTGGCCTTCCTACCCGAACAGGTCTCGTCCGTCCTGGCCTTCCGGCCGTACGACCTGCGCCACGCGGGCGTCTCCCAGTGGCTCAACTCCGGCGTTCCAGCCGCAGAGGTGGCGGCCCGCGCCGGGCACTCCGTGGACGTGCTTCTCAAGATCTACGCCAAGTGCATCGACGGCCAGGAGCAGGAGATGAACAGCCGGATCATGGAAGGGCTCGGGGAGGTGGGATAGCCAAGGATCAACCCGGCCTGAAGGAACGCCTCGACCGCGTGAGCCCCGGAGAAATCCGGGGCTTTCGTCGTGCGCGGACGCGTGCGCGCAGAGGTCCAGAAAGCCGCCTCTGAGCTGCGCCGACACCCTTCAACATCATCACGCTATTACAACGTGATCACTGTCATGCAGCCGCATTCGGCGGCATCGACCCGCACACGCAAGAAGACCCCGCACCCAGCAAACTGGCTGGTGGCGGGGTCTTAGGCACCTACTAACAGGTGCCCCCGGCAGGATTCGAACCTGCGCACACGGCTCCGGAGGCCGTTGCTCTATCCCCTGAGCTACGGGGGCGTTCACCGCGCTTGGCGGCGACGGGTTGAACACTACCAGCTCTCGTGGGGTGGCTGTGAACAGGTATTTCGCGTGGCCGGCGGGGGTGGGGTCCCCCGCAGGGGGCGGAAGTGGGGAAAACCCGGACGCGGCGACGTTCGCGGACCTAACCTCAAGATGTGTCAGGCGTGTCCGGCCGGGTGCTTGTTGTCGACGACAACAAGGTCATCCGGCAGCTGATCAGGGTCAACCTTGAGCTGGAGGGCTTCGAGGTCGTGACCGCGGCTGATGGTGCCGAGTGTCTGGAAGTGGTGCACCGGGTCTGTCCGGATGTCATCACTCTCGACGTCGTGATGCCTCGGCTCGACGGGTTGCGTACCGCCGCGCGGCTGCGGGCGGACGCGCGTACGCGGCATCTGCCGCTCGCCATCATCAGTGCCTGTACGCAGTACGAGGTCGAGACCGGGCTCGCGGCCGGGGTGGACGCGTTCCTGGCCAAGCCCTTCGAGCCGGCCGAGCTCGTCAGGGTCGTACGGCAGCTGATGCACCGGGAGGCCCCGCCGTCCGCCGACGGCAACAGGCAGCCCGGACGGGCCGGGCGGGCGGCCGGTACGAGTCGCGGCTGAGCCGCGTCAGTCGCGTCAGCAGAGGTGGGTACCGCCTTCGCCCCCGCCCCGGTGGGGTGGGCCCCATCCCGTCAGCTCCTCCGGCCCCGTCGACGGCAACAGGCCGCCCGGCCGGGCCGGCCGGGCGGCCGGGACCAGACGTGGCCGAGGGGTAGGGGGTAGGGGGAGCACCCAGCACCCCCTCGACCCGGGTAGCGTGCGCCCGTCCCGGGCATGGGCGAGCCCGACACCCCCGGCCCGCCGCACCCCGCATCCCCCCCACCCCCGGCAGGGCGGCCCCCCCCGGCAGGGCGGCCCCCCCCCCCGGCCCCGCCGCACCCCGCATGCCCGACCCCGGCCCCGCCGCACCCCCCATTCCCCCCCGCCCCCCGGAGGGCCCCCGCCCACATCCCGAAACCGATTGGCCGCCCCACCCCCCCTCTCCCATACGCTTGTCCCGTGACCCCCGCAGAGCTCTCCCGTACCGTCGTGCGTGCCGTGCGCAGCGCCGTCGACGAGGGTGTGCTCGCTGTCGCCGTGCCCGATGACGTCAAGGTCGAGCGGCCCCGGCCGGGTGGGGGAGGGGACTACGCCAGTGCTGTCGCGCTGAAGCTCGCCGCCTCCTCCGGGCTCGCGCCCCGCGCCGTGGCCGAGGCCCTGCGCGGGCGGCTCACCGGCGCCCCCGGGGTCGCGCGCGTCGACATCACCGGGCCGGGGTTCCTCAATTTCACCCTCGATGCCGGCCCCGCCGCCCACGACGAGCTCGTACGCCGAGTGCTCGCGCTCGGGCCGCGCTACGGGTACGGCGACTCCCTCTCCGGGCAGCACACCTCCTTCGCCCCCGTCGACGAGCCCCGCGCCCTCGCCGTCACCTCCGTGGTCGTCGAGCTGCTGCGCTCACAGGGCGCCACCGCCGAGATCACCCCGTACGGGAATGAACGGCTCCACGTCCTCCCGGACCCGGAGATCGCACACCTCGCCGGTCCCCACGCCGCCCGCTGGGCCTACCTCCGCGCCGCCGCCCACGACCGGCCCGCCCCGGCCGCCGAGCTCCTCGCCCAGCGCGACAGCAATCCGTACTTCCGTGTGCGGTACGCGTACACCCGCACCCGCGCCCTCACCCGCAACGCCCACGCCCTCGGTATCGCCGAAAGCGCCCCCGGCGACCCCGGCGACCCGGACACCGCCGCCCCTCTCCTCACCCTCCTCACCGACCACCCCGACGTCCTCCTCCGCGCCGCTCGCCTGGCCGCCCCCGACCGGGTCGCGCGGCAGCTCGAAGGCATTGCCGACGCCGTTCTCGACTTCCAGCACACCGTGCTGCCGCTCGGGGACGAGAAACCCTTGGCCGCCCACCGTGCCCGGCTCGCGCTCGCCGAAGCCGCCGGGGCGGTGCTGGCCGGTGGCCTGTCCCTGTTCGGTATCGACGCCCCTGAATTCCTGTGAACTCGTGAGAGTCGTAAGAGTTGTGAGAGTGACAGCATGAGCCGTTCCGCACACCCCGCCGGGCCCCGTCACGCCGACGTCCTTCCCGAAGGGCACTACTCGGCGCCGCCCGCCGACCTCAACGCCCTTGATCCGAAGGTCTGGTCGCAGACCGTCGGACGCAACGACGACGGAGTCGCCACCGTCGCCGGGCTCGATGTCGCCTCGCTCGCCGAGGAGTTCGGGACCCCCGCGTACTTCCTCGACGAGGCCGACTTCCGCGCCCGCTGCCGCGCCTGGGCCGACGCCTTCGGCAAGGACGCCGATGTCTTCTACGCCGGGAAGGCCTTCCTCTCCCGCGCCATCGTGCGGTGGCTCCACGAGGAGGGGCTCAACCTCGACGTCTGCTCCGGCACCGAACTCGCCACCGCCCTCTCCGCCGGAATGCCCGCCGAGCGGATCGCCTTCCATGGCAACAACAAGTCCGAAGGTGAGATTCGGCGGGCCGTCGAGGTCGGGGTCGGGCGCATCGTCCTCGACTCCTTCCAGGAGATCGTCCGCGTCGCCCACATCGCCCAGGGCCTCGGCAAGCGCCAGCGCGTCCAGATCCGCGTGACCGTGGGCGTCGAGGCGCACACCCACGAGTTCATTGCCACCGCTCATGAAGATCAGAAGTTCGGGATCGCCCTCGCCGGGGGGCAGGCCGCCGAGGCCGTGCGGCGGGCGCTGAAGCTGGATGGGCTTGAGCTCATCGGCATTCACTCCCACATCGGGTCTCAGATCTTCGACATGGCGGGGTTCGAGGTGTCCGCCCGGCGCGTTGTCCAGCTCCTCGCCGACGTTCGTGACGAGCACGGTGTCGAGCTGCCCGAGATCGACCTCGGCGGCGGGCTCGGCATCGCGTACACCTCCGACGACGACCCCCGCGAGCCGCACGAGATCGCCAAGGCGCTCAACGAGATCGTCACCCGCGAGTGCGAGGCCGCCGGGCTGCGCACGCCGCGCATCTCCGTCGAGCCGGGGCGCGCGATCGTCGGACCCAGTGCCTTCACGCTGTACGAAGTCGGGACGATCAAGCCGCTTGAGGGCTTGCGGACGTACGTCAGTGTCGACGGCGGGATGTCCGACAACATTCGGACCGCCCTGTACGACGCCGAGTACTCCGTCTCGCTCGTCTCGCGCACCTCCGACGCCGAGCCGATGCTGGTACGGGTCGTGGGCAAGCACTGCGAGAGCGGCGACATCGTCGTACGGGACGCGTTCCTGCCCGCCGACCTGGCGCCCGGCGACCTCCTCGCGGTGCCGGCCACCGGCGCGTACTGCCGCTCCATGGCCAGCAACTACAACCACGCGCTGCGCCCGCCGGTCGTCGCGGTCCGCGACGGCGAGGCACGCGTGATCGTCCGGCGCGAGACCGAGGAAGATCTCCTGCGGCTCGACCTCGGATGATGAATAAATGAATAGATCGATGAATAAATAGTGGAATATGTGTCTCAGGATCCGGACGGAGGGCGGAAACCTCCGTCCGGTGAGTGAGACTGGTTCGTATTCAAGCTGGTAGTTCAGGCTGGTAGAAGGAAACGAGGTCGGATGATGCGTACGCGTCCGCTGAAGGTGGCGCTGCTGGGCTGTGGAGTGGTCGGCTCAGAGGTGGCGCGCATCATGACGACGCACGCCGACGACCTCACGGCGCGCATCGGCGCGCCCGTCGAGCTCGCCGGTGTCGCCGTGCGCCGGCCCTCGAAGGTGCGCGAGGGCATCGACCCCGCCCTCGTCACCACCGACGCCACCGCCCTTGTCAAACGCGGCGACATCGACGTCATCATCGAGGTCATCGGGGGCATCGAGCCCGCCCGTACGCTGATCACCACCGCCTTCGAGCACGGCGCCTCCGTCGTCTCCGCCAACAAGGCGCTGCTCGCCCAGGACGGCGCCGCGCTGCACGCCGCCGCCAACGAGCACGGGCGGGATCTGTACTACGAGGCGGCGGTGGCGGGTGCCATCCCGCTCATCCGGCCGCTGCGCGAGTCGCTCGCCGGTGACAAGGTCAACCGGGTGCTCGGCATCGTCAACGGCACCACCAACTTCATCCTCGACAAGATGGACTCGACGGGCGCCGGGTACCAGGAGGCCCTCGACGAGGCCACCGCCCTGGGGTACGCGGAGGCCGACCCGACCGCCGACGTCGAGGGCTTCGACGCCGCCGCCAAGGCCGCCATCCTCGCCGGGATCGCCTTCCACACCCGGGTCCGGCTCGACGACGTCTACCGCGAGGGCATGGCCGAGGTCACCGCCGCCGACTTCGCCTCGGCGAAGGAGATGGGCTGCACCATCAAGCTGCTCGCCATCTGCGAGCGGGCCGCGGACGGCGGTTCCGTCACTGCCCGCGTGCACCCGGCGATGATCCCGCTCGACCACCCGCTGGCCTCCGTGCGCGGCGCGTACAACGCCGTGTTCGTCGAGGCCGAGGCCGCCGGTCAGCTGATGTTCTACGGGCCGGGCGCGGGCGGCGCGCCGACCGCCTCCGCGGTCCTGGGCGACCTGGTCGCGGTCTGCCGCAACAAGCTCGCCGAGTCCACCGGGCCCGGTGAGTCGGCGTACACCCAGCTGCCCGTGAGCCCCATGGGCGACGTGGTGACGCGCTACCACATCAGCCTCGACGTGGCCGACAAACCGGGTGTGCTCGCCCAGGTGGCCACCGTCTTCGCCGAGCACGGGGTGTCCATCGACACCGTCCGCCAGCAGGGGAAGGACGGCGAGGCGTCCCTCGTCGTCGTCACCCACCGCGCGGCCGACGCGGCCCTCACCGGGACCGTGGACGTCCTGCGGGGGCTCGACACCGTGCGGGGTGTCGCCAGCATCATGCGTGTTGAAGGGGAGTAACGAGCAATGACCCACCAGTGGCGCGGAATCATCGAGGAGTACCGGGACCGGCTCCCCGTCTCCGCTACGACCCCGGTCGTCACCCTCCGCGAGGGCGGCACACCGCTCGTGCCCGCGCAGGTGCTCTCCGAGCGCACGGGCTGCGAGGTCCACCTCAAGGTCGAGGGCGCCAACCCGACCGGGTCCTTCAAGGACCGCGGGATGACGATGGCGATCTCCCGGGCGAAGGAGGAGGGCGCGAAGGCGGTCATCTGCGCCTCCACCGGCAACACCTCCGCCTCCGCGGCCGCCTACGCGGTACGGGCCGGCATGGTCTGCGCCGTGCTGGTGCCGCAGGGCAAGATCGCGCTCGGCAAGATGGGCCAGGCGCTGGTCCACGGGGCGAAGATCCTCCAGGTGGACGGGAACTTCGACGACTGCCTGACGCTGGCGCGCAGCCTCTCCGACAACTACCCGGTGGCGCTGGTCAATTCGGTCAACCCGGTCCGTATCGAGGGCCAGAAGACCGCCGCGTTCGAGATCGTGGACATGCTCGGCGACGCGCCCGACATCCATGTGCTTCCCGTGGGCAACGCGGGCAACATCACGGCGTACTGGCGGGGGTACCGGGAGTACGCGGCGGACAAGGTGTCCACCCGCGCGCCCCGCATGTGGGGCTTCCAGGCCTCCGGTTCGGCGCCGATCGTGCGCGGCGAGGTGGTCAAGGACCCGTCCACGATCGCCACCGCGATTCGCATCGGCAACCCGGCGTCCTGGCAGTTCGCGGAGGCCGCGCGCGATGAATCGGGCGGTCTCATCGACGAGGTGACGGACCGTGAGATCCTGCGGGCCTACCGGCTGCTGGCCGCCCAGGAGGGTGTCTTCGTGGAGCCCTCGTCGGCCGCCTCGGTCGCCGGTCTGCTCAAGGCCGCCGAGCAGGGTCTGGTCGACCCCGGCCAGACGATCGTGTGCACGGTCACCGGCAACGGCCTCAAGGACCCGGACTGGGCCGTCGCGGGCGCTCCGCAGCCGGTCACGGTCCCGGTGGACGCGGCGGTCGCGGCCGAGCGCCTCGGTCTGGCGTAGGCAAAACCCGTACAACCTCGTGCAACTAGGCACGTAGGGGCGCAGGGGGCTCGCGACACGCATCGTGCGCCTCCTGTGCGCCCTATGTCGCCACTGAACCTTCCTTCGATAGGCTGTACCCAACCCACCCCGCCGCATATGCCGCGGTGCAGTTGCCCACGTGGCCGTCGGGTCTTGGGTACCTCTTCGAAAATCTCGCAGCAGTCTCACAAGGAGAGTCATCAGAGCGATGGCCGGTCCCGCATTCCGCGCCGCCGCCGTACGGGTGCGCGTTCCCGCCACCAGTGCCAACCTCGGCCCGGGCTTCGACGCCCTGGGCCTGTCACTGGGGCTCTACGACGACGTGGTCGTCCGCGTCGCCGACTCCGGCCTGCACATCGACATCGCGGGCGAGGGCGCCGAGACGCTGCCCCGCGACGAGAGCCACCTCCTCGTACGGTCGCTGCGCACCGCGTTCGACCTGCTCGGCGGGCAGCCGCGCGGCCTTGAGGTCGTCTGCGCCAACCGCATCCCGCACGGCCGGGGCCTGGGCTCCTCGTCGGCCGCCATCTGCGCCGGCATCGTCGCGGCGCGCGCGGTGACCATAGGCGGCGACGCCAGACTCGACGACGCCGCGCTGCTTGAGCTGGCCACCGAGATCGAGGGCCACCCCGACAACGTCGCGGCCTGTCTGCTCGGCGGGTTCACGCTCTCCTGGATGGAGGGGGGAGCGGCGCGGGCCATCAGGATGGACCCCGCGGATTCCGTCGTTCCGGTGGTCTTCGTCCCCGGCAAGCCGGTGCTGACGGAGACCGCGCGGGGACTGCTGCCGCGCACCGTCCCGCACGGGGACGCGGCGGCCAACGCCGGGCGTGCGGCACTGCTCGTGGAGGCGCTGACCAGGCGCCCCGAGCTGCTGCTCCCGGCCACCGAGGACCGGCTCCACCAGGAATACCGGGCACCCGCCATGCCCGAGAGTGTGGCGCTGGTCAACCGGCTGCGGGCGGACGGCGTCCCCGCAGTCATCTCCGGCGCGGGGCCCACGGTCCTGGCGCTGGTCGAGGACGGTGCGGCCGACAAGGTCGCACGGCTGGCGGGCGACGGGTGGGCCGCGAACAGGCTCCGCCTCGACGCCTCGGGCGCGAGCGTCCTGCCACTGGGCTCCTAGGGCCTTCAGGGCAGGACGCGCGGCTTGCCGGTGAACGAGAGGGGGAATGTTTGTTGGATCCGGTAGTGTTAACCTCAAGTCTGCATCGGTCGTCATTGTGGCGCGGTGCTTCGTGTCCCCTTCAGGGACCGCCTTTCTTCCGGGAGCCTCCCAAACTGCCTGCGCAGCCTGCCTGAGCAGTTTCCGAGCACGCTCCGGAACCCGGCACGACACCCCCCGCTTTTCCCAGGGGGCCGAGTAGGGGAACTCGGGCCGGACCCCACGCACGTTTATCTCTCCGCCGTACGCGGCGGACCACCGCCCCGGCACGGTCAGTGACCCCAGGTCACGAGCCGCGTTCGGACAGCACAACCGGTCGCCGAGCCAGACAGGCCGACGTCCGCTCCAGGGAAGGACCCTTCGTGAGCGACACCACCGATCTGATGGGCGTGACAGCCGACACTTCTGTCGACGACTCCGCGCCCGCCGCAGGTGCTGCCTCTGGCACCACCTCACGGCGCCGCCGCTCCGGCACCGGCCTCGACGGCATGGTCCTGGCCGAGCTGCAGCAGGTCGCGTCCGGCCTCGGCATCAGGGGCACCGCGCGGATGCGCAAGAGCCAGCTGATCGAGGTCATCAAGGAGGCGCAGGCCGGTTCCGGCTCCGCCGCCCCGGCCAAGGGCGCCGACGCGACCGAGACGAAGCCGAAGCGCCGCGCCACCTCCAAGGCCCGTACGGGTGACGAGGCCGCCGAGAAGCCTGCCGCCCAGCAGCAGATCGAGATTCCCGGCCAGCCGGCCAGCGAGGACCAGCCCGCGGGCGAGCGCCGTCGTCGGCGCGCCACCGCGGCCGCCGGCTCCCCGGAGTCCGCGACCGCCGTCGCCGAGCCGCAGACCGTCAAGGCCGAGGCCAAGACGGACGTCCGGGCCGAGCAGAAGACCGACGCCCAGCCGGACGCCAAGGCCGCCGAGGCCGTCGACGGCGCCGAGGGCCGGCGCGACCGCCGGGACCGCGGCGAGCGGGGCGAGCGCGGTGGCGAGCGGGGCGACCGCCAGGGCCGCCAGCGCGGCGACCGTGACCGCGACCGCGGCGAGCGGGGCGAGCGCCGTGGCAAGGGCGACGACCAGCAGGGCCAGGGCGGCCAGCGCCAGCAGCGCCAGGGCGGCCAGGGCCAGGGCGGCCAGGGTGGTCAGGGCCAGCAGAACAACGGTCCCCAGGACGACAGTTACGACGACGAGGGCCGTCGCGGCCGTCGGGGCCGTTACCGGGACCGCCGTGGCCGCCGCGGTGGCCGCGAGGAGTTCGGCGCCGAGCCGCAGGTCGCCGACGACGATGTGCTGATCCCCGTCGCGGGCATCCTGGACATCCTCGACAACTACGCGTTCATCCGGACCTCCGGCTACCTGCCGGGCCCGAACGACGTGTACGTCTCGCTGGCCCAGGTCCGCAAGAACGGTCTGCGCAAGGGTGACCACGTCACCGGCGCGGTCCGCCAGCCCAAGGACGGCGAGCGCCGCGAGAAGTTCAACGCGCTGGTCCGTCTGGACTCCGCGAACGGCATGGCGGCCGACTCCGGCCGCGGCCGCCCGGAGTTCAGCAAGCTGACGCCGCTGTACCCGCAGGACCGGCTCCGTCTGGAGACCGACCCGGGCGTGCTGACCACGCGGATCATCGACCTCGTGTCGCCGATCGGCAAGGGCCAGCGCGGTCTGATCGTGGCCCCGCCGAAGACCGGCAAGACCATGATCATGCAGGCGATCGCCAACGCGATCACGGTCAACAACCCCGAGTGCCACCTGATGGTCGTCCTGGTCGACGAGCGTCCGGAAGAGGTCACCGACATGCAGCGGTCGGTCAAGGGCGAGGTCATCTCCTCGACCTTCGACCGTCCGGCCGAGGACCACACCACGGTCGCGGAGCTCGCCATCGAGCGCGCCAAGCGCCTCGTCGAGCTCGGCCACGACGTGGTCGTCCTGCTCGACTCGATCACCCGTCTGGGCCGTGCGTACAACCTGGCGGCCCCGGCCTCCGGGCGCATCCTGTCCGGTGGTGTCGACTCGACCGCGCTCTACCCGCCGAAGCGCTTCTTCGGTGCGGCGCGCAACATCGAGGACGGCGGCTCGCTGACCATCCTCGCCACCGCGCTCGTGGAGACCGGCTCGCGCATGGACGAGGTGATCTTCGAGGAGTTCAAGGGCACCGGCAACATGGAGCTCAAGCTCGACCGCAAGCTCGCCGACAAGCGCATCTTCCCGGCGGTGGACGTGGACGCGTCCGGCACCCGTAAGGAAGAGATCCTGCTCGGCAGCGACGAGCTCGCGGTCGTCTGGAAGCTGCGCCGGGTGCTGCACGCGCTCGACCAGCAGCAGGCCATCGAGTTGCTCCTGGACAAGATGAAGCAGACGAAGTCGAACGCCGAGTTCCTGCTCCAGATCCAGAAGACGACCCCGGGCAACGGCAACAACGACTGACGTCACCGCCGCGACCTCTGAGAACGCCCCCGCCACCTCGGTGCCGGGGGCGTTCTCGTGCGTACGGGGGCATCCGAGGGCGCCGAGAGCTTCACCACACGCCCAGGGCGTTCTTAAGGCGTTCTTAGAACCCTGTGCAACCCTTCTTGGTGCTTCTCCGTCTGACAAGTGTCGACAAACTGTGCCTGACAGACACGGCGGGGGGTACCAGGAGCGGCAGCGAGGACTGAGGAGAACATGGCCGAGCAGAGCGAGAACGGCAGCGACCGAATATCCGGCGGTGGCCGTGGCAGGCGCCGCAGGCGCCCGACCCCGCGCCGCCGAGCGCTGACGATCGCGGCCTGGTCCGCGGCGGGCGTGGTCCTGGCCGGCGGGGCCGGCCTCGGGTACGTCTACTTCAAGCTGAACGGCAACATCAAGGGCGTCGACATCAACGCCCAGCTCGGCACCGACCGCCCGCAGGACGTCGACAACGGATCCATGGACATCCTCGTCCTCGGCTCCGACTCCCGGGCCGGCGCCAACAAGGAGTACGGCCAGGACGACGGCGGTGCCCGCTCCGACACCGCGATGGTCATCCACGTCTACGAGGGCCACAAGACGGCCAGCGTCGTCTCCATCCCGCGCGACACCCTGGTCACCCGGCCCTCCTGCACCACCACGGGCGGTAAGAGCGACCCCGGCGGCAAGCGCCAGATGTTCAACACCGCGTACGAGGTCGGCGGCCCGGCCTGTGCGGTCAAGACGGTCGAGCAGATGTCCGGCATCCGTATGGACCACTACATCGAGGTCGACTTCACCGGCTTCAAGAAGCTCATCGACGAGCTCGGCGGGGTGCCCGTCACCACCGCGAAGCCGATCAAGGACACCAAGAGCCATCTGGACCTGCCGCCCGGCAGGCACACCCTCAACGGGGAGCAGGCCCTCGGCCTGGTGCGCACCCGGCACGGCGTGGGCGACGGCTCCGACCTCGGCCGCATCCAGCTCCAGCAGGCCTTCATCAAGGCGCTGATCGAGCGGGTCAAGGGTGTGGGCGTGTTCACCAGCCCCACCAAGCTCTACGGCCTCTCGGACGCCGCCACCAAGGCGATCACCACCGACTCCGACCTGAACTCGATCAACAAGCTGATCGGCTTCGGCAACGGGCTCAAGGGCCTGGGCGCGGACGACGTCCACATGATCACCCTGCCGGTGATGTACGACCCGGCCGACCCCAACCGCGTACTGCCGCAGCAGGCCCAGTCCCAGCAGGTCTGGGACGCCCTGCTCAAGGACCAGCCGGTCCCGGCCTCCGCGACCAAGGACTCGGCGGGTGACAAGGGTGACGCGGGCACCGTGGTGAAAACCGGCTGACCTGCTGTTTCGCCGAGCGGGACGGGGCGTGGAATAGATCGGGGCCGACCCCGGTTTTGGGAGATACGCCCAGTCCTGGCAGACTGGTACGTCGGCCCCGGTTCACGTGTGCGCATTCCCGCGCGGACGACCCGGCGCCCTCCCGAATCTAGGAGACACCTTGAAGCGCGAAATCCACCCCGAGTACGTCGAGACGCAGGTCAGCTGCACCTGTGGCGCGTCGTTCACCACCCGTAGCACCCTCGCCGAGGGCACCATCCGTGCCGAGGTCTGCTCCGAGTGCCACCCGTTCTACACGGGCAAGCAGAAGATCCTCGACACCGGTGGCCGCGTGGCCCGCTTCGAGGCCCGCTTCGGTAAGGCTGCTGCCGCCAAGTAGCGAGCCACTGCGCCGGTCTTCGGCCGCCCCCGTGGGGGCGGCTAGGACCGGCGCTTTGCCGTCTCCCGCAGCCACTCACGAAAAAACCCAGGAGCCCCCGATGTTCGAGGCGGTCGAGGAACTGATCGGCGAACACGCCGGTCTGGAGAGCAAGCTCGCCGACCCTTCGGTCCACGCCGACCAGGCGAACGCGCGCAAGCTCAACAAGCGGTACGCCGAGCTGACGCCGATCGTCGGGACCTACCGCTCCTGGAAGCAGGCGGGCGAGGACATCGAGACGGCCAAGGAGTTCGCGGCGGACGACCCCGACTTCGCGGCCGAGGTCAAGGAGCTGGAGAAGCAGCGCGAGGAACTGACGGAGAAGCTGCGGCTGCTCCTGGTCCCGCGCGACCCCAGCGACGACAAGGACGTCCTCCTGGAGATCAAGGCGGGCGCGGGCGGCGACGAGTCGGCCCTGTTCGCCGGTGACCTGCTGCGGATGTATCTGCGGTACGCCGAGCGCGTCGGCTGGAAGACCGAGATCATCGACGCCACCGAGTCCGAGCTGGGCGGCTACAAGGACGTCCAGGTCGCGGTGAAGACCAAGGGCGGCAACGGCGCCACCGAGCCCGGCCAGGGCGTCTGGGCGCGGCTGAAGTACGAGGGCGGGGTGCACCGCGTGCAGCGCGTGCCCGCCACCGAGTCGCAGGGCCGCATCCACACCTCCGCCGCCGGCGTGCTCGTCACGCCCGAGGCCGAGGAGGTCGAGGTCGAGATCAACATGAACGATCTGCGCATCGACGTGTACCGCTCGTCGGGCCCCGGCGGCCAGTCCGTCAACACGACCGACTCCGCCGTGCGCATCACGCACCTGCCGACCGGTGTCGTCGCCTCCTGCCAGAACGAGAAGAGCCAGCTCCAGAACAAGGAGCAGGCCATGCGCATCCTGCGCTCCCGGCTGCTCGCCGCCGCCCAGGAGAAGGCCGAGGCCGAGGCCGCCGACGCCCGGCGCAGCCAGGTGCGTACCGTGGACCGCTCCGAGAAGATCCGCACGTACAACTTCCCGGAGAACCGCATCTCGGACCACCGGGTCGGCTTCAAGGCGTACAACTTGGACCAGGTGCTCGACGGCGACCTGGACGCCATGATCCAGGCGTGCGTCGACGCCGACTCCGCCGCCAAGCTCGCCGCGGCGAGCTGACACCCGTAAGACACCCGGTACTTCCCCCGCCGCACGACCGGGCGGGGGAGGCCCATTGCAGCCCGGAGGACCAGCGTGCCGCAACATTCTGGGGGGCGAACCCCAGGCCCCCGCAGTGTGCTGCTCGCGGAGGTGGCCCAGGCCACCCAGCGGCTGGCCGACGCCGGCGTGCCCTCGCCGCGCTTCGACGCGGAGGAGCTCGCCGCGCACATCCACGGCGTCAAGCGGGGCGAGCTGCACCTGGTCAAGGACGCCGACTTCGACGCCCGGTACTGGGAGGCGATCGCCCGTCGTGAGGCGCGCGAGCCGCTCCAGCACATCACCGGGCGGGCGTTCTTCCGCTATCTGGAGCTCCAGGTCGGACCCGGCGTCTTCGTGCCCCGCCCCGAGACCGAGTCGGTCGTCGGCTGGGCCATAGACGCGGTGCGCGCCATGGACGTGGTCGAGCCGCTCATCGTCGATCTGTGCACCGGCTCCGGCGCGATCGCGCTCGCCATGGCCCAGGAGGTGCCCCGCTCGCGGGTGCACGCCGTGGAGCTGTCCGAGGACGCGCTCGACTGGACCCGCAAGAACGTCGAGGGCTCCCGCGTCGTGCTGCACCAGGGCGACGCCCTGACCGCGCTGCCCGAGCTCGACGGCCAGGTCGACCTGGTCATCTCCAACCCGCCGTACATCCCGCTCACCGAGTGGGAGTACGTCGCCCCCGAGGCCCGCGACCACGACCCCGAACTCGCCCTCTTCTCCGGCGAGGACGGCCTCGACACGATCCGGGGCATCGAGCGCACCGCCCACCGGCTGCTGCGGCCCGGCGGCCTCGTCGTGATCGAGCACGCCGACACCCAGGGCGGCCAGGTGCCGTGGATCTTCAACGAGGAGGCCGGCTGGGCGGACGCCGCCGACCACCCCGACCTGAACAACCGTCCGCGCTTCGCCACGGCCCGCAAGGCCCTGCCGTGACCGTTCCGCCCCCCAACCGCTCCAAGACCGCGTACGTGTACGAGGAGGCCCGTTAAATGGCTCGGCGATACGACTGCAACGACGCGACCGACCGCACGACCGGTCTGCGCGAGGCCGCCTCCGCAGTGCGCCGCGGCGAGCTCGTCGTCCTCCCGACGGACACCGTCTACGGCATCGGCGCCGACGCGTTCAGCTCCGAGGCCGTCGCTTCCCTGTTGGACGCCAAGGGCCGTGGCCGCAATATGCCCACCCCTGTCCTCATCGGGTCCCCGAACACGCTGCACGGCCTGGTCACGGACTTCACCGAGCAGGCCTGGGAGCTCGTCGACGCGTTCTGGCCGGGCGCCCTGACGCTGGTCGCCAAGCACCAGCCGTCGCTCCAGTGGGACCTGGGCGACACCCGGGGCACGGTCGCCATCCGGATGCCGCTGCACCCGGTCGCCATCGAGCTGCTCACCGAGGTCGGCCCGATGGCCGTCTCCTCCGCCAACCTCTCCGGACACCCCTCGCCCGAGGACTGCGACGCCGCGCAGGAGATGCTGGGCGACGCCGTCTCGGTGTACCTGGACGGCGGCCCCACCCCGGGCATCGTCCCGTCGTCGATCGTCGACGTCACGGGGAAGGTGCCGGTGCTGCTGCGCGCGGGCGCGCTCGACGCCGACGAGCTGCGCAAGGTGGTACCCGACCTTGAGGTGGCGAATTGACAGCCCCTGAGACGGGGCGTGGCATAGGCACCGGGCTCACCGGCACCACCTTCCGCATCCTCCACGTCAGCACCGGCAACGTGTGCCGCTCGCCCATCACCGAGCGGCTGACCCGGCATGCCCTGACCGATCGTCTCGGCGACCCGTTCACGGGCGGCCTGATCGTGGAGAGCGCGGGCACCTGGGGCCACGAGGGCGCCCCGATGGAGGCCAACGCGGCGGCCGTCCTCGCGGACTTCGGCGCGGACGCCTCCGGCTTCACGGGGCGCGAGCTCCTGGACGAGCACGTCATCACCGCGGACCTGGTCCTCACGGCCACCCGCGACCACCGCGCCCAGGTCATCTCCATGGGCCACTCGGCGGGCCTGCGCACCTTCACGCTGAAGGAGTTCACCCGCCTGGTGCGCGCCATAGACCCGGCGACGCTCCCCGACCCCCTCCAGGACGGCATGGTCGAGCGCGCCCGCGCCCTGGTCCGCGCGGCCGCGGCCCTGCGCGGCTGGCTGCTCGCCCCGAGCGCGGAGGCGGACGAGGTGAACGACCCGTACGGGGCCCCGATCACGTTCTTCCGCTCGATCGGCGACGAGATCAACGGAGCCCTGGAGCCGGTCGTGACGGCCCTGACGGGTGTGCGCGCGCCGCACTGACGTGATTCTGCCGGGCGTAGGCGCACGCGTCGGCCTACATTGGATCCGACGCCTCACACCACCCCCTGTCAGGCCCGGAGACCCCGATGACGGTCACCACCGCAGCCGTGTCCGCTGCCCGCGCCACCGCCCCCGAGGGGGCGTTCGACGCCCTGCGGCGGCAGGATCCCGAGATCGCCGACGTGCTGATCGGCGAGACGCGGCGGCAGGCCACCTCGCTCCAGCTCATCGCCGCCGAGAACTTCACCTCGCCCGCCGTGCTCGCGGCCCTGGGCTCCCCGCTCAGCAACAAGTACGCCGAGGGCTACCCCGGCGCCCGCCACCACGGCGGCTGCGAGATCGTGGACGTGGCCGAGCGGATCGCCGTGGACCGGGCCAAGGCGCTCTTCGGCGCCGAGCACGCCAACGTACAGCCGCACTCCGGCTCCTCGGCCGTCCTGGCGGCCTACGCGGCGCTGCTGCGGCCGGGGGACACGGTGCTCGCCATGGGGCTCCCGTACGGGGGACACCTCACCCACGGCTCGCCCGCCAACTTCTCCGGCCGGTGGTTCGACTTCGTCGGCTACGGCGTCGACCCGGAGACCGGGCTCATCGACTACGAAGAGGTCGCGGCCCTGGCCGAGCGCCGCCGCCCCAAGGCGATCGTCTGCGGCTCGATCTGCTACCCGCGCCACCCCGACTACGAGGCGTTCCGCGAGATCGCGGACTCGGTGGGCGCGTACCTCATCGCGGACGCGGCGCACCCCATGGGCCTGGTGGCCGGTGGAGCGGCGCCCAGCCCCGTCCCGTACGCCGACGTGGTCTGCGCGACCACCCACAAGGTGCTGCGCGGCCCCCGCGGCGGTCTGCTGCTGTGCGGCGCGGAGCTGGCGGCCCGGATCGACCGGGCGGTCTTCCCGTTCACTCAGGGCGGCGCCCAGATGCACACCATCGCCGCCAAGGCGGTCGCGTTCGGGGAGGCGGCGACCCCGGGGTTCACCGGGTACGCCCATCAGGTGGTCGCCAACGCGCGCGTGCTCGCGGCCGGGCTGGCCGCCGAGGGGTTCGCCGTGGTCACCGGCGGCACCGACACCCACCTCATCCTGGCCGACCCGGCCCCCCTGGGAGCCGACGGACGGGCCGCCAGGGGCCGTCTGGCGGGCGCCGGGCTGGTCCTGGACACCTGTGCCCTCCCGTACGACGAAGCGCGCGGCATCCGGCTCGGTACGGCCGCCGTGACCACCCAGGGGATGGGCGAGGCGGAGATGGCGAGGATCGCGGTGCTGTTCTCCGCGGCGCTGCGCGAGGACCGCGAAGCGGGCGGCGAGGGCCATGCGGAAGGCCGGACCGAAGCCCGCGAAGTCCGTGCCGAAGTGCGGGAACTTGCGGGAAGATTTCCCCCCTATCCGCACTAGATGGGGTTGACTGCAACCATCTCGTGTACCCGCATGTCTTCAACCATGTGGGCGCGAAGCTAGTGTGTGGGGCTGAGATGGCCAGCGATACCTCTGGGGCAGCCCGTGCGTGAATACCTGCTGACGCTCTGCGTCACGGCCGCGGTGACCTACCTGCTCACCGGGCCGGTGCGGAAGTTCGCCATCGCGACCGGCGCGATGCCGGAGATCCGTGCCCGGGACGTGCACCGTGAACCGACGCCGCGGCTCGGCGGCATCGCCATGTTCGGCGGGCTGTGCGCGGGCCTGCTCGTCGCCGACCACCTCGACAGCCTCAACGGCGTCTTCGAGCGCTCCAACGAACCGCGCGCGCTGCTCTCCGGCGCCGCGCTGATCTGGATCATCGGCGTCCTGGACGACAAGTTCGAGATCGACGCCCTGATCAAGCTGGGCGGTCAGATGATCGCCGCGGGTGTGATGGTCGTGCAGGGTCTGACGATCCTGTGGCTGCCCCTCCCGGGCGTCGGCGCGGTCTCGCTCACCTCCTGGCAGGGCACGCTGCTCACGGTCGCCCTGGTGGTGATCACCATCAACGCGGTGAACTTCGTGGACGGCCTGGACGGCCTCGCCGCGGGCATGGTCTGCATCGCCGCCGCGGCGTTCTTCATGTACGCGTACCGGATCTGGTTCGGGTACGGCATCGAGGCCGCGGCCCCGGCCACCCTCTTCGCCGCCATCCTGATGGGCATGTGCCTGGGCTTCCTGCCGCACAACATGCACCCGGCGCGGATCTTCATGGGCGACTCGGGCTCGATGCTGATCGGGCTCGTCCTCGCGGCCGGCGCCATCTCCATCACCGGGCAGGTCGACCCGGACGCGCTGCGGATGAACCTCAGCCTCAGCGGCAGTGAGCGCGAGGCGACGCACGCGATGCTCCCGGTCTTCATCCCGCTGCTGATGCCGCTGACCATCATCGCGATCCCGGTGGCCGACCTGGTGCTCGCGATCGTGCGGCGCACCTGGAAGGGCCAGTCGCCGTTCGCGGCCGACCGCGGGCATCTGCACCACCGGCTCCTGGAGATCGGCCACTCGCACAGCCGCGCGGTGCTGATCATGTACTTCTGGGCGGCGCTGATCGCCTTCGGGACGCTGGCGTACTCGGTGCACTCGGCGTCGATGTGGATCGTCTTCGTCATCGTCGCGCTGAGCGCGGTCGGTCTGGTCCTGCTGCTGCTCCCGCGCTTCACGCCGCGCGCCCCGCGCTGGGCCGAGGCGTTCGTCCCGCCGCGCTACCGGCGCCGTACACGGCTCGCCGCGGCGTCCGTGGCCGCGGAGGGCGGCGAGGAGTGGGACGAGGACGAGGACGAGGGGGCGGAGCGCACACCGGTCGGCGCGGGTGTCTCCGGCGTCAACGGGGCGACCGCCGTCGGCCCCCGTTCGCGCTTCCCCGACCGGCGGAAGACCGGCGCGTCACGCTGACGAATTGCCGCAGCGGGCCGCAATACCAGACAAGTTGCCGCCCGCTCTGCACATGCGCGCACGTTCACTCTCATGTGTGACGGGCAGCACACCATCTTGGTAAAGACCTCATCAAATAGTTTGTGATACGGTTCACGAGACCCGGCAACAGAGCCGAAGGACCGTAGTGCGACGGCCCATTGGCCCGAGGGGACCACCTCGGCCGGGGCCTACGCTCGTCCATGACGACACCCTGCCCCCACCCAGTAAGCGGAGCTGCCGCCATGCCGTCCAACGACGCCCGCACCCTCCTTCGGACCGCCGTACCCACTGCTGCCGCCGGCGTCATCGCCGTCGCGGTCAGCGCCGGGATCGCGGGCGGCAAGGGGGCCATCGGCGCCGCCATTGCGACGGTCGTGGTCGTCTGCTTCATGGGTATCGGGCTGCTCGTCCTGGAACGCACGGCCAAGACCCTGCCCCACCTGTTTCAGGCCATGGGGCTGATGCTGTACACGGCTCAGTTGCTGTTGCTCTTCATCTTCGTCGCGGTCTTCAAGGACACGACGCTGTTCAACCCCAAGGCATTCGCCGCCACACTCGTCGCGCTGACCCTCGTCTGGATCGGCATGCAGGCACGTGCGCACATGAAGGCCAAGATCCTTTACGTCGAGCCGGATTCGGAGGGTCAGAAGCCCACGAAATCCGGGTCTTCGTCGTGAAAGGTAGGGGCGGAATAAATGCGAGTTCGAGACCCTGCTATCGTCCGGTGCCAACTGCGGCACTGCGGGCGCGGGCATCTGAGCTGACGCCTGCTCGAACGCGAGGCTTGATGCCCGACCGCCGCCCCATCATCCGTAACACCAGTCCAGTGCCGAACCGCGGCTGTGCGCCGCGCCGACACAACGAGGTTGCCGTACCTATGCGCCACGCTGAAGGAGCCCGCGGTGAGTGCTGACCCGACGCAGCTCGCTTTCGACACCAGTTGCCACCTGTTCCAGGACTGCGGTGGCTTCGAGGGTCCGGGCCTGCACTCGTTCCTGTTCAAGCCTCTCTGGGGTGACGCGGACGGCGTTTATTTCAACAAGCCGATGCTGCTCGCCCTGCTGGGCTCGCTCATCATCGTCGGCTTCTTCTGGGCCGCCTTCCGTAAGCCGAAGGTCGTCCCCGGCAAGCTCCAGATGGTCGCCGAGGCCGGCTACGACTTCGTGCGCCGCGGCATCGTCTACGAGACGATCGGCAAGAAGGAGGGCGAGAAGTGGGTCCCCCTCATGGTCTCGATCTTCTTCTTCGTCTGGATGATGAACCTCTGGTCGATCGTCCCGGTCGCGCAGTTCCCGGTGACGTCGATCATCGCGTACCCGGCGGTTCTCGCGGGGATCGTCTACGTCATCTGGATGAGCCTCACCTTCAAGCGCCACGGCCTCGTCGGCGGCTTCAAGAACCTCACGGGCTACGACAAGTCCCTCGGCGCCGTCCTGCCGATGGTCATGGTCATCGAGTTCTTCTCGAACGTGATCGTGCGCCCCTTCACGCACGCGGTGCGACTGTTCGCGAACATGTTCGCCGGTCACACCCTGCTGCTGCTCTTCACGATCGCCAGCTGGTACATGCTCAACGGCATCGGCATCGCGTACTCGGGCGTCTCGTTCGTGATGGTCATCGTGATGACCGGCTTCGAGCTCTTCATCCAGGCCGTCCAGGCGTACGTGTTCGTGCTTCTGGCCTGCAGCTTCATCCAGGGCGCCGTCGCCGAGCACCACTGACCGCCCGCCCCCTCAAAACCCCAAGTCGTCCGGTGGCCAACCCCCACCGGTCCGTGAAAGAGAAGGAAGAACTGGCATGTCCCAGATCCTCGCTGCCTCCGATGGTGTCACCGGCTCCCTCAGCTCCGTCGGTTACGGTCTCGCCGCCATCGGCCCCGGCGTCGGCGTCGGCATCATCTTCGGTAACGGCACCCAGGCCATGGCCCGTCAGCCCGAGGCCGCCGGCCTGATCCGCGCCAACCAGATCCTCGGTTTCGCGTTCTGTGAGGCGCTGGCCCTCATCGGCCTCGTCATGCCGTTCGTCTACTAAGACGAACGACGACGACTAGACCGATCCGACGAAAGGCACTGATGTGAACCTCACCATGGTTCAGCTGGCGGCCGAGGGCAAGGAAAACCCCCTCGTTCCGCCGTGGCCTGAGCTGGTCATCGGCCTGATCGCCTTCGTCATCGTCTTCGGCTTCCTCGCCAAGAAGCTCCTCCCGAACATCAACAAGGTTCTGGACGAGCGGCGCGAGGCCATCGAGGGCGGTATCGAGAAGGCCGAGGCCGCGCAGACCGAGGCTCAGAGCGTGCTGGAGCAGTACAAGGCCCAGCTCGCCGAGGCCCGCCACGAGGCTGCCCGCCTGCGCCAGGAGGCGACCGAGCAGGGCACCGTGCTCATCCAGGAGATGAGGGCGGAAGGCCAGCGGCAGCGTGAGGAGATCATCGCTGCCGGCCACGCCCAGATCGAGGCCGACCGCAAGGCCGCGGCGCACGCGCTCCGCCAGGACGTGGGCAAGCTCGCCACCGACCTGGCCGGCAAGCTCGTCGGCGAGTCCCTTGAGGACCACGCCCGGCAGAGCCGCACCATCGACCGCTTCCTCGAAGGTCTTGAGGACGCTTCGAAGGCCGAGGCCACGCGATGAACGGAGCGAGCCGCGAGGCACTGGCTGCCGCGCGCGAGCGTCTTGACGCGCTGATGGACAACACGTCCGTCGACGCGGCGAAGCTCGCCGGGGAGCTGGCGGCCGTCACCGCGCTGCTCGACCGCGAGGTGTCGCTGCGTCGGGTCCTCACCGACCCGTCGCAGCCCGCCGAGGCCAAGGCCGAGCTGGCCGGGCGCCTCCTCGGCGGCCAGGTCGGCGGCGAGAGTGCCGACCTGGTGAGCGGCATGGTCCGCTCCCGCTGGTCGCAGTCGCGCGACCTGGTGGACGCGCTGGAGGAGCTGGCGAACACCGCCGACCTCACCGCGGCGCAGAAGGCCGGCGCGCTGGACGGCGTGGAGGACGAGCTGTTCCGGTTCGGCCGGATCGTCTCCTCCAGCACCGACCTGCGCTCCGCGCTGACCAACCGCGCCGCCACCACGGCCGCCAAGGGCGAGCTGCTGCGCAGCCTGCTCGGCGGCAAGGCCGACGCGGCCACCGAGCGTCTCATCACGCGTCTGGTGACCAAGCCGCGTGGACGTAGCCTGGAAGCGGGACTCGACTCCCTCTCCAAGCTCGCCGCGGAGCGCCGGGACCGCATGGTCGCCGTGGTCACCTCGGCGGTGCCGCTGACCGACGTACAGAAGCAGCGCCTCGGCGCCGCTCTGGCGAAGGTGTACGGCCGCCAGATGCACCTGAACCTGGACGTGGACCCGACGGTCCTCGGCGGGATCTCGGTGCGGGTGGGCGACGAGGTCATCGACGGCACGATCGTGCAGCGTCTCGACGAGGCGAGCCGGCGACTGGCCGGCTGACCTGCCTCGGCAGCGTCACCAATTACACAAGGCATCACAGCGGCCCGGTTGGGCCGTGCAGAACTTGCAGAAGATTCCTGGGGGTCGCCCCCAGACCCCCTAAGAAGCTTCAGGCCCAACAAGGAGAGCAGGGAACCCAGATGGCGGAGCTCACGATCCGGCCGGAGGAGATCCGGGACGCACTGGAGAACTTCGTCCAGTCGTACCAGCCGGACGCGGCCTCGCGCGAGGAGGTCGGTACGGTCAGCGTTGCCGGCGACGGCATCGCGAAGGTGGAGGGCCTGCCCTCCGCCATGGCGAACGAGCTGCTGAAGTTCGAGGACGGCACCCTCGGTCTCGCCCTCAACCTTGAGGAGCGCGAGATCGGTGCGATCGTCCTCGGCGAGTTCAGCGGTATCGAGGAGGGCCAGCCGGTGCAGCGCACCGGTGAGGTCCTCTCCGTAGGCGTCGGCGAGGGCTACCTCGGCCGCGTCGTCGACCCGCTCGGCAACCCGATCGACGGTCTCGGCGAGATCGCGACCGAAGGCCGCCGCGCCCTTGAGCTGCAGGCCCCGGGCGTCATGGTCCGTAAGTCGGTGCACGAGCCGATGCAGACCGGCTACAAGGCCGTCGACGCGATGGTGCCGATCGGCCGTGGCCAGCGTCAGCTGATCATTGGTGACCGTCAGACCGGCAAGACCGCGCTGGCCGTCGACACCATCATCAACCAGCGCGACAACTGGCGCTCGGGCGACGTGAACAAGCAGGTCCGCTGCATCTACGTCGCCATCGGCCAGAAGGGCTCGACCATCGCGTCCGTTCGCGGCGCCCTGGAAGAGGCCGGCGCGCTCGAATACACGACGATCGTCGCCGCCCCGGCGTCCGACCCGGCCGGCTTCAAGTACCTGGCGCCGTACACCGGTTCCGCCATCGGCCAGCACTGGATGTACGCCGGCAAGCACGTCCTGATCATCTTCGACGACCTGTCGAAGCAGGCCGACGCCTACCGCGCCGTGTCGCTGCTGCTGCGCCGCCCGCCGGGCCGCGAGGCCTACCCGGGCGACGTCTTCTACCTGCACTCGCGTCTGCTGGAGCGCTGCGCCAAGCTCTCCGACGAGATGGGTGCCGGTTCGATGACCGGTCTGCCGATCGTCGAGACCAAGGCGAACGACGTGTCGGCGTTCATCCCGACCAACGTCATCTCCATCACCGACGGCCAGTGCTTCCTGGAGTCCGACCTGTTCAACGCGGGCCAGCGCCCGGCGCTGAACGTCGGTATCTCGGTCTCCCGCGTCGGTGGTTCCGCCCAGCACAAGGCCATGAAGCAGGTTTCCGGCCGACTGCGCGTGGACCTCGCCCAGTACCGCGAGCTGGAGGCGTTCGCCGCCTTCGGTTCCGACCTGGACGCCGCGTCGAAGAACTCGCTGGAGCGCGGCAAGCGCATGGTCGAGCTGCTGAAGCAGGGCCAGTACCAGCCGATGCCCGTCGAGGAGCAGGTCGTCTCCGTCTGGGCCGGCACCACCGGCAAGATGGACGACGTCCCGGTCAACGACATCCGTCGCTTCGAGTCGGAGCTGCTGGAGCACCTGCGCCGTGAGCGCAAGGAGCTCCTCACCTCGATCGCCGAGGGCGGCAAGATGTCGGACGACACCCTGACGTCGATCGCGGACGCCATCGCGGCCTTCAAGCAGCAGTTCGAGACCTCGGACGGCAAGCTCCTGGGCGAGGACGCGCCGGCCGTCAACGTCTCCAAGTGACGACGGAAGGGACCTGACTCATGGGAGCGCAGCTCCGGGTCTACAAGCGTCGCATCCGTGCCGTCACGGCGACCAAGAAGATCACCAAGGCGATGGAGATGATCGCCGCCTCGCGCATCGTCAAGGCGCAGCGCAAGGTGGCGGCGTCGATGCCGTACGCGACCGAGCTCACCCGTGCGGTGACCGCGGTGGCGACCGGTTCGAACACCAAGCACGCCCTGACCACCGAGGCCGAGGCGCCGACCCGTGCCGCGATCCTGCTCATCACGAGCGACCGCGGTCTGGCCGGCGGCTACTCCTCGAACGCCATCAAGCAGGCGGACCGGCTCACCGAGCGGCTGCGTGCTGAGGGCAAGGACGTCGATGCCTACATCGTCGGCCGCAAGGGTGTCGCCTACTACGGCTTCCGCGAGCGCAAGGTCGCGGAGTCGTGGACCGGCTTCACCGACAGCCCGGCCTACGCCGACGCCAAGCGCGTCGCGGCGCCGCTGATCGAGGCCATCCAGACGGACACGGCCGAGGGTGGCGTCGACGAGCTGCACATCGTCTACACGGAATTCGTGTCGATGATGACGCAGAACGCGGTGGACGGCCGGATGCTGCCGCTCAGCCTCGACCAGGCTGTGGAGGAGAGCGGTACGAAGGGCGAGATCCTTCCGCTGTTCGACTTCGAGCCGTCGGCGGAGGACGTCCTCGACGCCCTGCTGCCGCGCTACGTCGAGAGCCGCATCTACAACGCACTGCTGCAGTCGGCCGCTTCCGAGCACGCCGCCCGCCGCCGCGCGATGAAGTCGGCGACCGACAACGCCGGGGATCTCATCAAGAGCCTCTCCCGGCTTGCCAACGCGGCCCGCCAGGCCGAAATCACCCAGGAAATCAGCGAGATCGTCGGTGGCGCGAGCGCCATGGCTGACGCGACCGCGGGGAGTGACAAGTAATGACGACCACTGTTGAGACGGCCGCCGCCACGGGCCGCGTCGCCCGGGTCATCGGCCCGGTCGTCGACGTGGAGTTCCCCGTCGACGCCATGCCCGACATCTACAACGCCCTCAAGGTCCAGGTCGCCGACCCGGCCGAGGACGGCAAGCTCAAGACGCTGACCCTTGAGGTCGCGCAGCACCTGGGTGACGGCCTCGTCCGTACCATCTCGATGCAGCCGACCGACGGTCTGGTCCGCCAGGCCCCGGTGACCGACACGGGCGAGGGCATCACCGTCCCCGTCGGTGACTTCACCAAGGGCAAGGTGTTCAACACGCTGGGCGAGGTGCTGAACTACCCCGAGGCGAACGCCGAGGTCACCGAGCGCTGGCCGATCCACCGCAAGGCCCCTCGCTTCGACGAGCTTGAGTCGAAGACCGAGATGTTCGAGACCGGCGTCAAGGTCATCGACCTTCTCACCCCGTACGTCAAGGGTGGAAAGATCGGTCTGTTCGGTGGTGCCGGTGTCGGCAAGACCGTTCTGATCCAGGAAATGATCTACCGCGTCGCCAACAACCACGACGGTGTGTCGGTGTTCGCGGGCGTCGGTGAGCGTACCCGTGAGGGCAACGACCTCATCGAGGAGATGGGCGACTCCGGCGTCATCGACAAGACGGCGCTCGTCTTCGGCCAGATGGACGAGCCCCCGGGCACCCGTCTTCGGGTCGCGCTGGCCGGTCTGACGATGGCGGAGTACTTCCGTGACGTCCAGAAGCAGGACGTCCTCTTCTTCATCGACAACATCTTCCGGTACACCCAGGCGGGTTCCGAGGTGTCGACCCTGCTCGGCCGTATGCCCTCCGCGGTGGGCTACCAGCCGAACCTGGCCGACGAGATGGGTCTCCTCCAGGAGCGCATCACCTCGACCCGTGGTCACTCGATCACCTCGATGCAGGCGATCTACGTCCCCGCGGACGACCTGACCGACCCGGCCCCGGCCACCACCTTCGCCCACCTCGACGCGACGACGGTTCTCTCCCGTCCGATCTCCGAGAAGGGCATCTACCCGGCCGTGGACCCGCTGGACTCGACGTCCCGCATCCTCGACCCGCGGTACATCGCGGCGGACCACTACTCGGCCGCCATGCGTGTCAAGGGGATCCTGCAGAAGTACAAGGACCTCCAGGACATCATCGCGATCCTCGGTATCGACGAGCTGGGCGAGGAGGACAAGCTCGTTGTCCACCGTGCCCGTCGCGTCGAGCGCTTCCTGTCGCAGAACACCCACGTCGCCAAGCAGTTCACCGGCGTGGACGGTTCGGACGTGCCGCTCGAAGAGTCGATCACCGCGTTCAACGCGATCTGCGACGGTGAGTACGACCACTTCCCCGAGCAGGCGTTCTTCATGTGCGGTGGCATCGAGGACCTGAAGGCCAACGCGAAGGAGCTCGGCGTCTCCTGACCCGAGCCGGTTTTGTGACGACGAGGGGGCGGGTGCGTCCCGCCCCCTCTCTCACGCCCACTAGACTTTGACCCAACACCCGGCAGCAACCGCCGGGTGGTGACCCGAGGAGCCCACCTTGGCTGCTGAGCTGCACGTCGAGCTCGTCGCCGCGGACCGCAGTGTCTGGTCCGGCGAGGCCACCCTGGTCGTCGCGCGCACCACGTCCGGCGACATCGGCGTCATGCCCGGTCACCAGCCGCTCCTCGGAGTGCTGGAGTCCGGTCCGGTGACCATCCGTACGACCGAGGGCAGCACCGTCGTCGCCGCTGTGCACGGCGGGTTCATCTCGTTCGCGGACAACAAGCTCTCCATGCTCGCGGAGATCGCGGAGCTCGCGGACGAGATCGACGTCCAGCGTGCCGAGCGGGCGCTGGAGAGCGCCAAGTCGGTCGAGGACGGCGCCGCCGAGCGTCGCGCCGAGGTCCGGCTGCGTACGGTGTCGGTGCGCTAGCACCCCGCCGAAGAGTTTTGCCCTCAGCCGCGGTCACGGGTCTGGAATTTTCCGGACCCGGCCGCGGCTGAGGCGATGCAGGCACAAGAGACCGGGGCGAACCCCCGGCCCCGAATGGAGCGAGGAGGTCGGTGTAGATGACCCTCGTTCTGCTTGTGGGCGGCCTGGTCGTCGCGCTGGTACTGGCGGGACTCTTCGTCTTCGGTCTGCGCCGACGGCTGATCCAGCGTTCCGGCGGGACCTTCGACTGCAGTCTGCGCTGGGACGTGCCCGAGGGCGGCGACCCCAACGGCAAGGGCTGGGTGTACGGAGTCGCGCGGTACAGCGGTGACCGGATCGAGTGGTTCCGCGTCTTCTCGTACGCGCCCCGGCCGCGGCGGCTCCTGGAGCGCTCCGCGATCGAGGTCGTGGCGCGCCGCAAGCCGGCGGGCGAGGAGGAGCTGGCGCTGCTGTCCGACGCGATCGTGCTCGGCTGTACGCACCGGGGCGTCCGCCTGGAGCTGGCGATGAGCGAGGACGCGCTGACGGGTTTCCTGGCGTGGCTGGAGGCGGCGCCGCCGGGACAGCGTGTGAACGTGGCGTAGTTCTTCCCCACCCCGCCCCTAGGGGGTGGGGGCGCGGGGAACTGCGCGACCAGCCCCCACCGGCCCGCAGGCGAAGGGTGACACCGGGGGACGGGGACGGGCCGCCCGCCCGGTGCCGTACCAGGAGCGGGTTACCTCAGGCCGCTGTCGATCGCCGAGATCAGCTCACCGCCGGACGTGTCGCCGCTGAATTCCCAGAAGAACGCCCCCTTCAACCCCTGGGCCTTCACGTACGACATCTTCCCCGTGATCGTCGACGGCGTGTCATAGCTCCACCAGTTGGAGCCGCAGCGGGCGTATGCCGTGCCCGCGATCGTCCCCGTCGCCGGGCAGGTGCTCTTGAGGACCTTGTAGTCCTCGATGCCCTGCTCGTACGTCCCGGGGGCCGGCCCCGTGGCCGTACCGCCCGGCGCGTCCTGGGTGACACCGGTCCAGCCGCGCCCGTAGAACCCGATCCCCAGGTTGAGCTTGCTCGCCGGGATCCCCTTGACCTTGTACTTCTGGATCGCCGCGTCCGTGTTGAAGCCCGCGATCGGGATGCCGTTGTACGAGGTGAGCGGGGAGTGCGGGGCCGTGGGTCCCTTCGCGTCCCACGCGCCGAAGAAGTCGTACGTCATCACGTTGTACCAGTCGACGTACTGCGCGGCCCCGGCGTAGTCGGCCTGGTCCATCTTGCCGTTGGCGGAGCCGTCGGCCGTGACGGCCGCGGTGACCAGGTTGGAGGAGCCGAACTTGGCCCGCAGCGCGGCCAGCAGGTTCTTCAGGGAGGCCTGGCCGCTGGTGTCGCAGGAGAGGCCGCAGGCGTTGGGGTACTCCCAGTCGATGTCGATGCCGTCGAAGACGTCGGCCCAGCGCGGGTCCTCGACCAGGGAGTAGCAGGAGTTGGCGAACGCCGTGGGGTTGGCGGCCGCCGCGCCGAAGCCGCCCGACCAGGTCCAGCCGCCGAACGACCACAGCACCTTGATGCCTGGGTACTTCTTCTTCAGCTCGCGCAGCTGGTTGATGTTGCCCGCGACCGGCTGGTCCCAGGTGTCGGCGGTGCCGTCGACGCTGGAGGAGGCGTCGTACGTCTTCTGGTAGTCGGCGTAGGCGTCACCGATGGCGCACTGGCCGCCCGTGACGTTGCCGAACGCGTAGTTGATGTGGGTCAGCTTGGCCGCCGAGCCCGAGGTGACGATGTTCTTGACGTGGTAGTTGCGCTGGTAGACGCCCCAGTCGGTGAAGTAGCCGAGCTTGACCGTGGAGCCCGGGTCCGGGTTGCCGCCGCCGCCCGTGGTGGTGACGGTGGCCGACCCGGAGGAGGGGCCCGTCTGGTCGGCGGTGTCGCGCGCGGTCACGCTGTACGTGTACGCCGTCCCGGCGGTGAGGCCCGAGTCGGCGTACGTCGTGCCGGTCACCGTGGCGATCTTCGCGGAGCCGCGGTAGACGTCGTAGTTCTTGACGCCCTTGTCGTCGGTGGCGGCGGTCCACGACAGGTTCACCGAGGTGTTGGTGACGCCGCTCGCCGTCGGGGTGCCCGGCGCGGACGGCGGGCTGTCGCCGGGCGGGGTCGAACTCCCGTCGCAGGAACCCCCGTTGAGCTTGCAGCCGGAGGGGGCGCCGGAGCCCGCGCCGTTGAAGCCGAAGGTGACGCTCGCGCCGGGCGCGAGGGTGCCGTTGTACGACTTGTTCTTGGCGGTCCAGTGGTTGACGTCATGGGTGACGTCCGCGTCCCAGAACGAGGTCACGGACGTACCGGAGGGGTAGTCCCACTCCACGTTCCAGGAGGTGAGCGTCGTGGTGCCGGTGTTCTTGACGGTCCACTGGGCGCCGAAGCCGGAGCCCCAGTCCTGGGTCTTGGCGTAGGTGGCGGTCGCCGAGGCGGCGGCCGCGGCGGGACTGGCGCCGGCCAGGCCGACGAGCGCGGCCAGGGGAAGTGCCAGCGCGGTCAGGGTGGCTGCGGCTCTGGTTCTGAAGCGGGTGCGGGTGCGGATGCGCGTTGCAGGACTCAAGGGAAGCTCCCGAGTGAGGTCCGACGGGTGTGGGGGTGGGACCCTGCTCCGCCCGGTGAGCACACGGTGTCGAGGAGCACACGGTGTCGGTGGCACGCTCACACAGCAGTGCCGTGAGCGTAGAAAGGTCTGTACCAACCGTCAAGAGGTCCAGACCAACGGCCGGAAGCCACCTCTAGACACCCAACTCCTGTGCCAGTACGGCCGCTTGGACCCGGCTGCGCAGCTCCAGCTTCCCCAGCAACCGGCTGACATGGGTCTTCACCGTGGCCTCCGCCATCGCAAGGCGCCCCGCGATCTCGGCGTTCGACAGACCCTCGCCCAGGCACGAAAGCACCTCCCGCTCGCGGCGGGTCAGCGCGTCCAGGGCGGCCGGCGGCACGGCGGGCGCCTTGGCCGCCGGAGCCGCGAACTCCGCGATCAGCCGGCGGGTGACGGCCGGGGCGATCAGCCCCTCGCCGCGCGCCACCGTCCGTACCGCCTCGATCAGGTCCCTCGCCTCGGTGTTCTTCAGCAGGAACCCCGCCGCGCCCGCGCGCAGCGCCCCGAAGACGTACTCGTCGAGGTCGAACGTCGTCAGGACCAGCACATCGGCCAGTTGCTCCGCGACCACCTGACGGGTCGCCGACACCCCGTCGAGCCGGGGCATCTGCACATCCATGAGCACCAGGTCCGGGCGCAGTTCGCGGGCCAGCCGCACCGCCTCCTCGCCGTCGGCGGCCTCCCCGGCCACCTCGATGTCCGGGGCACTGCCCAGGATCAGGACCAGACCGGCCCGTACCGACGACTGGTCCTCCGCGACCAGCACCCGGATCGTCATGTGGTCGACTCGCTTTCCTTGATGGGCAGTTCGGCCCGGACCCGCCAGATCTTGGCGCCGTCCTCGTCCGGCTCGGGGCCGGACTCGAAGCTCCCGCCGAGCAGCACGGCCCGCTCCCGCATCCCGACCAGACCCGCGCCCGAGCCCGGCGCGCGCGGCCCCGGACGCTCACCGTACGGGCTGGTCACCCGGACCGTCAGCGCCCGCCCGGTGTGCGCGAGCGCCGCCGTGACCGTGCCGGGCGAGGCGTGCTTGAGGGCGTTGGTCAGCGACTCCTGGACGATCCGGTACGCGGCCAGCTCGACCGGGGCGGGCAGCGCGGTCCCCTCGGGCCGGGTGTCGTCGAGGGCGAAGTCGAGCCCGCTGGACGCCCCGTTCGTACGGGCCTGGGCGATCAGCGCGTCGAGCCCGGCCAGCGTGGGCGCCGCGGCCGGGGCGCGCCCGGCGCCGCTGTCGCGCAGCAGCCCGATCAGCCGGCGCATCTCCGCGAGCCCGTCCACGCTGTTCGCGCGGATCACGGTGAGCGCCTGGCGGGTGGTGGCCGGGTCGTCGAGGGAGAGCGCGGCGGTGGAGTGGATGGCGATCGCCGAGAGGTGGTTGGCGACCATGTCGTGCAGTTCGCGGGCCATCCGGGCGCGCTCGGCCACCACCGCCTGGGTGCGGTCGACCTCGGCGAGCAGCGCGGTCTGTTCGGCGCGCAGGGTCGCCGCGTCGGCGGCGTCGCGGTGGTTGCGCACCAGCGCGCCGGTGGTGGCGGGCGCGAACGAGACCAGTCCGGTGATCAGGCCGATCAGCAGCGCCTCGGGCTTGTGCAGCCAGGCCACGAAGCCGATGGCAACGCCCACCGAGATCAGCCCGGTGGTGACGGGGATGCGGCGGGCGGCGGCCGGGGTGCCGTACAGGACGGCCGCGTAGACCAGATCCGTGAACATCAGGACCGTCACCACGTTGCCGAGCGTGAACTGGTCCGCGACGATCGCGAAGGTGCCGGTGACCAGGGCGAACCGCGGGGCGGTCCGGCGTACGAGTTCGAGGGCGGCCGTCACGGCCAGCGGCAGCAGCACCCAGGCGCCGCCGAACGGATGCCCGCCCTGGGTGTGCAGCCCGAGCGCCCAGCCCGCCACGCCGGTCAGCAGGCCGACGACGGCGATGATCACGTCATGGCGGTGCGGGCGGGGAAAACGTTTCACGTTCCCATGAAACACGGGGCCGGGGGCCCGGGCCTCCACGTGCGGGGCGATCCCGCGCTCGATCGAATACGCCGAAGGATGCAGTGCCGTTTCCTCACTGCCGACGACGAGCGGGCCCGATCGCGGGCCGACGCTGGAAGGGAGTCCGAACGAGGAGCTCGGGAAACGGGAAACGGGAAACGGAGAACGGGGTACGCCGTGATCGTCACACTGATCGTCATCTGCGAGGTCGGCTTCTGGGTGCTGCTGGCCGGGGGCCTGGCGCTGCGCTACTTCGCGAAGATGCCCAGGACGTCGGTGGCGGTCCTGCTCTGTGAGCCGCTGCTCGAAGTGCTGCTCCTCGTCGTCACCGTGATCGACCTCAAGAACGGCGCCGAGCCGGACTGGAAGCATGGCCTCGCCGCCGTCTACATCGGGTTCTCGGTGGCGATGGGCCACTCCATGGTGAAGTGGGGCGACGCCTGGTTCGCCCACCGCTTCGCGGGCGGGCCGCGCCCCGCCAAGGCCCCGGCGGGCGGCGCGGCCCGCGCGGTCCACGAGTGGAAGACCGCCGGGCGCTGGGTGCTCGCCGCCGCGCTCGCGATCGGGCTGCTCCAGGGCGGCATCTGGTACGTGGGCGGCGACGGGGACGTCGCCTCCCTGCGGATGTGGCAGCAGCGGATGCTGTGGCTGATCGGCATCAACCTGGTCATCGCGCTGAGCTACACGCTGTTCCCCAAGCGGGTGGAGGCGGCGCGGTCGCGCAAGAGGTTGTTCTAGCCCCCACCCCGCCCCTTCCCGAAAGCCCTCGAACGCCGGGCAGGCTGAACCCCGCAGACGTCAGCGCTCGCCGCCGGGTACCCACAGCACGTCCCCGGTCTCCACGTTCGCCGTCCGCGCGAGGATGAACAGCAGGTCCGACAGCCGGTTCAGATACGTGGCGGTCAGCGGATTCATCGTCTCGCCGTGCACCTCCAGCGCCGCCCACGTCGAGCGCTCGGCGCGGCGGACCACCGTGCACGCCTGGTGCAGCAGCGCCGCGCCCGGGGTGCCGCCCGGCAGGATGAAGCTGCGGAGCTTCTCCAGCCGCTCGTTGAACCGGTCGCAGTCCGCCTCAAGGCGGTCCACGTAGAACTGCTCGACCCGCAGCGGCGGGTACTTGGGGTCCTCGACCACCGGCGTGGACAGATCCGCCCCCACGTCGAACAGGTCGTTCTGGACCCGGGTGAGGACCTGCACGACCTCCTCCTCCAGACCGCCCAGCGCGATCGCCGTGCCGATCACCGCGTTCGCCTCGTTGGTGTCCGCGTACGCCGAGATCCGCAGATCCGTCTTGGGCGTACGGCTCATGTCGCCCAGGGCCGTGGTGCCCTTGTCGCCGGTACGGGTGTAGATGCGCGTCAGATTGACCATGGGGTCAGCCTAGCCACGGACATTCCCGGCCCAAGCCCGCCCAAGTACGCGGTACGGGACGACCGGTGGGGACCGCCGGGCCCCTCCGTGAGACGCCGCTCACCCGTCTTGGTGTGATGTCCGTCATCTGAGACGTGACGCGCATCTCTTACGGCTCCCAAGATGCCTCACGGCCGATAGCCTCCGCCGGAGAGCCGTATCAGTAAGCCGTCAAAGGGGTGTGAAGTGGCCAGGAAGCTCGCCGTCATCGGGGCCGGACTCATGGGTTCGGGCATCGCGCAGGTCTCGGCCCAGGCGGGCTGGGACGTGGTGCTGCGCGACGTCACCGACGCGGCGCTGGCCCGTGGCACCGACGGCATCAAGGCCTCGTACGACAAGTTCGTGAGCAAGGGCAAGCTGGCCGCCGAGGACGCGGAGGCCGCGCTCGCCCGCATCACCACCACGACCGACCTGGACGCGGCCGCCGACGTGGACATCGTCGTCGAGGCCGTCTTCGAGAAGCTGGAGGTCAAGCACGACATCTTCCGTACGCTCGACAAGATCGTGCGTCCGGACGCCGTGCTCGCCTCCAACACCTCCGCCATCCCGATCACCAAGATCGCGGCGGCCACCGAGAACCCCGAGCGGGTCGTCGGCGTCCACTTCTTCTCGCCGGTCCCGATGATGCAGCTCTGCGAGCTGGTGCGCGGCTACAAGACGAGCGACGAAACCCTGGCCACCGCCCGGGAGTTCGCCGAGTCCGTCGGCAAGACCTGCATCGTCGTCAACCGCGACGTCGCCGGTTTCGTCACCACCCGGCTGATCTCGGCGCTCGTCGTCGAGGCGGCCAAGCTGTACGAGTCGGGCGTGGCCACCGCCGAGGACATCGACCTCGCCTGCAAGCTGGGCTTCGGTCACGCGATGGGCCCGCTGGCCACCGCCGACCTCACCGGCGTGGACATCCTGCTCCACGCCACCAGCAACATCTACACCGAGTCCCAGGACGAGAAGTTCGCGCCGCCGGAGCTGATGCGCCGGATGGTTGACGCGGGTGACATCGGCCGCAAGAGCGGGCAGGGCTTCTACAAGCACTGATTGACGCACCCTCACCTCCCCTCGCCCCGGAATCACTCCATGGGGTGAATTAGGTATCGGTTCGCTTACAGACGGCAACTTCCCTGCGGTCTGTGCAGTCAGTTGGTGCAGTAAGAGACGACAGGCAGACAGGCATACGGAGCACTCCGGGGAGTACATATGCACATCAGGGGCGACCACGTCGAGCTGGTCGTCGGGGGCCGCCTCGACGTCCGCAGCGCGGCGGACGCCCGTACGGTCCTGCACTCGGCCGTCGACGACGGAGCCGGCGATCTGGTGCTCGACCTGACCGAGCTGGACTCCTGGGATGCCACGGGCCTCGGCGTGATCATGGGCGCCCACCGGCGGGCCGGCCGCTGCGGCCGGCGGCTCGTGCTGCGGGGCGTGCCGCCCCAGATGCAGCGCCTGCTGGTGGCGACCCGGCTGCACCGCATCCTCGCCATCGAGGGCGGCATCGCCGCGGAGGCGCTGCCGCGCGTGTGAGCGTGCGCGGCGCCACCGCCGTACGAGGCTCGTACGGCCCACTTGAGCACGACCTGTGCGGCACTTGTGCAGGTGATGTGGAATCCGGTCCTCCGCACGCAATCCTCACCGGACTGTGACGCTCTGGGCGGGGTGGCACCCCGCCCGTTCGGAGATACTGGGCGAAGGTTTAGGGTGCGGTCTCCCGCCGGTCGACATCCCTGCGGCGGGTACCGGACCAGAACGACAGCGCAGTGCGTAGCGGCCGGGGGGAAGGTTACGCAGGCGCATCTGGGGGGCTTTCACCATGAACCCGATGGACACCCGGGGACCGGACGAGTTCGATCACGAGCAGGGCGGACCGGGCACCGGCGCGGGCGCCGCCGCACCGCGCAAGGAGCGCGACCGCGACGCCGTCACCCCCGAGCTCGGAGCGCGCGCCGCCGCACTCGCGCGCACGGTCCAGCTCGTCTCGGGCGACTTCCTGCTCACCGTCAACCCCGTCGACGGCAGCGAGATCGAGGCCTGCCCGCCCGGCGAGATACCCGGCCGCCCCGAACGCCAGTCCGCCGCCGAACGCACCGACCGGGAACGGGCGCTCAAGCCGCCGGTGCCCGCCGGGCCCGCTTCGCCCGCGCCGGTCCTCCTGGAGCGCGGCGAGGAGCGCGAGCGACTGGTGCGCCTGCTCGGCCGGGGCCGCTCGGTACGGCTCACCGGGCCCGCCGGATCCGGGCGCACGGTCCTGCTCGACGCGGTGGCCGCCGACTGCGCCCGGCTCGCGCCCGACGGCGTCGTCCGCCTCAGCGGCCACCGCCGCACCCCCCAGGAACTGCTGCACGAGCTGTACGCCACGGTGTACCGCGCCCCGCTGCACCGGCCCGACCGGGCCGGGCTGCACGACCGGGTACGCGAGATCGGCGCGGTCGTCCTCGTCGACGACCTGGAGTTCGGCGGCGCCGCCCTCGAAGAGCTGCTCGCCGCGGCCCCCGAATGCGCCTTCCTGCTCGCCGCGACGCCCGAGGTGGCCGCGCCGCCCGCCGAGTCGCACCTCGAAGAGGTCTTCCTGACCGGGCTCGGGCGCAGCGCCTCCCTCGAACTCCTTGAGCAGGCCGTGGACCGGCCGCTCAGCGACGACGAGGCCAACTGGGCGGGCGACCTCTGGTTCGAGTCGGAGGGCCTGCCGCTGCGGTTCGTCCAGGCGGGCTCGCTGCTGCGGCAGCGCGACGGGCTGCGCGGCGAGGGCGTCCCGCGCGACGAGTTCGGGCTGCCGGTCGACGAGCCCTCCGACGTCTCCGTCTTCTCGGCCGAGGGCCGCGAAGTGCCGCTGCCGTCGCTCGGCGAGGGCGCCGCACCCGCCGCGCCGCTCGCGGCCCGGCTCGGCCAGGCTTCCCGGGAGACCCTGCGGTTCGCCGTCGCGCTCGGCGGCGAGGTGCCGCACCAGGCGCATCTGCCCGCGCTCGTCGGGGACACCCACGCGGACGCCGCGCTCGGCGAACTGCTCGGCTGCGGGCTGCTCTCCCCGGTCGGTACGCGCTACCGGCTCGCGGCGGGCGTACTCACCCAGCTGGAGGCGGCCGGGTACGGGGAGGGCGCGGGGGAGCGGGCGCACACCGCCGCCCAGCACTACGCCTGGTGGACCGGGCACCCCTCGGTCACGCCCGAGCGGGCGGCGGCCGAGGCGGACGCGGTCCTCGCGGCCCTGGGCGCGCTGGTCCCCGGCGGCGACCCCGCGCACCCCGCCACGGCCGTCAAGCTCGCCCGCAGCGCGGCGCCCGCGTTCGCGGCCGGGCTGCACTGGGGGGCGTGGGAGCGTGCCCTGCGGATCGGCTCGGCCGCCGCCCGCCTCACCGGCGAGGTGGCGGAAGAGGCCTACTTCCACCACGAACTGGGCGTCCTGGCACTCTGCGCCGGAAACGTGGACCGCGCCCGTGCCGAACTGGAGGCGTCCATCGGCCTCAAGGGCGCGCTCTCCGACAAGCGGGGCACGGTCGCGGGGCGCCGCGCGCTGGCCCTGGTCGAGGACCGCTCGGGCGGCCCGGTGGTCTCCGGCGGCCGCACCCCGTCCGGCGACGAGGTCCCCGCCGCGCGCTACGAGGAGTCCCAGTCGCCCCCGGCCGGCGTCCCCACCCCGGACGCCACCCCCACCGTGCTGATCCCCGGCGCGACGCCCCCGACGGCGAAGCGGACGCTCTTCACCGGCACGCGTCGCAACCTGGTGGCGGCGGGCGCGGGGGCGGTGCTCGCGGCGGTCCTGGGCACGGTGGTGACGCTGAGCGCGACGTCCGGCTCCGATGCGCCCGGCGACAAGGTCGAGCAGCAGCAGTCGGCGAACGAGGGGGGTGCCGAGGAGGGCCTCCCGGCGGACACGCCCACGCCGGAGTCCCCGCCCCGGTCCGGGGACGCTCCCGCGACCCCGACGACCCCGAGGCCGGGCACCCCGGGAACGACCCCGTCGTCCCCGCCCAGCCCGTCGTCCCCGACTACGCCTTCGGGGAGGCCGTCTACGCCGTCGGGCAAGCCGTCGGGGCCGTCGACGTCGCCGGGTGGGCCGAAGCCGTCGGTTCCGGGGCACCCGTCGCCGACGACCAAGCCGTCGGCGACGAAGCCGCCGAGCCCGACGTCGTCGCCGCCGACTCCGACCAGTCCCGCACCGACGCCGACCGCGTCCACGCCGACGACCACGGGCGGCTCGTCCGGCGGCACGCCCCCGACCAACAGCGCGTCGGGCCCCACAACCCCAAGCCCGGCGGCGTCGCCTACGACGTAGGCCCCGCCCCGCCCCTTCCCTAAAGCCCTGGGCGGGCGGCCGGGGGCTTCGTCTGCGGGTGGGTGGTGGCTGGGCGCGCAGTTCCCCGCGCCCCTTAGGTAACTCCAGCCCCGGCGGCGTGCGAGGGGCGGGGCCCGGGCACATTCAGCCCCTCCGGCGTTTGAGGAGCGGGGTCCGGGGCGGAGCCCCGAAAGCGGGGTGCAGGGGCCGCAGGCCCCGCAAAAGGGGTCCGGGGGCGTAGCCCCCGGGAAGACACCCTCACCCCCACCCACCCCCGGAGGGTTAAGGGAACGGGCGGGGTGGGGGTCGCCCAGGGGTCAGAACAGGCGGAGTTTGTCGTCCTCGATGCCCCGCATCGCGTTGTAGTCCAGGACAACGCACCCGATCCCCCGGTCCGTCGCCAGCACACGCGCCTGCGGCTTGATCTCCTGCGCCGCGAACACCCCCCGCACCGGTGCCAGATGCGGATCCCGGTTCAGCAGCTCCAGGTACCGCGTGAGCTGCTCGACCCCGTCGATCTCACCGCGCCGCTTGATCTCGACCGCCACCGTCCCGCCGGACGCGTCCCGGCACAGGATGTCCACCGGGCCGATCGCCGTCGGGTACTCGCGGCGGATCAGCGTGTACCCCTCGCCCAGCGTCTCGATCCGGTCCGCGAGCAGCTCCTGCAGGTGCGCTTCCACGCCGTCCTTGATGAGGCCCGGGTCCACGCCCAGCTCGTGCGACGAGTCGTGGAGGATCTCCTCCATCGTGATGATGAGCTTCTCGCCCGCCTTGTTGACCACCGTCCAGACGCCGGTGTCGTCCCCGGCCCCTTCCTTGAGGGTGCAGGGCGGAGACATCCAGTTGAGGGGCTTGTACGCCCGGTCGTCCGCGTGAATGGAGACGCTGTTGTCCGCCTTCACCAGGATCAGCCGGGTGGCGGAGGGCAGATGGGCGGTGAGGCGGCCCGCGTAGTCGACGGAGCAGCGGGCGATGACGAGACGCATGGTCGGCAACGCTACTCGAATCCCCCCGCCGAACGCGATTCGTCCGGCAAAGCACTGTTCGTTATTGGCCGGTTACGTGCCAAGTACCTGTCGCAGCCACCATGCCGCGCCTACCGTGTAAGCGGGAGGTTGTCGGTCAGGCACGCTGCGTGGCTGACTTCGTTCCTTTCCCTGGCCGTAAGACCCCCTCCCCGGGGTCGCGAGAGGAGAAACCATGTCGCTCGACGTCTCACCGGCCCTACTCGAACAGGCCGAGCGAGGCGAGGTCGACGAAGCCGATTTCGTCGACTGCGTCCGGACCTCCCTGCCGTACGCATGGGAGATGATCAGTTCTCTGGTGGCCCAGCTGAAGGTGGACGGTGGCGAGTTCGCCGACAACCAGACGCCTCCGCCGGACGAGCAGGCGCGCGGCCAGCTCCTTCGTGCGCTCGCGAGTGACGCCATCCGCGGTTCGCTCCAGCGGCACTTCGGTGTCCGTCTGGCGTTCCAGAACTGCCACCGCGTCGCGGTGTTCCCCTTGGACCCGGCGGCCGACGAGCGGCTTGCCCGCTTCACCTCGGTCCGGGGTCAACTGCTCAACCAGTCCCCGGAGTTGAGGGACTGCTGACGTCTTCGCCGCCGCTCCGCATCGCGGGAGGTGCAACTGATGCGGAGCGGCGGCCTCTTGTGGGGCCCCGGGTCCCCGCGCCCCTCCGGCGCCGTCCCCCCTCGGGCCTCACCCCAGCAGCGGCAGCACTTCCGCGCCCAGCCTTCGTACGTTCTCCTCCGTCGCGGTCAGGTCTCCCGATCCCTCCACCAGGAAGGCGAAGCGCGTGATGCCCGTCTTCTCCGAGGTCGCCGCGATACGGTCCGCCGCCTGGCGCGGGGTGCCGACCGGGTGGAGGCTGCACAGCAGTTCTGTGTACAGCACCGGGTCGCGCATCGCGCGGTGCCGGCCGTCGACCGTCACATGCGCGTCGAGGCCCTGCTTCAGCCAGCCGGGCATCGCCTTGAGCAGTGTCTCGCTGGCCCGGGCGCGGTGGTCCTCGATCTGCGCCACCCCGGCCGACACATGCGGCGCGGCCGCCACCGCCTCCGGTGAGACGCCGGACGCCAGCGCGTGCGACCGCCACAGCGCGACCATCTCCGCCTTCTCCTCGTCACCGCAGTGCATCCCGAGCAGCATCGGCAGACCCCGCTCGGCGGCCAGCTTGACGCTCTTCGGCGAGGTGCACGCCACGATGACCTCGGGGCCCGCGGGACCGTCCGAGAGCAGCTCGTCGGGCCTCGGCACCACCGGGACCTCCCGGAAGGCGAAACGTTCGCCCAGACTCGCCACCCGGGGTTCGGTCAGCCACCGCAGCAGCAGATCGAGGGACTCCGGGAACCCCTCCTCGTACGCCCGCAGACCCGAGCCGAAGACCTCCAGGTCGACCCAGGGTCCGCCGCGGCCCACTCCCAGCGAGAACCGGCCGCCGGACGTCAGGTGCAGCAGCGCCGCCTGTTCGCCCAGCGCCACCGGGTGCGCGCTGGGCAGCACGCTGACCGCCGTGCCGACGCGGATCCGGCGCGTGCGCCCGAGCAGCAGTGCCGCCAGCGTCACCGCCGACGGGCACACCCCGTACGGAACGAAGTGGTGCTCGGCGAGCCACACCGCGTCCAGGCCCGCTTCCTCGGCCACCTCGGCGGACCGCACCGCTCTGTGCAGTGCCTCCCCCTGGCCCTGGCCCGGAAATTGGGCTGCCAGTACAAAAGTTCCGACGCGCATCGCCTTCTGCCTCCTCGCGGCCGACGCGGCTCCCCCTCTTACCGGCAACAACGCCTGACAAGTGCCAAGGGCACGGCCCGGCGGAATCTTCTTGCGATAGTCCGGTAAAAGTCCCTCGTACGAGTTACCGTCCCACGCTCGTGCGGTTCGGGTACCCGGGCCATGTGGCCCTACGCTGGAGTCAGTCCGTCAGCCCGGCCCCGTGAGGTGTTTCCGTGTCCCCGCGCCGCAACCGCCCCAAGGGCGGCGACCAGCCGACCGAACCGACCGGCGGGGCGGGGGAGCGCTACGGCCTCCAGCGCACCGAGACCTACCAGGGCGAGGAGTGGTCCGTCCGGCATGTGAGCGGCGCGAGCGCGCAGGGCAAGCGCTACCGCTGCCCGGGGTGCGACCAGGAGATCCCCTCCGGTGTCCCGCACGTGGTGGCCTGGCCGGAGTTCGGCGGAGTGGACGACCGCAGGCACTGGCACAAGGCCTGCTGGAACGCGAAGGACCGCCGCACCAGCAGGGTGCAGCGGTCCAGGAACGCGCCCAGGTACTAGCGGGCTCAGGTCGCGGTCACACGTCCCGGTTGTTCAGCGCCGCGAACGCGCCGCCGAGCGCGGCGGCCGTGACTGCCCCCAGGATCAGCAGCGGCGTCCAGCCGGTCGGGCCCGAGTCGTTCACCGTCTGGCCGTAGAACACGGCCAGTTGGCTCGGGATCGAGTACTCGAACAGGGCCTCGCGGACCGATTCGAGCGACGGCGCGAACATGAACAGCGCGAGCACCAGCGGCAGCAGGACCACGCCGATCATGACCGTGATCGCGCCGGCCGAGTGCCGGATCAGCGCGCCGACCGCGAGCGAGAGCAGGCCGAGCGTCGAGACGTAGAGGCTGACGCCGACCGTCGCCTTGAACAGCTCGGAGCCGGTCGGCTGGTTGACGGCGTCCACCATCCCGGTCTGCAGCATCGCCACCAGGCCGGTGGAGAGCGTCAGGATGACGAACGACAGCAGGAAGAAGACGATCGACTTGGCGGCGAGGATCCGGGCCCGGCTGGGGCACGCGGTCAGCGTCGTACGGATCATCCCCGTGCCGTACTCGGAGGCGATGGTCAGCACGCCGAGCGTGATCACGCAGATCGAGCCGAGCAGCACGCCGTAGAAGCCGAGGACGAGCAGCGGGGTGTCGCCCATGTCGGCGTCGGAGGCGTTGACCGCGACCGCCGCGAGGAGCCCGATGCCGAGCACGAGCACGACGAGCACGCCCAGCGTCCACATCGTGGAGCGCACCGAGCGGATCTTGGTCCACTCGGAGGCGAGCGCGTCGCCGAGCGAGGCGGGCCGCACCGGGATCGGCGAGGTGTACGTCCCGAAGGGCGCACCCGGTGCCTGCTGCTGGTAGGGGGTGGTCATCGGGCGTCCTCGGGCTTGGTCAGGGCGGGGGCGGGCGCGGCGGCGGGATGGGTGGCCGGGGGAGCGGCGGAGGCGGCCGGAGCGGGCTGCGGGGCCATGGCCGGGGCCTGTGGCACGGGCGCCTGCGCCGGGGCCGCGGGGGCGCCCTGCGGGGCCGGTGGGGCCTGTCCGGGGGCCTGGGGGGCCGCGTACGGGTTCGCTCCGGGCGGCGGCGGGGCGTACCAGCCCTGCGTCGGCACCTCGGGGATCACCTGCGGCGGCTGGTACCCGAGCGGCGCGGGCTGCATCAGACCGGCCTTCTGGTCGGCGGTGGAGCGGTAGTCCACCGCGCCCTGCGTCATCCGCATGTACGCCTCCTCAAGGGAGGCCTGGTGCGGCGACAGCTCCCACAGGCGTACGTCCGCGCCGTGCGCGAGGTCGCTGATGCGCGGCAGCGCGAGGCCGGTCACCCGCAGGGCGCCGTCCGGCTCCGGCATGACCTGGCCGCCGGCCTCGGTCAGCGCGGCCGTCAGCTTCTCCCGGCCGGTGTGCTCGGGCGTCCGCACGCGCGCGAAGTCGGCGGAGTTGTGCGAGATGAAGTCCTTGACGCTCATGTCGGCGAGCAGCTGGCCGCGGCCGATCACGATGAGGTGGTCGGCGGTCAGCGCCATCTCGCTCATCAGGTGCGAGGAGACGAAGACGGTGCGGCCCTCGGCGGCGAGCCGCTTCATGAGGTTGCGCACCCACAGGATGCCCTCGGGGTCGAGGCCGTTGACCGGCTCGTCGAAGAGCAGCACCTGGGGGTCGCCGAGGAGGGCCGCGGCGATGCCGAGCCGCTGGCCCATGCCGAGCGAGAACCCCTTGGAGCGCTTGCCCGCGACCTCCTGGAGGCCGACGACGCCGAGCACCTCGTCGACCCGGCGGGCCGGGATGCCGGAGAGCTGGGCGAGTGAGAGCAGGTGGTTGCGGGCGCTGCGGCCGCCGTGCACGGCCTTGGCGTCGAGCAGCGCGCCGACCTGGCGGGGCGCGTTGGGGAGCGTACGGAAGGGGTGGCCGCCGATGGTGACATGGCCGGAAGTGGGCTGGTCCAGGCCGAGGATCATGCGCATGGTCGTCGACTTGCCGGAGCCGTTGGGCCCCAGGAAGCCGGTGACGGCGCCCGGCCTCACCTGGAAGGAAAGGTTGTACACGGCTGTCTTGGCGCCGTAGCGCTTCGTCAGGCCGACTGCCTCGATCATTCTCCAGCCCCATCGACGGTGTGGGTCGTCGGGGCGGTGGCCGATCGCCAGGGTGCCCCCGTATGAGTGAGGAGCTTATCCAGGAGTTTACGGTTCCGGCCAAGCGATGAGACGTACGTTACGTAGGGTTTTGTCCGGTGTATGGACTAGGCGTCGCGCTTCTTGAGGACGAGGTAGCCGCCCGCGAGCGCCGCGACGACCCACAGCGCCATGATCCCGAGCCCGGCCCAGGGGCCGTACGGCGGCGGCTCGGTGTTCATCGCGTTGGGCACCACCTGCATGATCTTGGAGCCCGCCTGGTCGGGGAAGTAGCGGGCCACCTTCTTGGCGCCCGGCACCGCCGACAGGATCTGCGAGATCAGGAAGAAGAACGGCATCAGGATGCCGAGCGAGAGCATCGAGCTGCGCAGCATCGTGGCCACGCCCATCGAGAAGAGCGCGATCAGCGCCATGTAGAGGCCCGCCCCGAAGACCGCGCGCAGCACATTGGGCTCGCCGATGGTGGTGCGGTGCGGGCCGAGCAGCGCCTGGCCGAGGAAGAACGACAGGAAGCTGGTCGCCAGGCCCACGACCAGCGCGAGCACGGTGGCGACCAGGAGCTTGGAGAAGAGGAAGGTGGCCCGCTGCGGCACGGCGGCGAGCGAGGTGCGGATCATCCCCGAGCTGTACTCGGTGCCGACCACCAGGACGCCGAACACCACCATCGCCAGCTGGCCGAGCACCATCCCGGAGAAGCTGATGAAGGTCGGGTCGAAGGTCAGCCGCTCGGCCGGCTTGAGGTCGTCGAACTGCGACTTCATCAGCGCGCACAGGGCCGCGCTCACCGCGACCGTGACGACGAGCGCGCAGACCAGCGTCCAGGAGGTGGAGGAGACCGAACGGATCTTGGTCCACTCGGACTTGAGGACCGCGGGTACCGATGCCATGGGTCAGACCCCCTCGCCGTCGCCCCGGGCCTTCGCCCGGTAGTTCTCGCCCCAGTCGGCGGCGGGCGCCGGGGGCGGCCCGTGGCCGGTGTCCGAGTGCGCGTGGTACTCCACCGATCCGGCCGTCATCCGCATGAACGCCTCCTCCAGCGAGGCCTGCTGGCCGGAGAGCTCGTGCAGCACGATCTGGTACTGCGCGGCCAGCTCGCCGAGCCGCTCGATCCGGCCGTTGTCGACCTCCAGGGCGCCGTCGGCGGTCTGGGTCACGGGGACCCCGGCCCGCGCCAGCACATCGAGCAGGTGTTCCCATTGCGGTGAGCGCAGCCGTACGAAACTCCGCGAATTCTGCCGAATGAAATCCGCCATCGATGTATCGGCGAGCAGTCGGCCCTGGCCGATGACGATCAAATGATCCGCCGTCAGCGCCATTTCGCTCATCAGGTGAGACGAGACGAAGATCGTTCTGCCCTCCGCCGCGAGGGCTTTCATGAGATTGCGGATCCAGTGAATTCCCTCGGGGTCCAGACCATTGACGGGTTCGTCGAACATCAGGATCTCGGGGTCGCCGAGCAGTGCGGAGGCGATTCCGAGGCGCTGGCCCATGCCGAGCGAGAACCCCTTCGACTTCTTCTTCGCCACGGCCGTCAGACCGACCGTGTCCAGCACCTCCGCGACCCGGCGCTCGGGGATCCGGTTCGACTGCGCCAGGCACAGCAGGTTGTTGTACGCGCTGCGGCCGCCGTGCATCGACTTGGCGTCGAGCAGCGCGCCGATGTACTTCAGCGGCTCGTCGAGGTCGCGGTAGTGCCGGCCGTCGATGCGCACGGTGCCGCTGGTCGGGTTGTCGAGATCGAGCATCATGCGCATGGTGGTGGACTTGCCGGCGCCGTTCGGGCCCAGGAAGCCGGTCACCACACCCGGTCTGACCTGGAACGACAGGTCGTCGACCGCGGTCTTGGAACCGAAGCGCTTGGTGAGACCGGCTAGCTCGATCATGTCGCCACGCTAAAGGCGGACAAAGCCCCCCGCCACCGGAGTGGCGAGGGGCTCTCGACCGTACGAACGCAGCCCACGGGGGAGGAGCTGCGGCACCAACGGGACTAGCGGGACTGCTGTGCCGGGACGCCGCGCGAGACGGGCTCGTCGTCGACCGGGGAGCCGGCCGCCGCGACCGCCGCACCCGTCAGGGTCGCCAGCATCTCGCGGACGTTGGTCAGCTGCGCGTTGATCGAGTCGCGGCGGTTGGTGAGCGCCGCCAGCTCGCGCTCGGATTCCGAACGGATGCGGTCGGCCTTGGCGTTGGCGTCCGCCACGATGTCCTCGGCCTGGCGCTGGGCCGTCTCGACCGTCTGACGGGCCCGGCGCTCCGCGTCCGTACGCAGCTTCTCGGCCTCCAGGCGCAGCTGCTCGGCGCGGTGCTCGATCTCGGCGAGACGCTTCTCCGCCTTGGCCTGACGCGACGCCAGGTCGCGCTCGGACTGCTCGCGGCGCTTGGCGAGGTTCGTCTCGAAGTCCGCGGCGGCCTGGGCGGCCTTGGCGCGGGTCTCCTCGAAGAGGGCGTCCGCCTCCTCGCGCTTGGACTGCGCGTCCTTCTGCGCCTCGGAACGCAGCGTGGAGGCGTCACCCTTCGCCTTCTCGACGATCCGGACGCCCTCGTCCTCCGCCTTCGACTTGCGCTCGGCAGCAAACGATTCAGCGTCGTTGCGCACCTGCTGGGCCGCCGACTCGGCCAGCTCGCGGTGCTGTTCGGCAGCGCGGCGGGCCTCCTCGCGCAGGTCCTTCGCCTCTTCCTCGGCGAGCCGCAGGATCTTTTCGACCCGCGCGCCGAGGCCCGCGTACGACGGCTCCGCGTCGCTCACCTGGGCCTGGGCGTTCTGCGTTTCGAGGTGCAGTTCCTCGATGCGCTTTTCCAGAGAAGTGATCCGTGCGAGAGCGCTGTCGCGGTCGGAGACGATCTTGGTAATGCGGTCGTCCACCTGACCGCGGTCGTAACCACGCCGCACGAGCTCGAAGCCGAAGGGGGAGGAAGTGTCGCTCATGGGGTTCCTGTCGAATGAGACCGGTGAGGTGATAGGGGAATCCTAGGGGCCCAGGCGGCGTGTCATCGAGCGTATGCCCGTTTGATCTGGAGAATGTCCAGCCTTTTGAGTGGCTACCCCTCCGAAGACTTGCCACTCGAACGGGTTCCGCCGGCCGCCGCGCCCGCCTTGGCGGCCTCCTTACCGCCGGAGGACGGTGTCTCGAAAGATTCCAACGCCTCAAGTACGTCCTGGACACGGGAGATCTCGGCATTGATGTCCGCGCGGCGCCGGACCAGCACGTCCAGTTCGTGCTTGCCCTCGTCGACCGTGCGCCGGGCCTCCGCCGCCGCTTCGTCGCGCAGCTTCGTCGCCTCGCGGATCAGCTCGGCCTTCTTGGTCTCCGCCTCCTTGAGCAGCGCCTCGGCCTTCTTCACGGCCGCGATACGCACCTTGCTCGCCTCGGAGTTGGCGTCCGAAAGAAGCTCCTTGGCCTTCGTCTCGGCCTGCGTCGTCTGCTCGGTGGCGGCCGTGACCAGCTTGTCGACGCGCTCGCCCGCCGTCTTCATCTGCTCGGCGCTCTCCCGCCGGGCCCGCTCGTGCAGTTCCTCGATCTCCGACTCGGTCCGCGCGCGCACCTCCTCGGTGCGCTCCCTTATGGCCGTCGCGTCCGCGCGCGCCCCGGCCAGCAGCTCGTCCGCGTCCGTACGGGACTTCTCCACCAGGGAGTTGCCGTCCACGGTCGCCTCGGCGACGATCCGCTCGGCCTCCTTGCGGGCCGCGCCGACCATCGTGTCGGCCTGCTCCTCGGCCAGTGTGGCCGCGAGCAGCGCCTCCTCCTGGGCCTTGGCGATGAGCTGGTCCGCCTGCTCGGCCGCGTCCGAACGGCGCTTGGCCGCCGCCGTACGCGTCTCGTCGAGCAGCCGGTCGGACTCCTCGCGGGCCTCGGTACGGGTCTTCTCGGCGGCCTCCTCGGCCCGGGCACGGCTCTTCTCGGCTTCCGCGCGGATCCGCGTCGAGGCCTGCTGGGCGGAGCCCACGGTCTCGGCGGCCTCGGCGCGCAGCCGCTCCGCCTCCCCGTTCGCCTCGGTGAGCACCCGCTCGGCCTCGCTGCTCGCCTCGGCGATGAGCTGGTCCGCCTGCTCGGCCGCGTCCGAACGGCGCTTGTCGGCGGCCTGGCGGGCCTCGTCGAGCAGCCGCTCGGACTCCGTACGCGCCTCGGTGAGGATCTGCTCGCCCTGCTCGCGGGCGTCCGCGACCGTCTGCTCGGCCTCGGCGGCCGCGGCGCTCAGGACCGAACTCGCGTCCGCGCGCGCCTCGGTGGTGACGAGCTCCGCGTACGTGTCGGCCTCGGACGTGGTGCGCTCGGCGTGGGCGGTGGCCTCCGCGAGCAGCCGGTCGTGCTCCGACTGGCCCTCGTCGTGCAGCTGCTGAGCCTGAGCCACCAGCCGCTCGGCCGTGGCCGTCGACTCGGCGGCGAGCCGCTCGGCCTCCGCGGTCGCCTCGGTGACCAGGCGGTCGGCCTGGCTCGCGGCGTCGTTCCGGATGCGGTTGGCGTCCTCGCGGGCGTCCGCCCGGGTGCGCGAGGCGTCCTGCTCGGACGAGGCCAGCGCGTCGGAGGCCTCGGTGCGCATCCGCTGCGCGTACTCCGACGCGTCCGAACGCGCCTTGTCCGCCTCGGCGATGGCGTCCGCGACGGTCCGCTCGGCCAGCTCCCTGGCGGCCTCCGACTCCTCCTGCGCCCGGGTGCGGATGCGCTGGGCGTCCTCCGCGGCGCGCTCGCGCTCGGAGTGCGCGTCGGCGCGGAGCCGGTCCGCCTCCTCCTGCGCCTCCGTCTTCGTACGCTCCGCCACGTGCTCGGCCGTCGAGCGCAGCCCGGAGATCTCCTGCTCGGCCTCCTCGCGCAGCCCCGACACCGAGTCCCGCACCTGCTGGGCGGTCTGCTCGGCGGCCGCCACCAGCTCGGTGGCGCGCCGGTCGGCCTCCTCGCCGAGCCGCTGCGCCTCGGCCTGCGCCTCCTCCACCCGCTTGCGGGCGGAGGCCAGCAGCTCCTCGCTCTGCTCGCGGGCCTGCGCCCGCTCCGAACCGGCCTCGGTACGCGCCGAGTCCAGCGTCTCCTCCGCCTCGCGGCGCCGGCGCGCGGCCTCCTCCTGGGCGGCGGCGAGCGCCTCGGCGGCCTCGGCGCCCACCCGCTCGGCGGCGGCCGCGGCCTCCGCGCGCATCCGGTCGGCGGTGTCCTGCGCCTCGGACTTGAGGCGCTCGGCCTCCGCGGCCGCCTCGGACCGCAGCCGTACGGCCGCGCCCTCCGCCTCGGCGCGGGCGGTCGAGGAGTCGGCGGCCGCCTCGGTGCGCAGCCGCTCGGCCTCCTGCTCGGCCTGCGCCTGGAGCGTACGGACGCGCTCGGCGGCCTCCGTACGGAGCCGCTCGGTCTCCTCGCCGGCCTCGCGCCGGATCCGCTCGCTCTCGCCGCGCGCCTCGGTCAGCGCCTGCTCGGCGGAGGCGTGCCGCTGCTCGGCCTCGGTGTGCAGCCGCGTCAACTCGTCGGCGGCGTCCGCCTGGCGGGCGGCGACGGCCCGCTCGGTCTCCGCGCGCAGCTTGGCGGAAGCCTGCTCGGCGGCCGTCCTGACCGCCTCGGCCTGCTCCTCGGCCTCCGCGCGCAGCCGCTCGGCCTCGGCCCGGGTGCGCTCCAGGGTCTCCTCGGCCTGCTTGCGCAGCGTCGTCGCGCGCTCCATGGCCTCGCCGCGGACCCGCTCCGACTCCGCCCCGGCGGAGGTGCGCAGCTCCTCCGCGTCGGACTTCGCCTTGGTCAGCAGCTCCTCGGCGGTCCTGGCCGCCTCCTCGATCTGCTGGACGCCCTCGCGGCGGGCCTCGCCGCGGATGCGCTCGCCCTCGGCGACCGCCTCGGCCCGCAGCTGCTCGGCCTCGCCGCGCAGCCTGCGCGCCTCCTCCTGCAGCTCGACCGTCTTGGCCCGGTACTCCTTGGTGTCGTCCTTCGCCGCGCCCTTGAGCTCGTCGGCTCGCTCCTCGGCCTGCGAGCGCAGCCGGTCCGCCTCGGCGTCCGCCTCGCGGCGGATCCGCTCGGCCTCCTCGGACGCCTTGCGGGTGGTCTCCTGGGCGTCCGCGGACGCCTTGGTGAGCACCTCCTCGGCGGCCCGGGCGGCCTTGGCGAGCTGGGCGGCGGTGTCCTCGGCCGCGCTGGTACGAGCCTTCTCGGCGGCCTCGGAGACCAGCCCCTCGGCCTTGGCGCGCGCGTCGGCGAGCGCCTGCTCGGCCTCCGACTTGAGCGCCTCGGAGTCCTTGGTCGCCTCGGCGACGAGCCGGGCGATCTCGGTCCTGGCGGTACGGGTGCGCTGCTCGTTGGCGGACTCGGCGCCCGCGAGCTGCTTGGCCGCCGACTCCTTCGCCTCGGCCAGCACCTTCTCGGCCTCGGCGCGCGCCTCGCGCAGCGCCGACTCGGCCTCCTGCATCCGCTGCTCGGCGGTCCGGCTCAGCTCGGCCGCCTGCTGGCGCGCCTGGTCGGACTCGGCGGTGGTGGACGAGCGCAGCTGCTCGGCGTGGGAGGTGGCCTCCTGGGCCTGCGTGGAGGCGGCGTTGAGGAGCCGCTCGGCGTCCTTGCGGGCGCGCAGCAAGGTCGCTTCGGCTTCCGTACGGGCCGACTCGGCCTCGGAGCCGAGCCGTTGCCTGGTCTCCTCGGCGACCCGGGCGGCCTCCGCGCGGGCGGCGGCCAGCGCCGCCTCGCTCTCGGCGCGCGACTCTTCGAGCAGGCGCCGGGCCTGCGCCTCGGTCCTCGCCCGCAGCTGCTCGGCCCACGCCACGTTCTCGTTGACGTGCGACTCGACGGTCGCACGCCGCTCGGCCAGCTCCTGGTCGAGCCGCTGGCGGCGGGTGACCGCCTCCGTGTGCAGCTCGGCCTGGAGCCGGGCCTGGTGCTCGGCGTGCTCCTGGAGGATGCGCTGGGTCTGGGCACGGGCGTCGCGCAGCTCGCGCTCGGCGTCCGTGCGCAGCTGTTCGGCCTGCATCTGCGCGTTGCGCAGCAGCTGTTCGGCCTGGTAGCCGATGTCCGCGGCATCGTAGGCAGGGCGCGTCGCGAGGTTGCGGCGCGCCTCGTGCAGCTTGGCGCGCAGCACCTCGACCTGGTAGCCGAGGTCCTCGGCGTGCTGGACGGCCTTCTCCCGCTCGGTCTTCAGCCGGTCCATCTCGGCCTCGAACCGCGAGAGGTGGTCGTCAGGCCGGTGGCTGTCCTGGCGTTCGTAGCCCCGCACTGCGCGGTCCCATCCGTCCCCTGGTCGCGAACACTGCCCGTACGAGCACCGTCCGACGACGGACGGGCCCCCGGTGAATGGTGTCAGATCGACAAGGGGGCGTGGGTCCCAGGCCCCGACCCGACCCCGGCCCGGAACCGCCCACTGTACCGGCCCCGGAATCCCGGGGTCAGTGCTCGGCTGCCGAGGTGACCAGTTCGGTCAGTACGCCGTGGCAGTCCTTGGGATGCAGGAACGTGATGCGGGACCCCATCGAGCCGGTGCGGGGCTCGTCGTAGAGGACCCGGACGCCCTTGCCGCGGATGGCCTCGGCGTCCCCGTCGACGTCGGCGGTGCCGAAGGCGATGTGGTGGACGCCCTCGCCGTTCTTGGCCAGCCACTTCCCGACCGCGGAGTCCTCGCGGGTGGGCTCCAGGAGCTGGAGGTAGGAGGCGCCGCCGTCCGAAGTACCGTTGATCTTGAGCATGGCCTCCCGTACGCCCTGCTCCTCGTTGATCTCGGAGTGGAACACCTCGAATCCGTACGTAGCACGATAGAACTCGACGGTCTTGTCGAGGTCGAAACAGGCGATCCCGATGTGGTCGATGCGCGTCAGCATGGGACCAGTGCAGCGCGCCGGAGGTGGTTACGCAACGTGCGCGCGATCACACCGGCTGGCCGGTGACGCCGCCGGTACCGCTCAGTACATTTCCAGTAAACCCTCGTTCACTTCTCACCTCCCAAGGGGCTGTGCCTCATGTCTGGAACGACCGGTACCACTTCAGTGATCGTCGCGGGCGCCCGCACGCCCATGGGCCGACTGCTCGGCTCCCTCAAGTCCTTCTCGGGCGCCGACCTCGGCGGCGTCGCCATCAAGGCCGCGCTCGACCGGGCCGGCATCGGCGGCGACCAGGTCCAGTACGTGATCATGGGCCAGGTGCTCCAGGCCGGCGCGGGCCAGATCCCGGCCCGCCAGGCGGCCGTCAAGGCCGGCATCCCGATGAGCGTGCCCGCGCTCACGATCAACAAGGTCTGTCTCTCGGGCCTCGACGCGATCGCGCTCGCCGACCAGCTGATCCGCGCCGGCGAGTTCGACGTGGTGGTGGCCGGCGGCCAGGAGTCGATGACCAACGCCCCGCACCTGCTGCCGAAGTCCCGCGAGGGCTACAAGTACGGCGCGATCGAGATGCTCGACGCGATGGCGTACGACGGTCTGACCGACGCCTTCGAGAACATCGCCATGGGCGAGTCCACCGAGAAGCACAACGCCCGCCTCGGCATCGAGCGCGCCCCGCAGGACGAGATCGCGGCGCTGTCCCACCAGCGCGCCGCCGCCGCCCAGAAGAACGGGCTCTTCGAGGCCGAGATCACCCCGGTCGAGATCCCGCAGCGCAAGGGCGAGCCGGTGATCTTCGCCAAGGACGAGGGCATCCGCGCGGAGACGACCGCCGAGTCCCTCGGCAAGCTGCGCCCGGCCTTCGCCAAGGACGGCACGATCACGGCCGGCACCTCCTCGCAGATCTCGGACGGCGCGGCCGCGGTCGTGGTCATGTCCAAGGCGAAGGCCGAGGAGCTGGGCCTGGAGTGGATCGCGGAGATCGGCGCCCACGGCAACGTGGCGGGCCCCGACAACTCCCTCCAGTCGCAGCCGTCCAATGCCATCAAGCACGCCCTGGGCAAGGAGGGCCTGGAGGTCTCGGACCTCGACCTCATCGAGATCAACGAGGCGTTCGCGGCGGTCGCGGTCCAGTCAATGAAGGACCTCGGGGTCACCCCGGAAAAGGTGAACGTCAACGGCGGCGCGATCGCCCTTGGCCACCCCATCGGCATGTCGGGCGCGCGCGTGGTGCTCCACCTGGCCCTTGAGCTCAAGCGGCGTGGCGGCGGTACGGGTGCGGCGGCGCTGTGCGGCGGCGGCGGCCAGGGCGACGCCCTGATCATCAAGGTCCCGGGCAAGTAGGCGCTGTTCCCGGCGGTACGTACGCACTGATCACTGGTCACTGAACCGAACGGAGCGGCAATGGTGGACGTCCCCGAACTGGTGGCACAGGCGAGGGAGGGCCGGCCGCGCGCCGTTGCCCGGCTGATCTCGCTGGTCGAGGGGGCGTCCCCGCAACTGCGCGAGGTGATGGCGCAGTTGGCTCCGCTGACGGGCGGGGCGTACGTGGTGGGCCTCACGGGCTCCCCGGGTGTCGGCAAGTCGACATCGACGTCGGCGCTGGTGACGGCGTACCGGCGGGCCGGGAAGCGGGTCGGGGTCCTTGCCGTCGACCCCTCCTCGCCGTTCTCCGGGGGCGCCCTGCTGGGCGACCGGGTCCGTATGTCGGACCACGCCTCCGACCCCGGCGTCTACATCCGCTCGATGGCCACCCGGGGGCACCTGGGCGGCCTCGCCTGGTCGGCTCCGCAGGCGATCCGCGTCCTGGACGCGGCGGGCTGCGAGGTGATCCTGGTGGAGACGGTCGGCGTCGGCCAGTCCGAGGTCGAGATCGCCTCCCAGGCGGACACCTCGGTGGTCCTGCTCGCCCCCGGCATGGGCGACGGCATCCAGGCGGCGAAGGCGGGAATCCTGGAGATCGGCGACGTATACGTCGTCAACAAGGCGGACCGCGACGGCGCGGACGCGACCGCCCGCGAGCTCAACCACATGCTGGGGCTCGGCGAGGCGCGCGGTGCGGGTGACTGGCGCCCGCCCATCGTCAAGACGGTGGCGGCCCGGTCCGAGGGCATCGACGAACTCGTGGAGGCGCTGGAGAAGCACCACGCGTGGATGGCGGAGCGGGGGGTGCTGGGGGAGCGGCGGCTGGCTCGCGCGGCGCGGGAGGTCGAGACGATCGCGGTCACGGCCCTGCGCGAACGCATCGGCGACCTCCACGGCGACCGCCGCCTGGACGCGCTGGCGTCCCGCATCATCGGGGGCGAGCTGGACCCGTACGCGGCGGCGGACGAGCTGGTGGCGGGGCTCACGGGCGAGTAGGTGCCCGGCGGGTGATCTCCCGGGGGCTGCGTCCCCGGACCCCGTTGCGGGGCTTCGCCCCGGGCCCCGTGTTCACCCGCGGGTTCGGTGGGGGCTGGTCGCGCAGTTCCCCGCGCCCCTTAGGTAACTCCAGCCTCTCCGGTGTGCGAGAAACGGGGCGCGGGTAAATCCAGCCCCTCCGGCGTTTGAGGAGCGGGGTCCGGGGCGGAGCCCCGAAGCGGGGTGCAGGGGCCGCAGGCCCCGCAAGCGGGTGCAGGGGCGCAGCCCCGCCCGGGGGTCCGGGGGCGCAGCCCCCGGGAAACCCACCTCACCCCCCACCCACCCCCGGAGGGTTAAGGGAACGGGCGGGGAGGGGCAAAACCTCAGAGCTTGCCGCGGTGCCCGCGCAGATGCTCCGCCACCGGCGTCAGCGACGCCCGCAGATCCGACAGCGCCTCACTCGACAGCAAGTCGATGAAGTGCTTGCGCACCGACGCCACATGGTGCGGCGCCACCTTCCCCATCGTCTCCACCCCCGCCTCGGTCAGCACCGCGAACAGCCCCCGCCGGTCGGACTCGCAGTTCTCCCGGCGGACCAGACCCGCGTTCTCCATCCGCGTGATCTGGTGCGAAAGGCGGCTCTTGGACTGAAGGGTCGCGGCGGCGAGGTCGCTCATACGCAGCCGCTGCCCCTCGGCCTCCGAGAGGTTGACCAGGATCTCGTAGTCGTTGTTGGTCAGGCCGAACGGCTGCAGGTCCTTTTCCATCTGGTGCGTCAGCATCCTGTTGACGTCCAGATAGGTACGCCAGGCGCACTGCTCGCTATCGGTCAGCCAGTTGGTGGCCGTCTCGGTCTCCATATGTGGATTCTACCTAAGAAGTTGAATTCTGAACGAAGCCTGGGAGTGTGACGCCTCGCACGCACCGGCACAAGGGTGCGTCAGCGGCCCAGCCCAGGTCGTGGTCAGCGCCTGGCAAGGGTGCACGCGTTCGACGTCACACTCCGCAGACTACCGCTCACAGGCCGAAGCGACGCTGGAGGTCTCCGAGCTGGCCGGGAAGACGCGGTGCCGAACCCGCCGCCCCGCCCGCCCCGGCCGGCACTCCGCCGCCCGGAACGCCCGGCTCCGCGGGTACTTGCCCCGTCATCTGCTCGGCCATCAGCACCTCGGTGGACTGGAGCAGCACCGTACCCGCGCCCACGAACTCGAACTGGTGCTCCTCGCCCGACGTCCCCCCGAGCCCCGTCAGTGACCGGATTCCGCCCAGTACGCCCGTCATGTAGCCGTGATCGTAGTGGTGGCAGGGCGACGGACAGTCCGCCCAGCCCACCAGCGCCTGCGGGTCCACCCGGATCGGCGGCTCCATGAACACCACCGGTCCGTTGGACGCCGCCACGAACTTCCCGGTTCCGATCAGCGTCAGGAAACCCGGCACGATCGACTGCTTGAGCGCCAGCGTCGGTTGGTAGGCCAGCAGGTTCCCGGCCCGGATGGTGAGGTTGCCGTCCTCCAGGTCGTACGAGTTGACGTCGAAGGCCCGGTCCGCGAGCAGCATCTTGCCGGAGCCGTCCGCGACCACCCAGTCGCTCGCGTGCAGCGGCGAGTGGAAGCTGGTGCGCAGCAGCCGGTCGAGGCGACCGTGGCCGATGCCGTTGAACTCGATGCGCCCGTAGTAGGCGATCATCTTGCCCTTCTGCAGGAACCACTGGCTCGATTTGAGCTCCACGCAGAAGGTGTACTTGTTGACGTTGTCGTCCGCGGGCAGGGAGTGCGGGTCAAAGATCGACGGCCCTCCGGGCAGGGGGGTACTCACAGCTTCTCCTCCGAGGCCTGGACGTACACCGCGCCGTTGCCGGACAGTTCGAGTTGGAAGGCCTCTCCCGAGCCCCGGCCCACCATGTCCCGCCAGCCCAGCGCCGTGGACAGCTTGTTGCGTACGTCGCCGTGGTGGGCCACGTACGCCTGCGGGTCGACGTGGACCGGGCGCTGCGGGGTGATCGGCAGCTCGATCACGCCGCCGTGCGCCATCACGGCGACCGCGCCGTGGCCCTTGAGCGTGGTGGTGAACAGGCCCTGGCCCGTCACCTGGCCCCGGACCATGCCCATGACGCCGCCCTGCGAGCCCATGAACATCGTGCCCTGCTGGAGGGTGCCGTCGAAGGCGAGCAGCCGGTCCGCCTCCACGCACAGGGTGTCCCCGCCGAGGTTGATGACCTGGATGTGGTGGCCGCCGTGGCCGAACATCACCGTGCCGCTGCCCTCGACCGTCATCAGCGGCGTCGCCTCGTTGGCCACCCGCCGGCCGATCATCGACATCAGCCCGCCCTGGCCGCCCTGCATGTTGGGCGTGAACGACACCTCGCCCTTGTACGCGAGCATCGCGCCGCGCTGGCTGAACATCTTCTGGCCGGGGGCCACCGTGGCCTCGACCATCTTGGAGTTGATCTCGCGGAAGGGCATCAGACGTCCCCGCCGATCGTGTTGCGCTCGCTGGGCTGCACGTACACCAGTCCCTCGCCCTCGAAGCGGATCTGGAACGCCTCCCCCGAGCCCTCCCCGAGCAGGGTGCGGAAGGTCACCCCGGACTGGAAGTGCTGCTGGAGGTTGCCCTGGTGGGCGATGTACGCGCCCGGGTCCACCTGCAACGGGTACTGCGCGGAGACCCGCAGCACCACGGCCGGGCCGTCCGAGACGATCGCCGCCTGGCCGTGGCCCTCGACCGTGGTCGTGAACAGGCCGTTGCCCTGGGTCGCCCCGCGCAGTCCGGTGAAGGTGGTGCCGGTGCGCAGCCCCGCGTCGGTGGCGAGCAGATTGCTCGCCTCGACCCAGAGCTTGTCGCCCTGGAGCGAGACCAGGTTGATCTCGGAGGCGCGGTCGGCGAAGTAGCAGGTGCCGTTGCCCTTCACCTCCATCACGGTCATGGATTCGCCGGTCAGCCGGCGGGTCACCATGCCGCGGATGCCCTCACCGCCGCCGGACATCTTCTTGAAGGCCATCTGGCCGTCGTAGGCGACCATCGAGCCGTTCTTCGCCTTTACGGCGTCCCCGGCCATGTCGACGGCCAGCACTTTGCTGCCTTGGAGTCGGAACGTTGCCACGGGCTGACGTTAGCGGCCCCGTCCCCGCCCGACCAGGCCCTTGGGTGCCGGGCCCCGAACCCCGCCGGGGTCCGCGGGGACCCCCGCCAAGATCCCGGCGCCGCCGATGTCACAATGGAGAACGTTTGTGCTTGCGTTCACAAGCAACACCCTCCGACCCTCCCACCGAAGGTGCCCCCGTGGACATCAAGACCGCATCCGCCTTCCACCGCCTCCGGCTGGTCTCGGCCCCGGAAGCCGTCTCTTTCCTGCTGCTGCTCGTCTGCTCGGTGCTGAAGCGGACGACCGACGTCAACGCCGTCCCGGTGATGGGCGCGATCCACGGCATCCTCTTCATCCTGTACGTGGTCTTCTGGGCCGACGCCTGGAACAAGGCGAAGTGGCCGGTGAAGACCGCCGCCCTGTACTTCGTCCTGTCCGTGCTGCCGTTCGGCGGCTTCGTGGCCGAGCGCAAGCTCAAGCGCCAGGCCGAGGACGCCCTGATCGCCGCCCGCGCCCGCAAGGAAGGCGTGGTCGGAGCGTGATCGTCGCCTTCTCGGTCACCCCGCTGGGCGTCGGCGAGGACGTGGGGGAGTACGTGGCCGACGCCGTACGCGTCGTACGCGAGTCCGGGCTGCCGAACCGCACCGACGCCATGTTCACCTCGATCGAGGGGGAGTGGGACGAGGTGATGGACGTCGTCAAGCGCGCCGTCGCCGCCGTCGAGGCCCGTGCCCCGCGCGTCTCGCTCGTCCTGAAGGCGGACGTCCGCCCGGGCGTCACCGACGGGCTCACCTCCAAGGTGGAGACGGTGGAGCGCCACCTCTCCGCCTGAGAGCCGCTGTCCGAGCCCCCGGCCGCCCCGCGCGGCACCGGGGGCTCTTCCGTGCCGTGAGCCGGGTCAAACCGCTCGAACAAGAACCGCTCACTCGGAGTACTCCAGTCGACACACCGAAGAATCTCCACTTTTGTGGGGATATCTACCTGGCTCGATCAGCTGGAGGGCACAGTGCGGTCGGAGAGTCCGTCGGAGCAGTACGACTACGAGACCCACAGCCGGCTCGCCGGACCGCTCACAAAGCCGGACGGGGCGGCCTACCGGGTGCGGTACCGAAGTCTCCTCTCCGCCGAACCCCGCCGAATACGCGCCGTACTCCTGATGACGCTGGCGCCCGTGCTCACCGCGGTCCTCCTCGTCTACCTCGTCTGGCCCACCCACTGGGTGGAGCGCGAGGGCGGCGACGAATGGCTCGTCGGCCTCGACATCGCGATGCTCGTCGCGATCGGCCTGATCGAGCTCTTCATGGTCGCCAACGTCGTCTCGATCGCGCACGCCACCATGGTCGCCAGGGACCCCATACCGGTGTACCCCGAGCCCGGCACCCGGGTCGCCTTCCTCACCACCTGGGTGCCCGGCAAGGAGCCCATAGCCATGGTCCGGGCCACCCTGGAGGGCGCCGTCCGCCTCCACCACCCCGGCCCCCTCGACGTCTGGCTCCTGGACGAGGGCGACGACGAACGGGCCAAGGCGCTCTGCGAGGAGCTGGGGGTGCGCCACTTCACCCGCAGCGGCGTCCCCGAGTGGAACCGCAAGAAGGGCCCGCACAAGGCCCGTACCAAGCACGGCAACTACAACGCCTGGCTCGCCATGCACGGCGCCGGCTACGACTTCTTCGCCTCCGTCGACACCGACCACGTGCCGCTCCCCAACTTCCTGGAGCGGATGATGGGCTACTTCCGCGACCCCGACGTCGCGTTCGTGGTCGGCCCCCAGGTCTACGGGAACTACGACTCGCCCGTCACCAAGGCCGCCGAGTCCCAGCAGTTCCTCTTCCACGCGCTGATCCAGCGGGCCGGCAACCGCTACCGCGCCCCCATGTTCGTCGGCACCAACAACATCGTCCGGATCACCGCACTGCGCCAGGTCGGCGGGCTCTACGACTCGATCACCGAGGACATGGCCACCGGCTTCGAGCTGCACCGCCGCAAGAACCCCAGGACCGGCCACTTCTGGAGGTCCGTCTACACCCCGGACGTGCTCGCCGTCGGCGAGGGCCCGGAGTCCTGGACCGACTTTTTCACCCAGCAGACGCGCTGGTCGCGCGGCACGTACGAGACGCTGTTCAAGCAGTACTGGAAAGCGCTCTTCCGGGTCCCGCCCGGGCGGCTCCTCTCGTACACCCTGATGCTCGTCTACTACCCGATGACCGCCGTCAACTGGCTGCTCGGCATCGTCAGCTGCGTCCTGTTCCTCTGGTTCGGCGCCTCCGGCACGCAGGTCTCCGCCTCCGTCTGGCTGATGCTCTACAGCGACGCGGCCGCCCTCCAGATCGGGCTCTACCTCTGGAACCGCCGCCACAACGTCTCGCCCCACGAACCCCAGGGCTCCGGCGGGCTCGCCGGCATGGGGATGTCCGCGCTCTCCGCGCCCATCTACCTCAAGTCGCTCTGCTCGGCAGTGCTGCGCACCCGCGGCCGGTTCGTCGTCACCCCCAAGGGCGGTGAAGCCAGCCCCGACCGGCTGTGGACCTTCCGCATCCACCTCTTCTGGGCCGCGGTGCTCGTCGTGTCCCTTGCCGCCTCGGTCCACTACGGCCACACCCATGTGGCGATGCGGACCTGGGCCGTCCTCGCCCTGGCCATCGCGCTGGCCCCCGTCGCCGTCTGGTCCTGGACCGCCCGGCGCGAGCGCGCGGCCGCCAGGCAGCGGGCCCTGGCCCGGCCCGCCGAGCCCGAGGGGACGGAGGCCGCACTGGCCGCCGCACCGGCTGCCACGACGACCGGAGGGAACTGAACCATGGCCTACCGGCCCTCCCCGCGCACCAAGAAGACGCTCCTCGGCGGCGGCGCGGTCGTGCTGCTCGCCGGGCTCAACGCCCCGGCCGCGCTCTCCTTCGCCGAGGAGCAGTACCACGCGTACCAGATCCGCCAACCCGACTACATGCGCAAGTACGGCGCCTGGGACACCGTCGACATCCCCGCGAAGTACCGCACCAACGCGATCCACGCGGCCCTGCTGCACACCGGCAAGGTCCTGATCGTCGCCGGGTCGGGCAACAAGCAGGAGAAGTTCGACGCCGGCTCCTTCGACACCGTGCTGTGGAACCCGAAGGACAACACCTTCAAGAAGGTCCCCACCCCCGAGGACTTCTTCTGCTCCGGCCACGCCCAGCTCCCCGACGGCCGCCTCCTGGTGGCGGGCGGCACCGCCCGCTACGAGGTCCTGGACGCCCAGGTGAAGCGGGCCGGCGGCGGGATGCGGGTCAAGAACGAGAACCCGGACAAGCCCGTCACCATCAAGAAGGGCACCCGGTTCCGCTCCCCTTCGGGCGTCGAGTACGTCTCCAAGTTCGACGTCACCGTGCCCCGGGCCAAGCGCGAGTTCGTGGTCAGCTACTACGCGACCGGCCAGATGAAGCCGTGGAAGACCAAGGTCACCGCGGCCGAGGCCCGCGTCTTCGTGGAGGCCGCCGCCGAGGGCCCGAAGTTCGTGGCCACCGACCAGGCCCAGTACGAGATCGAGGGCCTCAAGGGCGACGACGCCGACAACACGTACGGCCTCGCCGAGAAGATCACCATGGACAAGCAGGACTTCCAGGGCATCCGGGCGGCCTACGAGTTCGACCCGAAGGCGGAGAAGTACCTACCCGTCGCCCCGATGCAGGAGGCCCGCTGGTACCCGACGCTCACCACCCTCCAGGACGGCAAGGTCCTCGCCGTCTCCGGGCTCGACGACGTGGGCACGATCCTCACGGGCGAGAACGAGATCTACGACCCCAGGACGAAGAAGTGGGCCAAGGGGCCCTTCCGGTACTTCCCCACGTACCCCTCGCTCTTCCTCACCAAGAGCGGCAAGCTCTTCTACTCGGGCGCCAACGCGGGCTACGGGCCCGCCGACAAGGGCCGCGAGCCGGGGCTGTGGGACATCGCCACCAACACCTTCACCAAGATCAACGGCCTGGGCGACGGCGACCAGCTCGAAACGGCCAGCTCGCTGCTGCTCCCGCCCGCCCAGGAGCAGAGGTTCATGCTGCTGGGCGGCGGCGGGGTCGGCGAGTCCAAGAAGTCCACGCCCCGCACCGCGCTGATCGACCTCAAGCAGGACAGCCCCGCTTTCAAGACCGGCCCCGTGCTCCCGCAGGGCACCCGCTACCTGAACAGCGTGATCCTGCCCGACGACTCCGTCTTCACCAGCGGCGGCTCCGAGGACTACCGGGGCCGCGGCTCCAGCAACATCCTCAAGGCTCAGTTCTACGACCCCGCCGCCAACGCCTTCCGTGAGGCCGCCGACCCCACGGTCGGGCGCAACTACCACTCCGAGGCGCTGCTGCTGCCCGACGGCAGGGTCGCCACCTTCGGCTCCGACTCGCTCTTCGGCGACAAGGACAACACCAAGCTCGGCAAGTTCGAGCAGCGCATGGAGATCTACACCCCGCCCTACCTCTACCGTGACAAGGACAGGCGCCCCGCCCTCGGCGACGGCCCGCAGGCGGTCGGCCAGGACCGCCGCGCCACCTTCCCCGCCGCCCACCCCGAGCGGATCGCCAGGGCCCGGCTGATGCGGCCGAGCGCGGTCACCCACACCACGGACGTCGAGCAGCGCTCGATCGACGTGCGGCTGACCAAGGACCGGAACTCGGTGACGGTCGAGGTGCCGCGCGACAAGGCCCTCGTCCCGCCCGGCTGGTACATGCTCTTCGTCACGGACGCCGAGGGCACGCCGTCCGAGGCGAAGTGGCTGTTGATCGACTGATTGCTCAGGCGGTCGAGCGGCGGGCCAGGCCCAGGGCGTAATCCGGCCACCAGGCGCCCGCCGCGGGCCCGCCCCGGCAGGTCCCGTCCGAGTCGCCGGGCCGCTTGATCCACAGATACGCGTCGAGCCGCTGGTCGCCGGTGCTGGTGGTCGGCGGGGTGCCGAGGGCCCGGCCGGGCGGGTTGCACCAGGCCTGGCCGGGGTCGTCGAGCAGCGGCCCGGCCCCGTTGCGGCTGGTGTCGATCACGAAGTGCTTGCCGCCGAGCCCCTGCGAGACCCTGGTGCCGTACGCCCGTACGGCGTCGTCGGTCTGGAAGTTGGAGACGTTCAGTGCGAACCCGTCCGCCCGGACGACCCCGGCCCGGGTCAGCGGCTCGACCAGCTTGACCGGGTCGGGGATCCACGCCGGGTTGCCCGCGTCCAGGTACACCTGGGTGTTCGGCAGCTTCTTGAAGTGGTCGATCGCCTCGTTGAGCAGCTGGTAGCGCTCGTCCCAGTGCTCGGGCGTGGTGCAGCCGTCGATCATGTGGGCCACCGCGTCCGGCTCCAGGACCACGATCGCCTTGGCGTCCCCGATCGCCTCGGCGAACATGCCGAACCAGGTGCGGTACGCGGCCGTGTCCGCGGCCCCGCCCGCCGAGAGCCCGCCGCAGTCGCGGTGCGGGATGTTGTACGCCACGAGCAGGATCGTGCGCTGGTCCTTGGCGGCGCCCGCCACGGCCCGGCGGATCCCGGGCCCCGGGTTGTCCCACGCGGGCCAGTCCGCCATCGGCCGGTCCGCGATCCGCCGCAGCGCCTCGGCGTCGGCGGTGCGCCCCTGCCCCTCCCAGATCTTGATCTGCTTGGCGGCGCTGCTGTCCGGGTCGACCCAGAAGGGCCCGCCGGGCGCCGGTTCGGCGCCCTCGCCCGTGGAGTGGCGCCGGCCTTCGGTCGAGGTGGCGCCGGGATCCGGGTCGGGGGAGCCCGAGCAGCCGACCGCCAGGGTGAGCAGGGCGGCGGCGAGCAGGATGCGGTGCCGGGCGGTTCCGTGCCGGGACATACGGCTCCCTGGGGTCACAGGGCGTACACAGGACGCGAACAATCCTGACATATTGGTCACTCTCCGCAGTGGAGCGCCACGGGCCGGGGCGCGGGCAGTTGTGTGGGCCGAAGTGTGAGACGGGGCTGACCGGCATGTGACCAGTCGGTAAGGTCAATGCGTGCCGAAGCCGCTCAGCCTCCCGTTCGACCCCATCGCCCGCGCCGACGAACTCTGGCAGCAGCGCTGGGGGCCGGTCCCCTCCATGGGGGCGATCACCTCGATCATGCGCGCGCACCAGATCCTGCTCGCCGAGGTCGACGCGCTCGTCAAGCCGTACGGGCTGACCTTCGCGCGGTACGAGGCGCTGGTGCTGCTCACCTTCTCCAAGGCGGGTGAGCTGCCGATGTCCAAGATCGGCGAGCGACTGATGGTCCACCCCACCTCGGTGACGAACACCGTGGACCGCCTGGTGCGGTCCGGGCTCGTCGACAAGCGCCCCAACCCCAACGACGGGCGGGGCACGCTGGCGTCCATCACGGACAAGGGCCGCGAGGTCGTCGAGAACGCGACGCGGGATCTGATGGAGATGGATTTCGGGCTGGGTGCGTACGACGCGGAGGAGTGCGGGGAGATCTTCGCGCTGCTGCGGCCGCTGCGCGTTGCCGCGGGCGATTTCGCGGACGGGTGAGAGCTCGGTCCTGGCCGTGATTTTGCCGGGTGCGGGTCGTTCTGGGCTGGTCGCGCAGTTCCCCGCGCCCCTTCAGGGGCCCGGGCAAGATCGCCCGGAACGGGCCGTTACGCTCGTGGGCATGAAAAAGAGCGTGCTCACCCGCTACCGGATCATGGCTTACGTCACCGGTGTCCTCCTCGTCCTGCTCGCCCTTGGCGTGATCGCCAAGTATCTGCTGGACATGGACGGCGCGGCCGACTTCACCAAGATCGTGGGCATCGCGCACGGCTGGCTGTACGTCCTGTACCTCGTCTGCGCCTTCGACCTCGGCTCCAAGGCGAAGTGGCCGGTCGGCAAGCAGCTCTGGGTCCTGCTCGCGGGCACCATTCCCACCGCCGCGTTCTTCGTCGAGCGCAAGGTCTCCCGCGAGGTCGAGGCCCTGGTCACGGACCCGGAGCCGGCCGCGGCCCAGGCGTAACCCCACCGCCCGCGGAGAACCGTGGGCGGCTGGCCATCGACATTTACTAGGACGTCCTAGTAAATTCGAAGGTATGGACGCTGACGCCATCGAGGAAGGCCGCCGACGCTGGCAGGCCCGTTACGACAAGGCCCGCAAGCGGGACGCGGACTTCACCACGCTCTCCGGGGACCCGGTCGACCCGGTCTACGGGCCCCGCCCCGGCGACACCTACGAGGGCTTCGAGCGGATCGGATGGCCCGGCGAGTACCCGTACACCCGCGGTCTCCACGCGACCGGCTACCGGGGCCGGACCTGGACCATCCGGCAGTTCGCCGGGTTCGGCAACGCCGAGCAGACCAACGAGCGCTACAAGATGATCCTCGCGGCGGGCGGCGGCGGCCTCTCCGTCGCCTTCGACATGCCGACCCTGATGGGCCGCGACTCCGACGACCCGCGCGCGCTGGGCGAGGTCGGCCACTGCGGTGTCGCCATCGACTCGGCCGCCGACATGGAGGTCCTGTTCAAGGACATCCCGCTCGGTGACGTCACGACGTCGATGACGATCAGCGGTCCCGCCGTGCCGGTGTTCTGCATGTACCTGGTCGCCGCCGAGCGGCAGGGCGTCGACCCGGGCATCCTCAACGGCACGCTCCAGACCGACATCTTCAAGGAGTACATCGCGCAGAAGGAGTGGCTCTTCCAGCCCGAGCCGCACCTGCGCCTCATCGGCGACCTGATGGAGCACTGCGCGGCCGGCATTCCCGCCTACAAGCCGCTGTCCGTCTCCGGGTACCACATCCGCGAGGCCGGGGCGACGGCCGCGCAGGAGCTGGCGTACACCCTGGCCGACGGCTTCGGATACGTGGAGCTCGGCCTCTCGCGCGGTATGGACGTGGACGTCTTCGCGCCCGGCCTCTCCTTCTTCTTCGACGCGCACCTCGACTTCTTCGAGGAGATCGCCAAGTTCCGCGCCGCGCGCCGGATCTGGGCCCGCTGGATGAAGGAGGTGTACGGGGCGAAGTCCGACAAGGCGCAGTGGCTGCGCTTCCACACCCAGACGGCCGGTGTCTCGCTGACCGCCCAGCAGCCGTACAACAACGTGGTGCGCACGGCCGTGGAGGCGCTCTCCGCGATCCTCGGCGGCACCAACTCGCTGCACACCAACGCCCTGGACGAGACGCTCGCCCTGCCCAGCGAGCAGGCGGCCGAGATCGCGCTGCGCACCCAGCAGGTGCTGATGGAGGAGACGGGTGTGGCCAATGTGGCCGACCCGCTCGGCGGTGCCTGGTACGTGGAGCAGCTCACCGACCGCATCGAGGCCGAGGCCGAGAAGATCTTCGACCAGATCAAGGAGCGCGGGACGCGGGCGCACCCCGACGGCAAGCACCCGATCGGCCCGATCACCTCCGGCATCCTGCGCGGCATCGAGGACGGCTGGTTCACCGGCGAGATCGCCGAGTCGGCGTTCGAGTACCAGCGGTCCCTGGAGAAGGGTGACAAGCGGGTCGTGGGCGTCAATGTGCACCACGGGTCCGTCACCGGTGACCTGGAGATCCTGCGGGTCAGCCATGAGGTGGAGCGGGAGCAGGTGCGGGTTCTGGCGGACCGCAAGGGTGCGCGCGACTCGGCGCGCGTGAAGGCCGCTCTGGACGCGATGCTCTCCGCCGCGCGCGACGGTTCGAACATGATCGCGCCGATGCTGGACGCGGTGCGGGCCGAGGCGACCCTGGGTGAGATCTGCGGGGTGCTGCGGGACGAGTGGGGCATCTACACGGAGCCGGCGGGGTTCTGAGCGCGGTACCGGGTTGTTGTTCGGGTGCGGGTGGACTGCGGCTGGTCGCGCAGTTCCCCGCGCCCCTGAATGCGCCCCTTCGGAGCGCCCAAGGGATTGCCGCGCAGCGGCATTTAAGGGGCGCGGGGAACTGCGCGACCAGCCCCCACCGGCCCGCAGCCGAGATCCGTGAACTCCCCGCGAAAGCGGGGCTACGTGGACCACGTCACGCGGAACTCCGCACCCCCGCCCGCCGCGTTCCGGACCGACAGTTCCGCCCCGTGCGCCCGGGCGATCTGGCGGGCCATCGCCAGGCCCAGGCCCGAACCCGGTAGGGCTCGGGCGCGGTCGGCCCGGTAGAAGCGGTCGAAGACGTACGGGAGGTCCTCCTCCGCGATGCCGGGGCCGTGGTCCCGTACCGTCAACTCGCGGGCCGAGAGCGTCACTTCGATCTCCGCGCCCGGTGGGCTGAACTTCGCCGCGTTGTCCAGGAGGTTGGACAGCAGCCGGGCCAGGCGGGCCGGGACGCCCGGGAGCGTGGCGGACGCGTCCGCCAGGTCCAGGCGGAACGGGGTGGACGGCCAGTGCGCGCGGGCCGTGTCCACCGTGTGCGCCACCAGCGGGGCGAGGCGCACCTCCTCCAGGAGCGGGGTGGGCTCCTCGTCCCTGGCCAGGTCGATCAGGTCGTTCACCATGACCGTGACCTCCCGGATCTGGCGGCCCAGTGCTGAGGACGCCCGAGTGCGCTGAGCCTCCGTCAGGCGATCGGCGCGGGCGAGGAGTTCGGCGTTGGTGCGCAGTGCGGTGAGCGGGGTGCGCAGCTCGTGGGAGGCGTCCGCGACCAGCCTGCGCTGGGCGGTCACCGACTGCTCCAGCTCGCCCAGCATGGTGTTGAAGGACGCGGCGAGCCGGGTCACCTCGTCCTCCTTGCCCGACGGGCCCGGCGGCAGCTCGATGCGGTGGCTGGGGTCCCGGGTGGCCGCGATGTGCTCGGCGGTCGCGGTGAGCCGGGCGACCGGGGCGAGGCCGGTGCGCGAGACCCAGTAGCCGAGTCCGGCGGCGAGCAGCACCCCGGCCGCGCCGACCCCGGTGAGCAGCTGGGCCGCCTGCCGTACGCCCTCTTCCACCGTGTCGGCGCGCAGGGCGACCTGGAGCGCCTCGCCGTGCGGCAGCGTGGTGGTGAGCATGCGGGCCGGGTGGCCGGAGATCCTGATGTTGGTGAAGTACGGGCGGCGCTGCCCGGCCGCCACCTGGCGGGCCTGGGGCGGGACCGGCAGCAGATACGGCTTGGCCGGGTCCTTCGCCGGGTCCTTCGGGACGATCTGGGCGCAGGCCGGGGAGGAGAGGAAACGGCACTCGCCGTTGAGCACGCCGGGTGCCTCGCCCCGGTTCCGCTGGGCGGCCAGGGTCGCGGACTGGGTGAGGTTCAGATTGAGCTGGTGGAACAGCTCGTAGCGGATCACGAAGAACGCGGCCGCGCAGACGCCGAGCGCGACCAGCGCCACCGCCGCCGAGGCGGCCACGGCGAGCCGGGTGCGCAGCGGACGGCGGCGCCGCCAGCGGGCGCCGAGGCGGTGGCGGGCGCTCACGCGGTGTCCAGCCGGTAGCCGACGCCGTGGACGGTGTGGACGAGCCGGGGCTCGCCGCCCGCCTCCAGCTTGCGGCGCAGATAACCCACGTACACCGCGAGGGAGTTGGAGTCCGGACCGAAGTCGCGGCCCCAGACGAGCTCCAGGATCATCTCGCGCGGCAGGACCTGGCCGGGGTGGCGCATGAGCAGTTCGAGCAGGGCGGACTCGGTGCGGCTGAACTCCAGCGGGCGTCCGGCGCGGTGGCCGGTCCTGGTGGCGGGGTCGAGGACCAGGTCCGCGAAGACCAGCCGCTCCGGATCCGGCTCCTCGGGCGCCGCCCTGCGCAGCAACGCCCTTACCCGCGCGATGAGTTCGTCCAGTGCGAACGGCTTGACGAGGTAGTCGTCGGCGCCCGCCTCCAGGCCGTCGACGCGTTCGCTCACCGAGTCGAGCGCGGTCAGTACGAGGACGGGGGTGCGGTCACCGAGCGCCCGCAGCTGACGGCAGACCGCCAGCCCGTCCAGGACCGGCATCATCACATCGAGGACCACCGCGTCCGGCTGCCAGGCGGCGATCTCGGCGAGCGCCGCGAGCCCGTCGGCGGCGCCCCGCACCTCGTACCCCTCGACGGCGAGGCCGTCCTCCACGGCGGCCCGCACCTCCGGCTCGTCGTCGACGACGAGGATGCGGGCCGGGGGCCGGGTGTGTGCGCTGCTGCTCATGGGCAAAGAGTGCCAAACACCGCTCTTAGAAGCCTCTTAAGCCACCCCGCGAACCTTCGGGGCATGCGCACACCACTCTCTGTCGTGATCGGTGCGGGCGGCACCGGCGGCCACATCTACCCCGGGCTCGCGCTCGCCGAGGCGCTGCGCCGGGCCGTCCCGGACGCGGTGATCTCTTTCGTCGGTACGGAGCGGGGCCTGGAGGGCGAGCTCATCCCCGCCGCCGGGTACCGGCTGCACACCGTCGACATGATCCCCTTCGACCCGGCGCTCGGCGCCCGCCGCTATCTGCTGCCCGCCGCGCTGCTGAAGTCCGGCGCGCAGTGCCGGGCGATCCTGCGGGCGCAGGGCGCGCAGGTCGCCGTGGGGATGGGCGGCTATCCCAGCGCGCCCGTCATCGTCGGCGCCAGACTCGCCGGACTGCCCAGCCTGATCCACGAGTCCAACGCGGTGCCGGGCCGGGCCAACCAGTTCGCGGCCCGGCTCACCCGGAACATCGCGGTCGCCTTCGACCGCAGCCGGGCGCACCTGGCGGGCGGCGCCGACGCCGTCACCACCGGGATGCCGATCTCCTCGGCGCTGGCCCGGCTCGACCGGCCGTCGCTGCGGGCCGAGGCCCGGCGGGCGCTGGACGTGCCGCCCGGGGCGCGGCTCGTGCTCGTCAACGGCGGCAGTCTGGGCGCGGCCCGGCTCACCGAGGCGGCGGTCGGACTGGCCCGGCGCTGGCAGGGGCGCGACGACGTCCACCTGCTGATCAAGACCGGTCCCGCGGCGCTCGACGAGACCCGGCGGCGGCTGACCGGGCTGTGGGGCGCGCGGGCCGTGCCGTACCTCGACCGGATGGACCTCGCGTACGCGGCCGCCGATCTGGTGGTGTGCCGGGCCGGTTCGGCGACGGTCGCGGAACTGGCCAGCACGGGCGTACCGGCGGTCCTCGTCCCGTATCCGCACGCGCCCGGCGACCACCAGACGCACAACGCGCGGGTGCTCTCGGACGCCGGGGCGGGGCTGCTGCTCCCGGACGCCGAGACCACCGCCGACCGGCTGGCCGAGCTCGTCGAGCCGCTGCTCGCCGACCCGGCGCGGCTCGCCGCGATGGCGGGGGCGGCGGATCCCGGGTGCCATGCGCGGGCGGCGGAGCTGCTGGCGGCGCGGGTGCTCGAACTGGCCGCACACACGACGATTTCTTCCATGAAGGAGCACGCAGTATGAGCTGGAACAACCGGACCGTCCTGGTCACCGGAGCCGAGGGCTTCATCGGCTCGACCCTCGTCGACCTGCTGGTCGAACAGGGCGCGCGGGTGCGGGCGTTGGTGCACTACAAGCCGTACGCGGAGAAGGGCTACCTCGCGCATCTGCTCGACCACCCGGCGGTCGAGATGATCGCGGGCGACGTGCGCGACGCCGGGCGGGTCTCGGACGCGGTCGCCGGATGCGACACCGTCTTCCACCTCGCCGCGCTGATCGGCATCCCGTACAGCTACGACTCGCCGGGCGCGTACGTCCAGACGAACGTCGTCGGCACGGAGAACATCGCGGAGGCCTGCCGCCGGCACTCGGTGCGGCGGCTTGTGCACACCTCGACGAGTGAGGTGTACGGGACGGCGCGGACGGTGCCGATCGCGGAGGACCACCCGCTCCAGCCGCAGTCGCCGTACTCCGCGTCGAAGATAGGCGCGGACATGATGGCGCTGTCCCACTGGCACGCCTTCGAGCTGCCGGTGACGGTGGTGCGGCCGTTCAACACGTACGGCCCCCGGCAGTCGGCGCGGGCGGTGATCCCGACGATCCTGTCCCAACTCCACGCGGGGGTGAAGGAGATCCGGCTCGGCTCGCTCACTCCGACGCGTGACTTCACGTACGTGACGGACACCGCGCGGGGGTTCCTGGCGGTGGCGTCGTGCGACCGGGCGGTGGGGGAGGTGGTGAACCTGGGGTCGGGCCGGGAGATCTCGATCGGGGACCTGGCGGAGTCCCTCATCGCGGCGTCCGGCCGGTCCGCGCGGATCGTGGTCGACCCGGCGCGGCTGCGGCCCTCGGGCAGCGAGGTGGAACGCCTGCTGTCCGACAACTCGCGGGCGCGGGAGTGGGCGGGGTGGGAGCCGGAGGTGTCCCTGGGGGAGGGGCTGAAGCGGACGTCCGAGTGGGTGGAGGCGAATCTGGGGGCGTTTGGGGGCGGGTACGCGGTGTGACCCCCACCCCGCCCGTTCCCGCTGAGACATTTGCGGCTCCGCCGCGTGGCCTCCGGGGGTGGGTGGGGGTGGAGGTGGGTTTCCCGGGGGCTACGCCCCCGGACCCCCTGGCGGGGCCTGCGGCCCCTGCACCCCGCTTCGGGGCTCCGCCCCGGACCCCGCTCCTCAAACGCCGGAGGGGCTGAATTTTCCCGGGCCCCGCTCCTCGTACACCGGAGCGGCTGGAGTTACCTAAGGGGCGCGGGGAACTGCGCGAGCAACCACAGCCGACCCGCAGACGAACACCGGGCCGAAAAGGGGCGCGGGGAACTGCGCGACCAGCCCCCACCGGCCCGCAGGTGAACAGGGGTTCGGGGGCGTAGCCACCGAGGGTGGGATCAGGCCGTCGCCTGCAAGCCCGTGCAGATCAGCAGCGTGAACTCCCGCGCCCACTCCCGATCCACCGGCTCCGCGCTCACCAGCGCCCGATGCACCACCGCCCCCGCCACCACATCGAAGATGAGGTCGGCATGGCGCGCGGAGGTCGCCGGGTCGTCCTCGTACGGGAGTTCCCCCCGCACCTGCGCCCGCTCGCGGCCGATCAGTACGAGCCGTTTCTGGCGGTCCACGATCGCCGAGCGGATCCGGCCGCGCAGGGCGTCGTCGCGGGTGGATTCGGCGACCACGGCCATCAGGGCCGTCTGGGTCTCGGGGCGCTCCAGGATGGACGCGAACTGGAGCACCACGCCCTCCACGTCCGCCGCGAGGCTGCCGAGGTCGGGGAGTTCGAGCTCGTCGAAGAGGACCGCCACCGCGTCCACGACCAGCTCGTTCTTGCCCGCCCAGCGCCGGTACAACGTCGTCTTGGCGACGCCCGCGCGGGTCGCCACATCCCCCATCGTCAGTTTCGACCAGCCCAGCTCGACCAGCGCCTGCCGGGTCGCCAGCAGGATCGCCGCGTCCGCCTCGGGGCTGCGGGGGCGGCCGGGGCGCGCGGTTCTGCCGGGGCTGGATTCGGAACACATGACGTACGACCATACCGGCCGGTAAGGAATGCGCTGTGGGAGAGATCACGGCGCGTTCGGGGCCGTCCCGTACCGACTCCAGTTACGCTACGACTCGTAGCGAAAGGCTCCAGCGGCCTTTGAGCGACGACCACGAAGCAGTGACAAAACAACAGGAGACGCAGCAGCGGACGCAGCTGCGCACGCAGGGCCGCAGGCGCCGGGTGGGGACCCGGGTGCGCCGGGATCCTGCCACCGGTTGACCACACACGCGCGCGGAAGGGGGAGGATGTACGCATGCAGCCTAGGAACATGTCCATGAGCGGCGTCGTCGACCTCGCCGCGGTGAAGGCGGCCGGTGAGGCCAAGGCCAAGGCGGAGCAGGCCCGAGTCGAGGCCGCCCGCCAGGGCGGGGGCGCGGCCGTACCGCCGTCGGCCCTCGTGATCGATGTCGACGAGGCCGGATTCGAGCGCGACATCATCCAGCGTTCGGCCGAGGTGCCGGTCGTCATCGACTTCTGGGCCGAGTGGTGCGAGCCGTGCAAGCAGCTCGGCCCGCTGCTTGAGCGCCTCGCGGTGGAGTACAGCGGCCGCTTCCTTCTGGCCAAGATCGATGTCGACGCCAACCAGATGCTGATGCAGCAGTTCGGGATCCAGGGGATCCCGGCGGTCTTCGCGGTGGTCGCCGGGCAGGCGCTGCCCCTGTTCCAGGGCGCGGCCCCCGAGGCGCAGATCCGCGAGACCCTCGACCAGCTGATCCAGGTCGCCGAGGAGCGCTTCGGTCTCACCGGCATCGCCGTCGACGCGGACGCGAACGAGGACTCCGCGCAGGCCCCCGCCGCGGTCGCGGCCGGTCCTTATGACGCCCTGCTCGAAGCGGCCGTGACGGCCCTGGACTCCGGCGACCTGGCCGGCGCGGTCCAGGCGTACAAGAACGTGCTCGCCGACGACCCCGGCCACCCCGAGGCCAAGCTCGGCCTCGCCCAGGCCGAACTGCTGCGGCGCGTCCAGGACATGGACCCGCAGCAGGTCCGCAAGGACGCGGCGGAGAAGCCGGCGGACGTCACCGCCCAGATCGCCGCGGCGGATCTGGACCTGGTGGGCGGACACGTCGAGGACGCGTTCGGCCGGCTCGTCGAGGCCGCCCGGGTCACCTCGGGCGACGACCGCGACGCGGCGCGGATGCGCCTGCTCGAACTCTTCGAAGTGGTCGGTTCCGACGACCCGCGGGTGACCAAGGCGCGGAGCGCGCTGGCGCGAGTTCTTTACTGAACCAGGGGCCCGAGTGCGGGCCGCTCCAGGGCCGCTGAGCTGTCATCGCGTGCATGTGCACCGCTGACGATTTGGCGACACGGAGACAAGCGGCGACCGCGCTTTACCAAAACTTGGTAAACGCGGTCGCTGTTACTGGCAGTAAATTGAACCGCTTCTTACGTCCGTATTGAGACGTCTAAATCCCCTTCTGTCCAGTGACTTGGGGGTACCAAGTGTGGCGGCCCGATGCCGGGCTGTCGCGCCACGGTTATCCCTCCGTTACTGGCAAGTAACGAACCCCCTTGCGCCCCTCCTCCGAATGGACCACGATCGGCCACGCTCGGTCCAATAACGAACCAGCCCGACAGCCACTCGGGGCTGGGCGTTTCCTGGGTCCCCACCGAGCCGGTCGACGGCCCTGCCGTCGACTGTGGACAGGGGGGTCTCCGCTCATCGGCGGGGCCTGTCCAGCAGGTTGTGCGTGATACGCGTCAGGCGCGACCAGTGGTTGTCGCTCGGGGGTGATCGCCGGTGATTCGGACGCGGTACGCGCCTGAGACTCGGGCGCTCCTTCCCGAGGGCGTAGCACTTCTCCCATCCCTGGACAGCCTGCGAGGGTCCGTCCCGGAGATGTACGTCCGAGAAGGAGGAAAGTCATGGAGTCCCAAGTTCGTGGCGGGACCAGATGGAAGCGGTTCGCGCTGGTCATGGTGCCCAGCGTGGCTGCCACGGCGGCGATAGGCATCGGGCTCGCCCAGGGTGCGCTGGCGGCGTCGTTCAGTGTGTCCGGGGTCGACTTCAAGGTCACGGCGGACCAGCTGGTCGGCCACAACATGCTTCAGTACGGGTCGATCGACAGCGGCGCGGGCAAGAACCACCCAGTGGTCGTGTCCGGCTTCAACCACGCCGAGATCACCAACATGTGCCAGTCCGTTGTGACGCCGCTCCCGTTCGATATCCCGGGCATCGGCAAGGCCGTCACGATGAAGATCGAGGCGGGCACGGAGGCGGGCAAGCCCGTCGTAGCGGACAACATCTACCTTGATGTGACCCAGCTCGACACCGACGCGACGTTCAAGAACATCGACATCGGTGTCGCGGCGGGCGAGGGTCAGGGCACGGGCGACGAACGCGTCGAGATCCAGCCCGGCAAGAAGGGCACGCCGGGCGAGAGCCCCAGCCAGTACGGCTTCGCGCAGCGCGCCAAGGAGGTCGTTCTGGACAAGGTGCAGCAGCGTGCGTGGGCAACCACAGCGGCCAGCTTCAAGCTCAATGGCCTCAAGCTGCGGCTGTCCGGTGGCTCCAACGAGTGCGAGTTGAAGCACTAGCAGGCACCTCACCCGGTGGCCGACGGAGTATGGCTCTCTCGGCCGCCGGGAAACTCTTTCTTCTTACAGCAACAGCGGTACCAGGGAGCTGTTTTCCATGAGCGCCGAGACCACAGGTTCCCGAGGGTTCACCTACTGGCGGCTTCGTTACCGGGCCTGGCGGGGCAGCCGGCCGTTCTGGGCAGGGCTGTTCACCATCGCGGGCGGCGTGCCCATCATGTACTTCCCGTACGCCAACATGCACCTGGGCAACATCACGCTGGCCATGTCGACCACGGCCGGGGCGGGTTCGCTGATCATCGGCGTACTTCTGGTGACGCTGGGCGTGACGATGTGGTTCCACCACATTGTCCGGGTGTTCGCCGGTATCGCGTCCATCCTGCTGGCGCTGATCTCCCTGCCCGTCGCGAACTTCGGCGGCTTCGTCATCGGCTTCCTGTTTGCTCTGTTCGGCGGGGCGCTCGCAGTTGCGTGGGTGCCCGCAAAGCCCAAACGGCGTGATCTCCGCGGCAAGGCCGCCGAGCCCTCGGGCGATGAGCCGGACGCACTCCCGGAAGAGGGAAGCGTCCCCGGCCCGCGCGAGGAGGGGCACGGAACCGCCATCACCGAAACGACAGTCGACGCCAATGGCGGGAGGAACAGTGCGGGGTGACGAGACGCGGCTGGACTCGACCGGAGGCGGCGACTCCCGTGAGAGAGGCGGGCCGCGCCACGCGGCTCCGAGGAAGTCGCTGCTGACCAAGCTGCACATGCCCGCGGGGAAGGCGATGGCGCTGGCCGCCATGCCGACGGCCATGTTCGTCGGGATGAGCCTCACGCCCAAGTTGGCGATGGCGGACGACAAGACGGACATCCCGTTCGCGCCGGGCCCCTGTGTGACGCGCTCCGACCAGCCGAGCGAGTCGCCCAGCCCGTCGTCGAGCAAGTCGACCACGCCGACGCCGAGCCCGTCGTCTTCTGCTTCTCCCTCGTCCTCGGACAAGGCCAAGGAGCCGACCCCGACGACCATTCCGTCGGCGGACAAGGCGCAGCAGCAGTCCGGCTCCTCGGGGAAGACCTCCACGCAGGCGCCCACGACGAAGCCGTCCACGACGCCTCCGGCACCGGCACCCACCAAGTCCACGAACCCGCTGGACCCGTTGGGCCTGGGGGACGTACTGGGCGACATCCTGGGCGTGAACCCGAGCAAGTCGTCGACACCGGTGACCCCGAAGCCGTCCTCGACCGCGACGTCCACGCCGACGGCGAAGCCGACCACCAAGGCTCCGACACCGAAGACGACGCCGAGCAAGACGGCGACGAAGTCGGCCACGAAGCCCGTGGACAAGACGGCCGACGCGATCCGTGACGCGGCCAAGCAGGCGGGCCAGAAGGTCGAGGACCTGGCGGACAACGCGAAGGGCCTGGACGCCAAGAAGGACACCAACGTCCCCGACGGCGCCAAGCAGCCCTTCCCGTGCCCCACGGCGGACCCGAAGGCCCTGGCCAACGCCAAGCTGGCCGCGGACGTCCCGCTGCTGCCGGACCAGCCGTGGATCCTGAAGACTTCCAAGCTGACCCTCGGCGGCCTGAACTACGAGGGCATCGTTGAGGTCAAGACGGGCAGCGGCAAGGTCAAGAAGGTCCTGAAGTTCACGGCGAAGACGGTGGACATCGACAACCTGCACCAGCTGGTGTACGGCCCGGAGGTGAACGGCAAGCCGACCACCGCCCACGTCAAGGCGCGCGCGGGCTCGACGTCGGAGATCCGCAACGGCACGGTGACGATGTACACGGAGGAGCTGAAGGGCAACCTCTTCGGCCTCATCCCGATCACGTTCAGCCCGCAGACCCCGCCGCCCCTGAACATCCCGTACGTGTTCTTCACGAATGCGACGGTCCATCAGGCGGGCCAGTTCGGCGGCACGCTGACGGTCCCGGGTCTGCAGAACTACTACACGGACGGCAGCCCCGAGTAGCTGCACCGTCTCAAGATCCCTTCCGGGAGCCGCAGTTAGGCAGTGGGCCCACACCGATGGCCGGTGTGGGCCCACGGCTGTTTGATGGCCAGGGAGAAGTTCACAACTGGCTCAAAAGGCAGCCGACGAGGCGATTTCGGTCGGATCCCCTTACCAGGACCTCGATGCCTCGGCCGCCTTTGCCGTCCTCGTCGGCCAGAGTTCCAAGACGCTGGCCGAACAGCAGGCATCGGCAGCCGAGGCCAAGAGCAAGGAGGCTGCGAAGGCCGCTGCAGATGCCAAGGCTCTTGCGGAGAAGGCTGTTGGAGATGCCAAGATCGCAGCCCAGGCAGCAGCGACAGCAGCAGCCGATGCGGCTAGGGCAGTGGCGGCGGCAGCTGCCCGCGTATCGGCAGCGGAAGCCGATACGGCGGCCAAAGCCGCTAAGAAGGCCGATGACAAGGCCCAGAACTATGCCGTGCAGGCTGGCACCGACGCACTGTATGCGGGTATGGCCGCGAATGACGCGAGCAAGGCCGCAGTTCAGGCAGACCGTGACGCCACAGACGCCGAGAAGGACGCCGCCAGCGCCAACTCGGCTGCCACGGCCGCTGAGTCCGACGCGGCCAGTGCCCGCGACAGGGGTCGGTCTCCGAGATTTGGTTGTGGTTTTGGAGGCCGACGTCGGAATTTGGGGATGGCGCCGAACGTCGATGCGTCCGGCCGTGGGCTTCCGCGGTTCCCGGATGAGTGGGGCACGGTCGATGGCCGGGCGCGGGCCCGTTTACAGCTTCAACTATGCGGGGCTGCCCACGTCGACCAGGTCAATTCCGGTCGGACGTCATCCCTGTGCCAACTGTGGAGGTACCTGGGAACGACTGTCGCCCGTACCCCGTACCCTGTGGCGCGTTGTTGGTCCCGAAAGCTCTCGCTCGAAGGGGACAGCCAGGGCTGGCCCTCACCTGTGGCTGCGGTGTTCCGCCCGTATACCAGTGAGAAACGCGCCCCAACCCCCAGCCGCGAACAGCAGAGCCGGTCCGGTCGGCCGCTTCGAGTCGCGTACCGCGAAGCGGCCGTCGTCGAGTGTGGCGGCTTGGACGCAGTCGTTGCCCCCGCCGCTGTACGAGGAAGTGACCCATCGGGCCCGCAGGGTCTCGGCGTTGGGGACGTGCGTCGTCATGAGAGTTCCTTTGCCGCCTTCTTGAGCAGGGTCACGGAGGCGCGAGGTGAGGCCGCGATCGCTGTGAGTTGGTTGAAGGCCCACTGGTAGCGGCGTAGTTCGCGCTTGTCCTCGAAGTAGAGGCTACTCGTGAGGTTCTCCGTGAGCACCACGTCCGGATCGTCATCGCCGGCGAAGCCGAGGATGGTGAAGGGGCCGTTGAGGCCAGGGTGCGCGCCGGCGGCGTTCGGGAGTACTTGCAGAGTGACGTTGGGCTTGCGGGCGACCTCGACCAAGCGGTTCAGCTGTGCCTCCATGGTCTTCTGGCTGCCGATGCGCTGTTGGAGGACCGCCTCGCACAGGATGACCTTCAAGCCGACCGGTTCGTCCCGGGTGATCAACTCCTGGCGGAGCGTGCGGACCTCGACGAGGCGCTCCACCTGCTCCGGTCCCTCTGTGTCCCAGGCCTCCGTGATGACCGCGCGTGCGTAATCCGGAGTCTGAAGCAGGCCGGGAACCAGGATGGTCTGGAAGCTGTTCAGTCGGGCCGCGTCCGCTTCCAGGCCGATGAAGTCCGCGTACGCCGGTGGAATCACGCCTGTGTAGGACTGCCACCAGCCTTGGGTCTTGGCGCTGCGAGAGAGTTTGATCAGCGCGGCTCGGCGCTGTTCGTCCTGGAGTCCGTACAGGTCGAGCATCGCCTCCAGATCTAGGCGCTTTATGGGGGACTGGCCCAGTTCGATGCGGCTGATCTTCGAGATGTGGCAGTCGAGCCGCTCGGCCACCTGCTCGGCGGTCACCTTGCTCTCATCCCGCAGTCGTCGCAGTTCAGAACCCAGGCGCCGCTGTCGGACAGTCGGCTGGAGTGCGTACCGTGAGCGAGGCAAGGGAACCGTAAGCGCCCTCCGAGGTCGCCATGCCAGAGCAAACCCCCCACCGCGAAGAGGAGTTCACCCGACTCTTCACCTCCACGCGCAGAGGCGCTCACCTCGCCCGTGCCAGCGCTACCCAGCACCTGGCCACCTGGGGATACTCGACCGACGCAGCCACGCTCGTCGTAGCCGAACTCGCGGCCAACGCGGTCGCCCACGGCAGCGCCTCCAGCCAGGACTTCCTTCTCCATGTCGCGGTACATCCCGATCGCCCAGCCACCGTCCGGGGCGAGGTATCCGACGCTTGCGCCGACCAGCACCCGCAGCCGCATCCGTGCCTCCCGGACAACGATGCCGAGAGTGGCCGAGGCTTGGTGCTCGTCGAGGCTCTTGCCCTCGCGTGGGGCGTCGCCTCCCGTCCGTACGGCAAGACGGTCTGGGCCGTCGTCGCGCTCGGGTGGGGCTTCGATGTCGAGGATCGGTGAGACGGCTGGATCCTGTGGCAGCTTCCCGACGGCCGCTACCCTGGACGACCTGCGCCGCCGGCGCACCCGCAGCCGTCAAGACGGCTGAACAGGGCCTCGACCCGGCAGTCGGGACCGCCCCAAGACAGCAGCCGCCTGGCAGGCCACACTGGTCAGTGCCACGCGAGGAGGAGGAAGGAATGAGTGTTGCCAGCTTTACGCACCACAACGGGCCCTGGACCGTCGTCGACGTCCTGGCCCTGCCCGAAGACCGCAAAGTGCGCTACGAACTGGTCGGGGAGTCGCTCGTGATGTCTCCCGCCCCCGGGCTGCGCCACCAGAGGGCCAGCCGCCGGCTCGCGAACCTCCTGGAGGCTGCGGCTCACGCTTCCGGCGCACCGGTCGAGGTCCTCGAAGCCATCAACGTCACCCTGCCCAGCGGCCTCGTGGTCCCCGACATCGTCGTCGCCGACCAGGGCGCGACCATCGAGGACGCCGTCAGCATCGACGCGGAAGCGGTCCAGCTCGTCATCGAGCTGGTCTCACCCGGCAACAAGACCATGGACCGCAAACTCAAGCCGCTGCTGTACGCGGAGGCCGCGATCCCGCACTACTGGCGCCTGGAATTCGACCCGGCCCCCCGGCTGATCGTCAGCGAGCTCGATGCCGGCCGGTACACCGAGACCACCATCGCGCTCCCCGGGGTCGTCACCCGGATCGAGGCGCCGTTCCTCCTTGAGATCGACCCTGCCGGGCTCGCCCGGCAGTAGTGCCCGGCCCCCTAGACGCGCCTCCGCTTAACCGGCCGCCTCTTCAGCACCACATAAGCCACCCCCGCCGCGACCGCCGCTCCCGCGCCCAGCCCCGTCCAGCCCAGGACGCCCATCCCGGACGAGTCCGTGGTCGCCGCCGCCGTGCCCTTCGGCTGGGACGGGGTGGTCGGCTTCGGCGCGTCCAGCGTGCCCACCGGCTTTGCCTTGCCGACCGCCGCGAACCCCCAGTCCAGCAGCGCGCGCGTCTCCGTGTAGACCTTGTCGTGCTTGTTCTCCTGGGGGTTCATCACCGTCACCAGGATGGTGTGGCCGTCGCGGGTGGCGGCCTCCGCGAGGGTGTTGCCCGCGTGGGTCGTGTAGCCGTTCTTGCCGCCGATCAGGCCGGGGTACTTGGCCACGCCGCCGATGCCGGACAGCATGCGGTTGGTGTTGGAGATGCCGAACGGCTTGCCCTTGGTGTTCGGGCCGCCCGGGAACTTCGCGTCCGCCGTCGCGCAGTACTCCTTGAAGTCCTTGTTCTTCAGGCCCGAGCGGAGGAACAAGGACAAGTCGTACGCGGACGACACCTGGCCCTCCGCGTCGTAGCCGTCGGGGCTGCGGACGTGGGTGTCCTTCGCGCCCAGCGCGTCCGCCTTCGCCTGCATGTCCGTCACGGTCTTCGGTACGCCGCCGTTCATCGACGCCAGCACGTGCACCGCGTCGTTGCCCGAGCGCAGGAACACGCCCCGCCACAGGTCCGCGCCCAGATATGTCTGGCCCGGGACGATGCCCACCGCGCTGCTGCCGTCGCCCATGCCGGTGAGCTCCGCCGGCTCCACCTTGTGGCTCGCCGTGCCCGGCACCACGGGCAGCACCGTGTCCGCGAAGAGCATCTTCAGGGTGGAGGCGGGCGGCAGCGGCCAGTGGGCGTTGCTGGCGGCAAGGACCTGGCCGGTGTCCGCGTCCGCGACCATCCAGGCGAGGGCGGACAGGCCCGCGGGCAGCGCGGGGGCGCCCTCGCCGGTCTGCGGGCCCGGGAGGCCCAACCGCGCGCCGCCGAGCGTGGACATGGACGCCGGGGGCTGCTTGGGGGCTCCGGCGCGCGGTACCCCGGGGCTCGGCTTCCCGGGCGACGGCGTGCCCGGCTTCACTGGGTGGGCCGCCGCGGGGGCGACACCGGAGACCACCGCCGCCGCGGTGAGGGCCGCGATGGCCAGCGGGCGGCTGAACTGCACAGTTATCGGGGCACGCATGAACGCGAACGTACCCCACGGAATGTGTAGATCCTGTTGCGGGCACTCCGCGACTGGGCAACGGACTTCGGACGACGGTCCCCGGTTGCCCATACGCGAGGGCGGCACCTCGGAGGAATCCGTGGTGCCGCCCTTTACCCTCACGTACTGCTGAGGACGCGTCAGCCCTGCTGGCCGCCACCCAGGTGGTGCACCCGCACCATGTTCGTGGTGCCGGGGACGCCGGGGGGCGAGCCCGCCGTGATGACCATCGTGTCGCCCTCGTTGTACCGCTTGAGCTTCAGCAGCTCCGCGTCCACGAGGTCGACCATCGCGTCCGTGTTGTCCACGTGCGGGACGACGAAGGACTCGACGCCCCAGCTCAGCGCCAGCTGGTTGCGGGTGCCGGCGTCCGTGGTGAAGGCCAGGATCGGCTGGGCCGCGCGGTAGCGCGAGAGGCGGCGGGCCGTGTCACCCGACTTGGTGAACGCGACCAGCGCCTTGCCGTCCAGGAAGTCCGCGATCTCGCAGGCCGCGCGGGCCACCGAACCGCCCTGCGTACGCGGCTTCTTGCCCGGGACGAGCGGCTGGAGGCCCTTGGAGAGGAGCTCCTCCTCGGCGGCCTCGACGATGCGGGACATCGTCTTGACCGTCTCGATCGGATAGGCGCCGACCGAGGACTCGGCGGAGAGCATGACCGCGTCCGCGCCGTCCAGGATGGCGTTGGCCACGTCGGAGGCCTCGGCGCGGGTCGGGCGCGAGTTGGTGATCATCGATTCCATCATCTGGGTCGCCACGATCACCGGCTTGGCGTTGCGGCGGCACAGCTCGATGAGGCGCTTCTGCACCATCGGGACCCGCTCCAGCGGATACTCGACGGCGAGGTCGCCACGGGCCACCATCACACCGTCGAACGCCATGACGACGCCCTCCATGTGCTCGACGGCCTGCGGCTTCTCGACCTTGGCGATGACCGGCACGCGGCGGCCGACCTCGTCCATGACCTTGTGGACGTCCTTGACGTCGTCGGCGTCCCGGACGAAGGAGAGGGCGACCAGGTCGCAGCCCATCCGCAGGGCGAACCGCAGGTCCTCGATGTCCTTCTCGGACAGGGCCGGGACGTTCACCGCCGCGCCGGGCAGGTTGATGCCCTTGTGGTCGGAGATGACACCGCCCTCGATGACGATGGTCTTGACCTGGGGGCCCTCTACCGAGGTCACCTTGAGCTCGACGTTGCCGTCGTTGATCAGGATCGGGTCGCCCTTGGAGACGTCGCCCGGCAGCCCCTTGTAGGTGGTGCCGCAGATCGACTTGTCGCCCGGGACGTCCTCGGTGGTGATGACGAACTCGTCACCGCGCACCAGCTCGACGGGGCCCTCGGCGAAGGTCTCCAGGCGGATCTTCGGTCCCTGGAGGTCGGCGAGCACGCCCACCGCGCGACCGGTGTCCGCGGCGGCCTTGCGGACACGGTCGTACCGTTCCTGGTGCTCTGCCTGGGATCCGTGGCTGAAGTTGAAGCGGGCCACGTTCATACCGGCCTCGATCAGAGCAGTCAGCTGCTCGTAGGAGTCGACGGCGGGGCCCAGTGTGCAGACGATTTTGGAACGGCGCATGAGGCGATCCTATCGGTTTGTTTCGCTCCGGAATATTCCGTCTGGTGGAATGTACAAATGGGCGGAGGGGCGCTCAGGCGTGGCCCGGGAACCGGTCCTTTTCAGGCGCCCGCACCGCTCGCGCCGTCACCGGACCGGACCAGCGCGTACGTCTGCGTCGCGATCTCCAGCTCCTCGTCCGTGGGTACCACCGCCACGGCCACCCGCGCGTATTCCGGCGAGATCAGCCGCGGCGCGTCGGACCGTACGGCGTTGAGCTCGCCGTCGACCGCGAGCCCCAGCTCCTCCAGACCCGTCACGGCGGCCTCGCGCACCGGCGCCGCGTTCTCGCCCACCCCGGCGGTGAAGGCGACGGCGTCCACCTTGCCGAGCACCGCGTAGTAGGCGCCGATGTACTTCTTCAGCCGGTGGATGTAGATGTCGAAGGCGAGCGCCGCGCGCTGGTCGCCCTCGTCGATCCGGCGGCGGATCTCGCGCATGTCGTTGTCGCCGCAGAGCCCGACCAGACCGCTCTTCTTGTTGAGCAGGGTGTCGATCTCGTCCGTGGACATCCCGGCGACCCGCTCCAGGTGGAAGGTCACCGCCGGGTCGATGTCGCCCGAGCGGGTGCCCATGACCAGGCCTTCGAGCGGGGTGAGCCCCATCGAGGTGTCCACGCACGTCCCGCCCCGGACCGCCGACGCCGAGGCGCCGTTGCCCAGGTGCAGCACGATGACGTTGACCTCGGAGGGGTCCTTGCCGAGCAGCTTGGCGGTCTCGCGCGAGACGTACGCGTGCGAGGTGCCGTGGAAGCCGTAGCGGCGGATGCGGTGCGCGTCGGCGGTCTCCACGTCGATCGCGTACCGGGCCGCGTGCTCCGGCATCGTGGTGTGGAACGCGGTGTCGAAGACGGCCACCTGCGGCAGGTCCGGGCGCAGGGACTGCGCGGTGCGGATGCCGGTGATGTTCGCCGGGTTGTGCAGCGGGGCGACCGGGACGAGCCGCTCGATCTCCGCCATGACCTCCTCGGTGATGACGGTCGGCGCGCAGAACTTCAGCCCGCCGTGCACCACCCGGTGGCCGATCGCGGCGAGCTGCGGCGAGTCCAGGCCGAGCCCGTCCTTGGCGAGCTCCTCGGAGACCGCCTTCAGGGCGGCCCCGTGGTCCGCGATCGGGCCGGTCAGCTCGCGCTTGTCGCCGCCGGTCAGCGGGGTGTGCACCAGGCGGGAGGTCTCCTCGCCGATCCGCTCGACCAGGCCCACCGCGAGACGCGCTGAGTCCGCCATGTCGAGCAGCTGGTACTTCACCGACGACGAGCCGGAGTTGAGTACGAGGACGCGCGACGGAGTCGGGTCGGTGCTGGTCATGCGGAGGTCTCCTGCCCCTTTGCCTGCGCCTGGGCCTGGATGGCCGTGATGGCGACGGTGTTGACGATGTCCTGGACGAGGGCGCCGCGCGAGAGGTCGTTGACCGGCTTGCGCAGACCCTGGAGCACCGGGCCCACGGCCACGGCGCCGGCCGAGCGCTGCACGGCCTTGTAGGTGTTGTTGCCGGTGTTGAGGTCCGGGAAGATCAGGACGGTGGCCTGCCCGGCCACCTCCGAGCCCGGCAGCTTGGTCGCGGCCACCGACGGCTCCACGGCCGCGTCGTACTGGATCGGGCCCTCGATCCGCAGGTCGTCGCGTGCCTCGCGGACCAGCTTGGTGGCCTCGCGGACCTTGTCGACGTCGGCGCCCGAGCCGGAGGTGCCGGTCGAGTACGAGAGCATCGCGATCCGGGGGTCCACGCCGAACTGGGCGGCGGTGGCGGCCGCCTGGACCGCGATGTCGGCCAGCTGCTCGGCGTTCGGGTCCGGGTTGACCGCGCAGTCGCCGTACACGAGCACCTTGTCGGCGAGGCACATGAAGAAGACGGACGACACGATCGAGGCGTCCGGCTTGGTCTTGATGATCTCGAAGGCGGGGCGGATGGTGGCGGCGGTGGAGTGCACCGAGCCGGAGACCATGCCGTCGGCCAGGCCCTCCTGGACCATCAGGGTGCCGAAGTAGTTGACGTCCGCGACCACGTCGTACGCGAGCTCCACCGTCACGCCCTTGTGCGCGCGCAACTCGGCGTAGCGCTCGGCGAAGCGCTGGCGCAGCTCCGAGGTGTGCGGGTCGATGATCTCGCACTTGGTGACGTCGATGCCGAGGTCGGCGGCCTTCTTGCGGATGACCTCGACGTCGCCGAGCAGGGTGAGCTCGCAGACGTCGCGGCGCAGCAGGACGTCGGCGGCGCGCAGCACGCGCTCCTCGGCGCCCTCGGGGAGCACGACCCGGCGGCGGTTCGCCCGGGCCTGCTCGATGAGCTCGTGCTCGAACATCATCGGGGTGACGCGGCCGCTGCGGGCCACCGACATCCGGGCCAGCAGGTCGGCGGTGTCGGTGTGCCGCTCGAAGAGGCCGAGCGCGGTCTCCGCCTTGCGCGGCGTCGAGGCGCTCAGCTTGCCTTCGAGGGCGAAGAGTTCACCGGCCGTCGGGAAGGAGCCGCCGGTCACGGCGACCACCGGGGTGCCGGGCGCGAGCCGGTCGGCGAGCTTGAGGATGGCCTCGCCGGGCCGCTCGTCCAGGGTCAGCAGGATGCCCGCTATCGGGGGCGTCCCGGCGCTGTGCGCGGCCAGCGAGCCCACCACCAGGTCGGCGCGGTCGCCCGGGGTCACCACCAGGCAGCCCGGGGTCAGGGCGTTGAGGAAGTTCGGCAGCATCGCGCCGCCGAAGACGAAGGCGAGCGCGTCCCTGGCGAGCCCGGCGTCGTCGCCGAGCAGCACCGTTCCGCCGAGCGCCGAGGTGATCTGGGCGACGGTGGGCGCGGCGAGCGCGGGCTCGTCGGGCAGTACGTAGCAGGGCACCGGGAGACGGGCCTTGAGCCGCTCCGCGATGGCCTCGCGGTCCTGCGGGTTCACCCGGTTGACGACCATCGCGAGCACGTCGCAGCCCAGTGCCTCGTAGGCGCGGTGGGCGTTGCGCGCCTCGGCCCGCACCGACTCGGCCGGCTGGCCCTTGCCGCCGACCACCGGGATCACGGACGCGCCGAACTCGTTGGCCAGGCGCGCGTTGAGCGCCAGCTCGTCGGGGAGCTGGGTGTCGGCGAAGTCGGTGCCGAGGACCAGGACGACCTCGTAGTCGCGGGCGACCTTGTGGAAGCGCTCGACCAGCTGGGAGACCAGCTCGTCGGTGCCGCGCTCGGCCTGGAGCGCGGAGGCCTCGTGGTAGTCCATGCCGTACACGGTCGCGGCGTCCTGGGACAGCCGGTAGCGGGCGCGGAGCAGGTCGAAGAGGCGGTCCGGGCCGTCGTGCACGAGGGGACGGAAGACGCCCACCCGGTCCACTTGGCGGGTCAGGAGCTCCATGACTCCCAGCTCGACGACCTGTCGGCCGTCTCCCCGGTCGATCCCGGTCACGTACACGCTGCGCGTCACGCGTGCTCTCCCCTGTCTGTGTCGTCGTAGCTGGTGGGCGGCTCGGGTGGGGCCTGCGGGGGGCGGCTCCGGCGGGCGAAAAAAATCGCGACGGGGCAGCCTCGCCCTCTTGACAATACCTCTGTGGGTGGTTAGAGCGCCCGCCGGGCGGAGGTGTGGACGAAGGTCCCGGACCAAGGGACACGAAGGTCCCGGACCCAAGGGGCGAAAGGCCTCCGGCCGGAGCAGCGCGGCGGCGCTGGGAGGGCGGGGGCCGTGAGGTGCGTGTGACAATCGGGACGTCGGCCCGGTTCCTCGCGCCGGCGGGCACGGCACCACAGAGCAGGAGACTGAGTCACGATGCGCATCGGAGTCCTCACCGCGGGCGGCGACTGCCCCGGCCTGAACGCAGTGATCCGGTCGGTCGTGCACCGGGCCATGACCGGCCACGGCGACGAGGTCATCGGCTTCGAGGACGGGTTCAAGGGCCTGCTCGACGGCCACTTCCGCCCGCTCGACCTGGACTCGGTCAGCGGCATCCTCGCGCGCGGCGGCACCATCCTCGGCTCGGCCCGCCTGGAGCGCGCCCGGCTGCGCGAGGCCGCCGAGAACTGCGCGGAGCTGGCCCGCCGTTACGGCATCGACGCGCTCATCCCGATCGGCGGCGAGGGCACGCTGACGGCGGCCCGGATGCTCTCCGACGCCGGGATGCCGGTGGTCGGCGTGCCGAAGACCATCGACAACGACATCTCCGCGACCGACCGCACCTTCGGCTTCGACACGGCCGTCATGGTCGCCACCGAAGCCATCGACCGGCTGAAGACCACCGCCGAGTCGCACCAGCGCGTGATGGTCGTCGAGGTCATGGGGCGGCACGCGGGCTGGATCGCGCTGGAGTCCGGCATGGCGGGCGGCGCCCACGGCATCTGTCTGCCCGAGCGGCCCTTCGAGGTCGAGGACCTGGTCAAGATGGTCGAGGAGCGCTTCGCGCGCGGCAAGAAGTTCGCGGTGATCTGCGTCGCCGAGGGCGCGCACCCCGCCGAGGGCGCCATGCCGTACGAGAAGGGCGCGATCGACCAGTACGGTCACGAGCGGTTCGCCGGCATCGGCAACCGGCTGGCCATCGAGCTGGAGCGGCGGCTCGGCAAGGAGGCCCGCCCGGTCATCCTCGGCCACGTCCAGCGCGGCGGCGTGCCCACCGCGTACGACCGTGTCCTCGCCACCCGGTTCGGCTGGCACGCGGTGGAGGCGGTGCACCGGGGCGACTTCGGCAACATGACGGCGCTGCGGGGTACGGACGTGGTGATGGCGCCGCTGGCGTCGGCGGTCACCGAGCTGAAGACGGTCCCGGCGGACCGGATGTTCGAGGCGGAGTCGGTGTTCTGAGGGTTTCCCGGGGGCTGCGCCCCCGGACCCCCTGGCGGGGCTGCGCCCCTGCACCCCCTACACCTGCGCCAGCGCCCAGAAGTGATCCACGATCCGGTCCAGGAACTCGCGGCCCGCGTCGCCCGCCGTCGACTCGGTGGTGGAGCCGCTCGTCCCCCAGCTCATCGTCGACACCATCCGGCCCTGGTAGTCGGTGTGCAGCTGCTCCAGGACGTCCTGGAGGTGGTGGCGCGGGAGCGGCAGCAGTTTGGACGCCGGGCGGACGTACGCCTGCCAGCGCGTGGTGACCGCGCTGCGCAGCAGCTCCGCCAGGTCCTCGTGCTGCCCGGTCGCCGTGACGTACTCGCGCAGCGACAGGCCGAGCGCCTCGGCCAGCGCCTCGGACTGGCGCTCGTTGCCGCGCCACCGGCCCGCCTCCTCCATCCGGAGGTACGCCCCCGCGTCGAGTCCCACGCGCCGGGCCAGGTCCTCCGGGCTGAGCCCGCGCGCCATCCGGTGCTCGCGGAGTGTGGCGGCCGCGGCCATCAGATCGCCGGGCGAGCACCACAGCACTCCCGCCAGCGCGGTCAGCTCACGGGCGTCGGGCGTTTCGAAGCCCCGTTCCCAGGAGGAGACGGTCTCGGGGGAGACCCGCAGCCCGTACTGGGCGTACAGGCCGTAGGCGACATGGCCGGGCGCCATGCCCAGCGCCTCGCGCAGACGGCGCATGGCGGGGGCGTTGAACGGCGGGGTGGGGTGCACGCGCACACCGTAGATGCACAGGGTGACGGCTGACCACGGTGTGTTCACCCAAATCTGTCAGTCCGTAGGAAGGTACGGCTCCATTTATCGGGTGCATCACAAACCTCTCCTTACCCCTTGACCGCCCCGCCCAGCGCGAAACCGCCGCCGAGGCGCTGGGCGATGACCACGTAGAGCAGCAGTACCGGCGTCGAATAGAGGATGGAGAACGCCGCCAGCTCGCCGTAGACCACCGAGCCGTAGTTGCCGAAGAAGGTGAAGATCGAGACCGAGGCGGGCAGCCGGTCCGGCGAGAGCAGCAGCATGAAGGGGACGAAGAAGTTCCCCCACAGCATGATGAAGGTGTAGATCGTCACCACCGCCACGCCGGGACCCATCAGCGGCAGCACCACCCGCCACAGCGTCTGCGGCATCGACGCCCCGTCCGTCCACGCCGCCTCCTCCAGGACCCTGGGCACGCCGTCCATGAAGTTCTTCATCAGCCAGATGGCGAACGGGAGCTGTGCGGTGGCCAGGAACAGGGCCGTGCCGTACACCGTGTCGATCAGGTCGACCTGCACGAAGAGCCCGTACACCGGGACCATCACCGCGGTGATCGGCAGACACGTGGTGAAGAGGATGGTGAGCAAGTAGGGGCGGGTCAGGCGGGAGCGGTAGCGCGAGAGCGGATACGCGGCGAGCACCGCGCACACCACCGTCAGGACCGTCGCGCCGCCGCACAGCACCAGGCTGTTGAGCATCGGTGTGAAGGTGATCTCGTCGGTCCACACGGCGGAGAAGTTGTCCAGGGCGGGGTTGCCCGGCACCCGCACCCGCAGGTCCGCGTCCGTGTCGAGCGAGGAGAGCAGCAGCCACAGCAGCGGCAGCGCGAACGCGGCGGCGACCGCGAGCAGCGCGGCGTCGGCGGCCAGCCGCTCCCGGGTCCGGCGGCGCGGCCCGCGGCGGGGCACGGGGCGGGGCACGCGTCCGGGCACCGTGCGTCGGGGCACCCTCACACCTCCACCTTCATCAGCCGCAGATAGACGACCGAGAACAGCGCCCCCACCAGGAGCAGCAGCAGCGCCACCGCCGTCCCGTACCCGATCAGGCTCTTCAGGAACGCCTGGTCGTACATGAACACCGGGAGCGTCTGGCTGCGCCGGCCCGGGCCGCCCCGGGTCATCGCCCAGATCAGCCCGAACACGGAGAGCGTCTGGAGGGTGTTGAGCATCAGATTGGTGCCGATGGAGCGGCGGATCATCGGCAGCGTGATGTGCCACAGGCGGCGGAGGCCGCTCGCGCCGTCCACCTCTGCCGCCTCGGTGATCTCCTGCGGGATCTCGGCGAGCGCGGCCGAGTAGATCAGCATGGAGAAGGCGGTGCCGCGCCAGACGTTGGCGAAGGAGACGGCCAGGATGGGGAGGCTGAACAGCCAGTTCTGGGTGGGCAGATGGAGCCAGTGGAGGATGGCGTTGAGGGTGCCCTCGCGGCGGAAGAAGGCGTACAGCAGGAACGCTGCGACGATCTCCGGCAGCACCCAGGCCGCGATCACCAGCGTCCCGGTGAGCGTGCGCACCGGCCGCGAGGCGCGCCGCATCAGGGCGGCCAGGGCGAGGCCCAGGGTGTTCTGCCCGAGGATCGAGGAGAGGACGGTGAACACCACCGTCAGCCACACCGCGTTGCGGAAGCCGGGGTCGGCGAACGCCCGCCGGAAGTTGTCGAACCCGACGAAGCTGGTGCCGGACGAGCCGGTCAGCTGCATGTCGGTGAAGGCGATGTAGACGCAGTAGCCGATGGGTCCGGCGAGGAAGATCAGCAGGAGGAGGGTGGCGGGGGCGAGGGGGAGCCAGCGGGCCGGCCGGGCCCTCACCGGGTCACCGCCCCCTCGGCGATCGTCCGCAGCTGCCCGTCGTACGCCTTGGCCGCCTTCTCCGTCGACGAGTCGCCCGTGGTCACCGCCTCCATCGCCTCCCCGATCGCGGAGGAGACCTGCGGGTAGACCGGCAGCGCCGGGCGGTAGTGGGTGTACTTCACCAGGCCGGTGAAGAAGTCGATGCCCGGCATGGACTTCAGATACGCGGGGTCCTTCGCCACGTCGTCGCGCACCGCGATCTGCGCGTCCACCACGTCCCACTTCACCGCGTTGGCCGGGGTCTGCATCTGCTTGAGGAACTCCCAGGCCAGCTCCGGGTTCCCGGCCTTCTGCGGGATCGCCCAGGTCCAGCCGCCGGAGAGGGAGACCCGGCCGGGCGCCTGCCCGTTCTGGGTCGGCATCGCGGCCTGCCCGAGCACGGCCGGCCAGTCGGGCCACTCCTTCGCGCCCTTGGCTCCCCAGAACTGGCCCAGCCACGAGCCGTCCAGCGCGATCGCGAGCTTGCCCTCGGGCAGCCACTCGGTGGCGACGCGGGTGTTCACATTGGGGTCGAGCGCGTCGGAGACGTCCGGGCCGAGCTTCTCCCCGTACACCGTCCGTACGAAGTCCAGCGCGTCCTTGAAGCCCTGCGAGCCGGTGACCCACTTCTTGGCGGCCGGGTCGTACAGCGGGTTCTCGCCGGTTCCGTACAGCAGCATCTCGAAGCCCTGCATCACCGCCGCCTCGCCGACCGCCTTGCCGGTCAGGACGTTGAGCGGGATGACGCCGGGGACCTTCTTCTTGACCGTACGGGCCGCGTCGAGGATGTCCGCCCAGTTCCGGGGCTGCCAGTCGACGGGCAGGCCCGCCTTGGCGAAGAGCTGCTTGTTGAACCACAGGCCCCGGGTGTCGGTGCCGTCCGGGACGCCGTAGGTCCTGCCGTCCTCCGCCTTGGCGGCCGCCTTCGCCGTGGGGACGAAGCGGCTCCAGGCGTCCCACTTGGCCAACCGGTCGTCCAGTGGTCTCAAGTACCCGGCCTTGATGTCGGAGTTGATGCGGAAGGTGTCCTCGTAGACCAGGTCCGGCGCGGTCTTCGCCGAGCGCATCATCTGCTGGGCCTTGGTGGCGTAGTCGTTGTCCGGGGCCTGGATGGGGACGAGCTTGACCTTCTTGCCGGGGTGGTCCTTCTCGAACTGCTCCTTCACCGACTCCAGGAAGGCGTCCTTGAAGCGCACCTTGCTGTCGGTGGAGCGGTTGTAGGCGATCTTGACGGTGGCGGAGTCGCCGCCGGAGCCGCCGCAGGCGGCGAGCGAACCGGCGGCGAGCGCGGTGGCGAGGACCAGCGGGGCAACGGCGGTGGGGCGCACGGCACGACCTCCTCGGGCCACGAACGGCTGCCCGGTGAACGTAAAGCCGCCCCGGGGCATGGTCAATGGGGCCCGTCGGCCGCCGTGATTGCCTGACGGATCGTCAAGTCACTTGTCAGCGGCGGGAGTCGACCCAGCGGTACTGGAGCTCGGGGCGGCCGATCTGCCCGTACTGCGGGGTCCGCTCGGCGCGGCCCGTGGTGACCAGGTGCTCCAGATAGCGGCGTGCGGTGATGCGCGAGATGCCGACGGTCTCGGCGGCGGCCGACGCGGTGACGCCCGTCGGCGAGGACCGCAGGGTGCGGGTCACCGCCTGGAGCGTGGGCGCGCTGAGCCCCTTCGGCAGGGCCGTGGGCTGCGGGGCGCGCAGGGTGGACAGGGCCCGGTCGACCTCCTCCTGCCCGCTGGCCTCCCCGGCGGTCGCGCGGAACTCGGCGTACCGCACCAGCCGGTCGCGCAGGGTGGCGAAGGTGAAGGGCTTCAGGACGTACTGGACGACGCCGAGCGAGACGCCCTCGCGCACCATCGTCAGATCGCGGGCCGAGGTCACCGCGATGACGTCCGCGCCGTGCCCGGCGGCCCGCAGTGAGCGCACCAGCTGGAGGCCGTGCCCGTCCGGCAGATAGAGGTCGAGCAGCAGCAGGTCGACCTCGACGCGCTCAAGCACCCGCAGCGCCTCGGCCCGCGAGTGGGCGGCTCCGGCCACCGCGAAGCCGGGCACCCGGCCGACGTACAGCTGGTGCGCGTCGGCGGCGACCGGGTCGTCCTCGACGACCAGCACTCTGATGGGCCCGTCGGCGGACCCTCCGGCGGCCGTCATACCGCGACCGCCTCGCTGCGCAGCGGCAGCCGTACGGTGAACTCGGCGCCCCCGTAAGGCCCTTGCGCCAGCTCCACGCTTCCGCCGTGCCGCGCCACCGTCATCCGCACGAGCGCCAGGCCGATGCCGCGCCCCGGGCTCTTGGTCGACCAGCCGCGCTCGAAGACGGCGTCCACGGCGGCCGGGTCGACCCCGTGCCCGCTGTCCGCGACCCGCACCACCAGCTCCTGGCCCTCGGTGGTGAGGGTGACCGCGACCCGGGCGCCGACGCTGCCCTGCGCGGCGTCCACCGCGTTGTCCACCAGGTTGCCCAGGACCGTGACCAGGTCGCGGGGTGGCACGGTGGGCGGCAGCAGCCCGTCCTCGATGGCGCTGCCCTCGGTCAGTGTCAGCTCGACGCCGTGCTCGTGGGCCTGGGCGGCCTTGCCGAGCAGCAGCGCGGCGAGCACCGGCTCGCCGACGGCGGTGACGACCTGGTCGGTGAGGGCCTGGGCGAGCTCCAGCTCGGCGGTCGCGAACTCCACGGCCTCCTCGACCCGGCCCAGTTCGATCAGCGAGACCACCGCGTGCAGCCGGTTCGCCGCCTCGTGCGCCTGCGCCCGCAGCGCCTGGGTGAACCCGCGCTCGGAGTCCAGCTCGCCCGCCAGCGACTGGAGTTCGGTGTGGTCGCGCAGGGTCACCACGGTGCCCCGGCGGCCGCCGCTGGAGACCGGGCGGGTGTTGACCACCACGATCCGGTCGGCCGTCATATGGACCTCGTCCGCCCTCGGCTCGCTCGCGAGCAGCGCCCCCGCGAGCGGCGCGGGCAGGCCGAGCCCGGCCACCGACCGGCCCACCGCGTCCTCGCCGAGCCCGAGCAGCTCCCGGCCGCCGTCGTTGATCAGCGCGATGCGGCGCTGCCCGTCCAGCATCAGCAGCCCCTCGCGCACCGCGTGCAGCGCGGCCTGGTGGTAGTCGTGCATCCGGCTGAGCTCGGCCGCGTTCATCCCGTGGGTGTGCCGCCGCAGCCGTGCGTTGATCACGTATGTGCCGAGCCCGCCGAACGCCAGCACCCCGGAGGCGACCGCGAGCAGCGCCGCCACCTGCTTGCGCACCTGCTCGCTGATCTTGTCGATGGTGATGCCCGCGCTGACCAGGGCGGTGATCCGGCCGTGGTCGCGCACCGGCGAGACGACCCGCACGGACGGTCCGAGCACGCCCATGTGCGTCTCGCTGAACGTCTCGCCGCGCAGCGCGGGCCGGATGTCGCCGAGGTACTTGCGGCCGATCTCGCCGGGCACCGGATGCGTCCAGCGGGTCCCGTCCGGCGCGAGGATCACCACGAAGTCGACGCCGGAGGTGTGCCGCAGGGTCTCCGCGTACGGCTGGAGGACCGCCGTCGGATCCGCGGAGCGCACCGCCTCCACCACCGCGGGCGAGGTGGCGACGGCGGTCGCGATCGCGGTGGTCTGGCGCCGGGCGGTCTCCTCGGCCTGGGCCCGGTCCTGGACGTACGAGTAGAGCGCGCAGCCCGCAACGATCGCCGCGACCAGCACCACCTGCATGGCGAAGAGCTGGCCCGCGAGGCTGCGGGGACGGGGTATGCGCATGCCGGACAGTGTGCACCCGCGCAGGTCACCGTTCGGACAAGCGGCGTGAACGAAATGCACGCAAGGGTGACCGGCGTCACAGCCTGATGGATAGTCGCGGAGATCCATCGAGCCATCGGGACACAGACGCACGTGCGCGGGACGCGTACGGAATCAGTAGGAGGCACCCCGTGACCGCAGCAGCCGCCCGGCGGGACCGTACGCACTATCTCTATCTCGCCGTGATCGCCGCGGTGCTCATCGGCATCACCGTCGGCTTCGCCGCCCCCGGGGTGGCCGTCGAGCTCAAGCCCATCGGCACCGGCTTCGTGAACCTGATCAAGATGATGATCTCGCCGATCATCTTCTGCACGATCGTGCTCGGCGTCGGATCGGTCCGCAAGGCCGCCAAGGTCGGCGCGGTCGGCGGCCTCGCGCTCGGCTACTTCATGGTGATGTCGACCGTGGCGCTCGCCATCGGCCTGGTCGTCGGCAACATCCTGGAGCCCGGCTCCGGCCTGCACCTCACCGAGGCGGCCCGGCACGCGGGCGCCAAGCAGGCGGCGGGGGCCAGCGAGTCCACCGCCGACTTCCTGCTCGGGATCATCCCCAAGACGATGGTCTCCGCCTTCACCGAGGGCCAGGTCCTGCAGACCCTGCTGATCGCCCTGCTCGTCGGCTTCGCGCTCCAGGCCATGGGCTCCGCCGGTGAGCCCGTGCTGCGCGGCATCGGCCACATCCAGAAGCTGGTCTTCCGGATCCTGTCGATGGTGATGTGGGCGGCGCCGGTGGGCGCGTTCGGCGCCATCGCGGCGGTGGTCGGCGAGACCGGTACGGACGCGCTGAAGTCACTGGCCGTCATCATGATCGGCTTCTACATCACCTGTGCGCTCTTCGTCTTCGTGGTCCTCGGTACGCTGCTGCGCCTGCTGGCCGGGGTGAACATCTTCCGGCTGCTGAAGTACCTGGGCCGCGAGTTCCTGCTGATCCTCTCCACCTCGTCCTCCGAGACGGCGCTGCCGCGGCTGATCGCCAAGATGGAGCACCTGGGCGTGAGCCGGTCGGTGGCGGGCATCACCGTGCCCACGGGCTACTCGTTCAACCTGGACGGCACCGCGATCTACCTCACGATGTCCTCGCTCTTCATCGCCAACGCGATGGGCAGCCCGCTCAGCGCAGGCCAGCAGGTCTCGCTGCTCCTGTTCATGATCGTCGCCTCCAAGGGGGCGGCCGGAGTGACCGGCGCGGGCCTGGCGACCCTGGCCGGCGGCCTCCAGTCGCACCGCCCCGAACTCGTCGACGGCGTCGGCCTGATCGTCGGCATCGACCGCTTCATGAGCGAGGCGCGGGCGCTGACCAACTTCGCGGGCAACGCCGTCGCCACGATCCTGGTGGGCACCTGGACCAAGGAGATCGACATGGCGCGGGTCGAGGAGGTCCTGGCGGGGCGGGTCCCGTTCGACGAGGTGACGTTCGCGGCGAGCGACGCGCACGGACCGGCCGACCCGGCGCCCGCGCCGCAGAAGCAGGAGGTCACGCTCGCCAAGGGCGCCCCCACCTCGGAAGTCCCCGAGGCGCGGGAACCCGCCACCCCCTGAACGCCGTCCGGACAGGTGTCCACTACCGTGCGGGGCGTCCGTCCGGAAGCGGGTGGCGGGGAAAGCGAGCGGAATGAAGATCGACTGGGACCGGCGCACCTGTGCGCGCCGGGGGCATGTGACGTACGAGCCGAGCGAGGCGGAGCTGCGCCAGCGGCTGCGCGCCCACACCGGGCTCGGCGAGGCCTGGCGCTGTCTGCGCTGCGGCGACTTCGCCCTCGGCACCCCGCACGGCTCGGGGCCCGCCGAGGACGCGCCGCTGGTGCCGCGCGGCAAGGTGCTGCGGGACCTGTTCATCCTGCGGTTCCTGGCCGTGGAGCGGCTGGTGCGCGGGGTGTTCATCGTCCTGGTGGCGGCCGCGGTGTGGAAGTTCAGCAACAGCCAGGACTCGGTGCGCCGGCTCTTCGACGAGAACCTGGACGTCCTGCGCCCGGTGTTCCAGCACTTCCACTACGACCTCGACCACTCGCCCGTCGTGGGCACCATCCAGAAGTCCTTCGGCTACAAGCACTCCACGCTGGTGGCGGTGGCGGCGGCGCTGCTCGTGTACGCGGTGATCGAGATCGTCGAGGCCGTCGGGCTGTGGCGGGCCGAGCGCTGGGCGGAGTACCTGACCGTCGTCGCCACGGCGGCGTTCCTGCCGCTGGAGATCTACGAGCTCACCGAGAAGATCAGCTACCTCAAGATCGTCACGCTGGGGCTCAACGTCCTCGCCGTGCTCTACATCCTGCTCTCCAAGCGCCTGTTCGGCCTTCGCGGCGGGCGGGCAGCCTTTGAGGCGGAGAGGCACAGCGCGTCGCTGATGGAAGTCGAGGCGACGGCCGGTCTCGCGGTGGGGACGACGTGAAGGGAACCGGAACGATGAGCAAGAAGTTCGCAGTGGTACTCGCCCTCCTCCTGGGCACGGCCCTGGTGGCCCCGGCGGCGGCCGAGGCGGCGCCGAACGCGGTGGTGCGGACGGTGTCGGCGCAGCCGGCGTCCGACGCGCTCGCGCCCGCCGCCGCACAGGCGGCGGCGCACCAGACGGCCGGCCACGCTTCCCATGTGACGCTCGCCAAGCCGAAGAAGAAGAAAAAGAAGAAGAGCTTCCTCAAGAAGCTGGGCATCCTCCTCCTGGTGATCTTCCTGCTCTTCGTGGCGCTGATCGTCCTGGTGATCTGGCTGATCGTCCGCAAGATCCGCAGGCGGCGCACGGCCTGACGTACGCGCCCCTCACGGCAGCAGCGCCCGCTCCTCGTCGGTGAGGACCAGATCGGCGGCCGCCGCCGAGTCCCGTACGGACTCGGGGCGGCTGCCGCCCGGAATGGGGATCACGTTCGGGAAGCGGTCGAGCAGCCAGGCCAGGGCGATCTGCTGCGGACTGACGCCACGGACGCGAGCGACGGCGTGGAACCCGTCGTACGAGGAGTCGGCGGCGATCGCCGAAGCCCCGTCCAGCGAGCTCCGCGAGATCCCGCCGAGCGGACTCCACGGCAGGAACGCGATCCCCAGCTCGGCGGTGAGTCGCAGCTCGGGCTCGGCGTCGCGGACGGCGGGGGAGTAGCGGTTCTGCACCGCCACCAGCCGGTCCCCGAGGATCTCCCTGGCCTGCCGGATCTGACCGGCGTCGGCGTTGGAGATCCCGGCGAGCCGGACCGTACCGTCGTCGAGGAGCTCGCGCAGGGCGCCGAGCGAGTCCGCGTACGGGACCGCCGGGTCCGGCTTGTGCAGCTGGTAGAGGCCGATGGCTTCGGTGCCGAGCCGCCGCAGCGACTCCTTCGCTGCCCGCTTCAGATGCTCCGGCCGCCCGTCGACGCTCCAGTCCCCGTCGTCGGTGCGCCCGCGCCCGCCCTTGGTGGCGACGAGGACGCCGTCCGTGTCACCGCCGTACGAGGCGAGGGCGCGGGCGAGGAGCAGCTCGTTGTGACCGGGCTCGCCGCCGGGGGCGTAGTACGAGTCGGCGGTGTCGAGCAGGGTCATCCCCGCGTCGAGCGCCGCGTGGACGGTGGCGAGGGCGCGCGCCTCGTCGGGCCGCCCTTCGATGGACAGGGGCATGGCGCCGTACCCGATGGCGCCGACCTTCACGTCTCCAAGTGTGCGGTACCGCATGTCAGTTGCTCCCCTTGAGCGTCTCGGCCACGGCGTCCGTGAGCCAGTCCCCGGTGTGCGAGAAGGTGAACCCGAGCCGCTCGGCGCGGGTGTTGTCCATGCCGTACGAGCGCCGGAAGGAGAACGGCGAGACCTCTCCGACCTCCACCGCCCGGTACCGCGCGGGCCCGCCGCCGATCGCGGCCACGATGTCCTCGGTGGTGAGCGGCCCGTGCGAGGCGGCGTTCACGGGCCCGGTGAAGTCCTGCCCCGCCGTCCAGAAGAGGAAGTCGGCGATCTCGTCGACGTTGATGTAGGTGGCGGGGTGGTTGGGAGCCGGGACGGCGATGGGCTCGCCGTCGCGGAGGCGCTCCGCGTAGTGGGTGACGCGCCCGGTGAAGTCGTCGGCGCCGCCGAGGACATGGGCGACGCGGACGGAGACGTACGGGAAGTCGGGCGCGGCGGCGAACACGGCTTCGGCCTGCCGCTTGCCTTCCCCGTAATGGGAGGCGAGGAAGTCGTTCTCCTCCCACGGGAGTTCAAGGTCGAAGGCGATGCCGAGGGGGTCGACGGCGGCTTCCCGCACCGGCTGGGCCGAGTCCTCGTACTCGTACACCTCCACCGTCGACGTCATCACGTACCGACGGGTGCGGTGGGCGAAGACGCGGCGGGCGGCGGCGGCCTGGCGCGGGGTGTAGCAGACCTGGTCGAGGACGACGTCGAACGTCCGGTCACCGAGGGCGGCTTCGAGGGCGGCCTCGTCGTCGCGGTCGGCGACGAGGTGTTCCGTGCCGGGAGGGGGCGGCGAGGACCCCCGGTTCAGTACGGTGACGTGGTCACCGGCGGTGACGAGCCGGGCGATGAGCCGCTTGCCGAAGTAGCGATTACCACCGATGACCAGCACGTTTCGCGTGTTCTCTGCCATGTCGTTTGCCATGTACACAGTGTTACGTTGGCGGGTGGAATCCTGAAGGGGGAAACATGGGAGAACTGTCCGCTGTACCGAAGGAACCACGGAGTTCAAGGGCGTTGGCCCACGATTCCTCATCGGCCTTGGATCAGGTGGACCGGCAGCTCCTCGAACTGGTCCAGTCGGAGGGCCGGATCAAGCTGAGCGAGCTGGGCCGGAGGGTGCGGCTGAGCCCCGCCGCCGTCACGGAACGGCTGCGGCGGCTGGAGGCGAGCGGGGCGATCACGGGGTACGGGGCACGGGTCGACCCGGCGCGGCTCGGCTACGGCATCCAGGCGTTCATCCGGGTCAACCCGCACGGCGGCTACACCCTGAAGCACCCCAGGACGCTGGAGCTGATGGAGCGCGAGGAGATCCGGGAGGTCCACCACGTGGTGGGCGAGGACTGCTGGATCATCAAGGTCGCGGTCGCGGACACGGTCCACTTGGAGGAGGTGCTGGGGGAGGTGTCGGCGCTGGGGCGTACGACGACGTCGATCGTGCTGTCGTCACCGGTGATCGGGAAGCCGCTGCTGCCGCCGGGCCGCTGACCTGCACGCTTACCTCGTAGTGCGTATCTGACAAATAAGTCCGTACTTGTGGGGAGTTGGGGCGGGGCGAAAGATCGTCTGCATGACGACACAGCGCAACGACCTGGATTCCCCTCATACCCCCCTTACCCCTCTTACCCCTGTGACCGTTCTCGGCCTCGGCAACATGGGCCGCGCGCTGGCCGGCGCGTTGCTCGCGGCCGGGCATCCGACCACCGTCTGGAACCGTTCGGCCGGGCGCGGCGACGACCTCGTGGCCCGGGGCGCGGTCCACGCCACGAGCGCCGAGGACGCGGTGCGGGCGAGCGTGCTGACGGTGGTGTGCGTGGTCGACTACGACGCGGCCGAGGCGATCCTGGCGCCGGTGGCGGAGGCCGGGGCGTTCGAGGGCGGCCGGGTCCTGGTGAACCTCACCTCGGACACGCCCGAGCGGTCCCGTTCGGCGGCGGCGTGGGCGGCCGAACACGGCATCGCGTATCTCGACGGCTCGGTGATGGTGCCGACGACCGTGGTCGGCGGGCCCGAGGCGTTGATCTTCTACAGCGGGGACCGCGAGGCGTTCGCCACGCACGAGGGTGTGCTGCGAGCACTGGGCGGCAAGGCCACGTTCCTGGGCGAGGATCCGGGCCTGGCGGCGGTGTACGACCTGGCGATGCTCGACTTCTTCTATACGGCGATGTCGGGGCTGGTGCACGCGTACGCCCTGGCGGGGGCGGACGGGGTGGGGGCGGCGCGGCTGGCCCCGTACCTGGACACGATCTCGTCGATCCTGCCGCCCATCTCCGCGGTGATGGCCGGGCACATCGACGCGGGCGCGCACCCCGGCGACCTGGGCACCCTCGCGATGGAGGTCGCGGGCATCGACCACATCCTGCACATGGCCAGGACCCGGGGCCTGGATGTCACGGTCCTGGAGGCGGTCCGGGCGATCGCGGGGCGGGCAGTGGAGAAGGGGCATGGGGGTGACGACTGGTCGCGGACGGTGGAGGAGGTGCGGGGGTAGGGGTGGGGCGGTTTTTCCCCACCCCACCCCTTCCCGAAAGCCCTCTGGCGGGCGGCCGGGGGGCTTCGCCCCCTGGACCCGTGTTCGTCTGCGGGCCGGTGGTGGGCTGGCCGCGCAGTTCCCCGCGCCCCTTAAATGCCGCTGCGCGGAATCCGCATTTTTAGGGGCGCGGGGAACTGCGCGAGCAACCACGGACGGCCTGCAGACGAACGGGGTCCGGGGGCGCAGCCCCCGGGAAACCACCTCCACCCCCCCACCCACCCCCGGAGGGTCTAGGCGAAGGGGCGGGGTGGGGCTTCCCCTTGCCTTGACGTCCGCGTCAAGGATTACCGTCGCAGCATGCGAATCGGCGAGTTGGCCGCGCGGGCCGGGACCACCACCCGGGCGCTGCGCTACTACGAGTCGCGCGGCCTGCTGACCGCGCGCCGGGCGGAGAACGGGTACCGCGCGTACGACGAGGACGACCTGCGACTGCTCACCCAGATCCGGACCCTCCAGGACTTCGGGTTCGAGCTGGAGGAGACGAGGCCGTTCGTGGAGTGCCTGCGGGCGGGCCACCCGGCGGGGGACACCTGCCCCGCGTCGCTCGCCGTCTACCGGCGCAAGCTGGCCGAGCTCGACGGGCTCATCGGGCAGCTCCAGTCCGTACGCGACCAGGTCGGCGCGCAGCTGGCCCGGGCGGAGACGGCCCGCGCCGAGCTGGAGGCCGGTTCGCTGGTGCCCGGGGCCCCCGGGTGCGAAATGACGGGTATCGAGGAGGGGTTGGGATGAGCGTGCAGGCCGTGGGTGTGGACGTCGTGACGGATGCGACCTTCGACGCGGAGGTGCTGGCGGCGGATCTGCCGGTGCTGGTGGAGTTCACCGCCGAGTGGTGCGGGCCGTGCCGGCAGCTCGCGCCGGTGCTGAGCCAGATCGCCTTCGAGGAGGGCGACCGGCTCAAGGTCGTGCAGCTGGACGTGGACAAGGACCCGGAGACGACGGTGAAGTACGGCGTGCTGTCGATGCCGACGCTGATGGTGTTCCGCGCGGGCGAGCCGGTGAAGTCGATGGTGGGCGCGCGCCCGAAGCGTCGCCTGATGCAGGAGCTCGAAGACGTGCTGTAGTGCCGGTCGCAGTTCCCGTAAGTGCTGGAGAAACAAAAATGCCCCGGTCCGATATTGCGGCCGGGGTTTTTCTCTGCCTATAGTGGATTCTTCGTGTGCGACCATTCGGAAACACACGAAAAGCCCTTACAGAAAGCACTGTATCGCGTCAGGAGCGGAATTGTCAACCGAGGAAATTCGGAAAGAACAGCAATTCATCGACGGGCTCTACGCACGCCTCGAAGACCTGCGCGAGCAGGCCGAGGTGTCGGTGCGGCGCGCTCTGGCGCAGGTCGGGACCGGTCTCCAGGCGCGGTTTGAGCGCGATGTGCTGGTGGCCGAGCAGTCCGGGCTGCTCAGCGCGCTCGACGGCGGCGAGAACGGGCTCTGCTTCGGCCGCCTCGACTTTTCCGACGGGCGCGCCCACCACATCGGCCGCATCGGAATCCGTCGCGACGACACGGAACGCACGCCCCTCGTCGTCGACTGGCGGGCCGATGTGGCGCGGCCGTTCTATCTCGCCACCGGGTACACCCCGATGGGGCTGCGCCGCAGGCGGTACCTCACCACCCAGGGGCGTACGGTCACCGCGCTGCACGACGAGATCCTCGACCTCGCGGACGCGGCCCGCACCGGGCACGAGGGCGCGGACGCCGACGCCGTGCTGCTCGCGGCGCTGGACGCGGCCCGCACCGGCCGGATGCACGACATCGTGCAGACCATCCAGGCCGAGCAGGACAAAATCATCCGGGCCCCGCAGCGCGGCGTCCTCGTCGTCGAGGGCGGGCCCGGCACCGGCAAGACGGCGGTCGCGCTGCACCGGGCGGCGTATCTGCTCTATGCGTACCGCGAGCAGCTGGCCCGGCGCGCCGTGCTGATCGTCGGCCCCAACCCGGCGTTCCTCGGCTATATCGGGGAGGTGCTGCCCGCGCTCGGCGAGACCGGCGTGCTGCTCGCCACCATGGGCGAGCTCTTCCCCGGAGTGCACGCCAACGGCACCGACACCCCGGCCGCCGCCGAGGTCAAGGGGCGGAGTGCGATGGCCGAGGTGCTGGCCGAGGCCGTGCGCGACCGGCAGACCGTTCCGCACATCGCCGCCGAGATCGACCACGAGGGGTACGGGACGCTCAGCCTCGACCGGGCCATGGCCGAGGACGCCCGCTGGCGCGCCCGCGAGAGCGGGCTTCCGCACAATCTGGCCCGCCCGCACTTCGCCTTCCACATCATCGACGCGCTCACCGCACAGCTCGCCGAGCGGATCGGCGCGGATCCCTTCGGCGGCGAGAACCTGCTCGGCCCCGACGACCTCGCCCAGCTCGGCAAGGAGATCGCCACCAGCCACGAGGTGCACGCCGCCATCGACGAGTTCTGGCCCGCGCTCACCCCGGAGCGGTTCGTCGCCGACTTCCTGGCCGATCCGTCCCATCTGGCGGACATCGACGCGGAGTTGATCCGCCGCGAGGGCGGTGACTGGACGGCGGCCGACGTGCCGCTGCTCGACGAGGCCGCCGAAATCCTCGGCGAGGACGACTCGGCGGCCCGCGCCGCCGCCGAGGCCGAGCGCCAGGACCGGATCGCGTACGCGCAGGGCGTCCTCGACCTCTCCGCGGGCTCGGAGAGCTTCGAGTTCGAGGACGAGGAGTCCGAGGTGCTCGCGGCGCACAACATCATCGACGCCGAGCGGTTCGCGGACCGCCACGAGGAGGCCGACCACCGCAGCGCCGCCGAGCGCGCCGCCGCCGACCGCACCTGGGCGTTCGGCCACATCATCGTGGACGAGGCGCAGGAGCTCTCCGCGATGGCCTGGCGGCTGCTGATGCGCCGCTGCCCGACCCGCTCGCTCACCCTGGTCGGGGACCCCGCCCAGACCGCCGACGCGGCGGGCGTCGGTTCCTGGCGGCGGATCCTGGAGCCGTACGTGGAGGACCGCTGGGAGCATGTGCGCCTCGGGGTCAACTACCGTACGCCCGCCGAGATCATGGAGGTGGCGGCGCAGGTCTGCCGCGCGGTGGACCCGTCGTTCGAGCCGCCGAGCTCGGTACGGGCCACGGGGGTGCGGCCCTGGGCGCGCGAGGCGGCGCCGCACGCCCTCGCGCAGGCCGTCGCCGAGGCGGTGAAGGCGGAGACCCCCGGGGCGGGCCGCCTCGCGGTCGTCGCGCCCCGCACCCTCCACCCCGCGCTGCACGCCGCGCTCCCGGACGTCCCGCCGGGCGAGCCCGATCTGACCCGCCCGGTCGTCCTGCTCGACCCGCGTCAGGCCAAGGGGCTTGAGTTCGACACGGTCCTGGTGGTGGAGCCGGCCGAGTACGGGGTCAGCGACCTGTACGTGGCGCTGACCCGGGCCACCCAGCGGCTCGGCGTGCTGCACTCGGCGCCCCTGCCGAAGGCGCTGGCCGAGGCGTTGGAGGGCTGACTCACACCGGCCGCAGCCACACCGTGGCCAGCGGCGGCAGGGTCAGCTGGATGCTGACCGGCTGCCCGTGGGTCGGTGTGGAGTCCGGCTTGAGGGGGTCCTCGTTGCGGATGTCGCCGCCGCCGTAGCGCGCGGCGTCCGTGTTGAGGACCTCCGCCCAGGCGGGGACGGTGTCGGGGACGCCGAGCCGGTAGTCGTGGCGGACCACCGGGGAGAAGTGGGAGACGGCCAGCAGCGGGGCGCCGGAGGCGTCGTGGCGCAGGAAGGCGAAGACGTTGTCCTCCGCCGCGTCGCCCGCCACCCAGGCGAAGCCGGCCGGGTCGGTGTCCCGCTGCCACAGCGGCGGGGCGTCGCGGTAGACCGTGTTGAGGTCGCGGACCAGGTCCCGTACGCCCCGGTGGTCCGGCTCGGCCGAGTACGACGGGTCGAGCAGCCACCAGTCGGGGCCGTGCGTCTCCGACCACTCCGCCCCCTGGGCGAACTCCTGTCCCATGAAGAGGAGTTGCTTGCCCGGGTGCGCCCACATGAAGCCCAGATAGGCGCGGTGGGTGGCGCGTTGCTGCCACCAGTCGCCGGGCATCTTGGAGACCAGCGAGCGCTTGCCGTGGACGACCTCGTCGTGGGAGATCGGCAGGACGTAGTTCTCGCTGTACGCGTACACCATCGAGAACGTCATCTCGTGGTGGTGGTACTTGCGGTGGACCGGCTCGTGGGCCGCGTAGCCCAGCGAGTCGTGCATCCAGCCCATGTTCCACTTCAGGCCGAAGCCGAGCCCGCCGAAGCCGCCGGGGCCCACGTGGTGGGTCGCGCGCGTCACGCCGTCCCACGCCGTGGACTCCTCGGCGATGGTGATCGCGCCCGGGCAGCGGCGGTAGACCGTGGCGTTCATCTCCTGGAGGAAGGCCACCGCGTCCAGGTTCTCCCGGCCGCCGTGCTCGTTGGGCGCCCACTCGCCCTCCTCGCGCGAGTAGTCCAGATAGAGCATCGAGGCGACCGCGTCCACCCGCAGCCCGTCGATGTGGAACTCCTCGCACCAGTACGTGGCGTTGGCCACCAGGAAGTTGCGGACCTCCTTGCGGCCGTAGTCGAATTCGAGGGTGCCCCAGTCGGGGTGCTCGGAGCGCGCCGGGTCCTCGTGCTCGTACAGGGTGCGCCCGTCGAAGTGGGCCAGCGCCCAGTCGTCCTTCGGGAAGTGCGCGGGCACCCAGTCGACGATCACCCCGATCCCGGCCCGGTGCAGCGCGTCCACCAGGAAGCGGAAGTCGTCCGGGGTGCCCATCCGGGCGGTGGGGGCGTAGAAGCCGGTCACCTGGTAGCCCCAGGAGCCCCCGAAGGGGTGCTCGGCCACCGGCAGGAACTCGACGTGGGTGAAGCCCAGGTCGCGTACGTACGCCGGGAGCTGCTCGGCGAGTTGATGATACGTCAGGCGTGGTCGCCAGGACGGCAGGTGCACCTCGTACACCGAGAACGGGGACTCGTGGACCGGCCGGTCGCCCCGCGCCGCCATCCACAGGTCGTCCTGCCACACGTGGTGCGACTCGGTCACGATCGACGCGGTCGCCGGCGGTACCTCGGTGCGCCGGGCCATCGGGTCGGCCCGCAGGGTGTGCGAGCCGTCGGGGCGGGTGATGTCGAACTTGTAGAGCGCGCCGTCGCCGACGCCCGGCAGGAACAGCTCCCACACGCCGGTGGAGCCGAGCGAGCGCATCGGGTACGCCGTGCCGTCCCAGTAGCAGAAGTCGCCGGTGACACGGACGCCGAGGGCGTTGGGGGCCCAGACGGTGAACCGGGTGCCTGGCACGCCCTGGTGGGTCATCGGGCGCGCGCCGAGCGCCGTCCACAGCTCCTCGTGGCGGCCCTCGCCGATCAGGTGCAGATCGAGGTCGCCGAGCGCCGGCAGGAAGCGGTACGGGTCCTCGGCCTCGATCTCGCTGTCGTCGTAGGCGATGAGCAGCGAGTACTCGGGGACCTCGGGCAGCGGCAGCACCCCGCAGAACAGGCCGTCGCCCTCGTCGTGCAACTCGGCGCGGAGCCCCTTGGCCAGCACGGTCACGGCCTGCGCGTACGGCCGCAGCACCCGGAACGCGACGCCGCCGCGCACCAAGTGGGCGCCGAGCAGCGCGTGCGGGTCGTGGTGCGCCCCGGCGAGCAGCCGGGCGCGGTCGTCCGCGGCGAGCGGCCGCGCGGCCCGTACGCCGTGGCTCCCGCCGCGCTTCGGCTTCGACGGCGCTTCCGTCGTCGACGACTCGGGGGAGCCGGGCCGGGAGGGATCGGGGTTCTGCGGGCGGGCGGTCACGGGTACGGCCTCCTCGGGGGCGGTGCGGGGGTCGGGGTCAGTCCTGGGCCAGTCGGCGGACCGCCGCCATCGGGACGGCGAGCCAGTCGGGGCGGTGGCGGGCCTCGTAGAGCACCTCGTACACCGCCTTGTCGGTCTCGTACGCCCGCAGCAGCTCGGGCTCGTCGCGCGGGTCGGTGCCCGCGGTCGCCGCGTAGCCCGTGCAGTACGCGTCGCGGCAGGACTCGGCCCACTCGGGGCGCCACGGGAGCTGGGTGCGGGCGGCGTAGTCGAAGGAGCGCAGCATCCCGGCGACATCGCGGACCGGTGGCTGCGGGCGGCGGCGCTCGGCCAGCGGCCGGGCGGGCTCGCCCTCGAAGTCGATGACCGCCCAGCCGCCGCCGTCGGTCCGCAGGGTCTGGCCCAGGTGCAGATCGCCGTGGACGCGCTGGGCGGGCCGGGACCCGGCCACCTGGGTCACCGCGTCGAACGCGGCCCGCAGCCCGGGCACATGGGGCAGCAGCGTCGGCACCGCCCGCGCGGTCGCCTCCAGGCGCTCGCGCATCGCGGCCGCGAGCAGCTCGGTCTGGGCGCGGCCGAGCGTGACCACCGGCAGTGCGGCGGCGAGCGCGGTGTGCACCTCGGCGGTGGCCCGGCCGAGCGCGTGGGCCTCCCGGGTGAAGTCGCGCCGGTCGGCGAGCGCGCGCAGCGCCAGCTGCCAGCCGTCCTGGGAGCCGCGCAGGAACGGCTGGAGCACGGCGAGCGTGGCGTGCTCGGGCCGCTCGGTCTGGATCCAGGCGGCGGGCGCGGGCACCCGGGGGCACCCGTGCCGGGCCAGGACCAGCGGAAGCTCCAGGTCGGGGTTGACCCCGAAGTGGATCCGGCGGAATACCTTGAGGATGAACGTATCTCCGTACACCAGCGAGGAGTTGGACTGCTCGGTGGCGAGGAGGCGGGGCGCGAGCCCGGCGGGGACGGGGATGCCCGCGTCGCAGCCGAAGCGCAGCGGGCCGAGCCGCCCCGGGGTGCGCAGCCGTTCCAGGAGCAGCGCGGCGACCTGCGGGTCCTGGAGCGCGTCGTACACGGTGAGCCCGGTCAGCGGTCCGGCGGTGGCGTGGCCGACGAGCGCGGGGGCGAGCGGCGGCGGCAGCATCTTCCGTACGCCGAGCAGCAGCTGGTAGACGTCGCCGGGCTCGGGAGCGGCGCCGGACTGCTCGGCCCGTACGAGCAGATGCAGACAGCCCGGGAGCAGCTCGGTGACCGAGGCCAGCGAGAAGCCGGTGACCGGGCGGCCCTTGCCCGCGAACCAGCGCTGTCTGGGGAGCCATTCGTGCAGCAGCGGCGCCAGCGAGGGCAGTAGCGCGACAGGAGTCAGGGTGGGTGCGGCCTTGGGCATGGCAGCGCGTCCTTTCCCCGGGCTCACAGCAGGATGTGCGCAGAGTGTCCCGGATTGCGGCATTGGCTGTCCGGCGGCGCGCGGAGCGTCCGGTGTGCCACTGGGAGCGGTCCGGAGCGTCGCTGAGGAGAGTGCCCCGGGCGGGCCGGAGGAAACCGGCCCGCCCGGGGCCGCCCGGAGGCGCCCCTCGGCGGGGTGGAACTAGCCGATCACGATGCAGTCCTTGCGCAGCCGGAACCAGTAGAAGCCGTGACCCGCCAGAGTCAGCAAGTACGGCCACTGGCCGATGGCCGGGAAGCGCACCCCGCCGATCAGCTCCACCGGATGGCGTCCGGCGAAGGCCCGCAGATCGAGCTCGGTGGGCTGGGCGAACCGCGAGAAGTTGTTCACGCAGAGCACCAGGTCGTCGCCCTCTCCGCCGGAAGCGGGTACTTCCCGCAGGAAGGCGAGGACCGCCGGGTTCGAGGACGGGAGTTCGGTGTACGAGCCGAGCCCGAAGGCCGGATTCTGCTTGCGGATCTCGATCATGCGCCGGGTCCAGTGCAGCAGCGACGACGGCGAGGCCATGGCGGCCTCGACGTTGGTCACCTGGTAGCCGTAGACCGGGTCCATGATCGTGGGCAGGAACAGCCGTCCCGGATCACAGGACGAGAAGCCCGCGTTGCGGTCGGGAGTCCACTGCATGGGGGTGCGCACCGCGTCCCGGTCGCCCAGCCAGATGTTGTCGCCCATCCCGATCTCGTCCCCGTAGTAGAGGATCGGCGAGCCGGGCAGCGAGAACAGCAGCGCGGTGAACAGCTCGATCTGGTTGCGGTCGTTGTCCAGCAGGGAGGCGAGCCGGCGCCGGATGCCGATGTTGGCGCGCATCCGGGGGTCCTTGGCGTACTCCGCGTACATGTAGTCGCGCTCTTCGTCCGTGACCATTTCGAGGGTCAGCTCGTCGTGGTTGCGCAGGAAGATGCCCCACTGGCAGGTCTTGGGGATGGCCGGGGTCTTGGCGAGCACCTCGGAGACCGGGTAACGGCTCTCGCGGCGCACGGCCATGAAGATGCGCGGCATCACGGGGAAGTGGAACGCCATGTGGCACTCGTCGCCGCCCGCCGCGTAGTCGCCGAAGTAGTCGACGACGTCCTCCGGCCACTGGTTGGCCTCGGCGAGCAGCACGGTGTCCGGGTAGCTCGCGTCGATCTCGGCGCGCACCCGCTTGAGGAACTCATGGGTGGCCGGCAGGTTCTCGCAGTTGGTGCCCTCCTCCTGGTAGAGGTACGGGACGGCGTCGAGGCGGAAGCCGTCGATTCCCAGGTCCAGCCAGAACCGCAGCGCGGCCAGGATCTCGTCCTGGACGGCCGGGTTCTCGTAGTTGAGGTCGGGCTGGTGGGAGAAGAAGCGGTGCCAGTAGTACTGCTTGCGGATGGGGTCGAAGGTCCAGTTGGAGGTCTCGGTGTCGACGAAGATGATCCGGGCGTCCTGGAACTGCTTGTCGTTGTCGGCCCAGACGTAGTAGTCGCCGTACGGGCCCGCGGGGTCCTTGCGCGACTCCTGGAACCACGGGTGCTGGTCGCTGGTGTGGTTCATCACGAAGTCGATGATCACGCGCATGCCGCGTTGGTGGGCGGCGTCCACGAACTCCACGAAGTCGGCGAGGTCGCCGAACTCCGGGAGTACCGCGGTGTAGTCCGAGACGTCGTAACCGCCGTCCCGCAGTGGGGACTTGAAGAAGGGCGGCAGCCAGAGGCAGTCCACCCCCAGCCACTGCAGGTAGTCGAGTTTGGCGGTGATGCCCTTCAGATCCCCTACGCCGTCGCCGTTGCTGTCCTGGAAGGACCGCACGAGCACCTCGTAGAAGACGGCCCGCTTGAACCATTCGGGGTCGCGGTCCTTGGCGGGAGTGTCCTCGAAGGTGTCGTGGACGGGCTCGTTGACGATCATGGTGTGGGTGACCCTCCGATCGGCGGGGACGGTCGCAGGACCAGCACGTGCGCGGGCGCGCGGCCCGGCTCTAGGCGCACGTAGTTGGTCCTGCCCCAGTGGTAGGTCTCACCGGTGAGCTCGTCGCGCACCGGGACGGACTCGTGCCACGAAAGGCCGAGTTCCGGCATGTCCAACGAGACCGTGGCCTCCTGGGTGTGGTGGGGGTCGAGGTTGGCGACCACCAGAACGGTGTTCGATCCCGAGCGCTTGCTGTACGCGAGCACCGCGTCGTTGTCGGTGTGGTGGAAGCGCAGCGAGCGCAGCTGCCGCAGCGCCGGGTGGCGGCGGCGGATCCGGTTCAGCGAGGTCAGCAGTGGGGCCAGCGAACGGCCCTCGCGCTCGGCCGCCTCCCAGTCCCGGGGCCGCAGCTCGTACTTCTCCGAGTTCAGGTACTCCTCGCTGCCGCCGTGCAGCGCCGCGTTCTCGCACAGCTCGTAGCCCGCGTACACGCCCCAGCTGGGCGCGAGCGTCGCGGCGAGCACCGCGCGCAGCTCGAAGGCGGGGCGGCCGCCGTGCTGGAGGTAGGCGTGCAGGATGTCCGGCGTGTTCACGAAGAAGTTGGGGCGCATGTACGCGGCCGCCTCGCCGGTCAGCTCGGTGAGGTAGTCGGTCAGCTCCTGCTTGGTGGTGCGCCAGGTGAAGTACGTGTACGACTGCTGGAAGCCGATCCGGGCCAGCGTGTGCATCATCGCGGGCCGGGTGAACGCCTCGGCCAGGAACACCACGTCCGGGTCGGTCCCGTTGACCTCGGCGAGCACCTGCTCCCAGAACACCGCCGGCTTGGTGTGCGGATTGTCGACGCGGAAGATCCGCACCCCGTGGTCCATCCAGAACCGCAGGATCCGCACGGTCTCGGCGACCAGGCCCGGCATGTCCCGGTCGAAGGCGAGCGGGTAGATGTCCTGGTACTTCTTGGGCGGGTTCTCGGCGTACGCGATGGTGCCGTCCGCACGGTGGTGGAACCAGTCGGGGTGCTTGTCCACCCAGGGGTGGTCCGGCGAGCACTGGAGCGCGAAGTCGAGGGCGACCTCCATACGCAGATCGCGGGCCGTGCGCACGAAGTCGTCGAAGTCGTCGAGGGTGCCCAGGTCGGGGTGGATCGCGTCGTGCCCGCCGTCCGGCGAGCCGATGGCCCAGGGCACGCCCACGTCGCCGGGCGCGGCCGCCAGGCTGTTGTTGGGGCCCTTGCGGAACGTGGTGCCGATGGGGTGCACGGGCGGCAGATAGACCACGTCGAAGCCCATCGCGGCGACCGCGGGCAGCCGCTCGGCGGCGGTCCGGAACGTGCCGCTCACCGGCGGCTTCCCGGCCTGGACCACCGCGCCCTCGGAGCGCGGGAACAGCTCGTACCAGGAACCGAAGAGCGCCCGCTCGCGCTCGACCAGGAGCGACAGCGGCTCCGAGGCGCTGAGCAGTTCGCGCAGCGGGTACCGGGCGAGGGCCGCGTCGGCCTCGGGGGTGAGGGCCGCGGCCAGCCGGGCGGCCGGCGGGCGGGAGCCGTCGCGCAGCGCGTCCACCGCGGCGAGCACCGCCTCGCGGCCCTTGGTCTTCGGCACCCCGCGCGCGGCCCGCTCGTACAGCGCCGCGCCCTCGGCGAGGACGAGGTCGGTGTCCAGACCCGCCGGGATCTTGATCCCGGCGTACCGGCGCCAGGTGGCCACCGGGTCGCTCCACGCCTCGACCGTATACGACCAGCGCCCTTCGGCCGCCGGAGTGACCTCGGCGCCCCAGCGGTCGCTGCCGGGCGCCAGCTCGCGCATCGGCGTCCACGGTCCGGGCCGCCCGCGCGGGTCGCGCAGGACCACGTTGGCGGCCACCGAGTCATGGCCCTCGCGGAAGACGGTGGCGGTGACCATGAAGGTCTCGCCCGCCACCGCCTTCGCCGGCCTTCTGCCGCAGTCGACGGCGGGGCGGACGTCCAGGACGGGGATACGGCCGATGGGCAGATTCACGGGCTCACCTGGTGGCTGGTGGGTGCGGGGCGTGGCGGGGTCTGCTCTTTGTAACTGCTCCGTTGACGTTTGACGGGCTGCGGGCATGGCCGCTCCTGTCCGCGTTCACTCGGGTGGCGGTTAGCGGTTGCACAGACGGCGTCCTACCGATGGAGCCTTCCACAGGCTCCGAGTGGGCATTCCGGTGGTTTGTTAACTACCTGGGCGTAACGGTTCAGACAAGGAAACGGCCCCGTCTTTCGGCGGGACCGCCCCAGAATTTGCCTACCCACAAGTTCAGTTGGTGCCCGGATCGCCGCCCGCCCGCCGTGGTACGGCGCGGCCGACCGCGCCCTTCGCAGCCTCCCGCCCCCGGGGGGACGCCCACAAGGGCGCACGCCGGGGGCGGTCGCCTCCGTGCGCCGTGGTAGTGCGGGGCGCCCGCCCACTACCTTCGAGGGTGAAGGACAGTCGAACAGAGCTGTACGTCCACCCTGTTGCGTACATCCCCTGCGAAGGTGGAACACGTGAAGGCAATCCGTCGATTCACCGTCCGCCCCGTCCTCCCCGAGCCCCTGCGGCCGCTGAGCGAGCTGGCCCGCAATCTGCGCTGGTCCTGGCATCCCGAGACCCGCGAACTCTTCCAGTCCGTCGACCCCGAGGGATGGCGGGCGGCCGGAGAGGATCCCGTGCGCCTGCTGGGGTCGGTCTCCGCCGCCCGGCTCGCCGCGCTGGCCGAGGACCGCCGCTTCGTCCGTTCCCTTACCGCCTGCGCCGACGACCTCGCCGACTATCTGGGCGGGCGGCGGTGGTACCAGGAGCAGCCCGAGGGGCTGCCCCGTGCCATCGCCTACTTCTCGCCGGAGTTCGGGATCACCGCCGCCCTGCCGCAGTACTCGGGCGGGCTCGGCATCCTCGCCGGCGACCATCTGAAGTCCGCGAGCGACCTCGGCGTACCGCTGATCGGCGTCGGGCTCCTCTACCGGCACGGCTACTTCCGCCAGTCGCTCTCGCGCGACGGCTGGCAGCAGGAGCACTATCCCGTGCTCGACCCCAACGAGCTGCCGCTCGCGCTGCTGAGGGAGGCCGACGGCGAGCCCGCCCGGATCTCGCTGCACCTGCCCGGCGGCCGCGCGCTGCACGCGGTGGTCTGGATCGCCCGGGTCGGCCGGGTCCCGCTGTTGATGCTCGACTCGGACGTGGAGGGGAACGGCCCGGGCGAACGCGACGTCACCGACCGGCTGTACGGGGGCGGCAGCGAGCACCGGCTGCTCCAGGAGATGCTGCTCGGCATCGGCGGGGTGCGGGCGGTGCGCGCGTACTGCCGGATCACCGGGCACCCCGCGCCCGAGGTCTTCCACACCAACGAGGGCCACGCGGGCTTCCTCGGTCTGGAGCGCATCCGCGAACTCGCCGGTGAGGGGCTTGAGTTCGACGCGGCCCTGGAGTCGGTGCGGGCCGGGACCGTCTTCACCACCCACACCCCGGTCCCCGCCGGGATCGACCGCTTCGACCGCGAGCTGGTCGCCCACCACCTCGGCGACGACGGCGAGCTGCCGGGCGTGGAGGTCTCGAAGATCCTCCAGCTCGGCATGGAGACCTACCCCGGCGGTGAGCCCAACCTGTTCAACATGGCCGTGATGGGGCTGCGCCTGGCCCAGCGCGCCAACGGCGTCTCCACCCTGCACGGGGAGGTCAGCCGGGAGATGTTCGCGGGCCTGTGGCCCGGGTTCGACCCCTCGGAGGTGCCGATCACCTCCATCACCAACGGAGTGCACGCGCCGACCTGGGTGGCGCCCGAAGTGTTCCGGCTCGGCGCCAGACAGATCGGCGCCGGGCGCGCCGAGGACGCGCTGAGCGTGGGCGGCTCGGCGCGCTGGGACGCGGTCGCCGACATCCCCGACACGGAGATCTGGGAGCTCAGGCGAGAGCTGCGCGAACAGCTGGTCCTCGAAGTGCGCGAGCGGCTGCACGCGTCGTGGCGCACCCGCGGGGCCGGCACGGCCGAGCTCGGCTGGGTGGACGGGGTGCTCGACCCCGACGTCCTCACCATCGGCTTCGCCCGCCGCGTCCCCTCGTACAAGCGGCTGACCCTGATGCTCCGCGACCGGGACCGGCTGATGGAGCTGCTGCTCCATCCGACCCGGCCGGTGCAGATCGTGGTGGCGGGCAAGGCGCACCCCGCCGACGACAGCGGCAAGCGGCTGGTCCAGGAGCTGGTGCGGTTCGCCGACGACCCCCGGGTGCGCCACCGCATCGTCTTCCTGCCCGACTACGGGATGGCGATGGCCAAGAAGCTCTACCCGGGCTGCGACGTGTGGCTCAACAATCCGCTGCGGCCCCTTGAGGCGTGCGGGACCAGCGGGATGAAGGCCGCGCTGAACGGGTGCCTCAACCTGTCGGTCCTGGACGGCTGGTGGGACGAGTGGTTCGAGCCGGACTTCGGCTGGGCCATCCCGACCGCCGACGGCTCCGCCACCGACGAGGACCGCAGGGACCAGCTGGAGTCGGCCGCCCTGTACGACCTGATCGAGGACCGGGTGGCGCCGCGCTTCTACGACCGGGGCGCGGGCGGGCTGCCCGGCCGCTGGATCGAGATGGTCCGCGAGACCCTCACCTCGCTCGGCCCGAAGGTGTTGGCGGGGCGGATGGTGCGTGAGTACGTGGAGCGGCTGTACGCGCCCGCCGCCCACGCCCACCGTGACCTCGATCCGGACACGGCCCGGGAGCTGGCGGCCTGGAAGGCCCGGGTGCGGGCGGCCTGGCCGCAGGTGGCCGTCGACCACGTGGAGGCGGTGGCCGCGACCGCGCCGAACGGTCACGCGGAGCTCGGTTCCACGCTCGCCCTGCGGGTGCGGGCGGGGCTCGGCGGGCTCCAGCCGGACGATGTGGAGGTGCAGGCGGTCGCGGGGCGGGTGGACGCCGCCGACACGCTCGCGGAGGCCCGTACGGTCGCCCTGAAGCCCGCGGGCGGCCCGGACCTGGAGGGACGCTGGGTGTACGAGGGCCCGCTGGCCCTGGACCGGACCGGCCCCTACGGCTACACGGTCCGCGTCCTGCCGGCCCACCGGCTCCTGGCCGACGGCGCCGGCGGCACCGACATCGGACTGGTCGCGCTGCCGACCGAGGCGACGGGGGAGGGGGCGGGGGTGTTGATGCGCTGAGGGCGAATGGGTTGTACCGTACGTCGGCCGCTGCCATGCACCCCGTACGGAACTGCGAGGTCCGATTGTGAATCCTGCCGAGAATGTCGCCGCTCGTCCCATACGTCCGTATGGGACCTGGGCGGCGCGCACGGGCCTCGCGCTGCTGCCCTTCGCGACCCTGGGGCTGCTGTGCCCGGTGCCGTCGCTGGTGATCGCCATCAAGCGGCACCGGAGCGCGGACTGGGTCGCCTTCGCGGTCTTCTGCGCGGTGTGGGTGTCCTGGGTGCTCCAGCTGGCGACCACTCCGGACACCACGCACGGCATGAGGTTCGCGGCCGACGTGCTGCTCATCGGGCTGTCGACGGCCGGGGCGGCCGCGCACGCCTGGAAGGCGTGGCCGGCGACCCGGCAGTCCCCGAACGAGAACGGCAAGAGCGCGTGAAGCAGGTCAAGCAGGTACGTCAGGCCCGGGCGGCGAAGGCCGCCCGGGAGGAGCAGGACAAGAAGGACAGATACGCGCGCTACCGGGTGCGCTTCGCCCGGCTCACGGCGTTGGCGCGGGTGCACCGGCGCCGGATCTGGATCGCCGCGGGCGCGGCGGCGGCCGTCGCCGTCGCCGCGGTGCTCGTCTCGGTGCTGGGCGGGGACGACAAGCCGGGGCCGCCGGATCCGCGGGCCCGGCAGTACAAGAACGTCGACGCCTGTCTGCTGACCGGGGACAAGGGCGTCACCGAGGGCACGGAGGGCGCGCCGGTGTGGGCGGGAATGCAGGACGCCTCGAAGGCCACCCACGCGCGCGTCAACTTCGTCCCCGTGACGGGCGAGCAGACCGCCGCCAACGCCACCCCGTTCGTCAACAGCCTCCTCCAGCGCTCCTGCGACGTGGTCGTGGCGGTCGGCAAGGCTCCGGTGGCGGCGGCCGAGGCGGCGGCGAAGGCCCACCCCAAGGTCCGTTTCGTGGTGGTCGGTTCAGAGGCCGCGGCGGCCAATGTGACGGCTGTGAAGCCGGGTGACGGAGTGCGGGCGGATGTCGCCCGGGCTGTCGAGCAGGGGGTCAATACACCCGGTTAGCCCGGAATTTGTTGTTCCGCACCGCATGAACATGGCAAAGGAATGTCAAAGGATCATGGGGTGGAAGCAACCTCCGGAAACGCGTGGGGCACGATCGCTGGGCTTTGTCTTCTGTAAGCCTCGCGTAAGTAAAGGCTGTCTCAATGCGCGCTCGATGGGCCCGAACGTCCCGTCTTCTGTTTCCACCCGGTAGAACCGGACACCGCAGGGCCAGGAGGATCGCCCTCCTGGTCCTGCTGGCTTTCTCCTTCATGCTGACGACGGAGACAGCGGAAGCCACCGGGGCCACGCTGCCCCGTCTGTCCATGCCCAAGTGGTCCCTGTCGGGTATGTGGGAGTGGGCCAACAAGTCCCCGCTCGACACCCCGGACCAGCGAAGCGGCACCGCCCGCGGCAAGAGCCACACCGCCGCCGCCAAGCAGACCCGGGCCAAGGGCGGCAACGGCCACCGGCCCGGCAAGGGCAAGGGCGAACTCGGCGCGTACGAGCGGCCGCAGGACAAGACCGAGCCGGTGAAGACCGGCAAGGCGGCCGGGAGCGCCAAGAGCTTCGACGCCCGCACCAGCCGGCGCGACGCCAAGAAGTCGACGGCGACCTCGGACTTCTACACCAACGCCGACGGCTCCACGACGGTGCGCCACTACACCGGCCGCTCCAACTTCAAGGGCGCCGACGGCAGCTGGAAGCAGATCGACACCAAGCTGCGCGAGGAGAAGGGCGGCCGGCTGGTCGAGAACGCCAACTCGCTCGGCGTCGCCTTCGCCCCCGACGCGGTCACCCCCGACCTCGCCTCGGTCGACTTCGGTTCCGGGCGCGCGCTGTCGTACGGGCTGCACGGCGCCGCCAAGAGCGAGCCGGTGGTCGACGGCGACTCCACCGCCACGTACGACAACGTTCTCAAGGACACCGACCTCAAGCTGTCGCCGCTGACCGAGGGCTTCAAGGAGCGCATCGTCCTGCGCTCCAAGGCGGCGCCCAACACCTGGCTCTTCCCGCTGAAGGCGAAGGGGCTCACCCCGAGGATCGCGGCCAACGGCGACGTGGTGTTCACCGACGCCGACGGCAAGGTGACCGCGACCGTCCCGCACGCCTTCATGGAGGACTCGAAGATCGACCCGCGCTCGGGCGACGCCGCCCAGTCCCGCGCGGTCACCTATGAGCTCACCACCCTGGACGGCGCCCCCGCGCTGCGGATGACCGCCGACCGGGCCTGGCTGGACGACCCGAAGCGGGTCTTCCCGGTCACCGTCGACCCGACGGTGACGGCCAGCAACTCGACGTACACCCAGAACACCATCGGCGGGGACCACTCCACCGAGAACATGATCAAGGTGGGGTCGTACGACTCCGGTACCAACAAGGCGAACTCGTTCCTCCAGTTCTCCTCGCTCGGCACCACACTGGCCGGCCAGAAGGTCACCGCGGCGACCCTGAACGTCTACGCGGTCTGGTCCTCGACCTGCACCGCCGAGCCGTTCAACGTCCACCCGGTCACCAAGGCCTGGACGCCCTCCACGGTCACCAGCTACCCCGGCCCGACCTACGGCTCGGCGATCGGCTCGGCGACGCCGGCGCCCGGCGCGTCCTGCACCAACTCCTCCAGCTCCACGAGCGTCGGCGTGAAGATGCCCGTCCCGCTCAACACCGGCTGGTTCAACACGGTCGCGGGCGGCGGTGCCAACTACGGCCTCGCGATGACCGCGATCACCAGTGACATGCTGCACTGGAAGAAGTTCCACTCGGACAACTCCACCACCGCGGGCTTCCGCCCGGCGCTCGACCTCACCTACACGGCCAATGTGGCCCCGCAGGTCAACGCCCAGTACCCGCCGGAGAACCACCAGGCCAACACGCTCCGCCCGGAGCTCACGGTCTACGCGACCGACGCCGACCACGGCCCGAGCGCCCTGTCGTACTCCTTCGACGTCTTCGACGCGGACTCCACCAGCCAGACCCCGGTGGTCAGCTCCGGCACCCTCACCCAGGGCGCCTGGGCGATCCCGGCCGGCAAGCTGAAGTGGAGCAAGAACTACCTCTGGTTCGCCACCGTCAGCGACGGCACCAACTCGGTGTCGTACGACAGCCGGTTCACCACCGCCGTGCCGCAGCCGCCGGTGACCTCGGGGCTCAGCCAGAACACCGACGGCCACGAGTTCGACCCGAGCGACGGCAACTACACCACCGACGACACCGACGCGGACGTCGAGGTCACCGGGCCCTCGCTCTCCATCGAGCGCTCCTACAACAGCCTCGACCCGCGCCAGGACAGCGCGTTCGGCGCGGGCTGGGCGACCATCGCGGACATGAAGGCCGCCGAGGTCAAGGACGGCTCCGGCGCGGTCACCAGCGTGGTCATCACCTACCCCGGCGGTGAGCAGGTCGCCTTCGGCCGCAACAGCGACGGCACCTTCGTCCCGCCGCTGGGCCGGTACGCCCGCTTCCAGGCGGTCACCGGCGGCTACACGCTGGTCGACAAGGACTTCACCACCTACAGCTTCACCCAGACCACGGCCAGGGTCGGGGTCTACGCGATCAAGACCATCACGGACTTCGCGAACCGTGGGGAAACGTTCCTCTACACCAACAACCAGCTGACCAAGATCACGAACACCACGTCCAACCGTTCGCTGACCCTCAGCTGGCAGACCCCCGCGGGCGCCACCGCCGCGCACGTCAACACGGTCGCCACCGACCCGTCGACGGCGGGCGACTCGGCCACCGCGCAGACCTGGCAGTACAGCTACACCGGTGACCAGCTCACCAAGGTCTGCCCGCCCGCCGACTGGTCCAAGTGCATCACCTACGGGTACGCCACCGGCAACCACTACCGCACCACGGTCCTCGACGAGGACCCGTTCGCGTACTGGCGGCTCGGCGAGGCGGCCGGTGACGGCGTCGCCAAGGACGCGGTCGACCTCAACCAGGGCAAGTACAACGGCATCTACCACAACGTGACCACCGGTGGCACCGGCGTGCTCGCCGGGTCCACCCAGCCGGCCGCCACGTTCAACGGCACCAGCAGCTACGTGGAGATACCCAGCGCCCCGGGCGCGACCCCCTCGTACGCGACGGTCTCGCTCTGGTTCAAGACCTCCCAGGCGGGCGGTGTCCTCTTCTACTACGGCGACAAGCCGCTGAGCGACCCCGACCCGGTGGGCACCACGACCCACAACACCCCGGCGGTCTACGTCGGTACCGACGGCAAGCTGCACGGCTGCTTCGCCTCGTCGCCCGGCTGCAACACGACGATCGTCTCCGCCGCCGCCGTCAACGACAACAAGTGGCACCAGGCAGTCCTCACCGGCGCCGCCACCACCATGTCGCTCTACCTCGACGGCGTCGCCCAGGGCACCAAGGCCGGCACCATCAACGACTGGGCGCAGCCCTACCTCACCCTCGGCGCCGGGGTGAACACCGACGGCTGGCCGAACATGAACGCGGCCGACCCGCTCGGCCACTTCAGCGGCCAGCTCGCCGAGGCGGCGATCTACTCCGAGCCGCTGAGCCAGGACGTCATCACCGCCCAGTACCAGGCGGCGACCCGGCCCGCCGGACTGCTCAACAAGATCACCACGCCGAACGGCAAGAGCCAGAGCGCCGTCACCTACTCCACCGCCGACGACATGGTCACCCAGGCCGTCGACGGCGACGGCGGCACCTGGAAGCTCAACCCGGCCACCGTGACCGGCTCCTCGCAGGTCTACCGCTCGGCCGTGATGGGCGACGCGCCCTCCGGGTACTGGCGCCTCGGTGACGTCCAGGGCGCGCCGCAGGCCGCCAACGAGGTGCACACCGGCTTCGGCACGTACAACACGGTCACCCAGGGCGCCGAGGGTCCGTTCGGTCCCGACGACGCGACGGCGGTCGACTTCGACGGCGCGACCTCCTTCGCCGAGCTGCCGTACGCCCCGCTGCACCGCTCCGGCAACCGGGCGATCGAGCTGTGGTTCCGCACCGCGAAGCCCGGTGTGATCGCCGCCGACCAGGCCCGGGTCCCCAATGACCCGGCGGGCGCGGGCGCGGCCTACTCGCCGCTGATGTACGTGGGCGCGGACGGCAAGCTGCGCGGCCACTGGTGGAGCGCCACCGGCAGCGGCACGACCGACTTCGGCTCCAAGACGGCGGTCACCGACAACACCTGGCACCACGCGGTCCTCTCCGCCTCCGGCACCACCCAGACGCTCTACCTGGACGGCGAGAAGCAGGCCGACTACACCGGCGCCGCCGGTGACCAGACGACCACCCGCACCTTCATCGGCGCGGGCTTCACCAAGGGCTGGATCAGCTCGCCCTCCGACGTCAGCTACTTCGACGGCTCCATCGCCGAAGTCGGCTTCTACGCGCAGCCGCTGACCGCGGACGAGGTCGGCCGCCACTACTCGGCCGCCAAGGCGTCCTCGGGCACCGCCCCGGTCCGCACGGTCAAGCTGACCGACCCGACCGACAAGACGCTGACCTACGTGTACGACGCGGAGCTGGGCAACCGGCTGCTCGCCGCGTACGACACCGCGGGCAACCGGACGACGTACGGGTACGACACCTCCGGCTTCCTGCACACCGTCACGGACGCCAACGGGAACCGCTCGGTGACCGGCCACGACGTGCGCGGCAACACGGTCTCCACGACCACCTGCCAGAACACGGCCGCCAACACCTGTGCCACCGAGTACTACACGTTCTACCCGGACGCGACCACGCTGTTCCCGGCGATGGACCCGCGCAACGACCTGGTGCTCACCGAGCGCGACGGCCGTTCCTCGGGCCCCACCGACAACACGTACCTCACCAGCTACACCTATGACACGGGCGGAAACGTCACTTCGGTGACCACCCCGCCGGTGCCGGGCTCGCCCGCGGGCCGTACGGGCTCCACGGTGTACACCACCGCGACCACCGTCGCGGCCGAGGGCGGCACCAACTACGCCCCGGCCGGACTCGTCGCCGAGGTGCGCACGCCCGGTGGCCGCAGCACCAAGTACACCTACTTCAAGAACGGCGACCTGGCGCAGATCACCGACGCCAACGGCGCCTCGGGGAAGTACACGTACGACAACCTGGGCCGCCAGATCACCAAGACGGAGGTCTCCGACTCCTATCCGGCGGGTCTGACGACCACGCTGGCGTACGACAAGGACGACCAGGTCGTCTCGGAGATCAGCCCCAAGGTCACCAACCGGGTCACCGGCGCCGTCCACCAGGCGAAGTCGACGACCGTCTTCGACCCGGACGGCAACGTCCAGTCCCAGACGGTCGCGGACACCACCGGCGGCGACACCGCCCGGGTCACCTCGATGACGTACGACGCCTACAACCGGGTCGCGACCCGGACGGACCCGGGCGGCGACGTCACCGCGTTCGCGTACGACGTCTACGGCAACAAGGTCAAGGAGACGGACCCGGTCGGGAACGTCAACGAGTACACCTTCGACGCCGAGGGCCGTCCGCTCACCACCAGTCTGCTCAACTACACCGGCGACCCGAACAGCCCCTCCGCTCCCACCAAGCTGGTGCAGGAGTCGCGGGCGTACGACCCGGCGGGCCGGCTCGCGTCGATCACCGACGCGATGGGCTGGGCCACCGAGTACACGTACACCGACGACGGCCTGTCCGCGTCCGTGGTGCGCAGGGACCCGCAGAACAACAAGTCGTTCACCGAGCAGGCCAACACCTACGACGCGGCCGGGAACCTGACCAAGCAGGTGACCAACGACGGCACCACGACCACCTCGTTCACGGTGGACGCGGCCGACCGTACGACGTCGACGACGATGGACCCGGGCGGGCTCGCCCGCACCAGCAAGGTCTCATACGACCCGGACGACAACGTCGTGTCGGAGACGGACCTCGACCCCACCGGTGACACCAGCACCACCGACACGCGCTACGACGCGCTCGGCAACGTCACCGGCTCCACCGTCCACGACGGCACCACCGCGCCGGTGGGCCGCTGGAAGCTCAACGAGACCAGCGGCACCAACGCGGCGGACTCCTCCGGCGGCAACAACAAGGTCACCTTCGGCACCGGCGTCACCCGCTCCACCGAGCAGGGCGGCAGCGCGGTCTTCGACGGCACCACCAACGCGTACGGCCAGGGCAGCGGCCCTGCCGTCAACACCAACGGCGGCTTCACCGTCTCGACCTGGGTGAAGCTGGCCGACACCACCGCCAACCACACGTTCGTCTCCCAGGACGGCACCGCCGACCACGGCTTCCAGCTGTACTACTCGACGGCGTACGGCTGGTCGTTCAACCGGACCTCCGGCGACGTGGCGGCCCCGACGCTGGCCCGTGCCACCTCCGGCACGGCCGCGGTGACGGCCAACACCTGGACGCATCTGACGGGTGTCTACGACGCGGCGGCGGGCGAGATCCGCCTCTACGTCAACGGCGCACTGAAGGCGACCACCCCGTACAGCGGCTCCTGGGAGGCCACCGGCCCGCTCCAGATCGGCCGGCGTCTGTCGGGCGGCACACAGGGCGAGTACCACAAGGGCTCCCTCGCGGACGTCCAGGTCTACGGCGAGGCGCTCACCGCGTCGCAGATCTCCGGCGTCTACGGCAAGACCCTGCCCGCGGCGGGCAGTTCGGTGCGCGCCACCAGCTGGAAGCTGGACCAGCGCGGCATGCCCCTGTCGGTGACCGACGCCAACGGCGCGACCACCGACTACGGCTACGACGAGTCGGGCCAGCAGACCAGCGTCACCGAGCCGGCCGTCAACGCCGAGCAGAACGGCGGCACCCCGTCCTCCGTCCGCCCGGTCTCGCTCACCGGCTACAACACGTACGGCGAGGAGACCGAGTCCTCCGACCCGCTCGGCAACGTCACGGTCACCGCCTACGACGGCGAGGGCCAGGAGGCGTCCACGACGCTTCCCGACTACACCGCGCCGGGTGCCTCGACGCCGATCAAGGCGGTGTCCTGGAACGAGTACAACCACCTCGGCCAGGTCTCCGCGGAGACCGACGCGCTGGGCAACCGCACCGAGTACACCTACACCCAGCTGGGCGACCTGGCCTCGGTGAAGGAGCCGGGCGGCGACACCACCAGGTACACCTACGACACCAACGGCGACCAGCTCTCCGCGACCCGCCCGAACGGCGCCCGCCAGGAGTCGACCTTCGACTACCTGGGCCGCGAGGTCACCAGCACGGACGTGGTGCGCCAGCCGACCCCGCGCGCGTTCACGGCGATCAACTACTACGACGCGCCGGGGCAGCAGCTCTCCCGCCGGGTGAGCCCGGCCGGGGTCAGCGAGTCGTACGGCTACAACGCGCTCGGCGAGGTCACGTCCACCACGGACGGGGCCAACAACACCACGCGGTTCACCTACGACATGGACGGTGAGCTCCTCACCTCCACCGACCCGGACGGCACCAGCACCAAGAACACCTACAACGGGTACGGCGAGCTGTCCTCGGTCAGCGACCTGGACGCGACCGGCGCGGTGCTGCGCACCAGCAGCGCGGCGTACGACCGGATGGGCAACGCGGTCTCCACGACCGACTTCCGCGGGCACACCACCGCCTTCACGGTGGACCCGACGGGCCTGATCACCAAGGCCGTGCAGCCGGTCTCCGCGACCGAGTCGATCACCACGACCTACGGGTACGACGTCGGCGGCCACCGGACCCGCTCCACCGACGGGCGGGGCAACGCGTTCCTGACCACGTACAACACGTGGGGCCTTGAGGAGTCGCAGGTCGAGCCGTCCACCCCGGCCTACCCGAACGCGGCGGACCGCACCTTCACCCTGGTGTACGACGCCAACGGCAACGCGCGCGAGCAGCGCTCGCCCGGCGGGGTGACCGTCACCAACGAGTACGACGTCAAGGGCCGCCTCACCAAGCAGCACGGCACCGGCGCCGAGGCCGCGACGGCCGACCACACCTACACCTATGACTCGGACGACCGGATCACCTCGGTGACCGGCACCGACTCCGACACCGGAAAGGACACCTTCGGCTACGACGACCGAGGTCAGCTGCTGTCGACCAGCGGGCCGTCGGGCACCTCGTCCTTCGCGTACGACGGCGACGGCGGGATGACCTCGCGGACGGACGCCTCGGGCACGTCCAGCTACGGCTACGACAACGACGGACGTCTGTCCACGGTCAACGACGGCTCCACCGGCGCCACGCTGACCTACGGCTACGACGTCAACAGCAACCTCAAGTCGATCGACTACGGCACCGGCAAGGCCAAGCGCGCCTTCGGCTACGACGCCCTCCAGCAGCTCAAGTCGGACACCCTCACCTCGCCGACCGGCAGGACGCTGGCCTCGGTGGGCTACGGGTACGACGAGAACGGCAACGAGACGTCGAAGACGACGACCGGGGTCGCGGGCGCGTCCGCCAACACGTACACCTACGACTGGGCGAACCGCCTGTCGTCCTGGAACAACGGGACGACGACCGAGAGCTACGGGTACGACGCCTCCGGCAACCGGACGCGCGTGGGCGGCGACACCTACACCTACGACGCCCGCAACGAGCTCACCTCCGACGGGCACAGCTCGTACACGTACACCGCCCGCGGCACGATGAACACGCTCACCGACGAGCAGGGCAAGCAGACCGCGGTCAAGTCCGACGCCTTCAACCGGGTGATCAACGAGGGGGACCGCACCTACACCTACGACGGCCTGGACCGGGTGCTCAGCGCCAACGACCCGGGCATGGTCCCGGTGTTCCAGTTCGCCTACAGCGGCACCGGCAACGACGTCGCGAGCGACGGCTCGGCCACCTACAGCCGCAACCCCGACGGTTCGCTGGTCGGTGTGAAGGACGCGTCGCGGTCCGCGCTGGCGATGACCGACCTGCACGACGACGTCATCGCGCAGTTCACGGCGGGCGGCGAGGCGCTCAGCGGCTCGACCACCTACTCGCCGTTCGGCAAGGTCGGCCAGACCAGCACCATGCTGGGCCGGCTGGGCTACCAGTCGGGCTGGACCGACCCGGAGACCGCCAAGGTCAACATGGCGGCTCGCTGGTACTCGCCGCAGACCGGCCAGTTCAACAGCCGCGACACCGCGGACGTGTCGGACGCCGGGGCCTCGGTCAGCGGCAACAAGTTCGCCTACGGCGACGACAACCCGATGACCATGACCGACCCCACCGGTCACTGGAGCTTCGGCGGCGCCTGGAAGAAGTTCAAGAAGAAGGTCAAGCACGTCGCCAAGTCGGCGTGGCACAAGGCCAAGAAGGCCGTCAAGCACGTCGCCAAGGCCGTCAAGAAGGCCGCGAAGAAGATCAAGCACGCGGTCAAGAAGGCGGTCAAGCGGGTCAAGCACGCGGTCCGCAAGGCCGTGCACTACGTGCATGACGCCGTCAAAAAGGTCAAGAGATACGTCAAGCGGACCTACAAGCGCGTCAAGCACTACGTCCACAAGGTCGCCAAGGCCGTCAAGCACGCGGTGAAGCGGGTCGCCAAGGCGGTCAAGCACGTCGCCCACAAGGTGGTCAAGGCGGCCAAGAAGGTCGGCAGAGCGGTCAAGAAGGCCGCCAAGGCCGCAGCCAACTATGTGAAGCAACACGCCTCGACCATCGTCCCGATGGTGGTGGGAATCGCCGGTGCGGTCGCCTGTACGGCACTCACCGCCGGCGTCGGCGCGGTGGCGTGCGCCGCGGCGGCCGGGGCGCTGGCCAACGCGGTCGGCTACGCGATGAGCGACGGTCCCCACACCCTGGGCGGCTTCCTCGGAGCCGCCGCGATCGGCGCGGGCACCGGGCTGATCGGCATGGGCGCGGGCGCGGCGGTCGGCCGGGCCCTGGCGGGCAGCGCGATGGGCGCGGTGGCCAGGGGCGCGGCTTCGGGCATGGCGGCCGGAGCGGCCGAGAGCGGCTCCTACTACGGGGCCACCTGCGCGGGCAGCGAGGACGGCTGCAGCGTCAGCGGCGCCGTGAAGGCGACCGCCACCGGAGCGGCGCTCGGCGGCATCTTCGGCGCCGTGGGCGGCAAGGTGCGCGGCGGCTGCCACAGCTTCAGCGGTCAGACCTCGGTCGTGCTCGCGAGCGGTGCGGCCCGGCCCATCAGCCAGGTCAAGGTCGGCGACTTCGTCCTGACCGCCGAGCCGGGCAAGGACAAGAAGGAGGTCCACAAGGTCACCAAGGTCCATGTGACCAAGCACGACCGGGACTTCGTGGACCTGACCGTCGCCACCAAGGAGGGCCCCAAGCCGCTCCACACCACGGCGCTGCACCAGATCTACGAGACGACCGCCAAGACGTGGACGCGGGCGAAGGACCTGCACCCGGGCCAGCGGATCCAGACCCTCGACGGCTCCACCGCCGAGGTCCTGAACGCCCGCGCCTTCTCCAGCACCACGACCGTCACCTACGACCTGACCGTCGACGGACTGCACACCTACTTCGTCACGGTCGGCGACGAGTCGCTGCTCGTCCACAACTGCAACACGCCGAAGAACGTCGACGCCACGGTCTCCGCGAAGACCCGGGATCACGTGGTGAACGGCAATATCAACCAGAAGGGCGCGTTCGGGGGGTGGCACATGCACCCCAAGCAGTCCGGCGGCATCCCGGCCAACCGCTACATCAACGGTGAGCTGAGCACCAACGCCGACGGCTCGGTGACCGTTCGCGGGACGAACGGCGAGGGCCACGGCAAGGTCGGGGCCATCCGCGAGGACGGCACCACGCTGGAGAAGCAGGGCTCGGCGGGCCAGACCTTCTTCCCGGAGGACTGGTCGGCCGATGACATCATGGAAGCCGGGGCGAAACTCTTCTGCACCGGCAGATACAAGAAGGGCGGCACGGTGGTCCAGGGCGAGCACAGGGGAGTGAAGATGACCGGCTTCCTGGAGAAGGGCGGCGACGGCATGTACCGGCCCTCGACCTTCTACCCGAAGGGCAAGTCATGACCGGGTCCGCCCGCCCGGCCGTGTGGACGTTCGCCCTGGACGAGGACGAGGACTGGGTCCCGTCCAGGGAGCCGGCCGGAGACGAGAACCTCCGGCTGGCGGTGGAGACACTGCTCATGGGGATCGCCTCGGCCAAGGCCGCGGAGGCGTACCTCGCGGCCTGGCGCGCCGACACCGAGCGCTGGGGGTCGGGTTTCTCCCTGTCGACCGCCAGCGCCAGTGTCGAGCGGGTCTCCGCCGGGACCGTCCGGCTGATCGACATGTACGGGCAGTTCGAGGACTGCGACATCGCGGCGGACGAGTTCGACGCGATGCTCCAGGACTATCTGGCGGCCGCCCGGGCCGCCGAGAGCTAGCGGCAGGGCCGGGAGCCTCCCGGTGAAACGAGCGGTGCCCGGACCCCTTGTGGGGGTCCGGGCACCTTTCACGTTCTAGTCAGCCGCCTGACCGTTCAGAACGTGAGCTTGAAGTTGTCGATGTAGCCGGTGTCGATCCGCGCCTTGTCCTGGACCTTCAGCTTCCACGTGCCGTTGGCGACCTCCGAGGAGGCGTTGACGGTGTACGTGGTGTCGATGTTGTCCGTCGAGCCGCCGGTGCCCGTGGCCTTCAGCGGGTAGACCGAGCCGTCGGGCGCCACCAGGTCGATCTGGAGGTCACCGATGTAGGTGTGGACGATCTTCACGCCGACCTTGAGGGTGCTGGGCGCGTTGCCGGTGACACCGGTGACGCTGACCGACGAGGTGACCGCCGCTCCCGGGGAGTCCGGGATGTTGACGTTGGTGCCGCTCTCGAAGACCTTGCCGCCCGGGTCGCCGCCGCCGTGGCGGGCGCCGACCGCGATGGCCGCCCACGCGTCGGTGATGTTGTTGACCTCGGCGCTGCCCGCACCGTAGAGCTCGGTCGCCGCGGCGATGGTGCCGTCGCGGGCGCCCTTGTAGTCGGTGCTTGAGTTGAACTTGGTGGTGAGCGCCTTGTACCAGACCAGCTGGGCCTTGTCGCGGCCGATGCCGGTGACCGGCAGGCCGTCGGAGGTCGGCGAGTTGTAGGTCACGCCGTTGATGACCTTGGTGCCGCTGCCCTCGGAGGCCAGGTAGAACCAGTGGTTCGCCGGGCCGGAGGAGTAGTGGACGTCCAGGTTGCCGATGCCGGCGTACCAGCTGTCCTTGGAGCCGCCGTCCTTGCTCGGCTTGTCCATGTAGCGCAGCGGGGTGCCGTCGCCGTTGATGTCGATCTTCTCGCCGATGAGGTAGTCGCCGACGTCGGAGCTGTTGTTGGCGTAGAACTCCACCGCGGTGCCGAAGATGTCCGAGGTCGCCTCGTTGAGGCCGCCGGACTCGCCGCTGTACTCCAGGCCCGCCGTGTTGGAGGTGACGCCGTGCGTCATCTCGTGGCCGGCCACGTCCAGCGAGGTCAGCGGGTCGTTGTTGCCCGAGCCGTCGCCGTACGTCATGCAGAAGCAGCCGTCGTCCCAGAACGCGTTGACGTACGCGTTGCCGTAGTGGACGCGGGAGTACGCGCCGACGCCGTCGCCCTTGATGCCGCTGCGGCCGAAGACGTTCTTGTAGAAGTCCCAGGTCTCGCCCGCGCCGTAGGCGGCGTCGGCGCCCGCGGTGGCGGCGTTGGAGTTGGTGCCGTCGCCCCAGGTGTCGTTGGTCTGGGAGAACAGCGTGCCGGTGCCGGACGAGCCGTGGTTCAGGTTGTACGTCTTGTGGTTGCCGCGGCCGCCGTCGGTCAGCGTGTAGTTCGAGCCCGACTGCGTGCTGCCGAGGGTGACCTGGCCGCTGTAGTGGGTGTTGCCGACACCGGTCTCGATGCCCTGCCACTGGTACAGCTTCGCGCCGGTCGACGCGTCGGTGATGACGTGCAGCTGGTTCGGGGTGCCGTCGTCCTGCAGACCACCGACGACCGTCTCGTACGCGAGGGTCGGCGTGCCCTTGGCCATCCAGACGACCTTGCGCGGGGCGCGGTCGGCGCTGGCCTTCTTGGCGCCCTTGTCGGCGGCGGCCGCGAGAGCCTGCTTCTGCGCGCCGGCCGGGCCCTGCTTGGCCGTGGTGGCGATGTTCGCCAGCTGGGCGCCGTTCGCCTTGATGACGCCCTGGGTACGGCCGGCGGCCGTGTCGACGACGAGGTCGCCGCCGAGGACCGGGAGCCCGGCGTAGGTGCGCTCGTACCGCGTGTGCTGGGTGCCGTTCTGGTCCTTGGTCACATCGCGGACGACGAGCTTCTCCTGCGCGCCGAGGCCGAGGTTCTTGGCGGTCTCCGCCGTCTTGTCGCCGGCCTGGCGTATGAGCTCTGCGCGCTGCGAGGGCGAGAGCTTGGCGGGCAGAGCGCCCGGGTTGCGTACGGCCTGCGCCTTGAGGGCGTTGGCGGACGCGGAGTCGTCGGGACGTGCGCTGGCGCTACCTGCCTGGACTCCGACGGTGAGCATGGCGGCTGCGGAGAGCAGTGCGGCGGTGGCGGTGGCACGACGACGGTGCGTGGATCTCACGCGAACTCCTTCTGCGAGGGGGGTACCGGCGGCTGGGTAGGGCCGTCCGGGCGGAGCATGCGGAGCGGTGATTCTTGGATCGGGGAGAGAGTGCCAGGAGTGGCCGACCGCTGTCAGGAGCGCGTCAAGAAGTTGGCCGGAAATCGTTCGTTGTACGAAGGACGCCGTTCGTTAAGCGGACGTTTCCTTTGTCAACACCGTGTGTCCAGTGAGCAGTTGGGTGCGTCGCGATCGACGGGAGTGTCCGGATACGCACCCTGCCCGACCAGCACGAAAGGCGTTCCAAACGGTCGCGGAAACCGCTTTCGACAATGGCCGCAATGCGACTCCGCACTTGTCGCCGCGGAGCCCGGACGGCGTCCGCCAGGCGGACAGTGGGACGGATGCGGCGGCGATCCGGTTCCCGCCGCCCCGCCCCTTCCGGGCTCCTTCCGGCTACGCCAGGCTCTCCCGCCACGCCCGGTGAAGATCCGCGAACCGGCCGGTTCCCGCGATGAGTTCGGCGGGCGAGCCGTCCTCGACGACGCGCCCGTGCTCCATCACCAGCACCCGGTCCGCGATCTCCACGGTCGACAGCCGGTGGGCGATGACGACGGCGGTACGGCCGTGCAGCACCGTATGCATCGCGCGCTGCACCGCCCGCTCGCCCGGGATGTCCAGGGACGAGGTCGCCTCGTCGAGGATCAGCACCGCCGGGTCCGCGAGCAGCGCGCGGGCGAAGGCGACCAGCTGGCGCTGGCCCGCCGAGATGCGCCCGCCGCGCTTGCGCACGTCCGTGTCGTAGCCGTCCGGCAGCCGGACGATGAAGTCGTGCGCGCCGATCGCCTTCGCGGCCCGCTCGATCTCCTCGCGGGTCGCCTCGGGGCGGCCGATGGCGATGTTGTCGGCGACCGTACCGGAGAAGAGGAACGCCTCCTGGGTGACCATCACGACCCCGCGCCGCAGCTCGGGCACGGCCAGCTCGCGCAGATCGACGCCGTCCAGCAGGACCCGGCCTGTGGAAGGATCGTAGAAGCGGGCCAGCAGCTTGGCGAGGGTGGACTTGCCGGCGCCGGTCGAGCCGACCACGGCCACGGTCTGCCCGGCCGGGATCGTCAGGTCGAAGCGGGGGAGGACCTCGCCGCCCGTACGGTACGAGAAGCCGACGCCGTCGAACTCGACGCGCCGCCCCGGGAGTTCACCGGAACGCTCCGGCAGCGGCACCGGCCGCTCGGGCTCGGGCACGGTCGGCGTCTGGGCGAGCAGCCCGGCGATCTTCCCGAGGGACGAGACGGCCGCCTCGTACGAGTTGAGGAACATCCCGAGCCGGTCGATCGGGTCGTACAGCCGCCGCAGATACAGCACGGCGGCGGCGAGCACGCCCAGCGCGAGGGTGCCGTCGGCGACCCGGGAGGCACCCCACAGCACCATCGCGGCGACGGCGGTGTTGGCCACCAGACGCGAACCCACCACGTACTGGGCCATTTCGAGGATCGCGTCGCCGTTGGTGCGCTCGTGGTGGTGGTTGAGCTTGTGGAACTCCTCGTCGTTGGCGCGCTCGCGGCGGAACGCCTGGACCGGCCGGATGCCGTTGAGGGTCTCCGCGAACTTGACGATCACGGCCGCGATCGCCGTCGAGCGGGCGTCGAACGCGCGCGAAGCCCGGCGCCGGTAGCGGCGGATCAGCAGATGCAGCGGCGCGTACGAGGCGACGGCGAGCGCGCCGATGCCCCAGTCGAGCCAGAGCAGCATCGCGCAGATGTACACGGCGGAGAGCACGACGCCGATGAGCTCCTGGAGCCCCTCGTTGAAGAGTTCGCGCAGCGACTCCACGTCGGAGGTGGAACGGGAGATGAGCCGGCCCGAGGTGTACCGCTCGTGGAAGTCCACGCTCAGCGCCTGCGCGTGCCGGAAGATCCGCCCGCGCAGATCGAGCAGCACGTCCTGGCCGACACGGGTGGAGGCGCTGATGAACGCGTACTGGAGCAGCCCGGCCCCGAGGGCGCAGACGAGGTACCCGGAGCCGACGGCTATGAGGGGTCCGTATTCGTGCTCGCGAAACGCGGGCACACCCCGGTCGATGGCGTATGCGACGAGCATCGGCCCCGCCTGCACGGCGGCCTGCTGCAACAGGATGAGCAGCGCGGTGACGACGACGCGCCGCCGCATGGGGCGCAACAGGTCGAAGAGGAGGGCGCGGGTGGCGCCGGCGGGGGAGGGGAGGGCGTCGCGATCGAAGGGATCGCCGGCCGGTGGCGGCCCCTCGGTCCCCTTTGGCCCCTCTGACCCCTCCGGCTCCTCCGGATCGGCCTGGCGCTCCGCACCCATGGTGGTCGTCATCGGTCCTCCCCCTGATCCCCCGCGCCGGACATCAGCCAGGCGTACTCGGCGTTGCTGCGCAGCAGTTCCTGATGGGTGCCGACGGCGGCGACTCGGCCGCCGGAGAGCAGCGCGACCCGGTCGGCGAGCATCACCGTCGACGGGCGGTGGGCGACGACCAGCGCGGTGGTCTCGCGCAGGACGTCGCGCAGGGCCGCCTCGACGCGGGCCTCGGTGTGTACGTCGAGCGCGGAGAGCGGGTCGTCGAGCACCAGGAACCTGGGCCGCCCGACGACCGCCCGCGCGAGAGCGAGCCGCTGGCGCTGCCCGCCGGAGAGGCTGAGCCCCTGCTCGCCGACCTGGGTGTCGACGCCGTACGGGAGCTCCCGTACGAATCCGGCCTGCGCGACGTCCAGGGCGCGGTCGAGGTCCTCGGGCCCGCCGCCGCCCATCAGGACGTTCTCGCCCACGGAGGCGGAGAAGAGCGTGGGTTCCTCGAACGCCACGGCGACGAGCTCGCGGAGCCGCTCGCGGGGCATGGTGGCGATATCGACCCCGTCGAGGGTGATGCGCCCACCGGTCGCGTCGTACAGCCGAGGCACGAGCGCGGTGAGCGTCGTCTTCCCGGACCCGGTCCCGCCCACGATGGCCATGGTCTCGCCGCTCCGGATGTGGAGATCGATCTCGGAGAGGAGGGGCGGGCTGTCGGCGGGGGCGTCGGGGTAGCGGAAGGCGACGTGGTGGAATCTGATGCCGTGTTCGTCTGCGGGTGGGTGGGGGCTGGTCGCGCAGTTCCCCGCGCCCCTAAGGGGGTCGGGGGCGTGGCCAAATCCAGCCCCGGCGGCGGGAAAATCAGCCCCTCCGGCGTTTGAGGAGCGGGGTCCGGGGCGGAGCCCCGAAGCGGGGTGCAGGGGCCGCAGGCCCCGCTCGGGGTCCGGGGGCGTAGCCCCCGGGAGACCGCCCTTACCCCCACCCACCCCCGGAGGGTTTAGGGAAGGGGCGGGGTGGGGGCTCTCGTCCAGGACCTCGAAGAACCGCTCTGTCGCCGTCCCCGCCTCCTGGCTCATCGCCAGCAGGAACCCGATCGAGTCCACCGGCCACCGCAGCGCCAGCGCCGTGGACAGGAACGCCACCAGCGTCCCGGCCGACAGGTCACCGTCGGCCACCCGCACGGTCCCCAGCACCAGCGCCGCCCCGATGGCGAGTTCGGGTATCGCCGTGATCACGCCCCACAGCGCCGCGAGCAGCCGAGCCTTGTGCAGCTCGGTGCCCCGCAGCCCCCGCGCCAGCTCCCCGAACGCCCGCGCCTGGCTGCGATGGCGCCCGAACCCCTTGATGATCCGGATGCCGAGCACGCTCTCCTCGACCAGCGTCGTCAGATCGCCCACCTGGTCCTGTGCCCGCCGCGCCGCCACCGAGTAGCGCGACTCGAAGAGCGAACACAGCGCCACCAGCGGCACCACGGGAATGATCAGGACCAGCCCCAGCGTCCACTCCTGCGACAGCAGGATGACGAAGCCCACCAGGATGGTCACCGCGTTGACCAGCAAGAACGTCAGGGGGAACGCCAGGAACATCCGTACCAGGCTCAGATCCGTCGTCCCCCGCGACAGCAACTGGCCCGACGGCCACCGGTCGTGGAAGGACACCGGCAGCCGTTGCACATGCCGGTAGAGATCCGCCCGCATCGCCGCCTCCACCCCCGCGAGCGGCCGCGCCACCAGCCATCGCCGCAGGCCGAAGAGGAGCGCCTCCGCCACCCCGAGCAGCAGCAGGACGAGCGCCCCCAGCCAGACCCCGCCGGGGTCGCCGTCGCTGACCGGGCCGTCGACGATCCACTTCAGTACGAGCGGGATCACCAGCCCGAGGCAGGACGCGAGGACCGCGACCGACGCCGCGCTGAACAGGCGAGTTCGGACGGGTCGTACGTACGGCCAGAGCCTCAGCAGCGTACGGACCGTCGACTGGTTCTTGGTGGGTGCATGTATGTCTGGCATCAATCATCGAGCCTAAACTTCGCCACCGACAACGCCCACCGGCTTTTTGACCCGGGACCAAGGTCGTACCCCGTATCGACCGTTCGTTTGATGACCTCGACTCACCCCGTCACTCGCAGCACTTGTACCGACCGCGCTCCCACCCCCACCTCCGTCCCACCCCGGTGCACCCGCCCCGGCACCCCCGCCTGGTCCTCTCCGGACGTGTCCACCAGCACCTCGTACCCCTCCGCCCACGGCGCCCCCGGCACCACGAACCCCGTCGGGCGGCTGCCCGCGTGCAGGACGATCAGGAAGCTGTCGTCCACCACGGGGGCGCCCCGGGCGTCCCGGCCGGGGATGTCGCGGCCCGACAGGTAGAGGCCGAGCGTGGCCGTCGGCGCGTACCAGTCCCGCTCGGTCATCTCCTCCCCGCGCGCGGTGAACCACGCCAGGTCCCGCAGCCCGTCCGCCCCCTGCGCGCGGCCGGAGAAGAACGCGCGGCGGCGCAGCACCGGGTGGCGGTGGCGCAGGGCGACGAGGCGCCGCGCCAGTTCGAGCAGCCCGCGGGGGCCCGGCTGTTCCAGGAGGGACCAGTCGATCCACCCCACCTCGCCGTCCTGGCAGTACGCGTTGTTGTTGCCGCCCTGGGTGCGCCCCATCTCGTCCCCGGCCACCAGCATCGGCACCCCGGTGGAGACCAGGAGCGTCGTCAGCAGGTTGCGCAGCTGGCGGCGGCGCAGGGCGTTGACCCGGGGGTCCTCCGTCTCGCCCTCCACCCCGCAGTTCCAGGACCGGTTGTCGTCCGTCCCGTCCCGGTTGCCCTCCCCGTTCGCCTCGTTGTGTTTGTGCTCGTACGAGACCAGGTCGCGCAGGGTGAAGCCGTCGTGGGCCGTGACGAAGTTGATCGACGCGTACGGGCGGCGGCCGCCCCACGCGTACAGGTCGCTCGACCCCGAAAGGCGGTAGCCCAGGTCGCGCACATCGGGCAGCGCGCCGCGCCAGAAGTCCCGTACCGCGCCCCGGTAGCGGTCGTTCCACTCCGTCCACAGCGGCGGGAAGGCACCGACCTGGTACCCGCCGCGTCCCACGTCCCACGGCTCCGCGATCAGCTTGACCCGGCGCAGCACCGGGTCCTGGGCGATGACGGCCAGGAAGGGGGAGAGCATGTCGACGTCGTGCATCGAGCGGGCGAGCGCCGCCGCCAGGTCGAAGCGGAAGCCGTCCACCCCCATCTCCGTCACCCAGTACCGCAGCGAGTCCGTGATCAGCCGCAGCACCTGGGGCTGCACCACGTGCAGCGTGTTGCCGCAGCCCGAGTAGTCCGCGTACCGGCGCGCGTCCGACTGGAGGCGGTAGTACCCCTTGTTGTCGATGCCGCGCAGCGACAGCGTCGGGCCGCGCTCGCCCGCCTCCGCCGTGTGGTTGTAGACCACGTCGAGGATGACCTCGATGCCCGCCGCGTGCAGCGCCCGCACCATCCGTTTGAACTCGCCGACCTGCTGGCCCGCCGTCCCGGAGGCCGAGTACGCCGCGTGCGGCGCGAAGTAGCCGATCGAGTTGTAGCCCCAGTAGTTGCGCAGGCCCCGGCGCAGCAGATGGTCCTCGTGGGCGAACTGGTGCACCGGCAGCAGTTCGACCGCCGTCACCCCCAGGCGTACGAGATGGTCGAGCGCCGCCGGGTGCGCGAGTCCCGCGTACGTGCCGCGCAGCTCCTCCGGGATCCCGGGGTGCAGTTTGGTGAAGCCGCGCACGTGCAGCTCGTAGATGACCGAGTCGGCCCATGGCGTCTTCGGGCGGCGGTCGTCCGACCAGTCGTCGTCATCGTGGACGACGACACTCTTGGGGACGAACGGCGCCGAGTCCCGGTCGTCGCGGACGGTGTCGGCCACCTGCTGCTGCGGCCAGTCGCGCACATGCCCGTACACCTGCGGCGGCAGCGCGCTGTGTCCATCTCCTATGGAGCCGTCGACCGCCCGCGCGTACGGGTCGAGCAGCAGCTTCGACGGGTTCCAGCGGGCCCCCGTCCAGGGATCCCAGCGGCCGTGCACCCGGTAGCCGTACCGCTGCCCCGGCCGTACGCCCGGCACGAAGCCGTGCCAGATCTCATGGGTGAGCTCGACCAGGGCGAGCCGGGTCTCGGTGCCCGCCGCGTCGAACAGGCACAGCTCCACCGACTCCGCCCCGCCCGCCCACAGTGCGAAGTTGGTGCCCGCCACCCCGTCCGGCCCCACCCGGAACCGGGCCCCCAGCGGGGTAGGCGCACCCGGCCAGACCTGTGGCCGCAGCCCGCCGGGGCTGCCCCGCCGGCCGTGATGGCCGTTCAGTTCCCGGTGCCCTTCCCCGTGCGGAGCCGGTCGCCCCACCGCCCGCTCTGCCTCCTGCTCTGCTGCGCTCGACACCCCTCGGCCTCCCGCGGCTCGGCGCCTGGACGGAGCGCGGCGTCCCGGCCGCTGCTCCCCACGCGTGTCCTCGCAGGCTTTCTTCCCGTTACCCGGCTCGTACTCACGTTTCCCCCGGCGGGGCGCGGTCGTTGACCCGTCGTGAGATTCGTACTGAAGCGGGCAGGGGCGAGCACCGCGGCCGCCCTGACATGGGTGGGACTGACGGCGGCCCTGGTGGCCGGGCTGGCCGGGTGCAGCGGGGACCATCTGGACATCGGCGGGGTCGACGGGGTCAAGGACGTCGTCGCGGGCAAGGCACAGTCGCCCCGGGACGTGATCCTGGTGACCCCCGACGACGGGGCCAAGGGTGTCAAGGCGGACGGGAGGATCGGAGTGCGGGTGCCCGGCGGGCGCCTGGAGCGGGTCAGGGTGATGAAGGCCGAGGACGCGCAGCCCGAGGAGGTGCCGGGCCGGATCAGCGAGGACGGGCTCTCCTGGGAGCCGACCCGGGGCGCGGCGGAGCGGCTCGAACTGGCCGCCAAGTACACGGTGGACGCGGTGGCGCTCGACGGCCACGGCCACCGCCAGGCCCGGCACACCAGCTTCACCACGCTGGTGCCCGAGCACCGGTTCATCGGCTACTTCAAACCGGAGAACCGCTCGACGGTCGGCGTCGGCATGATCGTCTCGTTCAACTTCAACCAGGCGATCGAGAACCGGGCGGCCGTGGAGCGCGCCATCAGGGTCACCTCGAATCCGGCCGTCGAGGTGGTGGGCCACTGGTTCGGCAAGGAGCGCCTGGACTTCCGGCCCAGGGAGTACTGGAAGCCGGGCACCAAGGTCACCGTGGACATGCGGCTGCGCGACGTCCCCGGCGCCCCGGGGGTCTACGGCATCCAGGAGAAGCGGGTCGGCTTCACCATCGGGCGCGACCAGGAGTCCCTGGTGGACGCCGACGCGCACACGATGGAGGTGCGCCGGGGCGGCGAGCTGGTCAGTACGGTGCCGATCTCGGCGGGGTCGCCCAAGAACACCACGTACAACGGCAAGATGGTCGTCACCGAGATGTTCGACGTGACCCGGATGAACAGCCGTACGGTCGGCTTCGGCGGGGAGTACGACATCCCCGACGTGCCGCACGCCATCCGGCTGACCGCCTCCGGGACCTTCCTGCACGGCAACTACTGGGCGACGTCGGGCACCTTCGGCTCCAGCAACACCAGCCACGGCTGTGTGGGCCTGCGCGATGTGAAGGGCGGCAGCCCGGACACCCCGGCGGGCTGGTTCTTCGACCGCACGCTCGTCGGGGACGTGGTGGAAGTCATCAACTCCCGTGACAAAACGGTCGCGCCCGACAACGGGCTCGGTGGCTGGAACCTCGGCTGGGTGAAGTGGAGGGCGGGCTCGGCCCTCTGACCCACCCTCGCCGGCCGGCCCGGCCCGTACCCACCCCCGGTGACGTCGTGATGTCGCCACAGCGAACGCACGGGACTATTGGCACTGAACGGTGACATTCGCGTGGCGGTGCGTGTGCGTCCGGTGTGATTACCTAGGCAATCGTGTGCGCGCAGGATGCGCGCGGGGGTGTTTTTCAGTACGGGCCGTGGCTTGATCCAGGCCGTGCGAGGGGAGAGAACTGTCGTGAACGGGCAGCACATATCGGGGGCTCCGAACAGGGCGGCGGGACGGCGGCGCGGCACGCCGGGTCTGCTGGCTCTGCTGCTGGGGGCGCTGCTCCTGCTGGTCTCCGCCTGCGGTGGCGGCGACGACTCCGCCGGCGGCGGTGACGGCAAGGGCAAGGGCGGCGCCGGCAAGGCCGCCGAGGACACCAAGGCCTCGGCCGCGGTCGTGACCGTCGCGCCCAAGGACGGCGCCGGCGACGTGGCGACGAGCGGCGCGCTGAAGATCTCCGCGACCCAGGGCAAGCTCACCGCCGTCGCGGTCGCGGACACCAAGGGCAACGCGGTGGCCGGGAAGATCTCCGCCGACGGCGCCGCCTGGGCCCCGGACCAGCACCTCGCCTCCGCCACCAAGTACAAGGTCCACGCGATCGCCAAGGACGACCAGGGCCGCGAGTCCGCCAAGGACACGACCTTCACCACGCTCGTCCCCAAGAACACCTTCATCGGCACCTACGCCCCCGAGGACGGCGACACCGTCGGAGTCGGCATGCCGGTGTCGATCAACTTCAGCCGCGGCATCACCAACCCGCAGGCCGTCGAGAAGGCCATCAAGGTGACGGCCGAGCCGTCGGTGCCGGTCGAGGGCCACTGGTTCGGCAACGACCGCCTGGACTTCCGCCCGGAGAAGTACTGGGCGGCGGGCACCAAGGTGACCGTCAAGTTCAACCTCGACGGCGTCGAGGGCCGCCCCGGCGTCTACGGCAAGCAGACCCGTACGGTGAAGTTCACCGTCGGCCGCTCGCAGGTGTCCACGGTCGACGCGGCCGCCCACACCATGACCGTCGTGCGCGACAGCAAGACGCTCAAGACCATCCCGATCAGCGCGGGCTCCCCGCAGAACACCACGTACAACGGTCAGATGGTGATCAGCGAGAAGTACCAGGTGACCCGGATGAACGGCGCCACCGTGGGCTTCGGCGGCGAGTACGACATCAAGGACGTGCCGCACGCGATGCGCCTGTCCAGCTCGGGCACCTTCCTCCACGGCAACTACTGGGGCGACCCGTCGGTGTTCGGCAACACCAACACCAGCCACGGCTGCGTGGGTCTGCGGGACGCGCGCGGCGCGGGCGACTCCTCGACCCCGGCGGCCTGGTTCTACGACCGCTCGCTCATCGGTGACGTGGTCATCGTGAAGAACTCCAAGGACAAGCAGATCCAGCCGGACAACGGCCTGAACGGCTGGAACATGTCCTGGGCGGAGTGGACGAAGTAGGACGCGCCTGAAGAGACGCGCCTGAAGAGATCCGAAGGGGACGGACCCGGCCGCTGTGACGCACAGCACCGGGTCCGTCGCCGTTGACGGCAACTAACCTGCTGCCATGACTGTGACCCTCGAAGTCTCCGAAGGCGTCGGCACCCTCCGCCTGGACCGCCCCCCGATGAACGCCCTGGACATCGCGATCCAGGACCGGCTGCGCGAGCTCGCCGAGGAGGCGACCCGCCGCGACGACGTGCGCGCCGTGGTGATCTACGGCGGCGAGAAGGTGTTCGCGGCGGGCGCGGACATCAAGGAGATGCAGGCGATGGACCACACCGCGATGGTGGTGCGGTCCCGGGCGCTCCAGGAGTCGTTCACCGCCGTCGCGCGCATCCCCAAGCCCGTCGTCGCCGCCGTCACCGGGTACGCGCTGGGCGGCGGCTGCGAGCTCGCGCTCTGCGCCGACATCCGGATCGCCGCCGACAACGCCAAGCTGGGCCAGCCCGAGATCCTGCTCGGCCTGATCCCGGGCGCGGGCGGCACCCAGCGGCTGTCCCGGCTGATCGGCCCGGCCAAGGCCAAGGACCTCATCTTCACCGGCCGGATGGTCAGGGCCGACGAGGCGCTGACGCTCGGTCTGGTGGACCGGGTGGTCGCGGCGGAGAAGGTGTACGAGGAGGCGCACGCCTGGGCGGCGAAGCTCGCCCAGGGCCCGGCGCTCGCGCTGCGCGCCGCCAAGGAGTCCATCGACGCGGGTCTGGAGACGGACATCGAGACCGGGCTCGCCATCGAACGGAACTGGTTCGCGGGCCTGTTCGCGACCGAGGACCGCGAGCGCGGGATGCGCAGCTTCGTCGAGGAGGGCCCGGGCAAGGCCAAGTTCCTCTGAGCCGCGCGCGGTTGGAGGCCGGTCGTACACCCTGCGGGTGGATTAGCCTGGCCTTAAAGGAGTCTTAAGTACGACGGGTTACGAACGCTTGGTGATCAGCTGATCGCGGCCCGTCATCGCAGCTCGTGGGCGGTGCGGGCGTGATCCGCTGCCCTCGGCATATGCTGAACGAGCTCCCCGGAACCTCTGGTTCCGGGGGCCGTTTTCCCCGGGAACGGCCCCGGAGGCGGCTCCGGGCGGCCATGATGGGGGCATGGCGGGGCTGGATGGTGTGGAACAACCGCGGCAGCGCGGCAGCGCGACCGCGGCTCGGTGGACGCCGGCCGTCGAGGACGAACGGGCGCTCAAGGCACTGGAGTTGTTCGGCAACCCGACGGACCAAGAGGTGCGGCTGCCGTCCCGGCCCGAGTCCGCGGCGACCGCACGCCGGCTCACCCAGTGCGTGATACTGCGCCAGTGGGCGCTCTCCCCGGCCCTCGCCGAGCAGGCGATCCTGCTCGTCTCCGAACTGGTCGGCAACGCGGTACGGCACACCGGTGCCCGCGCCTTCGGGCTGCGGATGATGCGGCGCCGGGGCTGGATCAGGATCGAGGTGCGCGACCCCTCGCGCGGGCTGCCCTGTCTGATGCCGGTCCACGAGATGGACACCAGCGGGCGCGGGCTCTTCCTCGTCGACAAGCTCTCCGACCGCTGGGGCGTGGACCTGCTGCCGCGCGGCAAGACCACCTGGTTCGAGATGCGGGTCGCCGACCGCTAGAGCGGCCTTGAGGGCGGCCTTGAGTACGCCGAAGCCCCCGTGCCTGCCGGATGCGGCCTGCCTGCGGGGGCTTCTGCGGAGCGCCGCCGCGGATCGAAGGGGGTGTGATCCACGGCGACTGAAGACGACCGAGCTCGGGTCAATGAGGGGTCGTGTCCCCGACTATGGCAGACGGGGGGCCTTCACGCCAAAAGTCCTTACTCGGACAAACTTCCCCATACCCTCACAGTTTAGCTGTGAATCGTAGGTGAGCTAGAGCACGGGCCTTGTAAATGGTGAATAAGTATGGGCATCGCTGAGTGATTCAGTGAACCGGGTCGTCGGGCGAATGGCGCGTCCCGGCGACCCGCAAAGGTCCTGAAATGGGTCAATCATTACCTTCCGCCCGTCGGCGCACTTAAATGTCCATGTGCTCAATCCATCTCCCCGTGGGGTCGACCGCCGCAGCGCACTGCGTGCCGGGGCGGGGGCGGCCGTCGTGGGGGCCCTCGCGGCCGGCTGCACGGACGACGAGGGCGGCGCCGGACCGCCGCCCGCCGCAGCGACGCCCACCGGGTCCCCCGCCTCCGCCCGCCCCGGGACCACCCGCGCCGCCCCGGTCCCCCGCGCCTTCCCGGCGCAGCCGGCCCAGATCGCGAACGGCCCCCGCGACCGGCCGCAGATCGCGCTCACCTTCCACGGCCAGGGCGACCCCAAGGAGGCCACCGCCGTCCTCGCCGAGGCCGAGCGGGCCGGTGCCAAGGTGACCGTGCTCGCCGTCGGAAGCTGGCTCGACGAACACCCGCAGATGGCCCGCCGCATCCTCGACGGCGGCCACGACCTCGGCAACCACACCCAGCGCCACATCGACATCTCCGCGCTCGCGGAGCGGGACGCGTACGCCGAGATCACCGGCTGCGCGGACCGGCTGCGCCGGATCACCGGCTCCATCGGGACCTGGTTCCGGCCCTCCCGTACCCAGTACGCGACGCCGCTCGTTCAGAGACTGGCCCGGCGGGCGGGGTACCCGCACGTCCTCTCGTACGACGTCGACTCGCTCGACTTCACCTCGCCCGGCGCCTCGGCCGTGACGCGCAATGTCATCGGGCGGATCCGCAACGGATCCGTGGTGAGTCTGCACTTCGGCTACGCGGACACGGTCGCCGCGCTGCCGGCCCTCCTCGCCGACCTCGACCGCCGCGGACTGCGCGCGGTGACCACCACGGAGTTGCTGACCTGATGCCGACCCCCACCAAGAGGACCGCCGCGCTGCTGTGCGGCCTCCTGCTCGCCGCGCTCGCCGGCTGCGGCTCGTCCGCGGACAAGGGAGGGAACGAGGCCCTGGGCACCAAGGGCGCCGCGCAGCCCGTGCCGAAGAAGGCCGTGCCGCAGGGCCTGCCCGGGATGCCGCCGGTCCTGGACCCCAAGGACGCGTACGCCGCTGACCGCCCCAATGCGCTCCAGCCGGCCGTGAAGAACTTCCTCGAACGCGTCTATGTGCCCAACACCAACTCCAACACGGTGTCGGTGATCGACCCCAAGACGTACAAGGTCATCGAGACCATCCCGGTCGGGCACCAGCCCCAACACGTCGTCCCCTCCTGGGACATGAAGACCCTGTGGGTCAACAACGACCTGGGGGACAGCCTCACCGCCATCGACCCGGCGACCGGCAAGACGGGCCGCACGGTCCAGGTCTCCGACCCGTACAACCTCTACTTCACGCCCGACGGCAAGTACGCCGTCGTGATGGCGTCGATGGACCGCGAGCTGGTGTTCCGCGAGCCCGTCAACATGAACCGGGTCAAGACCGTCCCGGTCCACTGCGCGGGCGTCAACCACGCCGACTTCTCCATGGACGGCCGCTACTTCATCGTCTCCTGTGAGTTCTCCGGCGAGCTGCTCAAGGTCGACACGGCGAAGATGCAGGTCATCGCCCATCAGAAGCTGCCGTTCGAGGGGGCGATGCCGCAGGACGTGAAGATGTCCCCGGACGGCAAGACCTTCTACATCGCAGACATGATGGCCCACGGCATGTGGGTCCTGGACGGCGACCGGTTCAGCACGCCGACGCTGCTGCCCACCGGCAAGGGCTGCCACGGCCTGTACGTCAGCCGCGACTCCAAGGAGATGTACATCTCCAACCGGGGCGAGGGCACCATCTCCATCTTCGACTTCGCCCAGAACAAGCTGACCAAGAAGTGGCAGCTGCCGGACGGGGGCAGCCCCGACATGGGCGGGGTCTCGGCGGACGGCAAGGTCCTGTGGCTGTCCGGCCGTTACGACGCCGAGGTGTACGCGATCGACACCACCACCGGCCGGGAGCTCGCCCGCATCCCGGTCGGCTCGGGCCCGCACGGCCTCGCGGTCTACCCGCAGCCGGGCCGCTACTCGCTGGGCCACACCGGTATCTTCCGCTGAGTCCGTACGCACCGCTGCCCCCGGGGAGGACATCCCCGGGGGCAGCCGCGTCTCACCGGCCGTGTCTCACCGGCCGTGTCTCACCACAGCACCGGCAGCCGTTCCGGCAGGCGCTTGATGAAGCCGGTGCGCCACACCAGCTGTTCCGGCGGCACCGCCAGGCGCAGCCCCGGGAGCCGCTCCACCAGCGCGGTCAGCGCGATCTCCGCGTGCGCCCGGCCCAGACCCGTGGCCGGGCAGAAGTGGCTGCCCGCGCCGAAGGAGAGGTGCGGGTTGACCTCGCGGTCCAGGTCGAGCCGGTCGGGGTCGGTGAAGACCTCAGGGTCGAAGTTGGCGCCCTCGACCAGGACGAGCACCAACTCGCCCTTCCTGACCAGGACGTCACCGACCCGGGCGTCCTCGGTGGCCAGCCTCGGCAGGCCGTCCCCGATGGAGAGGTTCCAGCGCAGCAGCTCGTCCACCGCCCGGCCCATCCGGTCCGGACGCGCCCGCAAGTACTCGATCAGCTCCGGGTGCTGGAGCAGCGCGAGCACGGCGAGCACCAGGAACGCGGACGTGGAGACGGCGCCCGCGCCGAAGAGCGAGACCGCGACCGTCGCCAGCATCTCGTCGGTGAGGTGCGCGGACTCCTCCTCCGTACGCAGCTCCGCGAGGCGGCCGAGCAGACCCGCGCGCCGGTCCTCCGGCGCGTTGAGCCGGTCGACCATGTACCCCAGGTCCTTGTACCAGTTGAGGCGGGAGCCGTCGAAGGCGTGCGGGCTGGTCATGAACGCGATGTCCAGACCGCTCATCAGCCGCCGCCAGTCCGCGAACGGCACCCCGACCACCTTGCAGTGCAGAGCCGCCGAGAAGGGGTCGGCGAACCCCGCCCGGAAGTCCGCCGGCGGCCCCTCGGCGAGCAGCCCGTCGATGAACTCGTCCGCCCGCTCCCGCAGCCACTCCCGCAGGCCGTCGGTGCGCGGGTTGAGCGCCTTCATCACGGCGCCGCGCAGCCCGGCGCTGTTGATGTTCCCCATATTGTTGACGACCTCGGGCGGGATCGTCAGCGCGTACTGCCGCGGGGCGCCCGGGGCCGCGGTGTCCTTGAGGCTGAACCGGTCGTCCTCCAGGACCCGCTTGGCCAGCGCGTAACTGCTCACCAGCCAGGCGGTGTCGCCGGTCATGGTGCGCACCCGGGCCACCGGCTCCCTGGTGCGCAGGGCGGCGCACTCCTCGGGGAGCACATCGCCGCGCCGGCCGAGCGGGAAGCCGAGCAGCGGGCCGGTGCCGGTGGTGCCGGCGGTCGCGCCAGCGGTCGTGGTGGTGGTGCTCGTGCGGCTCATGCGGCGACTCCTTCCGGGCGGACGGCCTGCGGGCGCACGACCGCGTACGCCTGGTTGCGGGAGGCGCGCAGACCGCCGCCCTTGGCGTAGAGGAGTTCGGTGAGCGGGATCAGCGCGTGATAGCTGGACACCGAGGACGGGACCTGGAGGATTCCCGGGGTGTCGAGGAAGAACGGGAGCTCGGCGGCGATGTAGTCGAGGCAGGCGGCGGTCTGCGCCGGGCTCACCGGGGCGCCGTCGGCCTTCCCGGCCAGGAACGCGGCGGCCATCTCCTCGCAGCCGGTGCGGAATTCGCGGTCGGTCGCGAGGAAGTGCCGCACCCGGCGGTGCAACAGGTCGTACACCGGGTTCCCCTCGAACTCCGAGAGCGCGTGCACACCGACCGGGAGCCCGGGGCGGCCGGCCTCCTCGACGCCCCGCACGATCCTTCTGCGGACCGCCTTCAGCTCCTTGGCGGCCCGCCTGCGCGCGTGCTCGTCGTCGTAGCCGAGCGTCGCGAACATCCGGTCCACATGGCGGTCGGCGTAGACGAGGTCGACCCGGTCGAAGCGGGTGGAGGCCCAGCGGACGAGACCGGCGATGCGGTCGGCGCTGAAATAGCTGTTTCCCGGACTCACCCCGATGAGGACGTGGTCGCCCTCGTCCCAGATGAAACGACAGCTCCGGGTGAACGGCTGGAAGGTAAAGGTGGTGGTTGCTTCAGTGGTGGCAGTCACTCCTGAATCGCCCCAGCGCCGCGAGTCCCTGGGAGCCCTGTGCTCCCGGTGTGGCGGCGACAGCAAGAAGTTATCGCCCGGTGGCGGAGCGTAGGGAAGAGGGTTCCGGGCTTTTGGCGGGAATTCGACCCCTCGAAATGCCGTAGTCGATGTTTGCGGTGGCGGCAGGACTCAGTGCGCGACCAGCAGCGCTTCCGAGCCGACGGGGCGGTACCCCGCCGCCTGGAACGTCCGTACGCTGCGGGCGTTGCCCGGTGACTGCTGCGCCCAGACCACCGGCTCCGGCGCCAGATGCCGCGCCGCCAGCGCCAGCCGTACGCCAAGACCGCGCCCCCGCGCGCCCTCGTCCACCTCGATCGCCGCCTCCCAGCGGCCCGCCACGCCCCGCCCGAGGACCAGCACCCCGCCGTGCGTCGCCCACACCCTCACCTCGTCGCGGAACTTCAGCGCCCGCGCCACCCGGGGGTGGTCGGGGTCCGCCAGCTCCGTCAGCGCGAGCGGCGGCTCACCGGGCAGGGCGGGTGCGCAGGTGAGGAGGTCGACGCAGTTCATCCGACGGCCGGTACGTGCCATCAGCGCGGCCAGGAATCCCGGATTCATCGAGGCGCCCAGCGGATCGGCGTCGGTCGCGGCCAGGGTGGAGCGGATCCTCCCCCAAGCTCTTAAGGAGCAGGGGGGACCCCCACGGGTCCTCGTCCAGGAAGACCACCGAGTGCGCGGTGAAGGCGAGCACGCCCGCGTCGCGCGGGTTCGGCTGGGGAACGACGGTCGTCGCCCCGTCCGCGGGCGGGAAGTGCCCGCGTGCGGCGGCGGCCAGTATGTCGCCCAGTTCCTGCCCCATGCCCCTGCCACCTCTCCTGACCATCTCTGCTGCCCCCATGATCGCCCACGGGCGGGGCCGGGCGCCGTACGGGGAGGGCGCGGGGCCGGTTAGTCTGACCCCCGTCAAAAACGCACCAAGATAGGGGTGGACCCAGTGGCGGACATCGAAGAGGCCCGCAAGGCGTTCGCGCGACTCGACGTCGACGGCAACGGCGAGGTGACGGCGACCGAGTACAAGCAGGTCATGGCTCAGCTGGGCGACTTCAACGTCACCGAGACCGTGGCCCAGGCCATCATCCGGGCCAAGGACGCCAACAGCGACGGCAAGCTCTCCTTCGAGGAGTTCTGGGCGTCCCTCAACAAGTGACCCCGAGCCCGTCCGCCGGGCCGCGGTGACGCGGCCCGGCGGACGGAGCCGTCAGCACTCGATGATGTTGACGGCCAGACCGCCGCGTGCGGTCTCCTTGTACTTCACGGACATGTCGGCGCCCGTCTCCTTCATGGTCTTGATGACCTTGTCGAGGGACACCTTGTGGCTGCCGTCGCCGCGCATCGCCATCTTCGCGGCGGTCACGGCCTTCACGGCTGCCATGCCGTTGCGCTCGATGCACGGGATCTGGACCAGACCGCCGACCGGGTCGCAGGTCAGTCCCAGGTTGTGCTCCATGCCGATCTCCGCGGCGTTCTCGACCTGCTCGGGGGTGCCGCCGAGGACCTCGGCGAGGGCGCCCGCGGCCATCGAGCAGGCGGAGCCGACCTCGCCCTGGCAGCCGACCTCGGCGCCGGAGATCGAGGCGTTCTCCTTGAACAGCATGCCGATGGCGCCCGCGGAGAGCATGAAGCGGACCACGCCCTCGTCGTCCGCGCCGGGCACGAAGTTCATGTAGTAGTGCAGCACGGCCGGGATGATGCCCGCGGCGCCGTTGGTGGGCGCGGTGACCACGCGGCCGCCCGCCGCGTTCTCCTCGTTCACCGCCATCGCGTACAGCGTCGCCCACTCCATCGCGTGCGCGTCCGGGTTGCCCTCGGCGCGCAGCTGGCGGGCGGTGGTCGCGGCCCGGCGGCGGACCTTGAGGCCGCCCGGCAGGATGCCCTCGCGGGACATGCCGCGCGAGACGCACGCCTGCATCACGCGCCAGATCTCCAGGAGACCGGTGCGGATCTCGTCCTCGGTGCGCCAGGCCTTCTCGTTCTCCAGCATCATCGCGGAGATCGACAGGCCCGTCTCCTTGGCGAGGCGCAGGAGCTCGTCACCGGTGCGGAAGGGGTACTTCAGGACCGTGTCGTCCGGCACGATCGGGTTCTCGCCCGCCACCGCGTCCTCGTCCACGACGAAGCCGCCACCTACCGAGTAGTACGTCTTCTCCAGGACCAGGGCGCCCTCGCTGTCGTACGCGAAGATCGTCATGCCGTTGGCGTGGTACGGCAGCGCCTTGCGGCGGTGCAGGATCAGGTCCTCGTCGAAGTCGAAGGGGATCTCGTGGGCGCCGAGCAGGTTGATCCGGCCGTCCGACTTGATCCGCTCGACCTGCTCGTCGGCGCTCTCCACGTCGACCGTGCGCGGCGAGTTGCCCTCCAGGCCGAGCAGGACCGCCTTGGGGGTGCCGTGGCCGTGGCCGGTGGCGCCGAGCGAGCCGTACAGCTCCGCGCGTATCGCCGCGGTGTGGGCCAGCAGGCCCTCGTTCTTCAGCCGCCGCGCGAACATCCGGGCAGCGCGCATCGGGCCGACCGTGTGGGAGCTGGACGGGCCGATGCCGATCGAGAACAGGTCGAAGACCGAGATGGCCACGGGAGGACTCCTTGTGGGTTGGTAGACGCCGTTGTCTGCCGGGGTGGTGCGGAAGAGCAGGAAAACGGGCGGTGCAAGGGTTCGGGGCACCGCACTCACTGTCCAGTGTGCGCGGTGCCCCGAAGGTTCGTACGAATAAAAGGGTACGAAACTACTTCAGGCCGGGGTACAGCGGGTGCTTCGCGGCCAGGGCGGAGACCCGGGCGGCGAGAGCTTCCTTCTGGAAGTCCGGCTTCAGGGTCTCGGCGATGATGTCGGCGACCTCACGGAAGTCGTCGGCGCCGAAGCCGCGGGTGGCCAGTGCCGGCGTGCCGATCCGCAGGCCCGAGGTGACCATCGGGGGGCGCGGGTCGTTCGGGATGGCGTTCCGGTTGACCGTGATGCCGACCTCGTGGAGGCGGTCCTCGGCCTGCTGGCCGTCGAGCTCGGAGTTCCGCAGGTCCACGAGGACCAGGTGGACGTCCGTGCCGCCGGACAGGACCGAGACGCCGACCTCGGTCACGTCGTCCTGGATCAGGCGCTCGGCGATGATCCTGGCGCCCTCCAGGGTGCGCTCCTGGCGCTCCTTGAACTCGGGCGAGGCCGCCACCTTGAAGGAGACCGCCTTGGCCGCGATCACGTGCTCCAGCGGGCCGCCCTGCTGACCGGGGAAGACCGCCGAGTTGATCTTCTTGGCGAGCTCCTGCGTCGACAGGATGACACCGCCGCGCGGACCGCCGAGGGTCTTGTGCGTGGTGGTGGTCACGACGTGGGCGTGCGGCACCGGGTTGGGGTGCAGACCCGCGGCGACCAGGCCCGCGAAGTGGGCCATGTCGACCATCAGGTATGCGCCGACCTCGTCCGCGATGCGGCGGAACGCGGCGAAGTCCAGCTGGCGCGGGTACGCGGACCAGCCGGCCACGATCAGCTGCGGCTTGGACTCCTTGGCCAGGCGCTCGACCTCGGCCATGTCGACCTGTCCGGTCTCGTCGACGTGGTACGGGACCACGTTGTAGAGCTTGCCGGAGAAGTTGATCTTCATGCCGTGGGTCAGGTGACCGCCGTGGGCCAGGTTCAGGCCCATGATCGTGTCGCCCGGCTTGAGCAGCGCGAACATCGCGGCCGCGTTCGCCTGGGCACCCGAGTGCGGCTGCACGTTGGCGTGCTCGGCGCCGAAGAGCGCCTTGATGCGGTCGATCGCGATCTGCTCGACCACGTCGACGTGCTCGCAGCCGCCGTAGTAGCGGCGCCCCGGGTAGCCCTCGGCGTACTTGTTGGTGAGGACCGAGCCCTGGGCCTCCATGACCGCGACCGGAGCGAAGTTCTCCGAGGCGATCATTTCGAGGGTGGACTGCTGACGGTGGAGCTCGGCGTCGACGGCGGCGGCGACGTCCGGGTCCAGCTCATGGAGGGACTGGTTCAGAAGCGACATCAGAAGATCCCTGGAGTGGTAGGTCAGCCGGCGGTGAAGGCGGTGTACTCGTCGGAGGAGAGCAGGTCGCCCGGCTCGTCCGTGACGCGCACCTTGAACAGCCAGCCACCCTCGAACGGGGCGGAGTTCACCAGCGACGGGTCCTCCACGACGTCCTGGTTGGCGGCGACGACCTCGCCCGTGACCGGGGAGTACAGGTCGCTGACCGACTTGGTCGACTCCAGCTCGCCGCAGGTCTCGCCCGCGGTCACCGTGTCACCGACCTCCGGGAGCTGGACGAACACCACGTCACCGAGCGCGTTGGCCGCGTGCTCCGTGATGCCGACCGTCGAGACGCCGTCCTCGGCGCCCGACAGCCACTCGTGCTCCTTGCTGTAGCGCAGCTGCTGGGGGTTGCTCATGACCTGAATTCTCCTGTACGAGGGGGAGTGGTGGTGAACAGAGAAGTCTTGCGGTGCGTGTGCGAGGGGTCACTTCTGGCGCTTGTAGAACGGCAGCGCCACGACCTCGTACGGCTCATGCGTACCGCGAATGTCGACGCCGACGCCGGAGGTGCCCGGTGCGGCGTGCGCGGCGTCCACGTACGCCATGGCGATCGGCTTGCCCAGCGTCGGCGACGGGGCGCCCGAGGTGACCTCGCCGACGACCTCGCCCCCCGTGACCACGGAGAATCCGGCGCGCGGCACCCGGCGGCCCTCGGCGATCAGGCCGACCAGCTTGCGCGGGGCCTTGGCGGCGGCGCGCTCGGCGGCGGCCTCCAGGGCCTTGCGGCCCACGAAGTCGCCCTCCTTCTCGAACTTCACGACCCGGCCGAGCCCCGCGTCGAACGGGGTGAGCGCGGTGGTCAGCTCGTGCCCGTACAGCGGCATGCCCGCCTCCAGGCGCAGCGTGTCGCGGCAGGACAGACCGCACGGCACCAGGCCCGCGTCCTTGCCCGCGTCGGTGAGCGCGCGCCACAGCTGCTCGGCGTCGGCCGGGGCCACGAAGAGCTCGAAGCCGTCCTCGCCGGTGTAGCCCGTACGGGCGATCAGCGCCGGGACACCGGCCACGGTGCCGGGCAGGCCCGCGTAGTACTTCAGGCCGTCCAGGTCGGCGTCGGTGAGCGACTTCAGGATGCCGGGGGACTCGGGGCCCTGAATGGCGAGGAGGGCGTAGGCGTCCCGGTCGTCCCGTACGACCGCGTCGAAGGCGGCCGCGCGCTCGGTGATCGCGTCCAGCACGATCTGGGCATTGCCGGCGTTGGCGACGACCATGTACTCGTCCTCGCCGAGGCGGTAGACGATCAGGTCGTCGACGATGCCGCCGTCCTCCTGGCAGATCATCGTGTAGCGGGCGCGGCCCACGCCGATGGTGCTCATGTTGCCGACCAGCGCGTAGTCCAGCGCCTTGACGGAGTCCGGGCCGGTGACGGTGATCTCGCCCATGTGGGAGAGGTCGAAGAGACCGGCCCGGGTACGGACGGCGTTGTGCTCGTCGCGCTCGCTGCCGTACCGCAGCGGCATGTCCCAGCCGGCGAAGTCGGTCATGGTCGCGCCCAGCGAACGGTGAGTTGCGTCAAGGGCGGTGAGACGGGGATTGCTCATGAGGGTGTGGCTCCCAGGGCATGACGGCGAGGACGATCCTCCCCATCTGTCATCGGAACCTGAGAGGTTCGCCGGGAGACCCGGCTTGCACCTTGGGTGGAGCCGCGCCGTCTGAGAACGTGCGGCCCGCTTTTCAGATCTGCCTCATCCACGCGGTACGGGGCCTGAGAGATTCAAGGGAGGGACTTGCTCCTTCGGCGCCCCGCGATCCTCCCGGCCTTCTGGGGCCTTGGGGGAACTGCTGGGGACTCTCCCGCGTGGATTCAAGCGGCCGGTATGCAGTTTGGCGCGCACATCATTGCACGCCTCCCCCGGGCATCACATCACCTGAGTCTCATTACCATCCTTTTACGCGCATGGGGAAAGGGTCGTCCGACCCGGCAGGGGGAGCACCGATGACGGTTCACACGACGGCGGCGGCGCAGGCGGAGGTCCCGGTTCCGGCGGTACGGGACCTGCGCGGCCGGGACGGTCGCTCACCGCACACGCTCCGGTTCGCCGAGGGGGACGTGGTGGTGGTCTCCGGCCTGCCCGGCAGCGGCAAGACGACTCTGCTGCGCCGGGCCGTCACCGGCGTCGGCATCGACTCGCAGGACACCCGCCGCGCCTGGGAGGCCAGGATGGGCGGTGTGCCGTACGCGCTGTACCGCCCGGTGGTGCGGGTCGCCCACTTCCTGCGGATGCACCGGGCGCTGCGGTCGGGCGGGGGCCTCGCCGTCCACGACTGCGGCACCCACGCCTGGGTGCGCTGGTCGCTGGCGAAGGGTGCGGCACGGGAGGGCCGCTCACTGCACCTGGTGCTCCTCGACGTCACCCCGGAGACGGCCCTGGCGGGCCAGGTGGCCCGCGGCCGCAAGGTCTCCTCGTACGCCTTCGCCCGCCACGCCAGGGCGGTGCCCCGGCTGATAGCGGCGGTGGCGGAGGGCCGCCTGCCCCGGGGGGTGGCGTCGGCGGTACTGCTGGACCGCACGGCGGCGGAGACCGTGGGCCGAATCGCTTTCGGGGAGAGCGCTACGCGCCGCTAAGGTTTCGGTACGGGGGATCCACACCCCCCTGTTTTCAGGGGCGCGGGGCTGTGCCATTTGCGGCTCCGCCGCGGGGGCGCGACCCGCCGTACCCCCTAGGGGCGCGGGGCTGTGACATTTGCGGCTCCGCCGCGCGGGCGCGACCAGCCCAAGACGGCACGCAGACAAAGGACAGGCACATGGAATTCCCGCACCCCCAGGGCGGCGGAGGCTGGCCGGGCAACGAGCTGGAGGAGGCGCTGGCCGCCTCGCTCGGCGTCCCGGGTGCGGGCCCCCGCCTGATAGAGGTCCTCGGCCGCAACCCCGTCTGGATCCCCCTCCCCAACGGCGGCAGCCGGGACAGCGCCGACCTCGACCTCCCCACCATGGAGATCGCCGGCTCCCCCTACGTCCCCGTCTACAGCTCCGAGCAGCAGTTCCTCCAGTGCGTCGGCCCGCACATGTCGTTCGCCGTCGCCCCCGCCGTGGAGTTCGCCCGAGGGCTGCCGCCGCAGCTGGGCATCGCGCTGAACCCGGAGGGCGCGGTCGGCGTACCGCTGCCGCCGCCCGCCGTGGCCGAGCTGTGCCGCACCGGGCGCACCGCCCTCGACGGGCCTGCCTCCGGCGCCCGGGTGCGGCTCTTCGAGCCCGACTGGCAGGAGGACCCGGTCGACTTCCTGACCGCCGCGGCCGAGGAGTTCGACGCCACCGGCGTGGTGCGCACCGCCCGCCGTGCGCTCGCCTCCATCGAGGGCGACGACCCGACGCTCTTCGTCGGCGTGGAGTTCTCCACCTGGGACGGGGCCGGGCGTAACGCCCCCATGGAGGCGCTGGGCCGGGCGCTGGGCCGGGCCCCGGTCGGCTGGCCGGTGAACCTGGTGCTGCTCGACGTGGCCCAGGACCCGGTGGGCGAGTGGATGCGGGAGCGCGTGCGCCCCTTCTACACGCGGGCCACCCCCTAGTCCTCCCGCATAAGCTGGTTTCATAATCCGTAGACCCCCACGGCCGCACGCCTGTGCACCGGCGGCGCGGGGGAACGAAGAGGGGCGGGACCCAGGGTGAGTGCGTCAGGCACCGCGGCGGCCGGGCAGGTCGAGCACATGCTGCGCCAGGTGGCCCCCGGACGCTACGACGCGTACGAGGCGCTGCTGCACGCCCTCGCCGACCCCTCGTCCGGCCGGCTGTGGATGCTGCTCTGGCACGGCCGGCCCGGCGCCTCCGACGCGCAGTACGGGAACATGGAGGTCGACGGGGTGGCGTACGCACCCTGTGTGACCTCCGCCCAGGAGCTCTCCGCCAGTGGCTGGAACCGGGACCACGAGATGGTCACCGGCCGTGACATCGCCCGCGCCCTCTACCCCGACCGGTACGGGATCTGGCTCAACCCGCACGCCCCCGGCGGCGGGGTCGGCATCCCCTGGCCGGATCTGCGCCGGATCGCCACCGGCCTCGACCGGATGCCCGCGGGCCCGCTGCGGATCACCGAACCGGCCGTGGAGATCCCGCAGTTCTACGCCCTGCTCACCCAGCACGCGCACCGCACCCCGGCCGTCCGGGCGCTGCGCCGCGCCTGGGTGCAGCCCGCGCTCGGCATGGCGTATCTGGCCATCGGCCTCGACCTCTACGACACCGGGCCGCAGTCCGTCGACGCGGTGCGCGCGATGATGCAGCAGGCCGTCGCAGCCGTGCCCGACGGGCTGCCGGTCTCCACGGTCGCCCTGTCCGACGAGTACGACCCGGTCGGGCTGTGGCTGCGCGCCAACGGACGCCCCTTCTACGACCGCGAGGCGCACGCCGCCCCGGCGGCCCCCGCGGGCGGGTACGGCTACCCCCCGGCCGCCCCGCGCGCATACTGACGTCACACGCGTCACCTACGCAACACGTATCAAATCCCTCTTCATTCACCCCTGTCCCGGTTGCCCGGACTTCTTCACCCAATTCGACAGCTCATAAAGGCAGTTGGGTGACATGACCGATCTGGTCGGTTAGTACACGACTGATCCGCTCAGACGATCACCGCGTCCGGATAACGGAAGACGTCTGACCGCATCACGTTTAGGCAACCATTCACCGTCAGGTCTGGCGGGTGATCGCGAACGCGTTGAAGACTCCCGGCTAACAAGGGCCGGTTGGCCCGTCGCAGATCACCGCACCACCTGATGGAACAAGCCGCCACAGCGGCTGGTACGGGCCGGCCATCCGCCGGCCGGGAGGGGTCAGAGGCACTGTGACCGCACCGCTAGAGACCACCGGATCGGCTGCCGAGGTGCCGCCGGAGGCAGTACTCACGGGGGCCAAGCAGAGCCAGATCGAGGGCCGTTCACTCGGACAGATCGCCTGGACGCGCTTCAAGCGCGACAAGCTCGCGGTCGCCGGTGGCGTCGTCGTCGTCCTGCTCATCCTGCTCGCCGTTCTTTCCAAGCCGATCCAGTGGGCGTTCGGGATGGATCCGAACGAGTTCCACCAGGAGCTGATCGACCCGGCCCTGCTGGCACCCAAGGGAGCTTGGGGCGGCATGAGCTGGGAGCACCCACTGGGTGTCGACCCGCAGTACGGGCGCGACATCCTGTCCCGGATCATCGAGGGCTCCTGGGTGTCGCTGCTCGTCGCGGGCGGCGCCACCATGCTCTCCGTGGTCATCGGCGTGATCATGGGCGTCACGGCCGGCTTCTACGGAGGCTGGGCGGACACCCTGATCAGCCGGGCGATGGACGTCTTCCTGGCGTTCCCGCTGCTGCTCTTCGCCATCTCGATCTCCGCGTCCCTCCAGGACGGGGCGTTCGGGCTGACCGGGCTGCCACTGAGGATCAGCGTGCTGATCTTCGTGATCGGGTTCTTCAGCTGGCCGTACATGGGGCGTATCGTCCGGGCCCAGACGCTCAGCCTGCGCGAACGCGAGTTCGTCGAGGCGGCCAAGAGCCTCGGCGCCCGCGGTCCGTTCATCCTGATCCGGGAGCTGCTGCCGAACCTGGTCGCACCGATCCTGGTCTACGCGACGCTCCTGATCCCCACGAACATCCTGTTCGAGGCAGGCCTCAGCTTCCTCGGCGTCGGCATCTCGCCGCCGCAGGCATCGTGGGGCGGAATGCTCTCCACTGCGACCGACCTCTATGAGGCGGACCCGCAGTACATGATCGTGCCGGGCCTGGCGATCTTCGTCACCGTCCTGGCGTTCAACCTGCTGGGCGACGGGCTGCGAGACGCCCTCGACCCGCGAGGAAAGTAAGCACGCGGCACCTGCCACACAACGACACATCTGCCGCAACCATCCATAGAGGGGGCATTCCTCAGGTGAAGACGAGAAAAGCGACCGTTCTGATCGCTACCGCCGTGGCGCTGACACTGGGGGCCACCGCGTGCAACGACTCCAAGGACGACGACGGTGGTGCCAAGGGCGGCAAGTCCGTCACTGACGCCGGGCTCAGCCAGATCGTGAACAAGTCCGACAAGAAGGGTGGCACCGCCACCTACGCGATGTCGGACGTCCCGGACTCCCTGGACCCGGGCAACACGTACTACGGCTGGGTGCAGAACTTCTCCCGCCTGTACGGCCGTACGCTCACCACGTTCAAGCCGGCCGCCGGCAAGGACGGCCTGACCGTGGTCCCGGACCTCGCGGAGTCGCTCGGCAAGCCCAGCGCGGACGCGAAGACCTGGACGTACACCCTGCGCAAGGGCCTGAAGTTCGAGGACGGCACGCCGATCACCTCGAAGGACGTCAAGTACGCCGTCGAGCGGTCGAACTTCGCCCCCGAGGCCCTGTCCAACGGCCCGACGTACTTCAAGTCGCACCTGATCGACGGTGACAAGTACGAGGGTCCGTACAAGAACAAGGACCCCAAGGGCATCGCGTCGATCGAGACGCCGGACGACAACACCATCGTCTTCAAGCTGAAGGACGCCTTCGCGGACTTCGACTACCTGGCGACGTTCTCGCAGACGGCCCCCGTGCCGGCGGCGAAGGACAAGGGTGCGACCTACGTCCAGCACATCGTCTCCTCCGGCCCGTACAAGTTCGAGTCGTACGAGGAGGGCAAGGGCGCGACCCTCGTCCGCAACCCGCAGTGGGACCAGAAGACCGACCCGGTCCGCCCGGCCCTGCCGGACAAGATCAGCATCCGGTTCAAGGTCAACGCGGTCACGGTCGACAACGACCTGCTCGCCGACAACCTGACCGCCGACGCGGCCGGCACCGGTGTCTCCCCGCAGACCCAGCCGAAGGTCCTCACCAGCCCGAAGTACAAGTCGCAGACGGACGGTTCGTACGCCGGCGCCACCTCGTACATCGGTCTGAACCTGAACGTCGCCCCCTTCGACAACGTGCACTGCCGCAAGGCCGTCCAGTGGGGCATCGACAAGGCGTCGATCCAGGCCGCCGCTGGTGGCGCGCCCAAGGGTGACGTCGCCTCGACGCTGCTGCCGCCGTCGGTCAACGGCTACGCCAAGTTCAACCAGTACGAGACTCCGGGCGACAAGGGCGACGAGGCCAAGGCCAAGGAAGAGCTCAAGCAGTGCAACCAGCCGAACGGCTTCTCGACGAACCTGACGGCCCGCTCCGACCGCCCGTCCGAGATGGCCATGGCCACCGCGGTCCAGGCGTCGCTGAAGAAGATCAACATCAACGCTGAGATCAAGTCCTTCCCCGCGGGCAAGTACTTCCAGAACTTCGCCGGCAACCCGCAGTACGTGCACGACCACAAGCTCGGCATGATCATGACCGCGTGGGGTGCCGACTGGCCGACCGGCTTCGGCTTCCTGGACCAGATCATCAACGGCTCGGCCATCAAGCCGTCCGGTGGCAACAACGTCCAGGAGCTGAACGACCCGGCGATCAACAAGGCGCTGAACGACGCCATCGCCAACACGGACAAGACCGCCCGTGAGAAGGCCTGGGGCGACATCGACAAGATGGTCGCCGAGAACGCCTCCGCCGTGCCGCTGATCTACCGCAAGAACCTGCTGTTCCGCCCGACGTCCGCGACGAACGTCACGGTCACCCAGGCGTACCTCGGTATGTACGACTACCTGCTGATGGGTTCCTCCAAGTAAGCGGCTGAGCCCCCGAGTTCTTTGAAAGGCAGGTGAAGGCTCCGGTGCCCGCCGGGTCGGGAAACCCCCGGCCTGGCGGGCACCGGTTGCCGGACAGCTGTGGCTGCGTACATCATCCGACGCGCTTTCGGCGCGGTGGTCCTGCTGCTGATCGTCAGCGCGGTCACCTTCGCGATTTACTTCCTGGTGCCCCGGCTGGCAGGCCAGACGATGGACCAGTTGGCCGCCCAGTACGTGGGCAAGGACGCCAATGCCGGTGCGATTGCCGCGGTGAAGAAGAACCTCGGGTTCGATCAACCGCTCTACACCCAGTACTGGCACTTCATCAAGCAGATCTTCGTCGGCGCGACCTACAAGTTCGGCCCCGACGCCTCGGTCTGCAACGCCCCCTGCTTCGGCTACTCGTTCAAGAACCACGTCGAGGTCTGGCCGCAGCTGACCCAGCGCATCCCGGTCACCTTCTCGCTCGCCATCGGTGCGGCCGTCATCTGGCTGGTCTCCGGTGTGGCGGTCGGTGTCGTCTCCGCCCTCAAGCGGGGATCCTTCCTGGACCGCTTCTTCATGGGTGTCGCCCTCGCCGGCGTCTCCCTCCCGATCTTCTTCACGGGCATGCTCTTCCTGGGGATCTTCACCGTCCAATGGCCCATCTGGTCGGGCGTGAACTATGTGGCGTTCACGGACAACCCGGCCGACTGGGCATGGAACCTGCTGATCCCCTGGTGCAGCCTCGCCTTCCTCTACTCCGCGCTCTACGCCCGGCTCACCCGGGCCGGAATGCTGGAGACCATGGGCGAGGACTACATCCGCACCGCCCGCGCCAAGGGCCTGCGGGAGCGGACCGTCATCGGCAAGCACGGCCTGCGCGCCGCGCTCACCCCGATCGTCACCATCTTCGGCATGGACTTCGGTCTGCTGGTCGGCGGCGCGGTCATCACCGAGCAGGTCTTCTCCTTCCAGGGCCTCGGCTTCTACGCGGTCGACGGCGTCCGGACCAACGACCTCCCGGTCGTCATGGGCGTGACCCTGGTCGCCGCCTTCTTCATCGTTCTCTGCAATCTGCTGGTGGACCTGGTGTACGCCGCGATCGACCCCAGGGTGAGGCTCTCGTGAGCGACCTGAACAAGACCGGCGCGGCCGTCGGCGAGCCGGTGGCCGAGCGCCCCGCCGACGCCGGGGAGGCCTTCCTCTCCGTACGGGACCTGCGCATCCACTTCGACACCGACGACGGCCTGGTCAAGTCCGTCGACGGGGTCAGCTTCGACATCAAGCCCGGCAGGACCCTCGGCATCGTGGGCGAGTCCGGCTCGGGCAAGTCCGTCACCTCGCTCGGCCTGATGGGGCTGCACCGCAGCACCAACGCCAAGATCTCCGGCGAGGTGTGGCTGGACGGCGAGGAGCTGATCGGCGCCGACCCCGAGCACGTACGGCGGCTGCGCGGCCGGAAGATGGCCATGATCTTCCAGGACCCGCTCTCCGCGATGCACCCGTACTACTCGGTCGGCGCGCAGATCGTGGAGGCCTACCGGGTCCACAACCCGGTCAGCAAGAAGGTCGCCCGCACGCGGGCGATCGAGATGCTCGACCGGGTCGGCATCCCCGAGCCGGGCAAGCGGGTGGACTCCTATCCGCACGAGTTCTCCGGCGGTATGCGCCAGCGCGCGATGATCGCGATGGCGCTGGTCAACAACCCGGAGCTGCTGATCGCGGACGAGCCGACCACCGCCCTGGACGTCACCGTCCAGGCGCAGATCCTGGACCTGATCCGCGATCTGCAGAAGGAGTTCGGCTCCGCCGTCATCATGATCACGCACGATCTGGGCGTGGTCGCCGAGATGGCGGACGACCTCCTGGTGATGTACGGCGGCCGGTGCATCGAGCGCGGCCCGGCCGAGAAGGTCTTCTACGAGCCCCAGCACCCCTACACCTGGGGTCTGCTGGGGTCCATGCCGCGCATCGACCGCGAGGAGACGGACCGGCTGATCCCGGTCAAGGGCCAGCCGCCGTCGCTGATCAACGTGCCGTCCGGCTGCGCCTTCAACCCGCGCTGCCCGTACGCGGACCTCCCCAAGGACAACGTCACGCGCACCGTGCGTCCCGAGCTCAAGCAGTGGGACGACACCGAGGGGCACTTCTCGGCCTGCCACATGTCGCAGGAGGAGCGGGCCCGTATCTGGACCGAAGAGATTGCGCCGAAGCTGTGAGCGACAAGAAGCCCACACAGGGCACCGAGAAGGCGATCCCGGAGCAGTCGGCCGCCTCGCCCGAGCCGCTTCTCAAGGTGGAGGGGCTCGTCAAGCACTTCCCCATCAAGAAGGGCCTGTTCGGGCGGCAGACCGGCGCGGTCAAGGCGGTCGACGGCATCTCCTTCGACGTCCGGGCGGGTGAGACCCTCGGCGTGGTGGGCGAGTCGGGCTGCGGCAAGTCGACGATGGGCCGGCTGGTCACCCGGCTGCTCGAACCGACGGGCGGCAAGGTCGAGTTCGAGGGCCACGACATCACGCACATGTCGGCCGGGCGGATGCGTCCGCTCCGCCGCGACATGCAGATGATCTTCCAGGACCCGTACGGCTCGCTGAACCCGCGCCACACCATCGGCGGGATCGTCTCCACCCCCTTCCGGCTCCAGGGCGTCACGCCCGAGGGCGGGGTGAAGAAGGAGGTCCAGCGGCTGATGGAGCTGGTGGGCCTCAACCCCGAGCACTACAACCGCTATCCGCACGAGTTCTCCGGCGGCCAGCGCCAGCGCATCGGCATCGCCCGTGCGCTCGCGCTCAACCCGAAGCTGGTCGTGGCGGACGAGCCGGTCTCGGCGCTCGACGTGTCGATCCAGGCGCAGGTGGTCAACCTCCTCGACGACCTCCAGAGCGAGCTGGGCCTCACGTACGTGATCATCGCCCACGACCTGTCGGTCATCCGGCACGTCTCGGACCGGATCGCGGTGATGTACCTCGGCAAGATCGTGGAGCTCGCCGACCGCAAGTCGCTGTACTCGGCGCCCATGCACCCGTACACCAAGGCTCTCCTTTCGGCCGTGCCGGTGCCGGACCCCAAGCGCAAGGGCGTCAAGAGCGAGCGGATCCTGCTCAAGGGCGATGTGCCGTCGCCCATCTCGCCGCCGAGCGGCTGCCGCTTCCACACCCGGTGCTGGAAGGCGACGGAGATCTGCAAGACGCAGGAACCGCCGCTGATCGCCCTGAAGACCGGCCACCAGGTGGCCTGTCACCACCCGGAGAACGCGCCGGACCAGGTCCCGGGCGAGGCGGTGCTGCCCGAGGCGCGGGAGTCGGTGGAGGTGGTGTCGATCGTGAAGGGCGAGCCCGCGGCGGAGGAGACGGCCCCCGAGGAGACGGCCCCCGAGGTCATCGAGGTCATCGAGGTCACCGAGACGCCCGCCGACGCGGAAACGCCGGACGCCGACGAGGCCGAGCCGGAAGCCGCAACCGGACCGGACTCCACCGTTCAGGAGTCAACCGACAAGTAACGCATGACGGTTCGGCAAAGTCATGTTCACGCCGAAACGGGAGAGTGCAGAGTCTGCCTGTCCGTACGCACGGAAACGCGTTCGAAGGGCAGACCCATGGCACTCTCCCGTTCGGCACGCCGTACCTCACGGCTGCTCGCCCTCGCCACCGCGGCGGCCTCGGCCTTCACCATCGCCGCCGCACCCGGCGGCGGCTCGCCCGGCGCCGCCGGCATCGGCGACCCCTACTTCCCCGACCTCGGCAACGGCGGCTTCGACGCCCTCCACTACGACCTCGGCGTCAGCTACCACCCGGACTCCGGGCGGCTCGACGGGCGTACGACGATCACCGCCCGCGCCACCCAGACCCTCACCAGCTTCGACCTCGACCTCCAGAAGCTCACCGTCGACGCGATACGGGTGAACGGCAGACCTGCCGACTTCACCCGCAACGGCGACGAGATAGTGGTGACGCCCCGTCACAAACTGCGAAAGGGCCAGGAGTTCGAGGTCACCGTCGGCTACGGCGGAGTGCCCGTCGCGCTCAACGGGCCCATCGTCTTCGGCTCCGACTACGGCTGGATGAAGACCAAGGACGGCGTCTTCGTGGCCTGCGAGCCGAACGCCGCCTCCACCTGGTTCCCCTCCAGCGACCACCCCGCCGACAAGGCCACCTACGACATCCGCATCGACGCCCCCAAGGGCCTGACCGGCGTCTCCAACGGCCGTCTGGTCTCCTCGTACGACCGGGGCGACCGCTCGTACTCCCACTGGCGCGAGAACAGGCCGATGGCGACGTACCTGGCCACGGCGACCATCGGCAAGTTCGACGTGAGGACCGGGAAGACCCCGGCCGGGACGCCGATCTACGTGGCCGTCGACCCGGTGCTCAAGGGGCAGAACCAGGTCGACGTCTACGCGGTCACCGCCGAGGCCACCGACTACTGGTCCAAGGTCTTCGGCCCGTACCCGTTCGAGGAGACGGGCGCGATTGTCGACGACATGCCCCAGGCGGGCTTCTCGCTCGAAGTGCAGTCCAAGCCCGCGTACTCGGCGGTGCGCAACGAGACCACGATCGTCCACGAGCTCGCCCACCAGTGGTTCGGCGACTCGGTCTCGGTGGCGCAATGGAAGGACATCTGGCTCAACGAGGGCTTCGCGAGCTACTCGCAGTGGCTGTGGGAGGAGCACAAGGGGCGGGGGACCGCGCACGACCTGGCCCGCGCCTACTACGACCGGGTCCCGGCCGGGGACGCGTTCTGGCAGACGAAGGTCGCGGACCCGCAGCGCGACACCATGTTCGCCAACGCCGTCTACCGGCGCGGCGCGCTGACGCTCCAGGCGCTGCGCGAGCGCATCGGCGACGGGGCGTTCTTCAAGCTGCTGCCCGCGTGGACGAAGCTGCACCGGTACGGCAACGCGAACACGTCCGACTTCATCAAGCTCGCCGAGAAGGTCTCCGGGCAGCAGCTGGACGACCTCTTCCAGACGTGGATCTACTCGACCGGCAAGCCCACCTGGTAGGAGAGCCCGAATACCCGACACGTTCGAGCGGGAAACACGTATCGGGGTAAAAATGTCGGGTGCTCCATGAACTGTTCACCCCCTCCGTCCAGCATGCGCTCGACCTCGTCGGAATCTTCGTCTTCGCGATCTCCGGCGCGCTGCTCGCCGTACGCAAGAACTTCGACGTGTTCGGCATCGCGGTCCTGGCCGAGGTCACCGCGCTGGGCGGAGGGCTGTTCCGGGATCTGATCATCGGCGCGGTGCCGCCCGCCGCGTTCAGCGATCTCGGGTACTTCATCACTCCGCTGCTCGCCGCCGTCCTGGTCTTCTTCCTCCACCCGGAGGTCGAGCGCACCCAGAACGCGGTCAACGTCTTCGACGCGGCGGGCCTCGGCCTGTTCTGCGTCACGGGCACGACGAAGGCGTACGACTACGGGCTCGGCCTCACCTCGTCCGCGGCCCTCGGCCTCGCCACGGCGGTCGGCGGCGGCGTCCTGCGCGACGTGCTGGCCAACGAGGTCCCGTCCCTGCTCCGCTGGGACCGCGACCTGTACGCGGTCCCGGCGATCGTGGGCGCCGCGATCGTGGCCCTCTGCATCCGCTTCGAGACCCTGAACGCGGTCACGAGCGGCTTCGCCATCGTCACCGCGTTCCTGCTGCGGCTGGCGGCCATGCGCTACCACTGGCGCGCACCGAGGGCGTGGAACCGGAGGAGCGCGGCGGCGGAGGAGGGGTAGGGGGCGAAGCCCCGTGGCGGGGTGCGGGGCGGGGGGCAAAAAAAAGCTACCGCTCAGTAACGTACCCGTGTACCTTTGCCGCATGGCACAGGCAACGATCGGGGACAGCGAGTTCGACCGCGACACCGCCGTCACCCCGCGCGAAGACGAAGACGGCGTCTACGACGCCCACCTCTCGGCGGGGTGGACGATCATCCACGCCGTGAACGGCGGATATCTCCTCGCCCTCCTCGGCCGCACGCTCGGCCGCGCCCTCCCGCACGCCGACCCGTTCAGCGTGACGGCCCACTACCTCACCCCCTCGGCCCCCGGCCCGGCCGTCGTCCGCACCCAGCGCGTCCGCACCGGCCGTACGCTCTCCACCGGCCAGGCCTCGCTCTTCCAGTACGACGAGAACGGCGCCGAGGTCGAACGCATCCGCGTCCTCGCCTCGTACGGCGACCTGGACGCACTCCCGGACGATGTGCGCACCACCGCCAAGCCGCCCGCGATCCCGCCGATCGAGCACTGCCTCGGCCCGGCCGACGGCCCCGCCCCGATCCCGGGCAGCTCGGCCATCACCGAGCGGCTGATGCTGAAGCTCGACCCGACCACCCTCGGCTGGGCGGTCGGCGCCCCCTCCGGCAAGGGCGAGATGCGCGGCTGGTTCGGCCTGGCCGACGGCCGCGACGCCGACCCGTACTCGCTGCTCCTGGCCGTCGACGCGCTCCCGCCGACCGCGTTCGAGATGGGTCTGACGGGCTGGACCCCCACGGTCGAGCTGACCGTGCACATCCGCTGCCGCCCGGCGCCCGGCCCGCTGCGGGTCTCCATCACCACCCGCAACCTGGCCGGCGGCTTCCTGGAGGAGGACGCCGAGGTCTGGGACAGCGCCGACCGCCTGGTCGCCCAGTCCCGCCAGCTCGCCCGCGCCCTGCGCACGCCGTAGCCGTACGTATCCCTCCGCCGGGCCGCCGCCCTCAGTCCAGCCAGTGGCGGCGGCCCAGCGTGACCAGCCTCAACTGCCGCCGCGCGGTGGCCAGCACGGCCTCCTCGGCGCGCCGTGCCGCCTCTTCGTCGCCCTCCGCGCCCGCGCCCGCCTCCAGGATCGCCGAGGCCGTCATCACCATGTGGTCGACGTAGACCCCGGCCAGCATCCGCAGATCCGCCGCGCTCCACCCCTGCGACTCGGGGTCCGCGCCCAGTGCCTCGGCCACCTCGTCGGCGAACCGCCGCAGCTGGACGCCTATGGCCTCGCGCACCGGCGCCACCCCGCCGTGCCGCTCCCGTGCGATGAAGCGGACGTGCGCCGGGTGCGCCCGTACATGAGAGGCGATCAGATCCACGGCCCGGTCGATGCGCTCGTCGCTCCCGCCGGTCGTCACGATCGCCGCCCGGATCGTCTCGTGCAGACTCCCGAGCGCCCCCTCCACCAGCGCCACCCCGAGGTCGGCGGTGTCCTTGAAGTGCCGGTAGAACGCGGCGGGGGCGACCCCCACGGCCCGGGTGACCTCACGAAGTCCCAGGCTGCTGAGGCTCTGGTGCTCCAACAGCCCGAGTGCCGCGTCCAGGAGGGCCTGGCGCGTCTTCTGCTTCTGGGCCTGCCGGATCCCGAGAGTGTGGCTCATACCACTCAGTAAACAGCTGTTCGCTGAATTTGGGAAGGCTAGACTAGGTAGTCAGTGAACAGTCGTACTCCGAAAACGACTTGATCTGAAACCTGATCCGAAGCCTGATCCGAAACGAGCCAGAGAGGCACCCCATGCTTTTCCTCGTCGCAGCCCTCCTCCTGCTGGGGGTCGTGCTGGGCTCAGCGGCGCACCTTCCGCTCCCGGTCACCCTGGCCGTCGCCGGCGCCATCGGGCTCTGGCTGATCGTCTTCGCCGTACGTGAACGCATCTCCTCGCACCGGAGGGCCTGACCATGGAACTCGTCCTGAACCGCCGCCGTGTCCGCGACAAGGACGCCGACGGCATGGCTGTCGCCGCCTTCGTCCTCGGCCTGCTCGGCCTGCTGGTCATGAACGTCGTGCTCGGCCCGATGGCCATCGTGCTCGCCGGGCTCGCCCTGCGGTACCGCACCACCCGGCGCGGCCGCGCCTGGCTCGGACTCGCCCTCGGTATCGCCGACCTGGCGGTGCTCGCGGGCCTGGTCATGGCCGACGGAACCGTCTCCTGGGGGCTCGGCGCCTGAGGCCGGTCCCGGTGGCTCGTAGAATCGGGCCCACCATGGCTTACCTCGACCACGCCGCGACCACCCCGATGCTCCCCGAGGCGGTCCAGGCGATGACCGCCCAGCTCACCGCCACCGGCAACGCGTCCTCTCTGCATGCCGCCGGACGCCGGGCCCGCCGCAGTGCCGAGGAGGCCCGCGAAGAGCTCGCCGAGGCGCTCGGCGCGCGCCCCAGCGAGGTCGTCTTCACGGCCGGCGGCACCGAGGCCGACAACCTCGCCGTCAAGGGCCTGTACTGGGCCCGCCGCGACGCCGACCCGCGCCGGGTCCGGGTCCTGGCCAGCCCCGTCGAGCACCACGCCGTGCTCGACGCGGTCCACTGGCTCGCCGAACACGAGGGCGCGACGGTCGAGTACCTGCCCGTCGACCGGTACGGGCGGGTGCACCCGGAAGCCCTGCGCGAGGCGATCGCGCGCGACCCCTCCGACGTGGCCCTGGTCACCGTCATGTGGGCCAACAACGAGATCGGCACGGTCCTGCCGGTGGCGGAACTCGCCGCCGTGGCACGGGAGTTCGACGTCCCGATGCACGCCGACGCGGTCCAGGCCGTGGGCCAGCTCGACGTCGACTTCGCCGCATCGGGCCTGGCCGCGATGACGGTCTCGGGCCACAAGATCGGCGGCCCGTACGGCATCGGGGCGCTGCTGCTCGGCCGTGAGTACACCCCCGTGCCCGTGCTGCACGGCGGCGGCCAGGAGCGCCACGTCCGCTCCGGCACGCTGGACGTCCCGGCGATCGCCGCCTTCGCGGTGGCGGGCCGGCTGGCCGCCGAGCGCCGCGCCGACTTCGCCCGCGAGGTCGGGGGCCTGCGCGACCAGCTGGTCGACGTGGTCCGCAAGGCGGTCCCGGAGGCGATCCTGGGCGGCGACCCGGCCCCGGGCGGCCGCCTCCCGGCGAACGCGCACTTCACCTTCCCCGGCTGCGAGGGTGACTCGCTGCTGCTGCTCCTGGACGCCCAGGGCATCGAGTGCTCCACCGGCTCCGCCTGCACGGCGGGTGTGGCCCAGCCCAGCCACGTCCTGCTCGCCACCGGCACCCCGCCCGACCTGGCCCGGGGCACCCTCCGCTTCTCCCTCGGCCACACCTCCACGGAAGCCGACGTCCAGGCGGTGGCGACCGCGATCGGCCCGGCGGTGGAGCGGGCGAGGACGGCGGGGCTGAGCTGATCCCGGCGGGGTGCGGCGCCGCCCGCACCCCTCGCCCGGGATACTCGCGAGCCGCCCGCCCCTCACGGCACGTACCCTTATGGGTGCTATGACGAAGACACCCCCGCGCCCCCTCCGCGTGCTCGCCGCCATGTCCGGTGGCGTCGACTCGGCCGTCGCCGCCGCCCGCGCCGCCGAGGCCGGCCACGACGTCACCGGCGTCCACCTCGCCCTGTCCGCGAACCCGCAGTCCTTCCGCACCGGCGCGCGGGGCTGCTGCACCATCGAGGACTCCCGCGACGCCCGCCGCGCAGCCGATGTCATCGGCATTCCCTTCTACGTCTGGGACCTCGCGGAACGCTTCCGCGAGGACGTCGTCGAGGACTTCGTCGCCGAGTACGAGGCGGGCCGCACTCCCAACCCGTGCCTGCGCTGCAACGAGAAGATCAAGTTCGCCGCGCTGCTCGACAAGGCCCTCGCCCTGGGCTTCGACGCCGTCTGCACCGGCCACTACGCCACCGTCGTCCTCAACGAGGACGGCAGCCGCGAGCTGCACCGCGCCAGCGACATGGCCAAGGACCAGTCCTACGTCCTCGGCGTCCTCGACGAGAAGCAGCTCGCCCACGCGATGTTCCCGCTCGGCGACACGCTCACCACCAAGGACGAGATCCGGGCCGAGGCCGAGCGCCGGGGTCTGGCCGTCGCCAAGAAGCCGGACAGCCACGACATCTGCTTCATCGCCGACGGCGACACCCAGGGCTTCCTCGCCAACCGGCTCGGCAAGGCCGAGGGCGACATCGTCGACGAGTCCGGCACGAAGGTCGGCTCCCACGAGGGCGCCTACGGCTTCACCATCGGCCAGCGCAAGGGTCTGCGCATCGGCCACCCGGCCGCCGACGGCAAGCCCCGCTACGTCCTGGACATCTCCCCGGTGAACAACACGGTCACCGTCGGCCCCGTCGAGGCCCTGGACGTCACCGGCCTGACCGCGATCAAGCCCCGCTGGTGCGGCGACGCCCCGGCCGGCCCCGGCACGTACACCGCCCAGCTGCGCGCCCACGGCGGCGAGACGGCGGTGACGGCGGAGCCGGTGGGCGGCGAGCTGGTGGTGAGCTTCGCCGAGCCGGTGCGCGGCATCGCGCCCGGCCAGGCGATCGTGCTCTACGACGGCACGCGCGTGGTGGGGTCGGCGACGATCGCGACCACCACGCGACGTACCGAAGCGCTGGCCTAGTCCGCAGTAGGGGCGCCGGCCTCCGTGCCTATGAAGCACAGGTGGTCCTTTATCAACGTCACGGCCGCCAGCGGCTCGTGGTAGGACCAGGCTATGTCCGGCGCGTCCGGCAGCGACCAGTACGAGGCGACTCCCTTGTACGGGCACGTGGTTCGGGTGTCCGACGGGCTCAGCAGGTCCAGCCGGACGTCCTCGGGCGGCAGGTAATAGCGGACCGGCAGGCCGTCCTCGCGCACCAGCAGCGAGCGGGTGCTGTCGGCGAGCACCTGCCCGCCCCACATCACGCGGACGCGCAGCGCGCCCTCCCCGGCGGCCTCGGCCGTGACGAGGTGATCCGGGTCGTAGGGCGGAGGCGGGCCCGGCGGGGGAGTGGCCGCGTTCGTCGGCTCGGCGAGAATCGTGTGAATCGTCGTAGTCATGCCCGCTCAACGGCCCGTCGCCCGCCGGTTGTTCCCCCGATTCGCCGTTCGGGACACTGTTCACCCGTTCGAGTGGCGGAGGTGTCCCGGCGTACGGTTGAGCCATGAACATCTGCGTCTTCCTCTCCGCCGCCGACCTCGACGACCGCTACACCGTCCCCGCCCGCGAGTTCGCCGAGCTGCTCGGCAAGGGCGGCCACACCCTCGTGTGGGGCGGCTCGGAGAGCGGTCTGATGAAGGTCGTCGCGGACGGCGTGCAGGAGGCGGGCGGACGCCTCGTCGGTGTCTCCGTCGACTTCCTCGCGGCCAAGGCCCGCGCCAACGCCGACGAGATGGTCATCGCCAAGGACCTCGCGGAGCGCAAGGCGCTGCTCCTGGACCGGGCCGACGCCGTGGTCATCATGGTCGGCGGCACCGGCACCCTCGACGAGGCCACCGAGATCCTGGAGCTGAAGAAGCACGGCAAGCACACCAAGCCGGTGGTGCTGCTGAACACCGCGGGGTTCTACGACGGCCTCAAGGAGCAGTTCCGCCGCATGGACAACGAGGGCTTCCTGCCGCTGCCCCTCACTGACCTGGTCTTCTTCGCGGAGGACGCGGTCGCCGCCCTCGCCTACCTGGAGGAGTCTGCCGGCATCCAGTAGTGCGAGCATGTCGGGTATGGCTACACACCTGATCACTGGGGCAGGCTCCGGCATCGGCGCGGCGGTGGCGCGGCGGCTGCACGAGCGCGGCGACGAACTCCTGCTGCTCGCGCGCGACGCCGGGCGCGCCAAGGAACTCGCGGGGCGCTTCCCCGGCGCCCGCACGCTCGTCGCGGACCTCGCCGACCCGGACCGCATCTCCAAGTCGCTCGGCATGCAGCCGATGCCGGACCACCTCGACTCCCTCCTGCACATCGCGGGCGTCGTCGACCTCGGCCCTGTCGGCGAGCTCCGCCCCAAGACCTGGCACCAGCAGCTCAACGCGAACCTGATCTCGCCCGCCGAGCTCACCCGCCTCTTCCTGCCCCAGCTGCGTGCGGCCCGCGGCCACGTCCTGTTCGTGAACTCCGGCGCCGGGCTCAACGCGCACGCCGAGTGGGGCGCGTACGCCGCCTCCAAGCACGGCCTGAAGGCGCTGGCGGACTCGCTGCGCCACGAGGAGCACGCGGGCGGGGTGCGCGTCACCTCCGTCTACCCGGGGCGCACCGCCAGCCCCATGCAGGCCAAGGTGCACTCGCAGGAGGGCAAGGAGTACGTCCCGGCGAACTTCATCGACCCCGAGTCGGTGGCGACCACGATCGTCATGGCGATCGACCTGCCGCGCGACGCCGAGGTCAACGACCTGACGGTGCGGCCGGGCCGATGAGCGAAGCCGTCAGCGACTTCCCCTGGGGCTCGGCCACCGGCGTCGGCTCCATGCCTGGCGGCGACGCGCGCGAGGCCGCCAGGACCGTCACCGGGTCCCTCATCGGCGCCGACGGATCGGCCGGCGACTTCCCGTTCCTGCCCGAACTGCCCGCGCGCGGCCCCGGCGCCGACATGGTCGGGCGCACCGCCGGGCTGCTCGTCGAGATGTACGCGCGCGTGGAGCCCAGCGGCTGGCGGCTCGGCGACCGGCCGGGCCGCGACACCCGGCGGGCCCACTCCTGGCTGGGCGAGGACCTGGACGCCCTGGAGGAGTTCACCCAGGGGTACGAGGGTCCGCTCAAGGTCCAGGCGGTCGGGCCGTGGACGCTCGCCGCCGCGCTTGAGCTGCGCGGCGGCGAGGCCGCGCTCGGTGACCCGGGCGCCTCCCGCGACCTGGCCGGGTCGCTCGCCGAGGGCCTGCGCGCCCACCTGGCGGACGTGCGGCGCCGGGTGCCGGGCGCGCGGATCCTGCTCCAGCTCGACGAGCCGTCCCTGACCGCCGTGCTGCGCGGGCAGATCAGGACCGCCAGCGGCTACCGCACCCACCGGGCGGTCGACCGGCAGGTCGTCGAGTCGGCCCTGCGGGACGTCGTCGCGGTGCACGACGGCCCCGTCGTCGTCCACTCCTGCGCGCCCGACGTGCCGTTCGCCCTGCTGCGCCGGGCCGGCGCAGCCGCCGTCTCGTTCGACTTCTCCCTGCTCACCGAGCGTGACGACGAGGTGATCGGTGAGGCGGTGGAGAGCGGCACCCGGCTGTTCGCCGGAGTGGTCGGCGGCACCGACGGCCCATTGTCAGACCCTGCCGGTAGCGTCATGGGTGTCAGGACGTTGTGGCGCAGGTTGGGGCTGCATCCGGGGACTCTCGCCGAGTCCGTGGTGGTCACCCCGTCGTGCGGACTCGCGGGCGCCTCGCCGGCGTATGCCCGCGCGGCTCTCGCCCACTGCGTCCGGGCGGCGAGATCGCTCGCGGACAACCCTGAGTGACGGGGAAGACGGGAAACGGGAGGACATGACAGTGGCTGGCGAACAGAACGACGTGGTGCCCGCGGACGCACGGGAGAAGCACGCGCTCCTCGCCGAGCAGGTCGAGGAGCACCGCTTCCGGTACTACGTGAAGGACCAGCCGGTCGTCAGCGACGGCGAGTTCGACAAGCTGCTGCGCGGCCTGGAGGCCCTGGAGGAGGAGTATCCGGAGCTGCGCACCCCGGACTCCCCGACCCAGAAGGTCGCGGGGGCGTACGAGACGGACTTCGCCTCGGTGGAGCACCGCGAGCGGATGCTGTCCCTGGACAACGCCTTCGACGACGAGGAGCTGGGCGCCTGGGCCGAGCGCGTCGCCAAGGACGTCGGCACCGCCTCGTACCACTACCTGTGCGAGCTGAAGGTCGACGGCCTCGCGGTCAACCTGACGTACGAGCACGGGCGGCTGACCCGCGCCGCCACCCGCGGCGACGGCCGCACCGGCGAGGACATCACGCCCAACGTCCGTACGATCGCGGACATCCCCGACCGCCTCAAGGGCGACCGCGTCCCCGACCTGGTCGAGATCCGGGGCGAGGTCTACTTCCCGATGGAGGCGTTCGAGGGGCTGAACGCGCGCCTGGTGGAGGCGGGCGACAAGCCCTTCGCCAACCCCCGCAACGCGGCGGCCGGTTCGCTGCGCCAGAAGGACCCCAAGGTCACCGCCACCCGCCCGCTCCACATGGTGGTGCACGGCATCGGCGCGCGCGACGGCTTCACCATCGACTGCCTGTCGCACGCGTACGAGCTGCTGAGCGAGTGGGGCCTGCCCACCGCCCAGCACAACAAGGTGGTCGGCTCCCTGGACGAAGTGCGGCAGTTCATCGCGTACTTCGGAGAGAACCGCCACTCGGTGGAGCACGAGATCGACGGCGTCGTCGTCAAGCTCGACGAGATCCCCCTCCAGGGCCGCCTGGGCTCCACCGCGCGCGCCCCGCGCTGGGCGATCGCCTGGAAGTACGCGCCGGAGGAGGTCAACACCAAGCTGGTCAACATCCGCGTCGGCGTCGGCCGCACCGGCCGCGTCACGCCGTACGCGCAGGTTGAGCCGGTGACGGTGGCGGGCTCCGAGGTCGAGTTCGCCACCCTGCACAACCAGGACGTGGTCAAGGCCAAGGGCGTCCTCATCGGGGACACGGTGGTGCTGCGCAAGGCCGGTGACGTCATCCCGGAGATCCTGGGCCCCGTCGCGGACCTGCGGGACGGCACCGAGCGGGAGTTCGTGATGCCCGCCGAGTGCCCCGAGTGCGGCACCGGGCTGCGGCCCATGAAGGAGGGCGACATCGATCTGCGCTGCCCCAACGCGCAGTCGTGCCCCGCCCAGTTGCGCGAGCGGCTGTTCTATCTGGCGGGCCGCAAGTGCCTGGACATCGAGAACTTCGGCTATGTCGCCGCCGCGGCCCTCACCAAGCCGCTGGAGCCGTCCGAGCCGCCGCTGCTCGACGAGGGCGACCTGTTCGACCTGACCATGGACCGGCTGCTGCCCATCAAGGCGTACGTCCTGGACCAGGACAGCGGGCTGCCCAAGCGCGACCCCAGGACCGGCGAGGAGAAGGTCGCCCTGGTCTTCGCCAACATGAACGGCGAGCCGCGCAAGAACGCGGTCTCGATGCTGGAGAACATCGCGGCCGCCAAGGAGCGCCCGCTGGCCCGGATCCTCACCGGTCTGTCGATCCGTCATGTCGGCCCGGTCGCCGCCGAGGCGCTGGCGCGCGAGTTCCGCTCGGTCGAGCGCATCGAACAGGCCACCGAGGAGGAGCTCGCCGCGGTCGAGGGCGTCGGCCCGACCATCGCGGCCTCGCTCAAGCAGTGGTTCGAGGAGGAGTGGCACCGCGAGATCCTCCGCAAGTGGAAGGCCGCGGGCGTCCGTATGGAGGAGGAGGGCTCCGGCGAGGACGAGGGCCCGCGTCCGCTGGAGGGGCTGACGGTCGTGGTGACCGGAACTCTGGTCGACCACACCAGAGATGGCGCGAAAGAAGCGCTCCAGAGCCGTGGAGCCAAGGTCACCGGTTCCGTTTCCAAGAAGACGTCGTTCGTCGTCGTGGGGGACAGCCCTGGTTCGAAGTACGACAAGGCGATGCAGCTGAAGGTTCCGGTTCTCGACGAGGACGGGTTCGCTGTCCTGCTGGAACAGGGTCCCGAAGCGGCTCGCGAAGCAGCTGTGCCGAGCGCGGAAGAAGGGGAATAACAGGAGTGGAGGGCTCCTCTCGGACGGCGTTCGGTCACCCGTTCAGCGCATAGCAGACGGGCCGTGGTGGCCAGGTGGCATTCGGGCAAGAGCTGTAGACCGCTGCCCGTCAGAGCCCTCCGCGGCCTACTGTTGTGATGAGCGCCAGTCGTGCACGGCTGAAACGGGGAGCTTGGGGGAGTTCCCGGTCGTGGTGGCATGACTTAGGGGCCATCGCGTGGCATCGGCACCGCCGGCTGTGAGAGGGACGGGAATGAAACCGACCGAGAGCGCCGCCCCGGCCACACGGCTGCGCGGGTTCGCGGGATTCTCCTCCAGGCTGACCGCAGGAGTCCTCGGGACCGCCGCCCTCGCCCTGGCCGTGGGGTTCTACCGGGCCCTCGACACGGGCGACGCCCTCTTCCCCGGCTCCACCACGGGCTGGGCGCTGGCCGTCCTCACCGGGATCATCGTGGGCCATCTGGTCGCGCTCGGGCGCGACCGCTGGTGGGGCGGCACCGGTTCCGGCGCCGCCCTCACACTCGCCGTGCTGCTCCTGTACGGCTGGGTGCCGGCCGGGCTCGTCTCCATGGCGGTGGTGGTGCTCGTCGGCGCGGCCCGCCGCCACCGCTGGCGCCAGGGCGTGCTGCACGGCGCGGTCGACGTCCTCGGCATCGGCGCGGCCGCGCTGGTGCTCGCCGTGTTCGGCCACCACCCCAGCGTCCGCTCACCCTGGTGGCCCACCGACTGGACGGTCTCCTCTGCGCCGGTGGTGGTCCTGGCCGCCGGAACGTATCTGGTGGTCACCCGGATACTGCTCTGGTACGCGCTGGCGCCGCGCGGCGGCGGACTGCCCACGGTCGCCCGGACGGCCCTGCTGCGGCAGGGCCTCGTCGCGGTCGCCCTGCTCGGCATCGCCCCGCTGATCTGCGTGGTCGCGATGGCCCTGCCGGTCCTGCTGCCGCTCTTCGCGGTCCCGCTGATCGCCCTCGACTCCACTCTGTGGATCGCCCGCGCCCGCGCCGAGGAGCAACTGCGCGACCCGCTCACCGGACTGCCCAACCGCCAGTGGCTCCTGGAGCGCACCTGGGCGGCCCTGGAAGAGGCCGAGGGCCCCGGCAACCGGGCCGCTCTAGTCCTGATCGACATGGACCGGTTCCGCTCGGTCAACGACACCCTCGGACACCTCGCCGGAGACCGGCTGCTCCTCCAGATCGCCGAACGGCTGCGGCTCGCCCTGCCGCGCGGCGCCGAGGCGGCCCGGCTCGGCGGCGACGAGTTCGCCGTGCTGCTGCCCGTGGCGGACTCCGCGACCAGCACCATGCGGATAGCCCGCGGCCTGGTCGCCGAGCTCTCCTCGCCGCTCGACCTCGACGGGCTCACCCTGGTTCTGGAGGCCAGCGCGGGCGTCTCGGTCTACCCCGACCACGCGCTGGACGCGGAGGGGCTGCTGCGCCGGGCGGACGTGGCGATGTACCAGGCCAAGCGGGACCGCACGGGCGTGGAGGTGTACGAGTCGAAGCGCGACTCCAACACCCCCGACCGGCTGGGCCTGTTGGGCGATCTGCGGCGCGCGCTCGACGCGGGCGACGTGGAGCTCCACTACCAGCCGAAGGTCCGCTTCGACGGCCAGGTGGCCGGGCTTGAGGCGCTGGTGCGCTGGGTGCACCCGGAGCGCGGCCGGGTCCCTCCCGACGAGTTCATCGCCATCGCGGAGTCCTCGGGGCTGATGCCGCACCTGACCGAGTACGTCCTGGAGACCGCGCTCGCCCAGGTCGCCCGGTGGCGGGCGCAGGGGCTGAACGTCCCGGTCGCGGTGAACGTGTCGCCGCGCGACGTCCACACCCCGGGCTTCGCGGGCGCGGTGGCGGCCCGGCTGGCCCGGCACGGGGTCCCGGCGGGCTCCCTCCAGCTGGAGATAACCGAGCACGTCCTCCTGGAGGACCCGCAGCGGGCCGCCGACACCCTGGCGGGCCTGACCAGCCACGGCGTGAAGATGTCCCTGGACGACTTCGGCACGGGGTACTCGTCGCTGGTGCATCTGCGCCGGCTCCCCGTCAGCGAACTCAAGATCGACCGCTCCTTCGTGGCCCGGCTCGCCGTCGACAACGAGGACGCCGAGATCGTCCGCTGCACCCTCGACCTCGCCCACTCCCTGGGCCTGCTCGTCGTCGCCGAGGGCGTCGAGGACGACGAGACCTGGGAGCGCCTGCGCGACCTGGGGTGCGACGCCGTCCAGGGCTGGCTGGTCGCCGCCGCGATGCCGCCCGCCGAGGCCACCGCCTGGCTGCTCGCCCGCGGCTCGCGCGGCTGGCAGCGCCCCGCCGACCTGGAGGCGGCGGCCAACCTGGCCGCGGCCGAGGAGCCGTCGGGCACGCCGGTCCAGTGACCCGGCGCGCCCGTCCTCGCGGTGCTCAGCCCGAGTGGACCGTGCCCGCGTACCGCTGGACGAACCGGGTGCCCGCGTCCGACGTCACCGTAACGTCGTAGCGGCCTTCCAGGACACGCCAGTTGAGCGAGCCGTGGCCGTGCGGGCCCACCCAGACCGTGCGCGCGCCCCGCGCGTCGTCGTCGGCCGTGACCGTGAACGCGGTCGCCGTGTCACCGGAGTTGGCGAACCGCAGCTCCACCGTGGCGCGCTCCGGCCGGGCGCCGCGCAGAACCGCCGTCGCCGACGGCGCGGCCGCTCCCGCCTCGCGGCCCGCCCGGACGACCGTGCCCGAGAAGCGCCGCAGGAAGCCGTCGGCGCCGTGCACGGCGAAGTCGTAGCGGCCGTCCGTCTCGGCGGTGTCCCAGACGTACGTGGCGCGCGCCCCGGGGGCCACCGTGAACGGCGTACCGGTGAACGGCTTGAGGACGTTCGGCAGGACCAGGAAGTGGAAGGTCTCGCTCCCGTGGTTGGCGAGCGTGCAGGTGACCTTGCCGGAGACCCGGTCCACCGAGACGTCCGCCCACGGGCGGTACGGCAGCGCGCGGTGCGGACGGGAGCCCGGCTCCTGGGTGGCCATGGACTGGGCGCCGTTGCCGGGCAGCTTCACCGCGGGCAGCGCGTTGCCCGCGTCCGCCTTCGCCATCAGGGCCGTGGTGTCGGGCAGCCGCGGAATCGAGTAGTCCGGCTTGCTGAAGTCGAAGCAGCTGGTCAGATCGCCGCAGACGGCCCGGCGCCAGTCCGAGATGTTGGGCTCCCGCACCCCGGTGACGACCTCAAGGAAGCGCAGGACCGATGTGTGGTCGAACACCTGGGAGTTGACCCAGCCGCCGCGCGACCAGGGCGATATCGCCCACAGCGGCACCCGGTTGCCGAGCCCGATGGGCCGCCCGCCGGCGAACTCGTCGGGCGTGCCCGGCTCGGGGAACGGCGGCGGCACATGGTCGAAGTAGCCGTCGTTCTCGTCGTACATCAGCAGGAAGACCGTGTGCTTCCACACCTCGGGGTTGGCGAACAGCGACTGGAGGGCGGTGTTCACCCAGTGCGCCCCGTAGTCGGGGCTCGCGGCCGGGTGTTCGCAGAACAGGTACGGCGCCACCAGCCACGACACCGTCGGCAGCGTGCCGTCCTTGCAGTGCTGGTCGAACGCGGTGAGGTCGAACTTCGTCATCGCGTTGACGTACCGGGGGTCGTCCTTGGGGAAGGCGTGGAACTGCTTGAAGTACGACAGCCCGTTGTCGTCGTAGTCGCCGGTCCGGTCGTCCTTGCTGGGGTTGTGGTAGACGCGCCAGCTCACCCCGGCCGTCTCCAGGCGCTCGGCGTACGTCGTCCAGTCCGCGACCGGGTTGTCGGTGACCGGGGTGTTGTCCGTCCAGGGGCCGGTGGTGCCGTCCTTGCCGGGGCCGCAGGTGCCCGACCACAGATACAGCCGGTTGGGGTCGGTGGGCCCGGCCTGCGAGCAGAAGTAGCCGTCGCAGAGCGTGAACGCGTCGGCGAGGGCGTACTGGTAGGGGATGTCCTCGCGGGTGAAGTAGCCCATGGTGCGCTCGCCCTTGGCGGCGACCCACTTGTTCATCGCGCCGCCGTTGATCGCGGTGTGGCCGGTGCCCCAGTCGTGCGGCAGCCCGCCCGCGTTCTGCGCGTTGTACTTGGTGGTGTCCATCCGGAACGGCAGGACGAAGCCGTCGGCGCGGCCCGGGCTCGGCTGGCGGAAGACGGAGTCGCCGCCGGGGAGGGTCAGCGCCTGGCGGTCGTCGAAGCCGCGGGCGCCGGAGAGGGTGCCGAAGTAGTGGTCGAAGCTGCGGTTCTCCTGCATCAGGATCACTACGTGCTTCACGTCCTCGACACTGCCCTCGGCGCGCGCCCCGGTGACGGCGGCGGCGGTCTCGGGCAGGCCGACGGCAGCGGCGGCGGCGGTCGCGGCGGACGCGCCCACGAAGGCGCGGCGGCTCAGCGGAGTCATGTCAGCGATGTCCTTCGAAAGCTCAGGTGAAAGCTCAGGTGAAAGCTCGGGCGGAGGCTCAGTGGAGGGTGAAGGTGACGGCGGGGGCGGCGTGGTCGGACGGCCAGCCGTTGGCGGTGGTGTCCGGGACCGGCCGGGGCCAGCCGGTGCAGAGCGTGTGCGCGGCCTCGACCTGGAGCGGCCCGGCGTACTGGACCTGGTCGATGCGGTCCTGCGGCTCGTCGGGGCGCACCGGCGACCAGGTGGCCCCCGGTTCGCGCGCCGGACGGGGGTGCGCCTCGCGGTGGGCGTCGCGCAGCCCGGCGGCGGCCAGCGCCACGGTGACCGGCCAGCGGACCCGGGCGCCCCGGTCGAGGTGCGAGGGCGAGGCGAGTCCGGCGGCGAGTACGAGCGGGGTCCGCCGGGACGCCAGGTCCTTCTTCATCGCGGCGAGCAGCGCCGTGGCCTGCCGGTAGCGCGCGCTCTTGCGCTCGGCCGCCTCGACCTCGGCGGGGGAGCGCCCGTCGCGCAGCGCGTACGGGCCGTACCCGCTCTCGTCGAGCTGCGCGGCCCACACCCGTACCGCCCGGCCGCCGGGCAGCCGCAGGGTGGCGGCCACCGTGGGGACGTCCGCGAGCGGCGCCGAGGCGTCGTCGAGCGGGAAGCGGCTGAGCAGCCCGACCCCGGCCGCCGTGTCATGGGCGTACCACCCGAGGGCGCCGGCGAGAGCCTTCGCCGAGGAGGCGGCGGACTCCTGCAGCGCCACCACGTCGAGCCGCTGCCCGAGGACGAGCCGCAGCAGCTTCTCGTGCGCGTCGGCGGTGTGCGCCCCCGCGTCCCACAGGTTCAGCGACGCCACCGTCAGTGTCGGCCGGGCCCCGGGCCGGCGCACCGGCACCTGGACGGTGACCGTGTCGGAGCCGCCCGCGCTGTCCCTCACCGCGACCGCTATCCGGCCGGGGTGCGCGCCGGGCCGGGCGGGTGCGGTGCCGGTGACCGTTCCGTCGGGGCCCACGGTCAGCCAGGCGTCGCCGGACAGCCGGCGGAAGGACGGGGTGCCGGACGGGTTGCCCGCCGGGCGGATCCACAGCGGGGCCAGCGCCACCGAGACGCGCTCGCCCGGCCCGTACGCGCCGGTCGTGAAGGCGTCGGTGACCGCGTGCGGCCGGACCACGGGCGGTCGGGCGGCGACGGTGATGGGCGGGGTCCGGGCGAGGACGCCGTATCCGTCCTTGGCCAGCAGGTACGCGGTGTAGACGCCCTCGCCGAGGCCGGAGGTGTCGAGCGTGACGTCACCGGAGGCGGCCGTGACGTACGACCAGACCAGCGAGGAGCCGGTGCCGGGGCGGCGGTCGCCGTCGTAGATCCCGATCCAGTTCTTCGGGTCGGGCGCGTCGGTGGCCCAGTGGAAGGCGAGCCGGTCGCCCTCGCGGGGGGCGGTGGGCGCGGTGAGGGTCAGGGTGGCGGCGGGGGCCGCGGCCGTTCTGAGGGGGGACACGGAGGGTCTGGTCCTCTCGGGCTGAGTTGGCTGGACAACTTCGCCCAGTCAGCCAGGACTTCCCTCACGTGACGTGAACGGGACATGACCGGCGGCCGCAGATCCGGGGACGCGTCGGCGGGGCACGCGCGCGTGGCGGCGGCGACGGTGGAGGGGGCCGTGCGGGCCGTGATCGGGGGGCGCCGCACAAACCGTTTAGTGGAGTGGCGACCGGGCCCCATAGGATTGGCTCCAAACCACACACACCCGAACCCCTGAGGATCGCTGCATGCCTGGCATTACGCGCGAGGAGGTCGCCCACCTCGCCCGGCTGGCGCGTCTGGAGCTGAAGAGCGAAGAGCTGGACCACTTCGCCGGACAGCTCGACGACATCATCGGCGCGGTCGCCCGCGTCGCCGAGGTCGCCGACCAAGACGTGCCCCCGACCTCCCACCCGCTGCCGCTGACCAATGTCATGCGCGCGGACGAGGTCCGTCCGTCGCTCACCCCCGCGCAGGCGCTCTCCGGCGCCCCGGCCCAGGAGCAGCAGCGTTTCAAGGTGCCGCAGATCCTGGGGGAGGACTAATCACCATGACGGACACCAACGTCAACATCATCAAGCTCACCGCCGCCGAGATCGCCTCGAAGATCGCGTCCGGCGAGCTCACGGCCGTCGAGGTCACCGAGGCCCACCTGGCCCGGATCGACGCCATCGACGAGAAGGTGCACGCCTTCCTGCACGTGGACCGCGAGGGCGCGCTCGCGCAGGCCCGCGCCGTCGACGCCAAGCGGGCGGCGGGCGAGAAGCTGGGCCCGCTCGCCGGTGTCCCGCTGGCGCTGAAGGACATCTTCACCACCGAGGGCATCCCGACCACGGTCGGCTCGAAGATCCTCGAAGGCTGGATCCCGCCGTACGACGCCACGCTCACCAAGCGGCTGAAGGCCGCCGACGTCGTCATCCTCGGCAAGACCAACATGGACGAGTTCGCCATGGGGTCCTCGACGGAGAACAGCGCGTACGGCCCGACCGGCAACCCGTGGGACCTCACCCGGATCCCCGGCGGCTCCGGCGGCGGCTCCTCCGCGGCGCTCGCGTCGTACGAAGCCCCGCTCGCCATCGGCACGGACACCGGCGGCTCCATCCGCCAGCCCGCCGCCGTCACCGGCACCGTCGGCGTCAAGCCGACCTACGGCGCGGTCTCCCGCTACGGCATGGTCGCCTTCTCGTCCTCCCTCGACCAGGGCGGGCCCTGCGCCCGTACGGTCCTGGACGCGGCGCTGCTGCACGAGGTCATCGCCGGGCACGACCCGCTCGACTCGACCTCCATCGACGCGCCGGTCCCGCCGGTCGTCGAGGCCGCGCGCAACGGCTCGGTGGCCGGTATGCGCGTCGGTGTCGTCAAGCAGTTCGGCGGCGAGGGCTACCAGGCCGGCGTCGTCCAGCGCTTCAACGAGTCGGTCGAGCTGCTCAAGTCGCTCGGCGCCGAGATCGTCGAGCTGGACTGCCCGTCCTTCGACCTGGCGCTCTCCGCGTACTACCTGATCGCGCCGAGCGAGTGCTCGTCCAACCTGGCCCGCTTCGACGCCATGCGCTACGGCCTGCGGGTCGGCGACGACGGCACGAGGTCGGCCGAGGACGTCACCGCGCTCACCCGCGAGGCGGGCTTCGGCGACGAGGTCAAGCGCCGGATCATCCTCGGTACCTACGCGCTGAGCTCCGGCTACTACGACGCGTACTACGGCAGCGCCCAGAAGGTCCGCACGCTCATCACGCGGGACTTCGAGAAGGCCTTCGAGCAGGTCGACGTGATCGTCTCGCCGACGACCCCGACCACCGCCTTCCCGATCGGCGAGCGCGCCGACGACCCGATGGCGATGTACCTCGCGGACCTGTGCACCATCCCGACCAACATGGCGGGCAACGCCGCCATGTCGCTGCCCTGCGGCCTCGCGCCGGAGGACGGCCTGCCGGTCGGCCTGCAGATCATCGCCCCCGCCCTGAAGGACGACCGCCTTTACAAGGTCGGCGCCGCCGTCGAGGCCGCCTTCGTGGAAAAGTGGGGCCACCCGCTGCTTGAGGAGGCACCGTCGCTGTGAGTGCACTGACCAAGGCCAAGGGCTTCAAGAAGTCCAAGGCCGGTACGTACCTGTCCATCGGCACCACCGCGTTCGGCGCCTTCAGCGTGGTCAAGCAGGCCAAGAAGGCCCGCACCGAGAACGACACGCTGAAGCTGCTCGACGCCGTCGTCTCCGCCGCCGCCATCGCCACCGGCGTCGCCATCCTGCTGCGCGAGCTCAAGCGCATCGGTGACGACGACGTCCTGCTGGGCTGAGAGGGAAGTTTTTCACCGTGACCGTCATTGACCTGGTCTCGTACGAGGACGCCCTCGCGTCGTACGACCCCGTCATGGGCCTTGAGGTCCATGTCGAACTCGGTACCAAGACCAAGATGTTCTGCGGCTGTTCTACCGAGCTGGGCGCCGAGCCCAACTCGCAGACCTGCCCCACCTGCCTCGGCCTGCCCGGCTCGCTCCCGGTCGTCAACGCGATCGGCGTCGAGTCGGCCGTCAAGATCGGCCTCGCGCTCAACTGCGAGATCGCCGAGTGGTGCCGCTTCGCCCGGAAGAACTACTTCTATCCGGACATGCCGAAGAACTTCCAGACCTCCCAGTACGACGAGCCGATCGCCTTCAACGGCTATCTGGACGTCCAGCTGGAGGACGGCGAGATCTTCCGCGTGGAGATCGAGCGCGCCCACATGGAGGAGGACACCGGCAAGTCGACGCACGTCGGCGGTGCCACCGGCCGCATCCACGGCGCCTCGCACTCGCTGCTCGACTACAACCGGGCCGGCATCCCGCTCATCGAGATCGTCACCAAGCCGATCGAGGGCGCGGGCGAGCGGGCCCCCGAGGTCGCCAAGGCGTACGTCGCCGAGCTGCGCGAGCTCATCAAGGCGCTCGACGTCTCCGAGGCCCGGATGGACAAGGGCCAGATGCGCTGCGACGTGAACCTGTCGCTGCGCCCCAACGGGACCGAGAAGTTCGGCACCCGCAGCGAGACGAAGAACGTCAACTCGCTGCGGTCGGTCGAGCGTGCGGCCCGCTTCGAGATCCAGCGCCACGCGGCGGTGCTCTCGTCCGGCGGCACGATCGTGCAGGAGACCCGTCACTTCCACGAGGAGGACGGCTCCACCACCTCCGGCCGCATCAAGGACAACGCCGAGGACTACCGGTACTTCCCGGAGCCCGACCTCGTCCCGGTCGCCCCGGCCCGCGAGTGGGTCGAGGAGCTCCGCAAGGGGCTGCCCGAGCTGCCCCGGGTGCGCCGCAACCGGCTCCGCGAGGAGTGGGGCGTCTCCGAGCACGACATGCAGTCGATCCTGAACGCGGGCGCGGTCGACCCGATCGTCGCCACCATCGAGGCGGGCGCGGACGCCGCGGCCGCCCGCAAGTGGTGGATGGGCGAGCTGGCGCGCAACGCCAACGAGCAGGGCAAGGCCCTGGACGAGCTGCCCATCACCCCGGCCCAGGTGGCTCGCCTGGCGGCGCTCGTGGCCTCCGGCGACCTCAACGACAAGCTGGCGCGCCAGGTCATCGAGGGTGTCCTCGCGGGCGAGGGCGACCCGGACGCGGTCGTCGAGAAGCGCGGCCTCAAGGTCGTCTCGGACGAGGGCGCGCTCGGCGCGGCCGTGGACGAGGCCATCGCGGGCAACGCGGCCATCGCGGACAAGATCCGCGGCGGCAAGGTGCAGGCCGTCGGCGCGCTGGTCGGCGCGGTCATGAAGACCACCCGCGGCCAGGCGGACGCGGCCCGCGTCAAGGAGCTCATCCTGGAGAAGCTGGGCGTCGAGGGCTGAGCCCCTGACCCCGGAGCACGTTCTCCTACGTACGTAGTACGTGTACGAGTCGGCCCCCGCATCCATGGGATGCGGGGGCCGGGTCATATGCCACGGTTGCGCGGAATCAAACCCTCCTGCCGGGTGACCTGGTCCCGGAACGTCTATAGGGTGCCGAGCGTGGACGGGCGAGAAGCGGTGAGAGTGCTCGGGCGGCGTACGGCGCTGCGGTATCTGGCGCTGGGGACGGCGGCCAGTGCCGTGTCGGCCTGTACCGGCGCGGGGGCGGCGGAGGGGCCCCGCAAGCAGGCGCTGAAGGCGTTCGTGAAGGGCGAGTGGGCCTACCGCTCGAACCAGAACCACCAGGGCGTACTGACGGTCAATCCCGACGGCCACTGGTCTGTCACCCAATGGGGTGGAATGTCCGGTCAGTGGATGCTCGACGGCGCCGTTCTCTCGGTGAGCACCGACGCCCCCGCCGGTGACGCGGAGTCCGAGGAGCAGGAAGCCTTCACGCTGACCAGCATGCCGGAGAAGGTCAGCCGGTCGTTCTCCCAGCCCCTCACGCTCTCCGGCGGCTGGTCGAGCATCGGCACCGCCGTCGAGGCCGCCTACGGCAAGGGCGTCCTCACCCTCGCCTTCCGGGGCGACGGCGCCGAGGACCTGCTCGTCACCTGCACCCGCCGCAAGTGACCGGAGGGGCCGCTGGGGCCCCTGTCCGCAGTGTCCGGTGAGCAACCCGGCACTGCCCTGTGAGTAACCCCACGAAACGGGCAAACGATCACTATTCGCTGTCAGAGTTGCAGCGCGTAGAGGTCATGCGTTCTTTGCGGGCTGTTCAAGTCGTACCGGCTGTTCCCGGGCAAAGATCCACGAACCATCCAGGGAGCACATTCGTTGGCAGCCATCGCACGGTGGTGCATCAGGCACCGCCTCGTCGCCGTCCTGCTCTGGCTCCTCGCGTTCGGCGGCGCCACGGCCGCCACCGCCGTCGCCGGCTCCGCGTACTCCAACGACTACGAAGTCCCGGGCACCGAGTCCGGCCGCGCCACCGCCCTGCTCGACGCCGGGTTCCACGGCGGCCGCGGCGGCGACACCGACACGGTCGTCTGGCGCACCGACACCGGATCCGTACGCGCCCCCGACGTACAGCAGCGCATGTCCAAGGCCCTCGGCGCGGTCGCGAAGCTCCCCGGTGTGGCCTCCGTGAGCGGTCCGTACGGCCGCGACGGCGGCGCGCAGATCAGCGCCGACGGGCGCACCGCCTACGCCTCCGTCACCTTCGACCACACCGCCGGTGAGATCCCCAAGGCCCAGGCGCGGGACGTCGTCGACACCGCGAAGGCCGCCTCCGCCGACGGCCTCCACGTCGCGGTCGGCGGCAGCGCCGCCGCGCTCACCGAGACCAGCTCCGCGCACCTCAGCGAGATCGTCGGCGTGGTCGTCGCGGCCGTCGTCCTCTTCCTCGCCTTCGGCTCGCTCGCCGCCAGCATCCTGCCCATCGTCACCGCGGTGATCTCCGTCGGCACCGCGTACGCGGGCATCGGGCTGCTCGGCCACGCCATGACCGTCGCCGACTTCGCGCCCATGCTCGGCCTGCTCATCGGGCTCGGCGTCGGCATCGACTACGCCCTGTTCATCGTCACCCGGCACCGCCGGGGCCTGCGCCAGGGGCTCACCGTCGACGAGGCCGCGACCCGGGCCGTGGCGACGACCGGGCGGGCCGTGGTCTTCGCCGGTGCGACCGTCTGCATCGCACTGCTCGGCATGCTCATCCTGCGGCTCGGCTTCCTCAACGGGGTCGCCGTCGCGGCCTCGCTGACCGTCGTGCTCACCGTCGCCGCGTCCGTGACGCTGCTGCCCGCGCTGCTCTCCCTCATCGGGACGCGGGCGCTCAGCCGCCGCGAGCGCCGTCGGCTCGTCGAGCACGGGCCGCAGCCGGAGCTGCCCACCGGCTTCGCGGCCCGCTGGTCCGCCTTCGTCGAGCGCCGCCCCAAGCTGCTCGGCGCGGTCGCCGCCGTGGTGATGCTGGTGCTCGCGCTGCCCACGTTCTCGCTCCATCTGGGCACCTCCGACCAGGGCAACAACCCGGCGAAGTCGACCACCCGCACCGCCTACGACCTGCTCGCCGATGGGTTCGGGCCCGGCGTCAACGGGCCGCTCACCCTCGCCGCGAAGCTCGACGGCGCCGACGACCGGCTCGCCATGGAGCGGCTGCCCGGGCTGCTGCGGTCGAGCGAGGGCGTCACCTCGGTGAGCCCGGTGACGTACAACGCCAGCGGCGACACTGCCGTCCTGACCGTGGTGCCGGACTCGGCGCCGCAGTCCCAGGACACCAGCGCCCTCGTCGACCGGCTGCGCCACCAGGTGCTGCCGGGCGCCGAGAAGGGCACCTCGCTCGACGTCCACGTGGGCGGCGTGACCGCGAGCTACGACGACTTCGCGGGCGTGATCATCGGGAAGCTGCCGCTCTTCGTCGGCGTGGTGATCACCCTCGGCTGCGTCCTGCTGCTCCTCGCCTTCCGCTCGCTCGGCATCCCGCTCAAGGCCGCCGCGATGAACGTGGCGGCGGTGGCGTCCGCGTTCGGCATCGTCGTCGCGGTGTTCCAGTGGGGGTGGGGGAGCGAGCTGCTGGGCCTCGGGGCGTCCGGCCCGATCGAGCCCTTCCTGCCGGTGATCATGGTCTCGGTGCTCTTCGGGCTCTCCATGGACTACCAGGTGTTCCTGGTCAGCCGGATGTACGAGGAGTGGCTGGAGACCGGCGACAACCGGCGCGCGGTCCGGGTCGGCCTCGCCGAGACCAGCCGGGTGATCAACTCGGCCGCCGTGATCATGATTTCGGTCTTCCTGGCGTTCGTGCTCAGCGGCGAGCGGGTGATCGCGATGTTCGGCATCGCCCTCGCGGCGGCAGTGGCCCTCGACGCGTTCGTGCTGCGCACCCTGCTCGTACCGGCCCTGATGCACATGCTCGGTGGCGCCAACTGGTGGCTGCCCGGCTGGCTGGACCGGCGGCTCCCCAGGATCAGCATCGAACCGCCCGAGTGCCGCCGTGCGACGATTCCGGTGCAGCGCGCGAGCGAGCCGGTGGACGAGCCGGTCGACGAGCTCGTGGGCTAGCCGTACGGGAACGACGCACGACATACGAGGGAGCAGCGGGATGTTCGCGATATCGCTGGGGGACGACGGCGCCGAGCTGCGGCCGCTGGAGCCGCACCACGCCGAGGAGTACCTCGCGCATATCGACCGGGGGCGTGACTTCATCGGGCAGTTCATCCTGCTCGCCGAGGTGAGCCAGGACCTCGAATCGTCGCGGGCGTTCCTCCAGGGGTATGCGGACAAGGCGGCCGCCGACACCGGGCGCATCTACGGCATCTGGTCCGACGGCACGCTCGTCGGCGGTGTCCTCTTCCGTACGTTCGACGCCCGGCTCGGCACCGCCGAGGCCGGCTGCTGGCTGGAGGAGTCGGCGGTCGGGCGCGGGCTCGTCACACGCGCGGTCCGGGTACTTATCGACTGGGCCGTCGAGGAGCGCGGGATCCACCGGGTGGAGTGGCTCGCCGCCTCCGGCAACACCGCCAGCATCAATGTGGCCAAGCGGCTCGGGATGTCGCGGGACGGGGTGCTGCGGGAGAACTACCCGTACCGGGGCGTACGCCAGGACACCGAGGTGTGGGCGGTGCTGGCCCCGGAGTGGCGGGCGTCCCGGGAGGCGCGGCCCGTCCGTTAAGGAGCCTCTCAGAAAGGCCGCCTACCGTCCCCGGCATGACTGCCACCCCCGCCACCACCAAGACCGACAACGAAGCCGACGCCGAGGCGACGGCTGCCCAGGAGTCCGGGGCCGCCGCCGCGCAGGCCCCGGAAGGCTCGGAGGACCACGCCGAGAAGGCGCGGCTCTCGAAGGAAGCGCCCGCCGACGAGGCCGCGGACGGCGAGGACGATGACGAGCTCGATGACGAGCTCGATGACGACGGACTGCCCGTCGCGCCCGCCCGCACCGGGATCGGCGCCGGCGCCGCCGCCGTCGTCTCCGGGGCGCTCGGCCTCGCCTCGCTCACCGGCACCTGGACGGGCAAGATCCTCTCCGAGCGGGAGACCCTGCTCGGCCAGATCAAGACCGCCCAGGGCGGCTCGGCGTCCGCGCAGATCCACGAGATCTACGGCGACTCCTGGCACACCACCGCCGCCGTCAACGGCGGCTTCGCGCTGCTCGCCCTGCTCGTCGGCGCGTTCGTCCTGGCCCGCCCGGCGTTCGGCGCCCCCGACGCCCCGCCGCAGCCCGTCTGGGTGCGGGCGGTCGCGCTCGGCGGCCTCGTCCTCGGCGCGATCGGCCTGCTGCTCTCCGTCGGAATGTATTTCGACCTGTTCGCGACCCTGCCCTCGACCGGCTCCTGACGCCTCAGAGCGCCGGGGGCACCATCGTGAAGCGGGCCAGTACGGCGGCGCGCACGGTCTGGCGCTGAGGCTCCAGATCGAGCTCCGGGACGGCCTCCGGCGCGCCGCCGCCGTACCCCGCCGCGCGCATCATCCCGGGCGCCGCCGCCGGATACGGCCGCGCGTCCTCGGCGCCCTCGTCGGCCAGTTCGAGCAGCGCCACCAGCTCGCTGCCGAGCGCCGTCGCGTACTCGCGGGCGCGCTCCACCGCCTGCTCGACGGCCCGGCGGCGGGCCTTCCCGTACGCGGGCGAGGCCGGGCGCAGGCCCCACCAGGGGCCGTCCACCCGGGTCAGTTCGAGGGAGGCCAGGCGCGAGACGAGTTCGCCGAGCGCCGTGAAGTCACCGAGCTCCACCGTCACCCGCACCTGCCCGTGGTACGCGCGGACCCGCTCGCCCCGGCCGTGCCTGCCCAGTTCGGGGCTGACCGAGAACGAGCCCGTCTCCAACTGCTCCACCGCCTCCCCGTACGACTTGACGAGGTCGAGGACGGCCGCGTTGCGGCGGGTGAGGTCCTCCAGCGCGGTACGGCGGTCGGTGCCGCGCGCGGTGACCGTCACACCGAGCCGGGCGATCTCCGGGTCGACGTCGAGCACGGCCTCGCCCCGGACCGCGATCCGGGGGGCTTCGGGGGTGCCGTAGGGCAGGTGCGGGGACGGCTGGGTCATCTCGGCTCCCTGGGGTGGCTGGGTGCGGCCCACTCTTCCACCGGCCCGCCCCCAAGGCATCCACCGCACGTCTGAGGGGGCGGGCCGACATCTAAGTCCCCCCTGCCGGATCTAAGTCCCCCGCCGGGCGCCTAAGTCCCCCGCCCCGCCGCCCGCCGCGCGTCTAAGGCCCCGCCGCCGTGCGGATGCGGCACTCTCCCGATGTGCCGGGACCCCCTGGGAGGCGAGAGTTGAGGCATCGCAGGAAGCGATGAACCACCAACTCAAGCCCCCCGGGGCGACAGGGAGCCGAAGATGTTCCAGTACGAGATGCACAAGGTGAACCAGGCCGAGCTGCTCCGCGAGGCCGCCGCCCAGCGGCTGGTCCGCCAGGCCCGCGTGGCCCGCCGGGCCCGCCGGAACGCCGATCACGAAGCCGAAGGGCGGGTGAACCACCTCCGGGACCTGCGCGACCGTTTCGCGCACGCCGCCTGAGCGCCCGCGAGAACCGCGATGACCTTGATCGTCACCACGGGTGCCGCTGGACCGGACGGCTGTGCGATGCTCGGCGACGTGGAGACCAGGTCTTTCAGCCCCGTGTTCGTCGGCCGCGCCGGTGAACTGACCGCCTTGAACGAAGCGCTCGCCCGCGCCACCGCGGGCGAGCCGCAGGCGTTGCTGCTGGGCGGTGAGGCCGGCGTGGGCAAGACCCGGCTCATCGAGGAGTTCACCAGCGCCGCCTGCGACGCCGGAGCAGTGGTCGCGGTCGGCGGCTGCGTCGAAATCGGCGCCGACGGCCTGCCCTTCGCCCCGTTCTCCACCGCCCTGCGCACCCTGCGACGCCGACTGCCCGACGAACTCGCCGCGGCCGCCGAAGGCCAGGAGGAGGAGCTGGCCCGGCTGCTGCCGGAGCTCGGCGAGGCCAGCCGGGAGAGCGGCGAGGACGGCACCGCCCGCCTCTTCGAACTCACCGTACGGCTCCTGGAGCGGACCGCTGCCGACCGCACGGTCGTCCTGGTGCTCGAAGACCTGCACTGGGCGGACGCCTCCACCCGCCATCTGCTCGCCTATCTCCTGCGCACCCTGCGGCGCGGCCGGCTCGTCGTCGTCGCCACCTACCGCGCCGACGACATCCACCGCCGCCACCCGCTGCGCCCCCTGCTCGCCGAACTCGACCGGCTGCGCACGGTCCGGCGCATCGAGCTGTCCCGCTTCAACCGGGGCGAGGTCCACCGCCAGCTCACCGGGATCCTCGCCGCCGAACCCGAACAGGCGCTGGTGGACGAGATCTTCGCGCGCTCCGACGGCAACGCCTTCTTCGTCGAGGAGCTGAGCGTGTGCCACGAGTCGGGCTGCGTCCCCGGCGGCGGCCTCAGCGAGTCCCTGCGCGACCTGCTGCTCGTACGGGTCGAGACGCTGTCCGAGGACGCCCAGCTCGTCGTGCGCATCCTCGCCGAAGGCGGCTCCACCGTGGAGCACCCGCTGCTCGCCGCGGTGTGCCGGCTCGCCGAGGACGACCTCAACGCGGCGCTGCGGGCGGCCGTCGGCGCCAACATCCTGCTGCCGACGGAGGACGGCGACGGCTACCGGTTCCGGCACTCGCTGGTCCGCGAGGCGGTCAGCGACGACCTGCTGCCCGGCGAGCGCTCCCGCCTCAACCGCCGTTACGCCCAGGCCCTGGAGGCCGACCCTTCGCTGGTCCGCGCGGATGTGCACGCCACCCGCCTGGCCAGCTACTGGTACTGCGCGCACGACGCCGCCAAGGCGCTGCCCGTGGTGCTGCGCGCCGCCGTCGAGGCGCGCAAGCGGCACGCCTACTCCGAGCAGCTGCGCCTGCTCGAACGCGGCATGGAGCTGTGGGAGTCGGTCCCCGCCGAAGTCCGCGCCGATCTGCGCCCGCTGGACTACGCGGGCGCCTACCCCTCGTGCGGCACCTGCGACCCCGCCACCACCCCGCTCGGCTATCTCGACCTGCTCGCCGAGGCGGCCGTCGCGGCCCGCTTCTGCGGTGAGCGCGAGCGCGCCGTGAAGATAGCCAAGCGCGCGCTGCGGCTCATCGAGTCCGACGAGGCGGACGCCCCGCCCGGCACCCCGCACGGCGACCCGCTGCGGGCCGCCTGGTTCTGGACCGAGCTCGCCAAGCTGGTGCAGAACCTCGGGCGCGGTGACGGCTGGGACGAGATCGCCACCGCCCAGGAGCTGGTGCGCGGGCTGCCGCCGTCCGCCGTGCACGCGGCGGTCCTGGCCACCGCCGCGGGCTGGGGCATGCTGCACCGCCCCGGACCCGAGTCGCTCGCCGCCGCCGAACGGGCCGTGGAGTACGCCAAGTTGGTCGACGCCGAGGAGACCGAGCTCAACGCCCGGCTCACCCTCGGCGGCCTGATGGTCGACGCGGGCGACATCGAGGGCGGCCTCGCCATGATGCGCGGGGTCGTCGACCGCTCGCTGGAGCTCGGTCTCGTCGGTGAGGCGGGCCGCGGCCATGTGAACCTCTCCTCCAGTCTCGAATCGGTCGGCCGCTCCCAGGAGGCCGCGCGAACCGCGGCTGAGGGCGTACGGGTGTCGCGCAAGTACGGCCTCCTCGACAACGAGGCCTGGGCCGCGGCCAACGAGTCCGACGCCCTGCTCAGCCTCGGCCGCTGGGACGAGGTCATCGAGCGCGCCGAGTGGGTCCAGCGCTCCGCGGTGAGCGGCAAACCCAGGGGTTACGCCGCACTCCGTCTCGCCCAACTCTTCTTGGCGCGCGGCGATTTGGAGCTCGCTGCCGCCCGTCTCACCGATGCCATCGGCTACTTCGGTGCCCGCGACCCGCTCCCGCAGAGCGCGGTGCCGGTGGCCCGGGCCGAGCTGGCCGTCGCGGCCGGGCAGGGCCGGTTCGCCGACGCGCGGGCCGGGCTCGCCCGTGCGGTCGAGGCCGGCTTCCCGCCCGGCACCCAGCGGTACGGCTGGCCACTGCTGATCGACGCCGCCGCCGTGGAGGCCGATCTGCGCGGGCTGCCCGCCGCCGGGCCCGGCCGGACGGAGGCCCTGGCCCTGATCCGCTCGGCGGCCCGGACGATGCCCACCCCCAGCCCGCTCGCCAAGGCGTACGCCCTGTGCGTCGAGGCGGAGCTGGCTCGCGCCGAGGGCCAGGACGGCGCGGCCCGCTGGGAGGCGGCCGCCACCGCGCTCCAGCCGCTTGAGCGCCCGTACGAACTCGCCCGGGTCTGCCACCGGTGGGCCGCCGCGCTGCTCGCCGAGGGCAACCAGCGCGACACCGTCGGCACGCTGCTGCGGCAGTCGTACTCCGCCGCCGTACGCCTCGGGGCCCGGCCGCTCGTGGAGGAGCTGGAGCTGCTGGCCCGCCGGGCCCGGCTGCCGCTCACCGCGCCGGAGCCCGCCGTCCCGGACGAGGCCGCCGACCCCGCCGGGGCGCTCGGGCTGACCAGCCGCGAGCAGGACGTCCTGCGCCTGGTCGCCGTGGGGCACAGCAACCGCCAGATCGCCGAGGAGCTGTACATCTCCCCGAAGACGGCCAGCGTGCACGTCTCCAACATCCTGGCCAAGCTGGGCGTCTCGGGCCGGGGCGAGGCCGCCGCGCTGGCCCACCGGCTCAACCTCTTCACCGACAGGGCGGCCTGAGCGGGGGCGCGGGGTGCGGGGCGCGGCTCGGCGTGCCCGCGCCCCGTGCTCCTGCGCCTACGTCACCTCCAGTTCCAGGATCTTGTCGTCGCCCGGCTTCGGGGTGCCCCGGCCGTCGGTCGCGCTGGTGACCAGGAGCAGGGTGTGCGGCCCCGTCGCCATCACCGTCCGCAGCCGTCCGTACGTGGACGTCAGGAACGCCTCGGGCCGCGCGAGCGGTTTGGTGCCGTCGAGCGGGATGCGCCACAGCCGCTCGCCGCGCAGGGACGCCATCCAGATGCTGCCCGCCGCGTACGCGATACCGCTCGGTGAGGCGTCCGCGGTCTTCCACTGCTCCACCGGGTCCACGAACCCCGGCTTGTTCCCCTTGCCCTCGACCACCGGCCAGCCGTCGTTCTCACCCGGCCCGATCACGTTCAGCTCGTCCCAGGTGTCCTGGCCGAACTCCGAGGCCCACAGCCGCTTCGCGCCGTCCCAGGCGAGGCCCTGCACATTGCGGTGGCCGTACGAGTACACCACCGAGTCCGCGTCGGGGTTGCCGTGCACCGGCTGTCCGTCCGGCGTCATCCGCAGGATCTTGCCGCCCAGCGACTTCTTGTCCTGGGCCAGACCCCGGTCGCCCGTCTCGCCCGTGCCCGCGTACAGCATCTTGTCCGGGCCGAAGGCGATCCGGCCGCCGTTGTGGATGGTGCCCTTGGGGATGCCCCGCAGGATGGTGTCGGGCGCGCCCAGCTGCTCGCCCGCCGGGCGCTTCTCGTCGTAGATCATGCGGGCGATGCGGTTGTCGGACTCGGTGGTGAAGTACGCGTACACCTGGTGGTCCGAGGCGTACGCGGGGGAGAGCGCGAGGCCGAGGAGGCCGCCCTCGCCGCCCGGTTCGACCCCCGGCACGCTGCCGATCACGGTCTGTTTTCCGGCCGAGTCGATCCGGCTCACCGTGCCCTCGTCGCGCGAGGCGACCAGCAGGCCCCCGTCGGGCAGCGGGGCCACGCCCCAGGGCGACTTCAGGCCCTGGGCCACGGTTCTGGTGACCTTCACCGAGCCCTTCGGTGGTGGGAGATCGGCGGCGGGCGTGGAGGCCGAGGCCCCCGGGGAGCTGGGCGCGGGCGTCGAGCGGACGCCGCCGTCGGGCCGCGGGGCGGTCCCGGACGAGCACCCGGCCGCGAGCACCAGCACGGCAGCGGCCAACAGGGCCGTCACAGCAGGACGTTGCACGGTTCGCTTCCTTTCGAGCGGCTGCGGTCTCTACCGTACTTACACCGCCCGAGCCACTCAGGTTCCCGATCGCGTTTCCGGCGCTCCGGGGAACCGCCGGCTGCCGCGGAAACCCGACCGGGGCCCGGCCGCACCCCGGCCGCACCTCGGCCGACCCCGGCCGCACCCGGGCACCCCCACCCGCCCCGCCCTCAGTCCCAGGACCCCCGCGCCCCCGGCAGCCGTTCGATCTCCGCCTCGTCCCGGGCCGTCAGGGCGAGCCCGGCCGCCGCGGCGTTCTCGCGGGCCCACTCCTCGCGCTTGGTGCCCGGGACCGGCACCACGTGCGGGCCCCGGCCGAGCAGCCAGGCCAGGGCGACCTGGGCCGGGGTCACCTCGTCCCCGTGGCGCGCCGCGACCCGGCGCAGCCCCACCACCACGGGCTGGTTGGCCGCCATCATCTCGGCGGTGAAGCGGGGGTGCCGGGCCCGTACGTCCTCCGGCTCGAAGCCCTGGCCGGGGGTGAGCGTGCCGGTGAGGAAGCCGTTGCCGAGCGGCATCGCGGCCAGGAAGCCCACTCCCCGCGCCGCACACCACGGCAGCAGCCCGTCCAGCGCCTCGCGCGACCACACCGACAGCTCCGCCTGGATGGCGCTGACCGGGAAGACCTGCTGTACGCGCTCCAGTTGACGAATCGTCACTTCATAAGGGGCGCCGGACCGGCGGGCCCTCGGTGCGCCGCCCGTCGCGCACACCCCGAGCGCCCGCACCTTGCCCGCCGTCACCAGCTCCGCCATCGCGCCCCAGGTCTCCTCGACCGGCACCTCGGGGTCCGCCCGGTGCAGCTGGTAGAGGTCGATCACATCCGTCTGGAGCCGCCGCAGCGAGGCGTCGCAGGCGCGCTTCACATAGCCGGGCCGCCCATTGGCCACGACATGTGCGTCGCCGCCGACGAGCAGCCCGCACTTGGTGGCGACGAAAGCCTCGGCCCGCCGCTCCTTCAGCGCCCGGCCCACCAGCAGCTCGTTCTTGAACGGGCCGTACATGTCCGCGGTGTCGAGCAGAGTGGACCCGGCGTCGAGCGCGGCGTGCACGGCGCGCAGCGAGCGGTCCCCGCGCTGCTGCGACGTGGTGTATCCCCAGCTCATCGGCATACAGCCGAGGCCGATCGCGCCCACCTCCAGGGCCGCCGCACCGATAGTCCTGCGCTCCAACTCCCCGTACCCCTCCGTACCGCCCTGGGTGTGACCCCCAAACTAACCTCTGGCCGCCACCGGTCCTGACATAGCCTCCCGGCATGACTGCAGACGTATGGATCCCCCTCCCGGCCGACGAGATCCCGGGCCTCCCCGACGGCCTCTCCTACCGCTTGTGGGACGGCGGTCCGGACTATCCCGCCGACCCCGCCGCCTGCGCCTTCTACGTGGTCCCGTACATGAAGGGCACCGCCACCGCGGTGCGGCCGCTCGCCGCGATGACCGGCGTACGGGTCGTGCAGACACTGTCGGCGGGCATCGACCACGTACAGCCGGGCCTGGGCGCGCTGCCGACGGGCGTACGGCTCTGCAACGCGCGCGGTGTGCACGAGGCGTCCACCGCCGAGCTCACCCTCGCGCTGATCCTGGCCTCGCTGCGGGGCATTCCCTCGTTCGTCGCGGGGCAGGAGAAGGAGGAGTGGCGGTCCGGGTTCTATCCGGCCCTCGCCGACAAGTCGGTGCTGATCGTCGGGTACGGATCGATCGGCGCGGCCATCGAGGACCGGCTCGCGCCATTTGAATGCGCCCGGGTGGCGCGCGTGGCGCGCTCCTGGCGCACGACTGCGCGCGGCCCAGTGCATCCCCTCACCGAATTGCCGGCACTCCTTCCGGAAGCCGACGTGGTGGTCCTCTCCACGCCGCTCACCGAGCAGACGAAGGGCCTGGCGGGCGCAGAGTTCCTGGGCCGCATGAAGGACGGGGCGGTCCTGGTGAACGTGGCCCGGGGCCCGGTCGTGGACACCAAGGCGCTCCTCGCCGAGCTGGAGAGCGGCCGCATCCGCGCCGCCCTCGACGTCACCGACCCCGAGCCGCTGCCCGCCGGACACCCGCTGTGGCATGCGCCGAACGTTCTGATCAGCCCTCATGTCGGGGGCTCCACTTCGGCGTTCCTGCCGCGCGCGAAGGCGCTGATCGCCCGTCAGCTGACCAAGTACGCGGCCGGGCAGCCGCTGGACAACGTGGTCCTGACGACCGAGTAGGGCCCCGCCGCCTCCGATTGGCGACTCTGCGCACCGGCCCGAGTGCGATCCGTATCCACAACTCCCTTGGTGGTCACGGAGCGTAGAGGAACTATGTCCCTGAGTGACGAGACTGGTGTATCGTCCCGACCGGGGGCTGCGCCGCGTGTCTGGCGGCGCGGGGGAGCGAATGTCACAGCGAGGGGGGCGACGGGCGATGCACGGCCAATGGACCAACGATCCGACGCGGCGGAGCCGCCGACGGCTACCCCGAGGCGCGAGGGCGGGGCTCCCGAGGGACCGCAGCCGGCCCAGGATCCGCAGCCGGGCCCGGACCCGGCCGCCGGCCCGGGCGGCCCGTCCGCCCTCCCCGACCGCCCGCCCGGCGGCCGCGAGGGCCCACCCGCCGGGCCGGGCGAGCGGCCCCCGGTCGCCCCGCACCCGTACCGCGTCCGGACCCGGAGGGGCCCGGTGAGCGCCCCGGGAGTGGCACTGCCCCACCGGCCCGTCCCCGGCGGCGGGACGGGCCTGGTGCCCCAGCTCGTCCTCGCGGTGATCTGCGCGGGGTACGCGACCGGAGCCGCGCTCGGCTGGGGATCCCCGGAAGTCGCCGATGCGATGGGGGACTTCGGACTCAGCGCCGCGGCCACGGCGGCCTCGGTCTCCTGCTTCCTCTACGCGCGCGGAAGCGCCGGGGAGGCGGAGAGCCGCTTTCGGCCCGCGTGGCTGCTCTTCTCTTTCTCTTCCGCCATGTTGGCGAGCGGCAACGGAGTCTGGGGGTGGTACCAAGTGGTCCTCGGACACCCGGTCCCCTCACCCTCGCTGGCCGACCTGTTCTTCCTGCTCTTCGCGCCGCCCGCGATCGTCGGTCTCCTTGTGCTGGCCAAGCGTCCGGTCACCCGGGCGGGCTGGGTCTGCCTGGCCCTCGACTCCTGGCTGATCGGCGGCTCGCTGCTGACCCTCTCCTGGAGCCTGGCCCTCGCGCACACCGCGCACTTCGAGGGCGAGAGCGTCGCCCGGGCCGCACAGGCGCTGGCGTACCCGCTGCTCGACATCGCGCTCGTGAGCATGGTGCTCGCACTGCACTTCCGGCGCTCCTCCGCCAACCGGTCGGCGATCAACACGGCCATCGCCGCGCTCGCCCTGACCGTGCTGTGCGACGCGCTGTACACCTCACCGCTGCTGCGCGAGCACTACCGCTCCGGCCAGTTCCTGGACGCGGGCTGGTTCGCCGCGTCGCTGCTGCTCGCCTACGCGCCGTGGGGCGCCCGCAAGCTCGCCCCGGGCCTGGGGTTCGCGCCGCCACCGCCGCCCCGGCGGCCCGGCGCGCTCCCGGCCGGCCGGCCGATCGCGGGCTCGCTGGGGGCGCTCACGCCGTACCTCGCGGCCACGGTGTGCACCCTGGGGATCCTCTACAACGTCATCGAAGGCCGCCGGGTCGACCGGGTGGTGGTCTTCACCGGGTGCACGGTGGTGCTCGCGCTCGTGGTGCGCCAGGGGATCATGCTCGTCGACAACATCGCGCTGACCCATGAACTGGCCCAGAAGGAGAACCACTTCCGCTCCCTGGTGCAGGGCTCCAGCGACGTCATCATGATCGCCGCGCCCACCGGGGTACTGCGCTATGTCAGCCCCGCCGCCGCGGGCGTCTACGGACGGGACGCGGAGGACCTGGTCGGCTCCGAGCTGGCCTCCCTCATCCACCCCGAGGACCTGGGCCGGGTCGTGCACGAGGTGCGGCGCTTCCTCGCCGCGCCCCCGCTGGACGAGCCCGCGGGCCGGATCGAGTGCCGCTTCAGGTCGGGCACCGGCGAGTGGCTGAACGTGGAGTCGACCATCAACCGCCACCAGGGCGGCCTCATCCTCAACAGCCGGGACGTCACCGAACGGGTGCGCCTGCAGGCCCAGTTGCAGCACAACGCCGAGCACGACCCGCTCACCGACCTGCCCAACCGCGCCCTGTTCACCGAGCGCGTCCGCCAGGCGCTGACCGGCCGCCGCGCCTCCGACCCCGGCACGGCGGTGCTCTTCATCGACCTCGACGGCTTCAAGCAGGTCAACGACACCATCGGCCACCAGGCCGGCGACGAGCTGCTGATCCAGGCGGCCCGCCGCCTCCAGGACTCGGTGCGTGCCGGTGACACCGCGGCCCGTCTCGGCGGCGACGAGTTCGCCGCGCTGATCCTCGGCGACGGCGGCCGCGACCGGGCGGCCCGCCAGCGCCAGGTGTACGAGATCGCCGACCGCCTGCGCCTGACGCTCTCGCAGCCGTACCAGATCGACGGCAACGAGGTACGGGTCGCCGCCTCCATCGGCGTCGCCTTCGCCGAGAGCGACGTCAGCGCCCGCGAGCTGATGCGCAACGCCGACCTCGCGATGTACCGGGCCAAGTCCGGTGGCAAGAACCGCGTCGAGATGTACGCGCCGCAGATGCAGGCCGAGGTCGTCCGCAAGACCGAGCTGGCCGCCCGGCTGCGCACCGCGCTGCACGAGGGCGAGTTCGCGCTGCTGCACCAGCCGGTGGTCAACCTCACCACCGGGCGGGTGGCCGCCGTGGCCGCGCAGGCGCGCTGGAGATCCGCCCAGGGGATCCTGTTCACCCCGGCCGAATTCCTGCGGGTCGCCGACGACAGCGAGCGCACCGCGGAGCTGGGCCGCTGGCTCCTCGAAGAGGCCGTCGAGCAAGCCGCCGAGCGCGGCCGGGCCGGGCACGACACCCCGGTCGCGGTCCGCCTCCCGGCCCGTCGGCTGCTCGACAAGTCGATGCCGCTGGGCTCCGTGGAAGCCCTGCTGACCAGGCACGGGCTGCCGTCGGGCGCCCTGGTGATCGAACTGGCCGACAGCGACCCCAGGATCTCCTTCGACGAGCTGGAGCGACGTCTGGTGGCCCTGCGCCGGCTCGGTGTGCGGATCGCCCTCGACGGCTTCGGCAGCGGGTACGCGGCGATCAACGCCCTGCGCCGGCTCCCCATCGACGTACTGAAACTGGACAGGGGACTGGTCGAGGGCGTGGTCGAGTCCGCCCGGCTGCACAAGATCACCAGCGGGCTGCTGCGGATCGCCTGCGACCTCGGGATGCAGTCCGTGGCCGACGGCGTGGACGTGCCGGAGCAGGTCCTGGCGCTGCGGGCCATGGGGTGCACCCACGGGCAGGGCATGGCCTTCTCCGGGCCGCTGGACGAGTACCGGCTGCGCCGGGCCCTGGTGCGGGGCACCTTCCCGGTGCCGGGCGGGGCCGCGTTGCCCGTGCTCAGCGGCCGGTCGCTGCCCTCTGTCCGGGTCAATCACTCAAATAGTGAGACACCCGTCCCACCCACTTGACACTACCGGGGCGCCGGGGGGAGGGTCATTGCCATGCGCACCCGAATTCTCGTACTTGGAAAGCGCGTCGGCTGAAGCCGGGCCCCCCACGCGGGCCCAGTGGACCACACCCGACGCGCTCCCCTCGCTTGCCTCACGGCACGAGGGGTTTTTTGTTGCACTGGCACCCCTGAAGCACGACAGCGATCTCGACCAAACCCCCGCATAAACCCTCAGCTTCGAGAAGAGAATGCCGATGACCGAGCAGGCCACCGGGGCCCACCACCCGCAGCCGCGGGCCCGTAACGGCGGACACCACGCCGCCACCGTTGAGCACGTCACGGGCGCGCAGTCCCTCATCCGCTCTCTTGAGGAAGTCGGGGCCGAGACCGTCTTCGGCATTCCGGGCGGCGCCATCCTCCCGGCGTACGACCCGATGATGGACTCCACCCGGGTCCGCCACGTCCTGGTCCGCCACGAGCAGGGCGCCGGTCACGCCGCCACCGGCTACGCGCAGGCCACCGGCAAGGTCGGCGTCTGCATGGCGACCTCCGGCCCCGGCGCCACCAACCTGGTCACGCCGATCGCGGACGCCCACATGGACTCCGTCCCGCTGGTCGCGATCACCGGCCAGGTCTCCTCCAAGGCGATCGGCACCGACGCCTTCCAGGAGGCGGACATCGTCGGCATCACCATGCCGATCACCAAGCACAACTTCCTGGTCACCAAGGCCGAGGACATCCCGCGCACCATCGCGGAGGCCTTCCACATCGCCTCCACCGGCCGCCCGGGCCCCGTCCTGGTCGACATCGCCAAGGACGCCCTCCAGGCGCGCACCACCTTCTCCTGGCCGCCGCACCTGGACCTGCCGGGCTACCGCCCGGTGACCAAGCCGCACGCCAAGCAGATCCGCGAGGCCGCCAAGCTGATCGTCCAGGCCAAGCGCCCGGTCCTGTACGTCGGCGGCGGCGTCCTGAAGGCCGGCGCCACCGCCGAGCTGAAGGTCCTCGCGGAGCTCACCGGAGCGCCCGTCACCACCACCCTGATGGCGCTCGGCGCCTTCCCCGACAGCCACCCGCTGCACGTGGGAATGCCCGGCATGCACGGTGCGGTCACCGCCGTCACCGCGCTGCAGAAGGCGGACCTGCTGGTCGCGCTCGGCACCCGTTTCGACGACCGGGTCACCGGCAAGCTGGACAGCTTCGCCCCGTACGCGAAGATCATCCACGCGGACATCGACCCGGCCGAGATCGGCAAGAACCGCGAGGTCGACGTGCCGATCGTGGGCGACGCCCGCGAGGTCATCGCCGATCTGGTCCAGGCCGTCCAGGCCGAGCACACCGAGGGCCACACCGGTGACTACACCGCCTGGTGGAACGATCTGAACCGGTGGCGCGAGACCTACCCGCTCGGCTACGACCAGCCGGACGACGGCACCCTCTCGCCGCAGCAGGTCATCCAGCGCATCGGCGAGCTCTCCCCGGCCGACACCATCTACGCGGCCGGCGTCGGCCAGCACCAGATGTGGGCCGCCCACTTCATCAACTACGAGCGCCCCGCCACCTGGCTGAACTCCGGCGGCGCCGGAACGATGGGGTACGCGGTCCCGGCCGCCATGGGCGCCAAGGCCGGTATGCCGGACCGCCCGGTCTGGGCGATCGACGGCGACGGCTGCTTCCAGATGACCAACCAGGAGCTCACCACCTGTGCGCTCAACAACATCCCGATCAAGGTCGCCATCATCAACAACGGCGCCCTCGGGATGGTCCGCCAGTGGCAGACCCTCTTCTACAACCAGCGCTACTCCAACACCGTGCTGCACAGCGGCCCGGAGAACGGCATCGCCGAAGAGGGCAGGCCCAGCGGCGGCACCCGCGTCCCGGACTTCGTGAAGCTGTCCGAGGCCATGGGCTGCTACGCGATCCGCTGCGAGCGCCCGGAGGACCTGGACAAGGCCATCGAAGAGGCCAACTCCATCAACGACCGCCCGGTCGTCATCGACTTCATCGTCCACGAGGACGCCCAGGTGTGGCCGATGGTCGCCGCCGGCACCTCCAACGACGAGGTCATGGCAGCCCGGGGCGTCCGTCCCGACTTCGGCGACAACGAAGACGACTGAGAGAGCAGAGAGAGACCGTCACCATGTCTACCAAGCACACGCTCTCCGTCCTGGTGGAGAACACCCCCGGCATCCTCGCCCGGATCGCCGCGCTCTTCTCCCGTCGCGGCTTCAACATCGACTCGCTCGCCGTCGGTGTCACCGAACACCCCGACATCTCCCGCATCACCATTGTGGTCAATGTCGAGGACCTGCCCCTGGAGCAGGTGACGAAACAGCTCAACAAGCTGGTCAACGTCCTGAAGATCGTCGAACTTGAGCCCAGCGCTGCGATCCAGCGCGAGCTCGTTCTGGTGAAGGTGCGTGCCGACAACGAAACGCGCTCCCAGATCGTCGAGATCGTCCAGTTGTTCCGCGCCAAGACCGTCGACGTCTCGCCCGAAGCCGTGACCATCGAGGCCACCGGCGGCGCCGACAAGCTGGAGGCGATGCTCAAGATGCTGGAGCAGTTCGGCATCAAGGAGCTCGTCCAGTCCGGGACGATCGCCATAGGGCGTGGCTCGCGGTCCATCACCGACCGCAGCCTGCGGGCCCTGGACCGCACGGCCTGAACCCGCCCCCTCGCGGTGTTCGTATCGCGAGACTCAAAACTTCCCGACGCATCCCCACCGTACGGTGGGACGCAACACCAGCACACCAAGGAGATATCCCAGTGGCCGAGCTGTTCTACGACGACGACGCCGACCTGTCCATCATCCAGGGCCGCAAGGTCGCGGTGATCGGTTACGGCAGCCAGGGCCACGCCCACGCGCTGTCGCTCCGTGACTCGGGTGTCGACGTCCGCGTCGGTCTGCACGAGGGCTCCAAGTCCAAGGCCAAGGCCGAGGAGCAGGGCCTGCGCGTGGTCACGCCCGCCGAGGCCGCCGCCGAGGCCGACGTCATCATGATCCTGGTCCCGGACCCGATCCAGGCCCAGGTCTACGAGGAGTCCATCAAGGACAACCTGAAGGACGGCGACGCGCTGTTCTTCGGCCACGGCCTCAACGTCCGCTTCGGCTTCATCAAGGCCCCCGAGGGCGTCGACGTCTGCATGGTCGCCCCCAAGGGCCCGGGCCACCTGGTCCGCCGCCAGTACGAGGAGGGCCGCGGCGTTCCGTGTATCGCGGCCGTCGAGCAGGACGCGACCGGCAACGGCTTCGCGCTCGCGCTCTCGTACGCCAAGGCCATCGGCGGCACCCGGGCCGGCGTCATCAAGACGACCTTCACCGAGGAGACCGAGACCGACCTCTTCGGCGAGCAGGCCGTGCTCTGCGGCGGCACGTCCGCGCTGGTCAAGGCGGGCTTCGAGACCCTCGTCGAGGCGGGCTACCAGCCGGAGATCGCCTACTTCGAGTGCCTCCACGAGCTGAAGCTCATCGTCGACCTGATGTACGAGGGCGGCCTGGAGAAGATGCGCTGGTCGGTCTCCGAGACCGCCGAGTGGGGCGACTACGTCACCGGCCCCCGCATCATCACCGCCGACACCAAGGCCGAGATGAAGAAGGTCCTCACGGAGATCCAGGACGGCACCTTCGCCAAGAACTGGATGGACGAGTACCACGGCGGTCTGAAGAAGTACAACGAGTACAAGACCCAGGACGAGAACCACCTCCTGGAGACCACCGGCAAGGAGCTGCGCAAGCTCATGAGCTGGGTGGACAACGAGGAGGCGTAAGCCTTCGGGCCGACGGGGCCGGACATCGCGTCCGGCCCCGTCGCTGCCATGGACAACCAGTCCAACCCCATCGGGTGATCCTTCCTCCACGGCGGAGAACCCCGACTTGAGCACCACTACACTGCTGCTCAATACATCGCGTCAGGCCCACAGCGTCGTGCGTCTTCCACGCGGCTAAGCGACACCGCCTGCGGCCGTCGGGACGGCCGTCCGCATTGGACTTGTGAGGACTCACGTGAGCTCGAAACCTGTCGTACTCATCGCTGAAGAGCTGTCGCCCGCCACCGTCGACGCACTCGGTCCGGACTTCGAGATCCGGCACTGCAACGGGGCGGACCGCGCCGAACTGCTGCCCGCCATCGCCGACGTGGACGCGATCCTGATCCGCTCCGCGACGAAGGTCGACGCCGAGGCCGTCGCGGCCGCGAAGAAGCTGAGGGTGGTCGCCCGCGCGGGCGTCGGCCTCGACAACGTGGACGTCTCCGCCGCCACCAAGGCCGGCGTGATGGTCGTCAACGCCCCGACCTCCAACATCGTCACCGCCGCCGAGCTCGCCTGCGGTCTGCTCGTGGCCACCGCGCGCAACATCCCGCAGGCCAACACCGCGCTGAAGAACGGCGAGTGGAAGCGGAACAAGTACACCGGCGTCGAGCTGAGCGAGAAGACCCTCGGCGTCGTCGGCCTCGGCCGCATCGGCGTTCTGGTCGCCCAGCGCATGTCGGCCTTCGGCATGAAGATCGTCGCGTACGACCCCTATGTGCAGCCCGCGCGCGCCGCGCAGATGGGCGTCAAGCTCCTCACCCTCGACGAGCTGCTCCAGGTCGCGGACTTCATCACCGTGCACCTGCCCAAGACCCCGGAGACCCTCGGCCTCATCGGCGACGAGGCGCTCCACAAGGTCCAGCCGCACGTCCGGATCGTGAACGCGGCGCGCGGCGGCATCGTCGACGAGGCCGCGCTGTACTCGGCGCTCAAGGAGGGCCGCGTCGCGGGCGCGGGCCTCGACGTGTACGCGAAGGAGCCCTGCACGGACTCCCCGCTCTTCGAGCTCGACCAGGTCGTCTGCACCCCGCACCTGGGCGCCTCCACCGACGAGGCCCAGGAGAAGGCGGGCATCGCGGTCGCCCGCTCGGTGCGCCTGGCCCTCGCCGGCGAGCTGGTGCCGGACGCGGTCAACGTCCAGGGCGGCGTCATCGCCGAGGACGTCAAGCCGGGTCTGCCGCTCGCGGAGCGCCTGGGCCGGATCTTCACCGCGCTCGCGGGCGAGGTGGCGGTCCGCCTCGACGTCGAGGTGTACGGCGAGATCACCCAGCACGATGTGAAGGTGCTCGAACTCAGCGCGCTCAAGGGCGTGTTCGAGGACGTGGTGGACGAGACCGTCAGTTACGTGAACGCCCCCCTGTTCGCGCAGGAGCGCGGCGTCGAGGTCCGGCTCACCACCAGCAGCGAGTCCCCGGACCATCGCAACGTGGTCACCGTGCGCGGCACGCTCTCGGGCGGCGAGGAGGTGGCGGTCTCCGGCACGCTGGCGGGCCCCAAGCACCTCCAGAAGATCGTGGCGATCGGTGAGTTCGACGTGGACCTGGCGCTCGCCGACCACATGGTCGTCCTGCGCTACGAGGACCGCCCGGGCGTCGTCGGCACGGTCGGCCGGATCCTCGGCGAGGCCGGGCTGAACATCGCGGGCATGCAGGTCGCTCGCGCGGAGGAGGGCGGCGAGGCGCTCGCGGTCCTGACCGTGGACGACACCGTGCCGCAGCCGGTGCTCACCGAGCTCGCGGAGGCGATCGGCGCGGCCTCGGCCCGCTCGGTCAACCTGGTGGACTAGCCCGACGAGGTCCGTCCCGCTTACTTCAAGCCGCGTACCCGGCCCATAGACGCTTGTCTTAGACATCCGTCTGTGGGCCGGGTACGCTGCTGTGCATGGGACACCGTGAGGATCTGCTCGAAGGCGCCAAGCGCTGCCTGCTGGAGAAGGGCTTCGCGCGCACGACCGCGCGGGACATCGTCAAGGAGTCGGGGACGAATCTGGCGTCCATCGGCTACCACTACGGATCCAAGGACGCGCTGCTCGCGCAGGCCTACATCGCCCTGGTGGAGGGGGTCTCGGTCGCCTTCGAGGGCCCCGCGCAGGCGACGGCCACCGAGCCCGGCTCCCTGGAGCGCTTCCAGGAGGTCTGGTCGAACATCATCGCCACCATGGAGCAGCCCGGCTCGATGTGGCACCTCAGCATGGAGATCATCGTCATGGGCGACCAGCTGCCAGGGGTGCGCGACCATCTGGCGCAGGCTCAGCGCGAGGGCGCGCGCGGCATCATCCCCATGTTCATGGGGGGCGAGGAGGCCGAGGTCGGCGACGACGACGTCGACACGCTCGGCAAGCTCTATATGACGATGATGATGGGGCTCATCGCCCAGTGGACCTTCGACCCGGGGACGGCGTCGAGCGCGGCCGAGCTGACCGAGGGGCTGCGGCGGCTCATCGCGTCGGCCGGACCCCAGAAGCCGCCACAGGCCTGACCGGCCCGGGGGCGGCCGTCACAGGCGTGACGCCTTCAGCGCCATGTGCAGCAGCAGCCGGTCCTCGCCCTCGTCGAGGTCCAGGCCGGTGAGCTGCTCGACCCGGGAGAGCCGGTAGTAGAGGGTCTGGCGGTGGATGCCGAGCGCCGCCGCCGTACGGCCCGCCTGGCCCGCGCAGTCGAGGAACACCTCGGCGGTGCGGGCCAGTTCGGTGTGGGCCGGGGTGAGCAGGGCGCGGACCGCCACGTCGTGGGGCGCGGTGTCGGGGAGCGCGGTCAGCAGCCGGTACGGGCCGATCGCCGCCCACTGGGCGACCGGGCCGAGCCCCGGTTCGGCCCGGGCCGCCCGGGCCGCCGAGGCCGCCTCGTGCCAGGAGGCGGGCAGCTCGCCGAGGCCCCGGCGGGGCAGCGCGATCCCGGCGGCGGCGCCCGGCCCCGCCGTGGCGCGCAGCCGCTCGGCGGCGGTCAGCGCGGGCGCGAGCGCGTCCGGCGAGCGGAGCCGGACGAGCGCGCCGAGCACCTGGACGGGCGGGGCGTCCGATGGCCCGTCGGTCCCCTCCTCGCCGTGCGCCCCCCACGGCACCGCGCACAGCGCCGCCGTCCCGGGGACGGTCCGTACGGACGGTGTCTCCTGGGGCCAGGGGCTGACGCAGACCACCGCGTGCAGGCCGTCCGCGTCCGGGCCGAGCGCCGCGCGCAGGGCCGCCGTCGCCATGTCGCGCTGCCAGCCCCGCCCGGCGGTCAGGGCCGCCCGGAACTCGCGGGAGAGGTCGGTGCCCGCCTGTGCCTCGTCCGCCAGCAGGCCGCCGATGCGGGCGGCCACCTCCATCGCGGCGGTGAGGCGGTCCTCGGGCGGGCCCGGGTCGGCGTCCAGGAGCCATACGTAACCGAGCACCACGCCACGGTGGCGGACCGGCAGGCAGATGCGGCCCCGGTTGACGCCCGCCTCGGGGGCGGCCGGGATACGGACCGGGCCGGTCGCGCGGGTGATGCCGAACCCCTCGAACCAGGCGCGGACCGCCGGGGTGGAGCGGCGGGTGAGGATCGAGCGGGTGCGCACCGGGTCCATGGCCGAGTCGTCCTCGGAGTCGTGCGCGCCGAAGGCGATCAGCCCGAAGTCCCGGTCCTCCAGGGTCGCGGGGGCGCCGAGCAGCGCCGAGATCTCATCGACCAGGTCCTGGTAGTCGCCCTTCACGCAAGCCATTCTCGCGCATATCGGCGCCGCCTTCAGACATATGTCTGAGATGCGGGGCACGGATGCGTGACAGGTGTCGATGGCAGAGGATCGGAAGGATCCTTAGGTTTCACGGTGGTTCTCCGTGCCGTTCCCGGATCGTCGGGTTTCGGCCTTCTGCTACCCCTTTCCATGGAGGTGCCCCGTGCTGGGTCCCGTGATCCTCGCCGCGTCGCGCAGCGACAAGATGCGCCGTTTCATCTCGGCCGCACCCGGCACCAAGCAGGTCGTCGACCGGTTCATCGCCGGGGAGACGGTCGAGCAGGTCGTGCCGATCGTCAAGGACGCCGCGGGCAGGGGCCTGGAGGTCACCCTGGACGTGGTGGGCGAGGACATCACCACCGTGGAGCAGTCGTACGCCGCGCGCGACGCCTACCTCCAGCTCATCGAGCGCCTCAAGGACCTGGACCTCGGCACCCGCGCCGAGATGTCCGTCAAGCTCTCCATGTTCGGCCAGGCGCTGGAAGGCGGCCACGAGCTCGCTCTCGCCAACGTCCGCCCGGTCGTCGAGGCCGCCGCGGCCATCGGCACCACGGTCACCCTGGACGCCGAGGACCACACCACCCTCGACTCGATGTTCGCCATCCACGAGGAGCTGCGGAAGGACTTCCCGCAGACCGGCTGCGTCATCCAGGCGTACCTCTTCCGCACCGAGGACGACGCCCGCCGCCTGGCCGCCGCCGGCAGCCGGGTCCGGATCGTGAAGGGCGCCTACAAGGAGCCCGCCTCGGTCGCGTACCAGGACAAGGGCGAGATCGACAAGGCGTACGTCCGCATCCTCAAGATCCTGATGGACGGCGAGGGCTACCCGATGATCGGGTCGCACGACCCGCGCCTGATAGCCATCACCCAGGAGCTCGCGCGGCGCGCCGGGCGCAAACTGGACGAGTACGAGTTCCAGATGCTGTACGGCATCCGCAGCGACGAGCACGTCCGGCTCGCGGCCGAGGGCCACCGGATGCGCGTCTACACGGCGTACGGCACGGACTGGTACGGCTACTTCATGCGCCGCCTGGCGGAGAAGCCCGCCAACCTGCTCTTCTTCGCCCGCTCCATCCTCACCAAGGGCTGAGCCCACCACCCCTCATCAAGGAGTTCAGAGACTCATGGACGCTGTAACCCAGGTCCCCACTCCCGTCAACGAGCCGGTGCACGGCTACGCCCCCGGTTCCCCGGAGCGCGCGCGCCTGGAGGCCAAGCTCAAGGAGCTGGCCGAGAACCCGATCGAGCTGCCGATGACCATCGGCGGCGAGAAGCGGATGGGCGGCGGCGAGCGCTTCGACGTCGTGCAGCCGCACAACCACAAGGCCGTCATCGGCACGTTCGCCAACGCGACGACGCAGGACGCGCAGGACGCGGTCGACGCCGCGCTCGCCGCCGCCCCGGCGTGGCGCGCGATGTCGTTCGACGACCGCGCCGCGATCATCCTGCGCGCGGCGGAGCTGCTGGCCGGCCCGTGGCGCGAGACGCTGGCCGCGTCCACGATGCTCGGCCAGTCGAAGACCGCCCAGCAGGCCGAGATCGACACCCCGTGCGAGCTCGTCGACTTCTGGCGCTTCAACGTCCACTATGCCCGCAACCTGCTCGCCGAGCAGCCCCCGGCGAACTCCCCGGGCGTGTGGAACCGTATGGACCACCGTCCGCTGGAAGGTTTCGTCTACGCGATCACGCCGTTCAACTTCACGGCCATCGCGGGCAACCTGCCGACCGCCCCGGCCCTGATGGGCAACGTGGTCGTGTGGAAGCCGTCCCCGACCCAGACCCACGCCGCCGTGCTGCTGATGCAGCTCCTGGAGGAGGCCGGTCTGCCCAAGGGCGTCATCAACCTGGTGACCGGTGACGGCCTGGCCGTCTCCGAGGTCGCGCTGAACCACCGCGACCTGGCGGGCATCCACTTCACGGGTTCGACCAAGACCTTCCAGCACCTGTGGAAGACGGTCGGCACCAACATCGAGAAGTACCGCACCTACCCGCGTCTGGTCGGCGAGACCGGCGGCAAGGACTTCGTCGTCGCGCACCCCAGCGCCGACCGCGCGGTCCTGAAGACCGCCCTGACCCGTGGCTCCTTCGAGTTCCAGGGCCAGAAGTGCTCGGCCTCCTCGCGTGCGTACGTCCCGGCGTCGATCTGGAACGACGGCTTCAAGGAGGAGTTCGCGGCCGAGGTCGACGGCATCACCATGGGTGACGTCACCGACCTGTCGAACTTCATCGGCGCCGTCATCGACGAGCGCTCCTTCGCCAAGAACAAGGCCGCGATCGACCGCGCGAAGGCCGACGCCTCCTGCACGATCGTCGCCGGCGGCACCTACGACGACTCGGTCGGCTACTTCGTCCGCCCGACCGTCATCGAGTGCAGCGACCCCGAGAACGAGGTCTTCACGACCGAGTACTTCGGTCCGATCCTGGCGATCCACGTCTACGAGGACGCCGAGTACGACGCGATGTTGGAGCAGATGGAGTCGGTCTCCGACTACGCCCTCACCGGCGCCGTCATCTCGGGCGACCGCGCGGCGGCCGCGTACACGATGGACAAGCTCCGCTACGCGGCGGGCAACTTCTACATCAACGACAAGTCGACCGGCGCCGTCGTCGGCCAGCAGCCCTTCGGTGGCGGCCGCGCCTCGGGCACCAACGACAAGGCGGGCGCCCCCCAGAACCTGATGCGCTGGACGCTGACCCGCGCCATCAAGGAGACCCTGGTCCCGCCGACCGACTACACGTACCCCCACATGGGCTGACGCGCAGTCACCTTTGAACCCCGCCCCCGTCCTTGGTCCCCCAACCGAGGACGGGGGCGGTTTCCATTTCCCGGCTCCCGGGCCCCTCACAGCTTCCGTACGAGGAAGTCGTCGATCAGTGAGGCGATCTGGGCCGCGTGGGTCTCCAGGGCGAAGTGGCCGGTGGGCAGGAGGTGGATCTCCGCCTCGGGCAGGTCGCGGAGGAAGGCGAGCGCCCCGGCCGGGACGAAGATCTCGTCGTGGGCGCCCCAGGTCGCCAGGAGTGGCACCCCGCTGGTGCGGAAGTACTCCTGGAAGGCCGGGTAGAGGTCGAAGTTGGAGCCGTAGTCGGCCATCAGGTCGAGCTGGATGGCGTCCTGGCCCTCGCGCGCCATGAGCGCCGCGTCGTAGTGGTACGCGTCCGGGCTGACCAGCGAGGGGTCCGGAAGGCCGTGCAGATACTGCCACTTGATGCCCTCCAGGGAGCGGATCTCCCGCACGGGCGCCTCGGTCTCGGGTGTGCGCCCGGCGATCAGGGCGAGCGGCGCGTCCCAGGCCTCGCCCAGGCCCTCGGTGTACGCGTTGCCGTTCTGCGTGACGATCGCCGTGATGCGCTCGGGGTGTGCGAGGGCGAGCCGCAGCCCGATGGGGGCGCCGTAGTCCTGGATGTAGAGCGCGAACCGGGTGAGGCCGAGCTGTTCGGTGAACTCCTGTGTCAGGGCGGCCAGGTTGGCGAAGGTGTACGTGAACTCGTCGGCCGACGGCGCCGAGGAGTAGCCGAAGCCGAGGTGGTCCGGGGCGATCACGTGGTAGCGCGCGGCCAGCCGGGGGATCAGGTCGCGGAACATGTGGGAGCTGGTGGGGAAGCCGTGCAGGAGCAGCAGGGTGGGGGCGTCGGGCGACCCCGCCTCCCGGTAGAAGATCTCCTGGCCGCCGACGACCGCCGTCCGGTAGTGGATCCGCTCCGCGCTCATATCTAACCCCTCATACCCGCTTGACCGGTTGTCTTGGTGTGCGAGCAGCCAACCATGGGCTGGGCTAACCAGTCAAGTGCAGTAGAGGGGTTAGATGTGAGGGGTGAGGGGTGAGGGGTGAGGGGTCAGAACTCCACCAGTACCTGCTCCAGTGACTTCCGTACGAGATCGGGGACTTCGCAGCCCTCGGCCGGGTAGCCGACCGGGATCACCGCGAACGCCTTCTCGTTCACGGGGCGGCCGAGCACCTCGCGCAGGAACCGCATCGGGCTCGGTGTGTGGACGAGTGCGGCCAGACCGCTCTGGTGGAGGGCGCTCAGGAGCATCCCGACCGCGATCCCCACCGACTCGTCCACGTAGTAGTGCTTGTGCTTGGTGCCGTCCTCGGCCAGCCAGTACCGCTGCTCGAAGACCACGATCAGGGCCGGGGCGTCGGTGAGGTGGCTCTTCACGGCGTCCGTGCCCAGCGGGCGCAGCGCCGCCAGCCACTCCTCGCCGAGGCGCCCGTCGTAGGAGACGCGCTCCTCGTGCTCGGCCGCCTCCCGTATCCGCCGCCGCACCTCCTGGTCGCGTACGAGCACGAAGGTCCAGGGCTGCTGGTGCGCGCCCGAGGGGGCGGTCGCCGCGCAGGCGACGGCGTCCCGGACCGCCTGCTCCGGGACCGGGTCGGGGGAGAACTGCCGTACCGTACGGCGCCGGTGCATCGTGTCGCGCAGTGCCGCCGCCCGCTCAAGGGACTCGGCGGCGGGCATCCGGGCGGGGTTGTAGGGGACCGGGCGGTAGGGCTCGCCGTGGGTCGGGGTCCACTGCTGCTGTGTCGACGGTGACATGGAAGCGAGTCTGGAGCAGTCGCGCCCGGCGCGGAAGAACGCGAAGCGGCCTGCCACAGTGGGCGCATGACTGAGTCTCAGCACACCGCGCACACCTCGCAGCTCGGCCCGGACGGCCTGCCGAGAATCCGCGAACTGCTCGACACCGCCTTCGGCGGGGACTTCAGCGACGAGGACTGGGACCACGGGCTCGGCGGGGTCCACTCGTTCCTGGACGACGAGAAGGGGATCGCCGCGCACGGCAGCGTGATCATGCGCCGGGTGCTGCACGGCGGCCGGTCCTACCGGGTCGGCTACGTCGAGGCCGTCGCCGTGCGCGAGGACCGGCGCCGCCAGGGGCTCGGCGGGCGGGTGATGGCCGCCCTGGAGCACGTGATCGACGAGGCGTACGAGTTCGGCGCGCTCTCCGCCTCCGACGAGGGCGCCGCGCTCTACCGGGCGCGCGGCTGGCAGGTCTGGCCCGGGCGGATCGAGGTGCTGAGCCCGGACGGGGTGGTGCGCCTCGCCGACGAGGAGGGCACCACCTACGTCCGCCCGGCCGCGGGCGGGCCGCTGCCAGACCCCGCGCGGCCGCTGGTCTTCGACTGGCGCGACGGCGACGTGCTGTAACGCCGTTACAGACCCGCCGTTACAGACCCGCCGTTGCAGACCGGCCGTTGCGGACCTACAGGACGCCCGCGTCCCGTGCCGTCCACACCGACGGGTACAGCGGGCGGAAGCCCAGCTCGTCGCGGATCCGCAGGGTCGACACGATCGTGTAGAACGGGTCCGGGTCGGTGCGCTGCGCCAGCTCCGGCGGTACCTCGATCCCGTTGAGCTGGTGCAGCTCGACCGCCGTCACCGGGCTGTCGTCCGCGATGTTGTACTTGCGGCCCGCCACCCCCGGCGCGTACAGCAGCCGCATCAGACCCTGCGCCACGTCCGCGTGGTGCACCATCGGCAGCCGCTGGGCCGCGGCCCACTGCCCCGCCCAGTGCACCGAATAGGCCAGGTGCGGATCGCCCTCGCCGTAGACGAAGGCGAGCGCGCCCACGCGTACGTCCAGACCGTGCTCGCGGTGGAGGGCGAACAGGCCCTCCTCGGCGGCCGCCTTGGACTCCGCGTACGTCCCCCACAGCGGGCCGCCGGGCAGCGGCTCGTCGTCCTCGGTCAGCGGCCGCCCGCGCCCCAGCCCGTACGCCAGGTTCGACGACACCTGCACGAACCGGCTCACCCGTGCCTCCAGCGCCGCCCGGCCCAGCGCGAGCGCCGCGTCGCGGTTGACCGCGCGGTTCTCCTCGTCCGTCACATCGCGGTACGCCACCGCGAGGTTCACCACCGCGTCCACCCCGGCCAGCGCCTTGGTCACGGACTCCTCGTTCCGTACGTCGCCGACCACCACCTCATGGGCGCCGAGGGCGGCACCGCGCGCCTCGTCGCGCACCAGGACCCGCACCACGTCGGCCCGCTGGACCAGCCTCGGCACGAACCTACGGCCGACCTCGCCCGTCGCCCCCGTCACCAGAATCCGCATCATCCGCTCCTCTCGGTTGCCTGGCCCAAGCCTGGCGCCAAGTGGCCGACGGCGGGAGGGACGTCCCCATCCAGGGAGCGGGACTCCCTGGATACCCGCCGCGGCCACCGTCATGCTGTGGACGTGGACAGAGAAGAACTCGCGGACTTCCTGCGGCACTGCCGGGCCCGTCTCGAACCGTCGGACGTCGGCCTCGCGGCCGGGCCCCGGCGGCGGACGGCCGGGCTGCGCAGGGAAGAGGTCGCCCAGCTCACCGGGATGTCGGCGGACTACTACACCCGGCTGGAGCAGGCCCGCGGCTCGCGCCCGTCCCGGCAGATGCTGACCGCGCTGGCGCGGGCGCTGAGGCTCAGCCGGGACGGGCGCGATCACCTCTTCCACCTCGCCGGCGAGGAGCCGCCGCGCGAGCGGCACGGCTCGGTCCATGTGCGCCCCGGCCTGATGCTGATCCTCGACCGGCTGCACGACGCGCCCGCGCAGGTGATGAGCGACTGGGGCGAGGTGCTCGCCCAGAACGCGATGGCGGCCGCCCTGGTCGGCGAGTCCGCATCCGGCCGGAACATCATCCGCGGCTACTTCACCGAGGCGTCGCTGCGCCGCCTCTTCCCGCCCGAGGACCAGGCCGAGCACGCGCGCAGCCATGTCGCCCAGCTGCGGGCGGTGCTCGCGGCCCGCCCGGACGACCCGGAGCCGGCGGCGCTGGTGGCCGAACTGCGCGCGGTCAGCGAGGAGTTCTCGGCGCTCTGGGACGAGCACGAGGTGGAGACGCGGCACGCCAAGGTGAAGCGGTTCGTCCACCCGGTGGTCGGCCTCCTGGAGCTGGACTGCGAGGTGCTGCTGAGCTCCGGCGAGGGCCAGTTCCTGGTGGTGCACTCGGCCCGCCCGGGCACGGAGGCACACCAGCGCCTGGAACTGCTGCGGGTGGTGGGCCTCCAGGACCTGACGGTCGGCGGCTGACGGACAGCGGCTGACAGATGCCAAACAGTGGCTGTCAGGTATCAGATATCAGCCGTGGAGGGCGCGCCGCGAGCCGCCGGCGGCGCACTGGTCCACGCGTCTTCGACGCGTTACGCGTCCTCGACGCCCTGCGCGACCTCCCGCTTGATGCGCTGCCAGCCGAGGGCCAGGCCCACCGGGGCGGCGACCGCCGCGCCGATCAGCGCCGGGTAGGCCACCGGGTCGCCGCCGTAGTGGATCGCGGCGGCGGTCACCGTTCCCGAGACGACCGCCGCGGCCACCATCTGCTTGAGCTTTCCCCGGTAGGTGTTGCTGAGGAAGAGCTGCTTGGCGGGCGGCGCCACCAGCTCGTCGAGCCCGGCCGCGGGCCCGGCGCTCGCGGCCTTCGGGCGCTTGAAGTACATGAAGAACATCCACTGCCCGCACGGCTCCCAGCCGTCCGGGGCGAGCCCGGCGGTGACCGATTCGCGCTCGGCCGCGTTGTTCGCGCTCTCGCGCCGGTACTCCCACCGCATCGCCGCCGCCGGGTCGCGGCGGCAGACGAACCGGCCGAGCCGGTCCAGGCCCTGGACCTCCCAGCCCTGGTCGCCGTAGTGGTTGAGGTGCTTGCGGTCGGTGTAGATGTCGGCGGTCCACTTCCAGGTCTCCGCCTCCGCGCCCGGCTCCTCGGCCGCCCGGCCCCCCGTGAGCCGGGCCGCGAAGTCCTCCGGCGCGCCGAACTCCTCGTACGGGTCGGCGGATCCGGACTCCGCCAGATAGCCGCTGAGCTCGGCGACGGTCGCCGCCACCTCGCTCCGCGGCATCCCCGAGGCGCGCAGCTTCCCGGCGAGATCCCCGAAGTAGTCGTTCTGCTCGCTCATGACGCTCGTCCCCCTGGTGTCGCGCTGGTCAGCATGGTCTGTACGGCGGTGTGGAACTCCAGCCAGGACGCGCCCTGTTCGGCGAGCGCCCGGTGTCCCTCGTCGGTGAGCCGGTAGTACCGGCGGCCCGGCCCGCGCTCGGCGGCGCGGAACTCCCCGACGGCGAGCCCGGCCTCTTCGAGCCGGTTCAGGACGGGGTAGAGCGTCCCGCCCTTGATCTCTCCGAGCCCGGCCGCGGCCAGGGTCTTGGAGATCTCGTACCCGTAGCTCTCGCCCCCGGTGAGACAGGTGAGGACGAGGAGGTCGAGGACGCCTTTGAGCCAACTGGATCTGCGGTCTGCGGCCATGCGTGTATTCCAGCACTAGCTAGATAGGAATGCAAACTAGGTGGCGGTGCTTGAGTAGGTTGCGGTGCCGACAAGGTCCGCCGGACAGGTGCCGGGGGCGGGCGCTGGGGGCGGGCGCGACTACTCGCCCACCCGGATCAGCATCTTCCCCGTGTTGCCGCCCCGCAGCATGCCGATGAACCCCTCCACCGTCCGCTCGATCCCGTCGACCACCGTCTCGTCCGACACCACCCGCCCCGACCGCAGATGCGGCACCAGGAACTCCTCCAACTCGCCCTGTACGTCACGGTGGTTACGTACGAGCACGCCCTCCAGGCGCAGGCTCTTCTCCACCACCGAGTAGAGGTTGCGGGGCGCGGCGGGCGGTGCGGCGAGGTCGTTGTACTGGGCCACCGCGCCCACCCAGGCGATCCGCCCGTGGTCGCGCAGCACGGAGATCGCGCCCTCCAGATGGTCGCCGCCCACGTTGTCGACGTACGCGTCGATGCCGTCCGGGGCCGCCTTCGCCAGCTGCTCGCCCACCGGGCCGTCGTGGTAGTCGAAGGCGGCGTCGTACCCGACCTCCTCCGTCAGGAAGGCCGTCTTCGCGGCCGAGCCCGCGCTGCCCACGATCCGGCCCGCGCCGAGCAGCCGCGCGATCCGGCCCGCCGCCGTGCCGACGCCGCCGGCGGCCGCCGAGACGAACAGGTCCTGGCCGGGCCGCAGTTCCAGGGTGCGGGTGAGCGCCACGTACGCGGTGAGTCCGGTGCCGCCCAGGATGCCCAGATGCGCGGAGAGCGGTACGCCCTCGTACGCCTGGATCGTGCGCGTCCCGTCCACGCCCAGGGTGACCAGGGCGTGGGTGCGCCAGCCCTGCCGGTGGAAGACGAGGTCGCCCTCGCGCAGGCCCGGGTCGAGGGAGGCGACGACCCGGCCGAGCGCGCGGCCCTCCAGCGGCTCGTTCAACGGGTCGAAGTCCATCGCCTCGCGGTGGTACGGGTCCACGGAGAGGTAGAGGTTCCGGACGAGGGCGGTGCCGGGCGCGGGCTCGGGGACGGGGCCCCGCACGAAGGCGAAGTCGTCGGGGGAGGGCAGGCCCTTGGGTCGGGCGGTCTGCTGCACGGTGAGCGAGGTCGTCGTCATGCGCAAGACGCTAGGCAGGAATGCGCGGACCGGGCAGGGGGTTGCGTCGATGGAACCGCCCGATCCATCGATATTGCTCATACGTCCAGGTGGGAGCCCTGATGCCGAACGACCTCGCCCCGCGTGAACTGCGTGTGCTCGCCGCCGTCGAGCAGGAGCGCAGCTTCTCCGGGGCCGCCGTGGCGCTCGGGATGACCCAGTCGGCCGTGTCGCACTCGGTGCGGTCCAGCGAGGCCAAGATCGGCGCGGTGCTCTTCGAGCGGGGCCGTAGCGGCGCGACCCCGACGCCCGCCGGTGCCCGCGCCGCAGCGTACGCCCGCCGGGTGCTGCGGATGCTCGACGCGCTGGCGGCCGAGGCGCGTGGCGCGGCCCCGGACCCGGCCCAAGACACCGTGGCGGGACCGCTGCGGATCGCCGCCTTCCGCAGCGCCGCACTGCATCTGCTGCCGCCCGCCCTGGAACGGCTCACCGCCCGCCACCCCGGGATCACCCCGCAGGTCCGGCTGGTGCGGGAGCTGGGGGCCGGGACGGCGGGGGAGGTGGCGGCGGGCCGCGCGGACCTCGGCATCGCGACGATCGGGACGGGCTCGCCGGTGCCGCCGGGGCTGGTGGGTGGCGTCCTTCTGGAGGAGGGGTACGCGCTGGTCCACCCCTCGGGGCATTCGGCGCCGCGCTCGCTGCCGCTGGTCGACTGGATGGAGAACTGCTCCTCGTACACCCGTCAGTGGTGGGCCGAGCAGGACTGGATCCCGGCGGCCACGGTGCAGGCCGAGGACGACGGAGCAGTGCTCTCGATGGTGAGCAGTGGTTTCGGTATGGCGATCATGCCGGAGCTGTCGCTGACCGGAGCGCCGCACACGGTCGAGATCACTGATCTCGGTTCGGAGCGCCCGACGCGGTCCGTGGGCTATGTGACGACGCCGGAGCTCGCGGGGACGGTCGCGGTTCGCGCCCTCATCCGCGAGCTGCGTGCGCTGCGCCGCTGAAGCGGCCGTCTCAGATAGTAGGAAGTCCGAGTAATTGTGGAGACAGAAGCGGAGTCCTCCCTTAGTTTTGTAGAAGCCGAACGTCTCGCTAGATCCAGCGAATGGCGGTCGCGAGCGCGGTGCCCCTTGGCAGGCAACCCCTGCGGCAGCGCTCCCCGCCCCTTCCGGCGCCTCGATATCCCCGTGATCTCTAGGAGTCGATCCCTCATGTCCGAGACGACGACCGTCCGCCGTGTCCGCCACGCTTCCCGTACGAGTGATGCCGATCGCAAGAACGCCGCGGCCGCGCTTCAGAGGGCGCTTGACCGCCGTGACAACGGGGGTTCCACCGGGCATTAGGCCGGTTTTCGGGTGCGGGCCGGCTGTGGCTGGTCGCGCAGTTCCCCGCGCCCCTGAAAGCCGGTAGTCCGGGGCGCGGGGGTTGCTGTCCACCGCCTGCTACTTCCCGTGCTTGATCTCGAAGTGGTCGACTCTCGCGCCCGACTCGGCCAGGGCCGTCACTGTCATGCGGGCGTGGCGGCCCGCCTCCACCTCCACCGCGAGGAACGAGTAACCGGTGAAGCGCACCCGGGCCACTCCTGTGCGCCCGTCTCGGCCGGGCGGAAAACGGGCTGTCCGCATGGTGGACTCGACATGTCAATGCATGGGACGCGGAGTACGGTGCTTTCATGTCTCGCAGCATCGATCTCGCAGTGATCCCCGGTGACGGCATCGGCCAGGAAGTGGTGGCCCAGGGCCTCAAGGTCCTCAATGCCGTCCTTCCAGCGGACGTGAAGCTGGAGACCAAGGAGTACGACCTCGGCGCCCGGCGCTGGCACCGCACCGGCGAGACCTTGCCGGACGCGGAGCTCGAAGCGCTCAGGACCCACGACGCGATCCTGCTCGGCGCCATCGGCGACCCGAGCGTCCCGTCCGGCGTCCTGGAGCGCGGTCTGCTGCTGAAGCTGCGCTTCGCCTTCGACCACTTCATCAACCTGCGCCCGTCGAAGCTGTTCCCGAACACCGCGACCCCGCTGGCGGGTCGCCCCGACATCGACTTCGTGGTGGTCCGCGAGGGCACCGAGGGCCCCTACACGGGCAACGGCGGCTCGCTGCGCACCGGCACTCCGGCCGAGGTCGCCACCGAGGTCAGCGTGAACACGGCGTACGGCGTGGAGCGCGTGGTGCGCGACGCGTTCGCCCGCGCCCAGGCGCGGCCGCGCAAGAAGCTGACCCTGGTCCACAAGAACAACGTGCTGGTCTTCGCCGGCCACCTGTGGAAGAACATCTTCGACACGGTGGCGAAGGAGTACCCGGACGTCACCACCGACTATCTGCACGTCGACGCCGCGACGATCTTCTTCGTCACCCAGCCCGAGCGGTTCGACGTGATCGTCACCGACAACCTCTTCGGCGACATCCTCACCGACCTCGCCGCGGCCGTGACCGGCGGCATCGGTCTGGCCGCGTCCGGCAACATCAACCCGACCGGCGCGTTCCCCTCGATGTTCGAGCCGGTCCACGGCTCCGCGCCGGACATCGCGGGCCAGGGCAAGGCCGACCCGACCGCCACGGTCCTCTCCGTCGCGCTGCTCCTGCGCCACCTCGGTTACGAGGCCGAGGCGGCTCGGATCGAGGACGCCGTCCAGGCCGACCTGGCCGCACGGGACGGCTCCGCCCGTACCACCGACGAGATCGGCGACGCGCTCGCCGTACGCGTATCGGGCTGACCCGAACGCTCTTCCTCAAGAAAGCCGCCGGGTCGCACCAGCACCCGGCGGCTTTTCCTGTACGGCCCCGGGGTGCCACCATCAGTCCCTGGGCCGCAATCACACCGTTTCTGTCATGGTCCCGCACGAGCGATAATCGAACGTGGGACCGCGGCATGCGGAAAAAGCTCGGACGTCCTGGCTGAAGCCCCTGGCGGAAGCGAAGACGGCGTGAGCGCGGTCCGACCCACACAACCGGTGAAGGACACGCAACCATGACGACGCCCACGATCGAGCTCAAGCCCTCCGCGAACCCGCTGTCCGACGCGGAGCGTGACGCGATCCTGGAAAGCCCCGGATTCGGCCGCCACTTCACCGACCACATGGTGACGGCCAAGTGGACCGAGGGCCGCGGGTGGCACGACGCGGAGCTCACTCCGTACGCGCCGCTGTCGATGGACCCGGCGAACATGACGCTGCACTACGCGCAGACGATCTTCGAGGGTCTGAAGGCCTACCGTCAGCCCGACGGCACGGTGGCGACCTTCCGCCCCGAGGCCAACGCGGAGCGCTTCCGCTCCTCGGCCCGCCGCATGGCGATGCCCGAGGTGCCGACCGAGCTGTTCATCGCCGCCTGCGACGCGCTGATCCAGCAGGACAGGGGCTGGGTCCCCTCCTCCGGCGAGGCCTCCCTCTACCTGCGCCCGTTCATGATCGCGAGCGAGGTCGGGCTCGGTGTGCGCCCCGCCAACGAGTACCTCTTCATCGTGATCGCGTCCCCCGCCGGGGCCTACTTCCCGGGCGGCGTGAAGCCGGTCTCGGTCTGGCTCTCCGAGGAGTACGTGCGCGCGGTCAAGGGCGGTACGGGCGCGGCCAAGACCGGCGGCAACTACGCCGCGTCCCTGGTCGCCCAGGCCGAGGCGGCCGAGCACGGCTGCGACCAGGTGGTCTGGCTGGACGCGGTGGAGCACCGGTGGATCGAGGAGATGGGCGGGATGAACCTGTACTTCGTGTACGGGGACCGCATCGTGACCCCCGAGCTGACGGGCTCGCTGCTGCCGGGCATCACCCGTGACTCCCTTCTGAAGATCGCCCGGGACCTCGGCTACACGGCGGAGGAGGGGCGGATCTCCACGGAGGACTGGAAGCGGGACAACGAGGCGGGCACGCTGACCGAGGTGTTCGCCTGCGGCACGGCGGCGGTGATCACGCCGGTGGGGTCGGTGAAGTCCGCTCGGGCGAACTGGACGCAGGGGGATGGGGAGCCGGGGTCTGTGACGATGCGCCTGCGCAAGGCGCTCCTCGACCTCCAGACTGGCCGCACCCCGGACACGCACGGCTGGATGCACCCCCTGGGCTGACCCCGGTTTGCCCCACCCCGCCCCTTCACCTAGACCCTCCGGGGGTGGGTGGGGGGTGAGGGTGGTCTCCCGGGGGCTACGCCCCCGGACCCCGTTGGCGGGGCTGCGCCCCTGCACCCCGCTTCGGGGCTCCGCCCCGGACCCCGCTCCTCAAACGCCGGAGGGGCTGAATGTGCCCGGGCCCTGCTCCTTGCGCGCCGGAGGGGCTGAATTTCGGACCGCCGGGGCTGGAGTTACCTAAGGGGCGCGGGGAACTGCGCGAGCAACCACAGCCGACCCGCAGACGAACACCGGGCCCAAAAGGGGCGCGGGGAACTGCGCGACCAGCCCCCGCCGGCCCGCAGGCGAACAGGGGGCGGGGGCGCAGCCCCGCAACGGGGTCTGGGGGCGTAGCCCCAGCAAGCCCCCTCAGCCCACCTCCACCCCCGGAGGGTTCAGGGAAGGGGCGGGGTGGGGGAGCCTCCCCCGGGTCAGTGTCGCGTACGCGACACCGCCCACCACCCCCGACAGCAGGAAGCTGCAGTCCACCCCGCCAGTGAAGCGGAGCAGCGGGCCCGACCACTGGGGCAGGGACACCGCCAGCAGGCCCGCCCCCGCGCCCAGGGCCCACGAAACCACGGCCCGCCAATTCCAGCCGCCCCGGTACCAGTACGCCCCGCCCCGCGAACGGCGGTTGAAGACCTGGAGGGCGTCCGCGTCGTACACCCCGCGGCAGCGCGCGAAGCCGATCAGGGTGATGACCGCCCACGGCGTGCCGATCGCCGTCAGGAGTAGGACGAAGGACGTCATCGCGGCCTGCGCGTCCCACGCGTAGTGGCCCGCGAAGACGCACACCGTGGCGACCGCCGCCACCGCGAACGTCGCCTGGGTGCGCGACGCGCGCGGCAGGATCGCGTCGAGGTCGAGCCCCATCGAGTAGAGCATCAGGCCCGCGTTGCCGACCGAGCCCGCCGACGCGGCGAGGAGGAGGGGAAGCAGGTACCAGCCGGGGGCCGCCGCGACCAGCGGGCCCGCGTAGTCCGCCGCCGCCCGCGCCGCGTACGCCGTGAACGTGCCGAACAGCTGCGGCACCAGCAGCCCCGCGGTCAGGCCGAGCCAGGTCGCGTGGAGCACCCGGCGCGGGGTGTGGCGCGTGGGGGAGATGTAGCGCGTGTAGTCGCCCAGGAGCGTGATGAAGGCGATCGGGCCGCTCAGCCCGGCCGCGACCAGGGCGAGCAGCCACGTCGGCCAGAACGAGCCGAGGAGGTAGCCGCCCGCGTCGGGCAGCGCGCCCGTCGTGAAGTGCGGGGCGTACGCCGCCACGCCCAGGACCAGCAGCGCCGTCATGACGACCGCCAGGATCCGGGACAGGCGCAGCAGCACCCGGTATCCGTACACCGCGCCGATCACCGTCGCCGCCGCGAGCAGCGCGTACACGACCGCGTACGAGACACCGCCCGTGGGCAGTCCGAACAGCCGGTGCAGGACGCCCGTCATCGCGTCGCCGCCGATCCACACCGTCAGCGCGGTGTAGCCGAGCGAGAGCAGCAGCCCGACCACCGAGCCGACCAGCCGGCCCCGCACCCCGAACTGCGCGCCCGACGACGTCGACAGGTTCGTCGCCGTGCGCAGGGACACCAGCGCCAGCGGGGCCGTCAGCAGCGTGCCGGCCAGCGTGCCCGCGACGACCGCGCTCACCGAAGCCCACCAGCCGAGGCCGAAGGAGACCGGCAGCCAGCCGAAGACGATCACGCCAAGACAGAGGTTGGAGCCGAGCAGGATCGACACCAGGTCACGCGGACCGCTGGTGCGCTCCGCCTCCGGGATGGTGTCGACTCCGCGCTGTTCTATCGGCATGGGCTGCCCCTGAGTCTCGGATGGTTTGGCTTGGATGGCCTGGGTGGCTTGAATTCGCTGTTTCTCTGTTTGAGTGACGTTCAATGTGTGGCATCGCTGCGCGCCCGTCAACCCCCTTGGCTCATGACAGACCGCAATATGTGTGGTTAGAGTGGTGTTCAAACAGGAGGTGTGGTGGCGTGCGACTGACCCCCACGGAACGCGACCGGCTGCTGCTCTTCGGCGCCGCCGAGCTCGCTCGGGCCCGCCGGGCCCGCGGGCTGAGACTGAACGTGCCCGAGGCGACCGCGCTGATCGCGGACACCGTCTGCGAGGCGGCCCGGGACGGGCGCCGGCTCGCCGAGGCGATCGAGGCGGCCCGCGCGGTGCTCGGCCCCGACGACGTCCTGCCGGGCGTCGCGGACGTGGTCACCGAGGTGCACGTCGAGGCCGTCTTCGACGACGGCTCGCGGCTCGCGGTGGTCCCGGCGCCCATCCGGGGCGCCGCCGGGCTCGGCGAGGACGCGCCCGGCGCCGTGCTGCCCGGGCCCGAGGCCCCCGATCCGGAGCCCGCCGTCCGGCTCACCGTGCGCAACACGGCGGCCGTCCCGGTCAGCGTGACCTCGCACTTCCACTTCTTCGAGGCCAACCCGCGCCTCGACTTCGACCGCGCGGCCGCGTACGGGATGCGGCTGTGCGTCCCGGCCGGGTCGTCGGTCCGGTTCGACCCGGGCGGCGAGGGCGAGGTCGGGCTCGTACCGATCGGCGGCGCCCGGATCGCCATCGGCTTCGCCGGGCTCGTCGACGGGCCCCTCGACGCACCCGGAGCCAAGGAGGAGGCCCTGCGCAGGGCCGCCGCCTGCGGCTATCTGGGCACCGGCGCCGCCCCCGGACCCGCCCACCCGGAAGGGACCCCCGCATGAGCAAGCAGACCCGGCACAGCGACCACTGCGCGCCCGGCAGCCGGCACATCGACCCGCAGGAGTACGCGGCGGTCTTCGGGCCCCGCGCGGGTGACCGGATCCGGCTCGGCGACTCGGGTCTGACCGTCCGCGTCGAGTCGGACGCCCAGCGGCCCGGCGACGAGTTCCTCGCCGGGTTCGGCAAGACCGCCCGGGACGGGCTGCACCTGAAGGCCGCCGCCGTCCGCGAGACCTGTGACGTCGTGATCAGCAACGTCGTGGTGATCGACGCCGTGCAGGGCATCCGCAAGGTGTCCATCGGCATCCGCGAGGGCCGTATCCACGCCATCGGGCGGGCCGGGAACCCGGACACCCTCGACGGCGTGGACGTCGTCGTCGGCACCGGGACCAGCATCGTCTCCGGCGAGGGGCTCATCGCCACCGCCGGCGCCGTGGACACCCACGTCCATCTGCTCTCGCCGCGCATCATGGAGGCCTCGCTCTCCTCCGGCGTCACCACCCTCATCGGCCAGGAGTTCGGCCCGGTGTGGGGCGTCGGCGTCAACTCGCCCTGGGCGCTGCGCAACGCCTTCGCCGCCTTCGACGCCTGGCCCGTCAACATCGGCTTCCTGGGCCGGGGTTCGTCCTCCGACGGCGCCCCGCTGGTGGAGGCGCTCGCCGAGGGCGGCGCCTGCGGCTTCAAGGTGCACGAGGACATGGGCGCGCACACCCGCGCCCTGGACACGGCGCTGCGGGTCGCCGAGGAGCACGACGTGCAGGTGGCGCTGCACAGCGACGGCCTGAACGAGTGCCTCTCGGTCGAGGACACCCTGCGCGTCCTCGACGGCCGTACGATCCACGCCTTCCACATCGAGGGCTGCGGCGGCGGCCACGTCCCCAACGTCCTGAAGATGGCGGGCGTGCCCAACGTCATCGGCTCGTCCACCAACCCGACCCTGCCGTTCGGCCGGGACGCGGTCGCCGAGCACTACGGGATGATCGTCTCCGTACACGGCCTCAAGCCGGACCTGCCCGGCGACGCCGCCATGGCGCGCGACCGCATCCGGGCCGGGACGATGGGCGCCGAGGACGTGCTGCACGACCTGGGCGCGATCGGCATCACCTCCTCCGACGCCCAGGGCATGGGCCGCGCGGGCGAGACCGTACGGCGCACCTTCGCCATGGCCGGGAAGATGAAGGCCGAGCTCGGGCCCCTGGAGGGCGACGGGGACGGCGACGACAACGCGCGCGTGCTGCGCTACATCGCCAAGCTGACCATCAACCCGGCCCTCGCCCACGGCCTGGCGCACGAGATCGGCTCCATCGAGGTCGGCAAGATGGCCGACCTCGTGCTGTGGCGGCCCGCCTACTTCGGCGCCAAGCCGCAGCTGGTGCTCAAGTCCGGCTTCCCCGCCTGGGGCGTCACGGGCGACCCCAACGCGGCCACCGAGACCTGCGAACCCCTCGTCCTCGGCCCGCTCTTCGGCGCCCACGGCGCGACCCCCGCCGAGCTCTCCGTCGCCTTCGTGGCCCGCGCCGCCCTCGACCAGGGTGGCGATCTGATGCCCACCCGCCGGCGCCGGGTCGCCGTGCGCGGCACCCGCGGCATCGGCCCCGCCGACCTGGTGTTCAACTCCCGCACCGGAGCCGTGGACGTGGACGGCCGCACCGGTCTGGTCACCCTCGACGGCGACCCGTTGCGCTCCGAGCCCGCCGACTCCGTCTCCCTCAACCGCCTCTACTTCCTGTAAGGACCCGCCTGATGTCTGCTGCCGCCGACGGCTTCCGCATGCCCGCCGAGTGGGCCCCGCACGAGCGCACCTGGATGGCGTGGCCCGGCCCCAACGTCACCTTCCCCAACGAGGCGGAGCTCGCCGAATCCCGGGCCGCCTGGGCGTCCGTCGCCCGCGCCGTGCGCCGCTTCGAGCCGGTCACCGTCGTCTGCGGCCCCGGTCAGAGCGCTGAGGCGGCCGCTCTGCTCGGCCCGGACATCGACCTCGTGGAGCGCGAGCTCGACGACGCCTGGATGCGCGACATCGGCCCCACCTTCCTGACCGACGGCACCGAACTCGCCGCGGTGTACTGGACGTTCAACGGCTGGGGCGCCCAGGACTGGGCCCGCTGGGAGCACGACGCCAAGATCGGCGCGTACGTCTCGGACCTGGCCGGGGCGCGTACGTACACCTCGCGCCTGGTCAACGAGGGCGGGGCGATCCACGTCGACGGCGAGGGCACCGTCCTGCTCACCGAGTCCGTGCAGCTCGGGCCCGAGCGCAACCCCGGCTGGACCCGCGAGCAGGTCGAGGCGGAGATCCACGGGATGCTCGGCACCCGCAAGGCGATCTGGCTGCCGCGCGGCCTGACCGCCGACTATCCCCCGCACGGCTACGGCACGCTGGGCCACGTCGACATCGTGGCCGCGTTCGCCCGCCCCGGAGTGGTCGTCGCCCACACCCAGCCGGACCCGGCCCACCCCGACCACGAGGTGTGCAAGGAGAACGTGGCGCTGTTGCGGAGCCAGACCGACGCCCGGGGCCGCGGCATCGAGGTCGTGGAGATCCCCGCCCCGACCGTCCTCACCGACGACCACGGCTGGGTCGACTACTCGTATATCAACCACTACCTCTGCAACGGCGGCGTCGTCCTGTGCGGCTTCGACGACCCCAGGGACGAGAACGCGGCGGGCATCTTCCGCCGTCTCTTCCCCGAGCGGACCGTGACCCTCGTCGACGCACGTACGATCTTCGCGGGGGGCGGTGGCATCCACTGCATCACCCAGCAGCAGCCCAGGGTGTGATCCGCCGGGGTGTGATCCAGGAGGAAGAGGACATGGCCGGTCCGGCCCGCGCGCGGAAGAACGCGCCGCCGCGCGAGGAGGTGCTGGCCGCCGCCATGGCCACGATCGCGGACCGCGGTCTGGACGGTCTGACCATGGCCGGGCTCGGCCGCGAGGTCGGTATGTCCAGCGGCCACCTCCTCTACTACTTCCGCAGCAAGGACGAGCTGCTGCTCGAAACCCTGGAGTGGAGCGAGGGCCGGCTCGGCGGCGAGCGCCGGGCCCTCCTCTCCCGGCCGGGCACGGTCCGCGAACGCCTCGACGCCTACGTCGACCTGTACGTGCCCGACGGCCCCCGCGATCCGCACTGGATCCTGTGGCTGGAGGTCTGGAACCGCTCGCAGAGTGCTGCCACCGACGCCGGCGCCCGCGCCCGCCAGGCCGCCATCGAGGGCGCCTGGCACCGCGACCTGGTCGCGATCATCGCGGAGGGCGTCTCGCGCGGCGAGTTCCGCCCGGTCGACGCCGACCGCTTCGCGGCCCGGCTGCGGGCGCTGCTCGACGGCTTCAGCGTGCATGTGGCGGTCGGCATACCCGGTACCGGACGGCCCCAAGTCCTCGACCACGTACGGGAGTTCGTCGACGAGTCGCTCGCGCGACCACTGACGGGCCGTTGAGCGGGGCCTGAACGCAACGTACGCAAGTACGCCTGATCGTTGCGTCCGCAACCCTTGTCGGCCGCATCGGCCTGGGCCACCGTGATCGTCCATGGGACGAGAGCAGTGGAAGAAGATCTGGGTCGGCTCGGCAGGGAACATGGTCGAGTGGTTCGACTGGTTCGTGTACGCCACCTTCGCGGTGTACTTCGCGGACGCGTTCTTCCCGAAGGGGAACGAGACCGCGAACCTCATGAACACGATGGGGATCTTCGCCGTCGGCTTCTTCATGCGGCCGGTGGGCGGCTGGCTGCTCGGCCGCATCGGCGACCGGCGCGGCCGCAAGGCGGCGCTGACCCTGACCGTCACCCTGATGTCCGCCTCGGCGATCCTGATCGCGGTGGCGCCGACGTACGGGGTGGCCGGGTACGGGGGAGTGGCGGTCCTCCTTGTCGCCCGCCTCCTCCAGGGCCTCTCCGTCGGTGGCGAGTACGCGGCGAGCGCCACCTATCTGACCGAGGCGTCCGACCCCCGCCGCCGGGGCTTCGCCTCCAGCTTCCAGTACGTGTCGATGACCGCGGGCCAGCTCGTCGGGCTCGGCCTGCTGATCGTCATGCAGCGCACGATGTCCGAGCACGCGCTGCACAGCTGGGGCTGGCGGATCCCCTTCATCGTGGGGGCGTTCGGCGCGGCGATCGTCTTCTACCTCCGGCGCAACATGCTGGAGACCGAGGTGTACGAGGAGTCCGGCGCGGCCCGCGACGAGGACCGGGGCACGCTGAAGGCCCTGTGGCGCCACCGCAGGGAGGCTTTCCTGGTCATGGCCCTGACGATGGGCGGCACGGTCGCGTACTACACCTACACCACCTATCTGACGAAGTTCCTCTCCAAGAGCGCGGGCATGCCGAAGCCGACGGCGTCGCTGGTGTCGTTCTGCGCGCTGTTCGTCTTCATGTGCCTGCAGCCGCTGGCGGGCATGCTCTCCGACCGGATCGGCCGCCGTCCGCTGCTGATCACGTTCGCGGTCGGCTCGACGTTCCTGACCGTGCCGATCATGACGATGCTCAAGCACGCGGGCACGTTCTGGCCGGCCTTCGGCCTGGCGCTGCTCGCCCTGGTGGTCGTGACCGGCTACACCTCCATCAACGCGTGCGTGAAGGCGGAGCTGTTCCCGACCGGCATCCGCGCCCTGGGAGTCGCCCTCCCGTACGCCATCGCCAACGCCCTGTTCGGCGGTACGGCGGAATATGTGGCGCTCTGGTTCAAGAAGGCGGACATGGAGTCCGGCTTCTACTGGTACGTGGCGGGCTGCGCGGCGGTGTCGCTGGTGGTGTACCTGACGATGAGGGAGACGCGCACGATCGACCTGAACCGCGTCGGCCCGGTTCCTCCTGGCGGTGGGCAGGCGTCGCGCGCGGCGGGACGGGCGGACGGGGTGCCCGCATCCTGAGACCCGGCTCCGCCCGCCGCGGGGCGTATGGCAGACTGCGGACCGTGCTCGCTTTCATGATGATTATGGACAGCAGCGCGCCGGTCCGCAGTGACCGCTGAACCCGCGGCAAACCCCCGCGGCAGCGGACATCGTGCCCCAGACCCGCGCGCAGACCCTTCGCACCCGCGAGGGGTTTTTTCGTTTCCCGGCCCACCACGGCCGGACGCGAGCCGCACGCGATGATGGGGGCAAGTGGAGCCAGAAAATCCGGAGCCACTCATCCGACAGGAGTCACCCCAGCATGACGGCCAACGAGGCACCTGAAGAGAGCCATCGCGTCGACGACACGTTCCACGTCTTCGACACCACGCTGCGCGACGGCGCCCAGCGCGAGGGCATCAACCTCACCGTCGCGGACAAGCTGACGATCGCCCGGCACCTGGACGACTTCGGGGTGGGGTTCATCGAGGGCGGCTGGCCCGGCGCCAACCCCCGCGACACGGAGTTCTTCGCCCGCGCCAAGCAGGAGATCGACTTCAAGAACGCCCAGCTGGTGGCGTTCGGGGCCACCCGCCGCCCGGGCGGCAGCGCGGCCACGGACCCGCAGGTCAAGGCGCTGCTCGCGTCCGGTGCGCCGGTGATCACGCTGGTCGCCAAGTCCCACGACCGCCATGTCGAGCTCGCCCTGCGCACCACGCTGGACGAGAACCTGGAGATGGTCCGGGACACGGTGTCCTACCTGCGGGAACAGGGCCGCCGGGTGTTCGTCGACTGCGAGCACTTCTTCGACGGGTACCGGGCCAACCCCGAGTACGCCAAGTCGGTCGTCCGGGCCGCGAGCGACTCCGGCGCCGATGTCGTCATCCTCTGCGACACCAACGGCGGCATGCTGCCCGCCCAGATCCAGGCCGTGGTCGCCACCGTCCTCGCCGACACCGGCACCCGGCTCGGCATCCACGCCCAGGACGACACGGGCTGCGCCGTCGCCAACACGCTCGCGGCCGTGGACGCGGGCGCCACGCACGTGCAGTGCACGGCCAACGGGTACGGCGAGCGGGTGGGCAACGCGAACCTGTTCCCGGTGGTGGCGGCCTTGGAGCTCAAGTACGGCAAGAAGGTGCTGCCGGAGGGCGCACTGCCCGAGATGACGCGCATCTCGCACGCGATCGCGGAGGTCGTGAACCTCACGCCCTCGACGCACCAGCCGTACGTGGGGGTCTCCGCCTTCGCCCACAAGGCGGGCCTGCACGCCTCGGCGATCAAGGTCGACCCGGACCTTTACCAGCACATCGACCCGGGCCTCGTCGGCAACCGCATCCGGATGCTGGTCTCCGACATGGCGGGCCGCGCCTCCATCGAGCTCAAGGGCAAGGAGCTCGGCGTCGAACTAGGCGGCGACCGCGAGCTGGTCGGCCGGGTCGTCGCCCGGGTCAAGGAGCGCGAGCTCAAGGGCTACACGTACGAGGCGGCGGACGCCTCCTTCGAACTCCTCCTGCGCGCCGAGGCCGAGGGCCGGGCCCGCAAGTACTTCCGCATCGAGTCCTGGCGCGCCATCGTCGAGGACCGCCCCGACGGCACCCACGCCAACGAGGCGACGGTGAAGCTGTGGGCCAAGGGCGAGCGGATCGTGGCGACGGCGGAGGGCAACGGCCCCGTCAACGCGCTCGACCGGGCCCTGCGGGTCGGCCTGGAGCGCATCTACCCCCAGCTGGCCAAGCTGGAACTGGTCGACTACAAGGTCCGCATCCTGGAGGGCCGCCACGGCACGGACTCCACGACGCGCGTCCTGATCACGACGACGGACGGGGCGGGGGAGTGGGCCACGGTCGGAGTCGCGACGAACATCATCGGGGCGTCCTGGGGGGCGCTGGAGGATGCGTACACGTACGGGCTGCTGAGGGCTGGGGTGGAGCCGACGGAGTAGTCGGCCGGGAGTTTCCCCACCCCGCCCGTTCCCTCAAGCCCGCTGGCGGGCGGCCGGGTTCTTCGCCTGCGGGGTGCAGGGGCCGCAGGCCCCGCGACGGGGTCCGGGGGCGCAGCCCCCGGGAGACCACCCTCACCCCCACCCACCCCCGGAGGGTTCAGGGAAGGGGCGGGGTGGGAGGCTAAAGGGTGTTTGTCCGGTTCGTCGGGGAGTCGGGTAGCGTCGGACTCATGAGGTCCCGCGTTTTGATCGCACTCTCCGCCGCCGCACTCGCCACGCTGGCGACCATCGCCCCCACGGCCGCGGCTCCCGCCGCGTCCGGCGTCGAAGAAGTCGCCACCGCACTGAAGAAGGCGCCGGTGTACGTCGACCCCGGCGCCGCCGGGCAGCTGTCGGCCGCCCAGGCCGACGCGCTGGCCAAGAAGATCAAGGACGCCGACAAGCCGCTCTTCGTCGCCGTGCTGCCCGCGACCGCCGCGTTCCCGAAGGACACCCTCCTGCGGAACCTGCGCACGGACACCGGCGTCACCGGCCTGTACGCCGTCCGCTTGGGCGACGCCTTCAACGCCGGCGCCGACCGCAAGGTCATGTCGGCGCAGGCCGTCGACAACCTGAAGACCGCCGTACGCGCCCCCGGCACCGCCACGGACGCGTCGACCCAGCTCAACGCGTTCGTCGACCGGGCCCTGCCCACGATGCGCGGCCGCGCCCCCGCCTCCTGGGGCGGCGGCTCCGGGGCCGACGACAGCAGTGGTGTTTCCGGCACCGCCCTCATCGTCACCGGCGCGGTCGTCGTCGCGGGCGGCGCCGGTGCGTACGCCCTGGTCCGGCGCAGCCGCAAGAAGAAGGCCGAGGAGGAGCGGGCCGCGCTCCAGCGGCTCCAGGTGGTGGTCGACGAGGACATCACCGCGTTCGGCGAGGAGCTCGACCGGCTCGACTTCCACCCCGCCGAGACCGGCGCCGACGATGCCATGCGCGCCGACTACGAGCGCGCCCTCGACTCGTACGAGAGCGCGAAGACCCTGATGGCGGCGGCCCGGCACCCCGGCGACGTACGCGGGGTGACGCAGGCCCTGGAGGACGGGCGGTTCTCGCTCGCCGCCCTCGCCGCCCGCCGCGAGCACCGGCCGCTGCCCGAGCGCCGCGCCCCCTGCTTCTTCGACCCGCGCCACGGCCCCTCGGTCGAGGACGCAGCCTGGTCTCCGGCGGGCGGCGCCCCGCGCCAGGTCCCGGTCTGCCTGGCGGACGCGACCCGTCTGCGGGACGGGCAGGACCCGCTGGTGCGCGAGGTCGACACGGACGGGGGCCGCCGTCCGTACTACGACGCGGGCCCGGCGTACGGCCCCTGGGCCGGCGGCTACTTCGGCGGCGGCATCCTGCCCGGTCTGCTCATGGGCACGATGCTCGGCTCGATGCTCTCCACCCCGGCCTACGCGGCCGACTACGGCGGCGCCGACTTCGCGGGCCAGAGCTACGACGGCGGCGACGTCTCCGGCTCCGACTTCAACCCGTCCGACTTCGGCGGCGGCTGGGGCGACGGGGGCGGCGGAGGCGGAGACGGCGGCGGGTTCGACGGGGGCGGCGGCTGGTAGGGGCGGCGGTGGGCCGGGGTCACGCGCCCTTGATCGCCGAGATGTCGAAGGTCAGCTTGACCTTGTCGCTGACGACGACGCCGCCGGTCTCCAGTGCGGCGTTCCAGGTCAGGCCCCAGTCGGAGCGCAGGATGTCGGCGCTGCCCTCGAAGCCGACGCGCTGGTTGCCGTAGGGGTCGGTGGCCGAGCCGTTGAACTCCAGGTCGATGGCGAGCGGCTTGGTGACGTCCTTGATGGTGAGGTCGCCGACGATCCGGTACTTGTCGCCGCCGAGCTGCTGGGCCTCGGTGGAGCGGAAGGTCATCAGCGGGAACTGCTCGGCGTCGAAGAAGTCGCCGCCGCGCAGGTGGTTGTCGCGGTCGCCGATGCCGGTGTCGACGGAGGCGATCTTCACGTCGATGACGGCGGCGGAGGCGGCGGGGTCGGTGCCGTCGAGGGTGAGGGTGCCCTCGTGCTCGACGAACGAGCCGCGAACGTTGGTGACCATCGCGTGACGCACGGTGAAGCCGATGCTGCTGTGGGCCGGGTCGATGGTGTACGTGCCGGTCAGGGCGGCGAGGGCCGGGTCGACGGGGGCGATGGTCGTGGTCGTGCTGGTGCTCTTGCGGGCGAAGATTCCCATGGCTGCTGCTCCTTCGGGGCGGTCGGTTGAATGTTCAACAAGAGCGACTGTAGACCCATTCCGTTCAACTTTCAACAACCAAGTTTCCGGGCGCGCCACGACCCCTGCCGGGCGCCCTAATACCGCGGCGGCACCGGCGCCGGCCCCAGTGTCGTCGTCCCCGGCGCCGCCCGGTGCCCAAGGCCCGTGCGGTACGCGTCCAGTGCCGCCTCCGTGCGGCCCGTGCGGCGCAGCAGGTCGCCGAGGAGGCGGCACAGGTCCGCCAGGTCGCCCGTCGCGCCGCTGCGCTCCAGTAGGCCGAGGGCCGTGACGTAGTGCTCCTCGGCGGCCTCCAGGTCGCCGCTCTCCTCGCGGATCAGGCCGAGGAGGCGGTGCGCGCCGCCCGCGTGGACCGCGCCGTGCTGGTCGCCCAGCTCCGGCGCCGGGTCGACGAGCGGGGTGAGCAGCGAGGCCGCCTCCGCGTGGCGGCCCAGGCGGCGCAGGACGTCGGCCAGTTCGACCTCGACCTGGCAGGTGAAGAGCGCGGCCCGCTTGGCGGCCAGCATGTCGCGGGCCGTGCGCAACTCCCGCTCGGCGGCGGTCAGTTCGCCGTCCTGGGCGTATACGTACCCCCGCATCCAGTGGCAGTGCGCCAGGTCGGTGCGCAGGCGCAGCTGGCGGTAGACCGACTGGGCCTTGGCGAGTGACGCGTCGGCGTCGGCCGTGCGGCCCTCGGCCAGGAAGGTGCGGGCGACCTGGCGGTGCATGCCCGCCACCAGCGCCGGGTCGGAGACCTGCGGCGCGAGTGCCAACGCCAGTTCGGCGGCGTGCGCGGCGCGCGCCTGGGCGCCCATGTCCAGGTATGGGCCGATGACCGCCGAGTAGAGCAGGACCAGCGACTCCGGGTCGTTGAGGCCGCTCGTGCCGAGTTCGTCGATGGTCGATTCGAGGAGGTAGCAGGCGTAGCGGAGCTCGCCCGCCAGGACGTGGGCGATCGCCCGGCCCCGGATCGCGCGCGCCCGGCGCGGCAGCGGCTCGCCCACCTGCTGGCGCTCGGACGCCTCGAAGTGCCGTATGGCGTCGGCCAGTTCGCCGGTCTCCAGGGCGCAGTCGCCCAGGCCGAGCAGGGCCTCCGCCTGTTCGGGGAGCAGGTCGTGCAGCTCGGCCTCGGTCAGCAGCTGGCGGTAGCGTACGGCCGCCTCCTCCGCGTCGCCGGTGGCCAGGAGCCGCTGGGCGTCGGTGAGGCCCAGGCGCAGTTCGGTCGCGAGGTGGGCGGGGCGGCCGGTGGCCAGTTCCTCGTACGTGGTGCCCAGGCGCTCGGCGAGGTGGCGCAGCGCCGCTTCGGAGGGCCTGACCTTGCCGGACTCCAGGGTCGACACATAGGCCGGGGTGTAGGCGGGCTCGGCCAGCTGACGCTGGGTGAGTCCCCGTTCGGCGCGCAGTCGCTGCACCCGGCGGCCGATCACGGCAGGTTCGTCCATCGTGTCTCCCTCGTCCCGGGGCATTGCGCATGCCCCGTGCGCCCCCTAACTTAAGCGAGCCGTTCAACAGATTTACCCGACCGCTTAACTTCCGTCACTGGGGGAGGACTTCATGCGCCCAGCCTTGCGTCCGTCGTTGCGCAGAACGTCGTTGCGCAGAACCATAGCGGCGACCGGACTCGCCGCATCCGTCGTTGCCGCACTCCTGTCCGTGCCCGCCTCGGCCGCCGGCGCTCCGGCTCCCCGGCCGCGTGTCGAGGTCGAGATACCCGGGCCCGAGGAGGGCGGCGAGGCCGGGTCCGGGCATGTGCGCGTTCCGGCCACGGGGGCGAGCCGCCCCGCTGCCCGGCTCTCCGGGCGGGCCGCCGACGCCGACGGCGACGTCAGCGAGATCGTCGACAACGGGCCGAGCGCCGACCGCCTCGACGTCGTCATCGTCGGGGACGGGTACACCGTCGACCAGTTGGCGAAGTTCCACGCCGACGCCAAGGAGAAGTGGGGCGAGGTGACCGGCGTCGAGCCGTACACCACTTACCAGAACCTCTTCAACGTATGGACCGTCGACGCCGTCTCGGCGCAGTCGGGCGTCTCCGGCGACCCCGCCCAGGGCGATGTGAAGAACACCGCGCTCGGCGCCTACTTCTGGTGCGACGGCATCGAGCGGCTGCTCTGCATCGACCAGGACAAGGTCGACTCGTACGTCGCCAAGGCCCCGCAGGCCGATCTGGTGATCGTGCTGGCCAACAGCACCAAGTACGGCGGCGCCGGGTACAACGAGCCCAGCCAGAAGCTCGGTTACGAGGGGATCTCCACCGCGTCGGCCGGCAACGCCAAGTCCGGTCAGGTGGCCATCCACGAGACCGGCCACTCGCTGGGCAAGCTCGCGGACGAGTACTTCTACCCGGGCACGCCCGGCTACGAGCACTACTCCGGGCCCGAGGTCGCCGAGTCCAACATCTCGGTGCTGAGCGCCGACGCGATGGCCGCGCAGCGGACCAAGTGGTACCGGTGGCTGGGGGAGACCTCGCCCGACGGCGGCACGGTGGGTGCGTACGAAGGCGGCGGCTACTACGTCACGGGGCTCTTCCGCCCCACCGACAACTCGATCATGCGCATCCTCGGCAAGCCCTTCAGCCTGCCCGGGCGCGAGGCGATGATCGCCGGGTTCTACCGGCACGCCTCGATCGCCACGGCCGCCGTGCCGACCGCGCAAACCCTGCGCGCCCACGACCGGGCGCGGGTGACCGTGCCCCTGCTGGCGGGCGCGGACGTCAAGCAGCCGAGGATCCGCTGGTACCTGGACGGCCGCGAGCTCACCCGGTTCGAGGGGCGCACCTGGGTCGGTGTCGCGCAGGCCATCATCTCCCCGTGGGACCGGCGGACCCATCAGCTGAAGGTGACGGTGACCGACCCGACGAAGTCGGTGCGGGACCCGCGGATCGCGGCCGGGCTCAGCGACTCCGTCACGTGGAGCGTGCGGCGTTGAGTGGGTGACCCGATCGGGTAACCGGATTGGGTAAGCGCTTTCTGTTCGGCGTGTCCGGGGCATTGAACGCCCGGGCACGCCGTGCTACACCAACGGCAGCGGTCTACACCACTTCCCTCCGGGAGTTCCCTGTGTCCTTGCTGCCCCCGTGGTCCCGTCGCACGTTCCTCACCGTCGTGGGGGCAAGCGCTCTCACCCTGGCCGTGGTTCCCGAGGCGTCCGCCGCCGATGAGTTCGCCCTGCTGCGCGGCCGCTGGCGCGACCTCTCGCTCGGCACCGGCTTCGACCCGGACGCCGAGCCGTACGCCTCCCGGCTCAAGGAGACCGGCGACCGCGCCCGGACCTTCCGGGCCTCGATGGCCCCGGCCGACCACTCGCTCTGGCCGGACTGCCCGTTCGACCCGCCCGCCGGGATCACCCAGAGCTACGGCCGGCTGTGGACCATGGCCCAGGCCTTCCTCCAGCCCGCCACCGGCCTCACCGGCGATACGGGTCTCCTCGGCGATGTCGTCGCCGGTCTCGATCACCTGGCGGCGAAGGTCTACAACCCGTCCACCACGCGCTACGGCAACTGGTGGGAGTGGCAGATCGGCAGCCCCCGGCTGCTGACCGACCTGGTCAACGCGCTGTACGAGCACCTGGACGAGGACCGGATCCAGGCCGCCTGCGCCGCCGTCGACCACTTCGTCCCCGACTCCGCGCTCGCCGACTACTCGGGCACCTCCACCGGCGCCAACCGGGTCGACCTGTGCCGCTCGGTCGCGGTGCGCGGGGCCCTCGGCCGCACCCCCGCCAAGCTCGCGCTCGCCCGCGACGCCCTGTCGCCGGTCTTCCCGTACGTCACCAAGGGCGACGGCCTCCACGCCGACGGATCGTTCATCCAGCACACGTCCATCGCCTACTCCGGTACGTACGGACAGGTCATGCTCGACGGGCTCGGGCGGCTCTTCACGCTGTTCGCCGGGACGAGCTGGGCCGTCACCGATCCCAACCGGCAGATCATCCTCGACAGCGTGGAGCGCGCGTACGCGCCGCTGATCCACAACGGACTGGTCATGGACAGCGTCAACGGGCGGGCGGTGAGCCGGGGCTATCTGCTCGCGGACGATCTGCACGTGATGCGCGGCGACCACTTCCACGGGCAGGGGATCATCGCCGCCGTCGCGGTCCTCGCGGGCGGCGCCTCCGAGGCCGAGCGGACCCAGTGGCAGGGCATGATCAAGGGCTGGATCGAGCGGGATCCCACTCATCCCGTCCTGTCCGCCCGCCAGTTCGGGGTCGCGGACCTGGCCCGGCTCCAGGCGGTCGTCGAGTCACCCGTGGCCGCCGCGCCCGAGCCGGTCGGGCACACCCTCTTCGCCGCCATGGACCGCGCCGTCCACCGCCGCCCCGCCTGGACCGCCAACATCGCCATGGCCTCGGAGCGGATCTCGTACTACGAGTGCGGCAACGGCGAGAACCCGCGCGGCTGGCACACCGGCGCCGGAATGCTCTACTGGTGGCCCGGGGAGCAGGGCAACGACCAGTACACGGACTGGTTCTGGCCGACCGTGGACCCGTACCGGCTGCCGGGGACCACCGTGTCCACCAAGCGGCTCGCGGACCGGGCGGGCGGTGAGTGGGGCGCGGCCAAGCCCGCCGTGAAGTGGGTGGGCGGGGTGAGCGACGGGGAGTTCGGAGCCGTCGGCCAGCATGTGAAGGGGCTCGGCTCGACCCTTGAGGCCCGCAAGTCCTGGTTCTGCACGGCCGGAACCGTCATCTGCCTCGGCGCCGGGATCACCGCCACCGACGGCGTCCGGGTCGAGACGGTCGTCGACAACCGCAACCTCGGCGAGGCCGGGACCGGCACGTTCACCCTCGACACAGCCGCCCGCCCCCGCTGGGCGCATCTGGAGGGCCACGGCGGCTGGGTCCTCCCCGGCACCACCACCGCGCTGCACACCCTGCGCGAGGCCAGGACCGGGGCGTGGAGCGACATCAACACCACGAGCTCGACCGAGCGGCGCACCCGCACCTATCAGACGCTGTGGCTGGATCACGGGACCGACCCGGTGGGCGCCTCGTACAGTTACCAGCTGATGCCGGGCGCCTCGCGGCAGACGGTCGCGGCCCGCGCCGCCGACGCCGGCTGGCTGTCGGTCCTCGCCAACACGGCCGCCTGCCAGGCCGTGTCCGTGCCCGCGCTCGACCTGCTGTGCGCCAACTTCTGGCAGCCTGGCAGCGCGGGCCCGCTGGCGGTCTCGGCGCCGGCGAGCGTCCTCGTACGGAGCAAAGGGGCGACGGCCACGCTCCGGGTCAGCGAGCCGCCGCGCACCGGCCAGCCCTTCGAGGTGACCTGGAACCATCCCGTACGACGGGTGACCAGTGCCGATCCCACGGTCGAGGTCCTCGCCACCGGCAGGGCGCTGCGGCTGCGGATCACACCGGGCACGGCGGGCGCGAGCCACCGCTGTGACGTGGCTCTCATCTGATCGCGTTGTTGGACCCCAACAAAGCGGGATGCCCTTGAGCTGGCACTTCGCCTGCATCGCAGGATTGTTCTGTTCAGGGCTACCAGGAAAACGGTCCGGAGACTGTACGGAGTCGACGGCGGGAAATTCTTGGTCGGCTTCGTAGGGTCGATGCATGACCGTTGTGGACGAAACCCCGGGTGAGCCGAGGGACGCGCGTGGCCGCGTGGCCGAGCTGCTGGCCCTGCGTGAGCAGGCCCGGCGCGGGCCGAGCGAGCGCGCGACCGAGGCGCAGCACGCCAAGGGCAAGCTGACCGCGCGCGAGCGGATCGAGCTGCTCCTCGACCCGGGTACGTTCCGCGAGGTCGAGCAGCTGCGGCGGCACCGGGCGACCGGCTTCGGCCTGGAGAACAAGAAGCCGTACACGGACGGTGTCATCACCGGCTGGGGCACGGTCGAGGGCCGTACGGTCTTCGTCTACGCGCACGACTTCCGCATCTTCGGCGGCGCCCTCGGCGAGGCCCACGCCACCAAGATCCACAAGATCATGGACATGGCCATCGCGGCCGGAGCGCCGCTGGTGTCCCTGAACGACGGCGCCGGCGCCCGTATCCAGGAAGGCGTCAGCGCCCTCGCGGGCTACGGCGGCATCTTCCAGCGCAACACGCGCGCCTCGGGCGTCATCCCGCAGATCAGCGTGATGCTCGGCCCGTGCGCTGGCGGCGCCGCCTACAGCCCGGCGCTCACCGACTTCGTGTTCATGGTCCGCGAGACCTCGCAGATGTTCATCACCGGCCCGGACGTCGTCCGCGCGGTGACCGGCGAGGAGATCACCCAGAACGGGCTCGGCGGCGCGGACGTGCACGCCGAGACGTCGGGCGTCGCGCACTTCGCGTACGACGACGAGGAGACCTGCCTCGCCGAGGTCCGCTACCTCCTGTCGATGCTCCCGTCCAACAACCGCGAGAACCCGCCGACGCACCCCAGCGAGGACCCGGCGAACCGGCGCGGCGACGTGCTGCTCGACCTGGTGCCCGCCGACGGCAACCGCCCGTACGACATGCACAAGGTGATCGAGGAGCTCGTCGACGACGGCGACTACCTGGAGATCCACGAGCGCTGGGCCCGCAACATCATCTGCGCCCTCGCCCGGCTCGACGGCCAGGTCGTGGGCATCGTGGCCAACCAGCCGCAGTCGCTCGCGGGCGTACTGGACATCGAGGCGTCGGAAAAGGCTGCCCGTTTCGTCCAGATGTGCGATGCTTTTAATATCCCGATCGTCACTCTTCTGGACGTCCCCGGCTTCCTGCCCGGTGTCGATCAGGAGCACGGTGGAATCATCCGGCACGGCGCGAAGCTGCTGTACGCGTACTGCAACGCCACCGTGCCCCGGATCTCGCTGATCCTGCGCAAGGCCTACGGCGGGGCGTACATCGTCATGGACTCCCAGTCCATCGGCGCCGACCTCACCTACGCCTGGCCGACCAACGAGATCGCGGTGATGGGCGCCGAAGGTGCCGCCAACGTCATCTTCCGCAAGCAGATCGCGGAGGCCGAGGACCCCGAGGCGATGCGCGTGCGCATGGTCAAGGAGTACAAGGCCGAGCTGATGCACCCGTACTACGCGGCCGAGCGGGGCCTGGTCGACGACGTCATCGACCCCGCCGAGACCCGCGAGGTGCTGATCGCCTCCCTCGCGATGCTGCGCACCAAGCACGCCGACCTGCCGTCCCGCAAGCACGGCAACCCGCCTCAGTAACGAGGAGCTCCGTTGACCACCCCGACCCCTTCCTCTCCTTCCGTCCTCCGCGTCGAGAAGGGCGAAGCCGCGCCCGAGGAGCTGGCGGCCATCACGGCCGTCCTGCTCGCCCGCGCGGCCGCCCAGTCCGCCCCGGCCCCGTCCCACGGCCGCGACACGGCAGGCTGGCGCCGCCTGGAGCGCACACCGGGCTTCCGGGCGCCGCACTCCTGGCAGGGCTAGGCCCTAGTGCCTCTTGAAGGCCCCGCTGCTCCTTTGGGAGTGGCGGGGCCTTTGGCGTACGTACGCGGGTGGTCAGCGGCGTTTGATGCGGACGCCGGGGATGGGGGAGGCGGGGGCTGAGTACGGGGTGCTGCCGGTGATCTTTACGGTGAGCTTGGATTGGGTGGGGGTGCGGGCGAGGGTGTGGAGGGCGAGGGGGCGGTGGTCGGGGGTGCGGCAGTTGGACAGGGACAGGCTGCGCAGCTGGTCCGCCGTGCCGAATACGCCCAGGTCGCGGGGCAGCACGCAGTTCTGCAGACCCAACGTGATGAGCTTCGGAGGAAAGCGTTCCTGCCTGCACAGCCACTCGCTCAGGTCGTAGCCGTGCAGATGTAACGTGAGCAGCCGTTTCATCGAGCCGAGCCCGGTGAGGCCGTGCGGCGCGCCGTTGCCCTGGAGCAACAGAAAGTACAACCGCTTCAGATCGTTCAGCCGACCCAGATCGGTGTCCGACGCCAGCCGCCCCAGTCCAAGGCCCTGCAGCCGGTCGTCCAGCGGGATGGCTTCCAGCGGAGGCAACGACGGCCAGTTCTGCAACTGGAGAGTGTCCAGCGTCGACAGTTCGCGCAGCGGCTCCGCGTCGTGGAGCGGGACGTTCCCCCACAGTGACAGGCTGGACAGCCCGGGCCGGTGCCTCAATGGTGACAGGTCGTCGGTGTCGCGCAGGTTGGGCAGCCAGAGTAGATCCAGTTCACCGAGCGCGTCGGTGGCCGTGAGCCCGTCCTTGAACGCGTACTGGATCGCGACCCTCCGCGTCTGTGGCAACTCCAGGAGGGCGGGCCACTGGGTCGGATGGGTCAGCGACAGCCACGTGCGGGCCAGCGGTAGCTGGGCCAGTACCCGCCGGGCGTAGTCGTGTGGATCGAAGTACTCCCATACCGTGGCGAGTTCGGGCCGCACAACCTCGAACCCTTCCCCCGCGTACTGCGCAAGCCGCTCCAGCGCCTCGTCGCCCCCGATCACCGCCGCTGTCCGTACGACCGCGACGGCTGCCCTGTTCGACAGCCCGGTCAGCGACTCCGGCAGCTTGCGCAGCGCGGCAAGCCCCACCCCCGCCAGCGCCTCCGGGTCCGTCCGGCGGCGGGGCGGCACCAGCATGCCGAGCACCTCCTCCAACTGCCCCGCCACCCCCTCCGGCACCGTCGTCATCGTCTCCAGACAGGACACCGCCACCAGCCGCAACCCCCGCGCCCGCCGGGGCTCGGCGGAAGCGCGGGCCAGAATGCCCCCGATCAGCTCCTCCCGCTGGCTGCGGTTCGCATGGCCCGCCGACATCACCACCGTCTCGCGCCACAGATCCAGATGCGCGCGCTCGATCAGATTGCCCATGCGGTCCTCGGCCGCGATCTCCGCCGCCGCCAGGTACTCCTGGAACGTACGGTGCAGGAAGTCGACGCGGCCCTCGGCCGGGGACCTCAACACCCCGGAACGGGCCACCAGATGGTCCAGCAGGACTTGGCCGTCCACGCCGTCCAGATGGCGCATCGCGGCCGTCTTCGCGGCGACGTGGGTCGCGGCCTGCTCCCACGCGATCTCGCTGCGGTTGTTGTCGGACAGTCGCCAGGCGAGGTCCTGGAGTACGCAGATCTTGTCCGTGAGGCTCAGCGGTACGTCCAGTGCGCTGGGCACCAGCCGGTCCGCGTCCCGCCGCTGCACCAGGATCTCCAGGGCGATCCGGTACAACTCCATCCGGTTGCGCGGCAGCTGGCGGCGGCGGTTGAGGTGCAGGGCGCACAGCAGCGCGGCCAACAGGGGGCTGGTGGCCAGGGACTGGAGGTGGGGGCGGTCCTGGAGGCTGGTCAGGAGGGAGCGTTCGTAGTGGGGTAACTGCTCGGCTGCGCACGGCAGTTGGTCGCCCTGTTCGCGGACCGCCTCGTGCCACTGGCGGATGAACGCCGCCAGGTCCGGCGGCCGCATCCGGTCCAGGTGCAGCGCCGTGAACCCCTCCGCCCGCAGCCAGTCGGCGCGCGCGGCCGCCGGACGGGAGGTGACCACCACCTGGTTGTCGGGGTACGCGTGCAGCAGCCCGCGCAGCCAGTCGCGTACCGCTCGTCGCTCTCCGGCCAGGAGTTCGTCGACCCCGTCGACAAGCAGCAGTACGCGGCCCGCCGCCAGCTCCCGGTCCAGCCAGGCCGTCGGCATATGGCCCGTGAGCGGCCCGGCCACCGAGTCGAGCAGCGCCTCCGGCAGCGGCAGCTCGCGGCCCGCGTACCGGCGGAGCTTCACCAGGACCGGTACCCGGCCGTTCCAGTCGGCGAGTTCGCCCCCGAAGGCGCCCCGGGCCGCCGTGACGGCGAGCCATTGGAGCAGCGTGGTCTTGCCGGAGCCCGCCTCGCCGCGCAGCAGCACCCTGGCGGTGTTCCTGAGCGCCGTCTCGACCCGTACGCCGGGGCTGTCGTCCTCCCCGTCGGCCCAGGCGCCCACCCCGGTCCGCAGGGGCGGGCCCGGGCGGGCGGGGCGCGGGCCGTCGTCGCCGGTGGCGCGCAGACTCACGTACGCCACCGACAGCTTGGCGCGCGGGGCTCGTTCGGAGGCGAAGCTGAACAGCTCCACCTCGTCGAGCGAGCGGCTGATGAGCTCCAGGTACTCACGGCGGAACGCGTCGTCCTGGCCCGTGCCGCGCGGCGCGTACAGCGAGCGCACGGGCAGCCGCTCCAGTACGAGCGTCACATCGGCTCCCAGCGAGGTGGTGCGGCCGAGGAGCTCGGTGACGGCCCGCTCGGTGAAGACCGGGAGCCTGCGCAGGATCCGTACGTAGCAGTCGCAGCACTCGGAGAAGAGCAGGTCGTGGAAGCGGGCCGTCGGCTCGTCCAGGCCGGGCGGCACCGGGGCCGTCCGGCGGATGCGGCGGGCCAGCTCGGCCGGGTCGGCGTCGGAGCCGATCACTGCCTCGTCGGAGAGGTCCGCGCGGGCGAACGCGTCCGTCACCGCGTCCAGCGCGGCCTGCCGCCCGGCGGCCGTGAGGTCGCGGAACTCATGGGCGAGCAGCGGTTCCAGGCGCCCCGCCACCGCGTCGGCGATCTGCTCGAACTGCCGCTCCACGCCCCGCTGGGCGCGCAGACCCGGCACCCGCAGCCGTACCAGGTCCGCCATCGCGCTCCGGGCCTCCTGGTCCCGGCGGCGCGGGCCGAGCCACAGCCCGGCCGCCCGGGTCGCCACGACCCGGCCGAGATTGATCGCCGCCACCTCTGCGCTCATCGCACCCCCTTCCGGCATTGTGGCGGCCCCGGGTCGCGCGGGCCCCCGAAAACCACAAACGCCGGGACCCGTGTGACGGGTCCCGGCGTCGGGAGATGCTTGCGTGCGTGCGGCTACCGCAGGCGGGCCATCAGCGCGTGCTCGACCAGGGTGATCAGGCCGCTCTTCGCGTCCGCGCGGTGGCGGGCGTCGGTGGTGATGATCGGGGTGTCCGGGCCGATCTGCAGGGCCTCGCGGACCTCGTCCGGGGTGTACGGCTGGTGGCCGTCGAAGCCGTTGAGGGCGATGACGAACGGGAGGCCGCTGTTCTCGAAGTAGTCGACGGCCGGGAAGCAGTCGGCGAGGCGGCGGGTGTCGACGAGGACGACGGCGCCGATCGCGCCGCGGACCAGGTCGTCCCACATGAACCAGAAGCGGTCCTGGCCGGGGGTGCCGAACAGGTACAGGATCAGGTCCTGGTCGAGCGTGATGCGGCCGAAGTCCATCGCGACCGTGGTGGTCGTCTTGTCGCCCGTGTGCGTGAGGTCGTCGATGCCCGCGGAAGCGGACGTCATGACGGCCTCGGTACGCAGGGGGTTGATCTCCGAGACCGCGCCGACGAACGTGGTCTTGCCCACGCCGAAGCCGCCCGCCACCACGATCTTCGCGGAAGTAGTGGAGCGGGCAGCACCGCCGCTAGAGCTTGCGAAGTCCACTGAGCACCCTTTCGAGCAGTGTCACATCTGGCTGGCCGCCGGCGGACTCGTCGCCGCCGGGCTGGTGGATGGCGACAAGTCCGGCCTCCGCCAGGTCGGCGACGAGGATCCGGGCAACGCCGAGGGGGATGGAGAGGAGTGCCGAGATCTCGGCGACCGACTTGATCTCACGGCACAGATGGCAGATCCGCTGGTGCTCGGGCAACTGCCCTTGCAGCCTGGCGGGTTCCGCCGTGGTGTGCACCAGCGCCTCGATGGCGAGCTGGTAGCGCGGCCGGGTGCGGCCGCCGGTCATGGCGTACGGACGCACAAGGGGGTTGTGCGTGCCGCCCGCCGGGGAAGGCTGGGGGGTCTGCCGCGGCTGCACCGGCTCGATGCGGGGCTGCGGCGGCTGGTCGTACGGACCCGGCTGACGGTGGGGCTGCTGGTACGGGTGCTGGCCCTGGCCGCTTCTGCTGGGGGCGGAGGGAAAGTTGAACCGGTTCTGCCCGTGCTCACCCTGAGACTGCTGGCCACCGTTGTATGGGTGTCCGCCTGGGGGTGTTGTCACGTTTCCTCCTCCGACTGCCGGTCGCCCGTTCCTGTGGGACCGCGCCACCGCACTTTATGGCGCGGTGGCGAGAAACGCACTGCCTGTCTGGTAGTTGAGAACGGGAAGTTCACAACTAATTAAGGAGACTGCCCTGGAGTTCCGCGCGCAGGTCCGGGGTGAGGACGGAGCCCGCACGGTCGACAAGGAGAGCCATCTCATAGCCCACGAGGCCGATGTCGGCCTCGGGGTGGGCGAGTACGGCCAGCGAGGACCCGTCCGAAACGGACATGATGAAGAGGAAGCCGCGCTCCATCTCCACGACCGTCTGGTTGACGGCGCCGCCCTCGAAGATCCGGGAGGCTCCCGCGGTCAGGGACGTCAGTCCGGAGGCAACAGCCGCCAGCTGATCGGCCCGGTCCCGGGGGAAGCCTTCGGACATCGCCAGCAGGAGTCCGTCGGCGGAGACCACCACCGTGTGGGACACCCCGGGGGTGTTGTCCACGAAGTTGGTGATCAACCAGTTCAGATTCTGCGCCGCCTGGCTCATCGGGCTCACACTAACGCTCCTGGTTGTAGGTGTTACTTGTGTCCGACCCCGCGCTGCGGCCCTGCTGGACACCGCGGCGCAGGTTGCTCAACCTGCCGCGGACGTCCTCGGGAGCGCGGGAGACCTGTGGGCCGCCCTGCGGGGTCTGCTCCGCCGCGCCCTCGACCAGATTGGCCTTGGGCACCCGCCGGGGAAGCCCGGACGGGGTGACCCCGCCGGCCTTCGGCTCACGCAGCTTCTCGGCCCGCGTCCAGCGCTCGTCATTGGTCGAACGCCAGTCGCCGGTGGGCTCGCCGGTGCCGGATTCGGCGCCGTTCGCGGCTCCGGTACCGGTGCCGTTCACGGTTCCGTTCGAGGATCCGTTCACGGTCGCGGGGCCGGTGCCGTTGACGGGCTGCCGCTGCTGCTCGGGCCGCTGCGGTTCGGACTTCTGCTGCGGCTCCTGGGCGGCGGGCTGCCAGTTCTGCTGGCCGCTGCCGCGCCTGGGCAGACCGGCGCCGGTCAGTGCGTGGGAGGAGGCCGGGGTGGGGCCCGGCCGGTCGAAGCCTACGCGGTCGCGGCCACCGGCGGGAACGTCCGGAGCGGATTCCGCTTCCTCGTTCGCCTGCGGGTAGTCGGCCGGGTAGGAATCCTGCTGGTACGAGGCGTTCTGCTGCCACTCGCCCTGGTGGGGCGCGTCGCCGTAACCGCCGTCGTACTGCGGACCGTCGGCCGCGGGCGCCTGGTAGGCGGCCTCCGCATAGCCCTGGTCCGGGTAGCCGTTCTGCTGCTGTCCGTAGGACTCCTGCGGGTACGCGGCGGGGTAGTCCTGCGTGTACTGCTGCTGCCCCTGCTGCCCGTCGAACTGGTCGTCGTACGAGGCCTGCCGGCCGTTGTACGGCTCCTCGTACCCGTTCTCGTAGGACTGCTGCTGCCCGTACTGCTCGTCGTACGCGCCGCCCTGCTGCACACCGTCGACCTCGTCGCGGTAGAGCGGGCGGTCGCCGCCCTGCGCCTGGGCCTCCAGGGCCGCACGGCGCTCCTCGCGCATCAGCGAGCGGTTGACCGGGTCGAGCTGGAGGGGGTCCTCCCCGTCCTGCCCGCCCTGCTCGTAGCGGGAGTCGTCGAAGCCGAGCTCGGCGGCGGTGCGCAGCACCGGGGCAGGGGCCTCGAAGCTCTGCTGCTGCTCCGGGATGATCTGCGAGACCGTGAAGTCGTCGCCGGGCAGCGCCTGGCCGCCACCACCGTGGGTGATCGCGTCCGGGAGCATGACCAGCGAGGTGGTGCCCGCCTGCTCGCCGGAGGGGCGCAGCTGGACGCGGATGCCGTGCCGGTCGGAGAGTCGGCCGACCACGAACAGGCCCATGCGCTGCGAGACGGCGGCGTCCACGGTCGGCGGGTTCGCCAGCTTGTGGTTGATGTCCGCGAAGTCCTCGGCGGTGAGGCCGATGCCCTTGTCGTGGATCTCGACCATGACGCGGCCGTCGGGGAGACGGGTGGCGGTGACGCGGACCTTGGTCTGCGGCGAGGAGAACGTGGTGGCGTTCTCCAGGAGCTCGGCGAGCAGGTGCACGAGGTCGGTCACGGCCTGGCCGTGGATCTCGCTCTCCGGCACACCGGTCAGCTCGATGCGCTCGTACGACTCCACCTCGGAGGAGGCGGCGCGCAGCACGTCGACCAGCGGGACCGGCTGGTTCCAGCGGCGGCCCGGCTCCTCACCGGCGAGGACCAGGAGGTTCTCGCCGTTGCGGCGCATACGGGTCGCGAGGTGGTCCAGCTTGAAGAGGCTCTCCAGCTGGTCCGGGTCGGCCTCGTTGTTCTCCAGGTCGGTGATGAGGGTCAGCTGGCCCTCGATCAGGGACTGGTTGCGGCGCGACAGGTTGGTGAAGATCGCGTTGACGTTCCCTCGCAGGAGCGCCTGCTCGGCGGCGAGCCGGACGGCCTCGCGGTGGACCTGGTCGAAGGCGCGGGCGACTTCGCCGATCTCGTCCGTGGAGGTGATCGGGATGGGCTCGACCCGGGTGTCGACCCGGCCGGGCTCGGTGCGCGAGAGTTGGTCGACGAGCATCGGCAGTCGCGTTTCGGCCACCTCGAAGGCGGCGGAGCGCAGCCGGCGCATCGAGCGGCTCATCTGGCGGGCCACCATGCCGGCCAGGATGAAGGCGGCGAGCAGGGAGACCACGACGATCGCGCCGTTGATGTACGCGGAGGTCTTGGCGTCGTCCGCGATCTGACCGGCCTCGGTCACGGCCCGGTTGACCAGGTCCTGCTCGATCTCGGTGTAGCCGTCGAACTTGGCGGTGGAGGCGGCCATCCAGGCGTCCGGCGTGATGCCCTGGGCCTTGAGCTGCTTGGCGTTCTGGCCCTCGCCGATCGCGGCGGCCATGCTGTTGAAGGGCGAGCCGTCGCGGGCCGGGGCGGCACCGATGCGCGGGCTGTCGTCGGCCTGCTGGCGCGTCGCGGGGAGGTCCTTGGCGGCCTGGGCGGCCTTGGCCTCCATGACCTGCTTCAGATGGGCGCTGTCCGCGTCCGTACCGCCCGCGTCGAACTCGCCGAGGGCGATGAACTCCAGGTAGTTGTACGAGTTGAACGCCTTGACCTGCATCTGGAAGGTCTTGGGGTCCTCGCTCGGCCGGAGGATGAGGTGCAGACCAATGGAACGCTGCAGCGACTCGGCGGCCTTGGCGAGGTCGACCGCGTAGACCATGCGGCCGTAGCTGGTGATGTTGCCGGTGCCGAGGCCGAGCTCGTTGGAGAACGTGCTCAGGTAGTGGGGGACCGCGGTGTAGCCCTCTTCGGTGAGCACCGGGTTCTTCGCCTCGACGCCCTTGGCGTAGGCGGTCTTGCGCAGCTGGTCGAGGCTCTTCTCGGCCTCGCGGACCTTGGACAGACGGCGCTGGAGGCTCGCCGTGTCCGGCATGCCCTTGACCTCGTCGTCGAACTTGGCGCGGGCCGCGTCCGAGGCGGCGTACGCCTTGTTGATGACGTCGCTGTTGCGCTTGTTCTGCAGCAGGGGCTGAGCGGTCAGGTCACGCTCGTTGAGCAGGGCCTGGCCGTACGCCGACGCGGCGCTCACGATGTGCGCCGTCTTCTCGGCGTCACGCGCGTCGCGCCAGGTGGATATGGACCCCTTGACCTCGAAGCCGCCCATGACCAGGCCGACGAGGACGGGGATGAGGAGGATGGCGTTCAGACGGGTGGCCACCCGCCAGTTGCGCGGCGAGAACTTGCTCTGACTGCCGGTGTCGGGGCCCGCGGGCTTCCCCCCGGAGGGTTTCGGCAGCTCGTCCGGCGTCGCCGCATTGCGCTGCGGCGGGGTGAAGTTGCCCCGCGCCTGCTGCGTCGCGGAGCTCGTCGTGCTTCGCCTCACTCGACCAACAACCTCTCGGCGCCGGCACCTCTCGTGGTGTGCCTTTAAATGTTCTGAGCCGTACTACTCGGGAGTTCGTCGAATTCCAGCACGCCAGGGGGGTCCGTTCCAAACAGCTGGAATGAGGGGTTCCGAGTGGCACACGCCTCAGATAAAACGGGCATAAAGAGCGAGCCCCGCCAAAAGACGGGGCCAATGTGAGCGCAGCGACACCACGTGAACGCGGCGGGTTGCCGTGACGTGGGAATTCTCTGTCGAAACGTTATGAACACAGGGGCGGATCGTGTCAAAGGACACAGTCCGCCCCTGTTCGTCTACGACAACTGCCGTATACCCCTGACTACTTGAGTCGTGCCATCAGTGCGTGCTCCACCAGCGTGATCAGCGCGCTCTTCGCATCGCCGCGGTGGCGGGCGTCGGTGGTGATGATCGGAGCGTCCGGACCGATCTGCAGAGCCTCGCGGACCTCGTCCGGCGTGTACGGCTGGTGGCCGTCGAAGCCGTTCAGCGCGATGACGAACGGGAGGCCGCTGTTCTCGAAGTAGTCGACGGCCGGGAAGCAGTCGGCGAGGCGGCGGGTGTCCACCAGCACGACGGCGCCGATCGCGCCGCGGACCAGGTCGTCCCACATGAACCAGAAGCGGTCCTGGCCCGGCGTACCGAAGAGGTACAGGATCAGGTCCTGGTCCAGGGTGATGCGGCCGAAGTCCATCGCGACCGTGGTGGTCGTCTTGTCCCCGGTGTGGGTGAGGTCGTCGATGCCCGCGGAAGCGGACGTCATGACGGCCTCGGTACGCAGCGGGTTGATCTCCGAGACCGCGCCGACGAACGTGGTCTTGCCCACGCCGAAGCCGCCCGCCACCACGATCTTCGCGGAGGTGGTAGAGCGTGCCGCTCCGCCGCTAGAGCTTGCGAAGTCCACTGAGCACCCTTTCGAGCAGCGTCACATCCGGCGTGCCGCCGGCCTCTCCATTGCCCGGCTGGTGGATGGCCACCATGCCGGCCTCCGCCAGGTCGGCGACAAGAATCCGGGCCACGCCGAGCGGCATCTGCAGCAGCGCCGAGACCTCCGCCACCGACTTGACCTCGCGGCACAGGTGGCAGATCCGCTGGTGCTCCGGGAGCAGCGTGGACAGGTTCGCCGGGTCCGCGGTCGTGCTGACCAGGGCCTCGATGGCGAGCTGGTAGCGCGGCCGGGTCCGGCCGCCCGTCATGGCGTACGGGCGGACCAGCGGCTGGTCGCCTTCACTGTCGTAGTGCGCGTCGTGCAGAGCGCCGTACGAATCGTGTGAGGCGGGTGGCGGGGTCATTGATCCTCCGGGCGGGACAGCATGGACAGCGAGTGTCTTCGAGCCGTCGGATGTGGCCGGTGGGGGGCTTTGTGCGGCCGGACGGTGGTTTCTGACTGAGTGGGGGGCCTCAGTGGAGCAGGCTTCCCTGGAGCTCCGCTCGCAGGTCCGGGGTGAGGACGGAGCCCGCGCGGTCGACCAGGAGGGCCATCTCGTAACCGACCAGGCCGATGTCGCACTCGGGGTGTGCGAGCACGGCCAGCGAGGAGCCGTCGGAGACGGACATGAGGAAGAGGAAGCCGCGCTCCATCTCCACCACGGTCTGGGCGACGGTGCCGCCCTCGAAGATCCGGGACGCACCCGCGGTCAGCGAGGTGAGGCCGGACGCCACGGCCGCGAGCTGGTCGGCCCGGTCCCGCGGAAATCCTTCGGACATGGCAAGCAGCAGGCCGTCGGCGGAGACCACCACCGTGTGGGACACCCCGGGGGTGTTGTCCACGAAGTTGGTGATCAACCAGTTCAGGTTCTGCGCCGCCTGGCTCATCTGACTCAACTATCGCTCCTGCTGGTGAGTGGGGTCCATCGAGAAACTGCCGGTCGACGGGCCGTTTCCGGCCTGCCGCCCCTGCTGGATACCCCGGCGGAGATTGGTCAGTCGGCCGCGCACGTCGTCGGGCGCACGCGAGACCTGGGGGCCTGCCTGGTTCTGCTGCTGCTGTGCGGTGCCCGCGACCAGATTGGCACGCGGAACCCGCTTGGGCAGACCGGAAGTGGTGACACCGCCGGCGGCGGGCTTGCGGGCCCGCTCGGCCTGGCGGACGAGTTCGTCGTTGGGCGAGGGGCGCCAGGAGCCGTTGCCGGGCGCGCCGTTGGCGTCGCCCTGGACGGGCGCCGGGCGGCGCTCCGCGCTCTGCGGCGCCGGGGCCGGGGGCTGCGCCGGACGCAGACCCTGGGGTCCGCCCTGGCCGCCCTGGCCCTGGTTCGCCTGGCCCTGGGCGCCCGGTGCGGGCTGCCCCGGCTGCTGGCCGTTCTGACCGCCCTGACCGTGGAACCAGTTGGTCTCCAGGGTGTCGTACAGCGGCGTACGGCCGTCACCGGCGTTCGGAGCCGGCGGCAGTGCCTCGGGCTGCGGCTGCTGCGGCGGGTTCCCGGCGTCCGGACGCGGCCCCTGGTTCTGCCGGGGCTGCTGCGGCGCCTGGTACTGCTGCGGCTGCGGCTGCTGCGGGGCACGCGGCGCGTCGAAGTCCGGCCGGGCGAACTCCGAGGTGGCCCCGGGTCCCTGGCGGTCGTCCATCGGCGGCCGGGCGTACTGGCCGGTGTTCTGGGCGTTGCCCTGGCCCGTGTTCTGGCCGCTGTTCTGGCCGTACGTGCCGGGGCGCTCGAACTGGCCATTCGCCTGCGGCGACAGAGGTGACGGGTCCTGGGCGCCCTGCGGCGCGCCGAAGACGTCCGGGCGGACGAACTGGCCGGTCGACGAAGTGTCCTGGCGGCCGGGCGGCGGCCCGTCGAAGTCCGGGCGGGCGAACTCGGCCGTGGAGCCGGGGCCCTGGCGGTCGTCGAGCTGGGGCCGGGGGTACTGGCCGGTGTGCTGCTCGATCTCCTCGTGGCCGCGCGGGCCGTCCGGCGACGCCTGCTCGTTGCCCCAGCTCGCGGCCTGCGGGCGCTGCGGGGCGCCGCCGGGCAGCTCGGCGCGCGGGGCGCCGGGCGGCGGGGTCAGCGGGCGGTCGCCGCGGCGCGGGGCCGGGGGCTGCTGGGCCGGGGTGCCGGTGCCGAAGGCGCCGCCCTGGCCGAAGCCGCCCTGGTTCTGGCCCTGGCGGGGCTGCTGGGCGCTGCTGTCGCGCGGGGGCAGCGCGGCACGGGGACCGGCGCCGCCGGCCACCGCTCCGCGCGGGGCGCCCGCGCCGAGCCGTCCGCCGCCACCGGGGCCGCCGGCCGGGCCGCTGCCGAGCGCACCGGCGAGACCGGCGCGGGCACCGGGGCCCGGGGTCACGCCGGGACGGCCGGCACCGGGGCCCGCCGGGCCCTGCGTCTGGGGGCCGCCGGGCTTGCCCGGGGCCTTCTTGCCGCCCTGGGCGACGTCGACGGGCAGCATGACGAGTGCCGTCGTACCGCCGGAGTCGGAGGGGCGCAGCTGGATGCGGATGCCGTGTCGCAGGGACAGGCGGCCGACCACGAACAGACCCATGCGGCGCGAGACCGAGACGTCCACGGTGGGCGGCGAGGCGAGCCGCTCGTTGATCGCGGCGAGGTCCTCGGGGGAGAGGCCGATGCCGGTGTCGTGGATCTCGACCAGGACGCGGCCGTCGGGCAGCGCGTGACCGGTGACGCGGACCTTGGTCTGCGGCGAGGAGAACGAGGTGGCGTTCTCAAGCAGCTCGGCGAGCAGGTGCACGAGGTCGTTGACCACGCGGCCGGCGACATCGGTGGCGGGCACGGCGGCCAGCTCGATGCGCTCGTACTGCTCCACCTCGGAGGCCGCGGCGCGGAGCACGTCGACCAGCGGGACGGGCCGGGTCCAACGGCGACCGGGCTCTTCACCCGCCAGAACGAGGAGGTTCTCACCGTTACGGCGCATACGGGTCGCGAGGTGGTCGAGCTTGAAGAGCGAGGAGAGCTGGTCCGGGTCGGCCTCGCGGGACTCCAGTTCGGAGATGAGCGAGAGCTGACGCTGGATGAGGCCCTGCGAGCGGCGCGAGAGGTTGGTGAACATCGCGTTGACGTTGCCTCGCAGCAGGGCCTGCTCGGCGGCGAGACGCACGGCCTCGCGGTGCACGTCGTCGAAGGCCGCGGCCACCTGGCCGATCTCGTCCCGGGAGTGCACACCGACCGACTCCACGGACGTGTCGACGTCCTGCGGGTCGGACTCGGAGAGCTGCTTGACGAGCTCGGGCAGCCGGTCCTGGGCGACCCGGGTCGCGGTGTCCTGGAGGCGCCGCAGCGAGCGGATCATGGACCGGGCCACGACGAACGCGCCGACCAGCGAGACACCGAGGACGATAAGGATCAGGGCACCGTTGAGGATCGCGTCCCGCTGCGACTGGTCGCGCAGCTCGCGGGCCTTCTGCTCCATCTCGCCGAGCAGGGTCTGCTCGATCGTCTTCATCTGGTTGATCTTGTTGGAGTCCTGGTCGTACCAGTCGAGGTACGAGCGCTTGGTCTCCGTGGCGAGGCCGCCCTTGAGGACACGCTGGGAGTACGCGTTGGCCGCGGTGATCTCCGAGTTGCCCTTGTCGAGCGGGGCCATCAGCTCTTCGGGGTTGCCGTGGTTGCTCTCGTAGACGATCGAGAACGACGACAGCTCCTGGCGCTCGCCGTCCGCCGCGGACTTGGCGTAGAGGCGGTCGGCCTCCTTGAGGTCGCCGCTCTTGTCCTTGGTCGCGGGGAGCGCGGCGGCGATGATCGCGCGCTGGATGGAGGCGTACTCCTTGGCGGAGGAGAACGCGGCCAGCGCACGGGTGCGCTTGATCATCTCCGGGTTGGAGGTGGCCTGCGCCATGTCCGCGGAGAGGCTGAGCAGGCTGCGGATGAGGCGGCTGTAGCCCTCGACGGTCTGGGAGTCCGAGACGTCGCCCTGGTAGGCGCTCTTACGGATGTTGTCGAGGTCCTGGAGCTGGATCGCGATGGCCGTGACGTTACGGCGGATCGACTCCAGGGCGTCGTCGTTGTCCGGGTTGTCGACGTCCTGGGTGGCCGTCATGAACGACTGCTTGACCCGGTCGGTGGTGGCCTTCGCCGTGTTGACCCGGTCGACGCCACCGGTCTGGACCGCACCCGCCGACTTGTCGCGCTCCTCCTGGAGCGCGGCGGCCAGCTCGGTGGCCTGCTTGGTCATGTCGGTGAGCAGCTGCATGTGGTCGAGCTGCTTCATGTCGTTCATCGACTGGTTGATGCGCAGCCCGCCGAGGGTGGTCGCGGCGACCACGGGCAGGGTCAGCAGTGCGACCAGTCGGGTGGAGATGCGCCAGTTGCGCAGGGCTATTCGCGACCCGGTGTTCACGGCCGGCTTCGGCTGGGGCGCGGCGGGCTTCTCACCGCCCGCGGCGGAGCGACCGGTCGGGCCGGAGGGGCCGCCGTTCTCGTCGCCGCCCGGCGAAGGAGCCGATGGATTCTGGGTGGCCCGGGGGTTCTGGGCGTGCTGGGGCGAGGAACTGACTGATGTGGGGCCAGTCCCGCCGTGCGGCTCCTGCTCCGCCGCAGCGCTGCCATCCCTCTTGAAACGTCCCTGCACTAGCGTCGCAACCTCTGGACCAGGCGTCCCCCCGCTCTGAACGGAAGGGACGGTGTCGGCGTCGTGGGGCAAGTGTGCGCCCCATGTGTTGGTCGTGAGTGACCGGCGCTTGTTGGACTCCCCCTCCCCGCCGCCACTCGGCGCTGCGTTGCGCCCTGCGCGCCGGTCAGTGACCCGCGGCGGTGCGTGGAATTCCAGCACAGTGCCGGATCTCCAACAAGGCCCGCGTACCGGGCTGTGACCTGAGTGACACATTGTGATGGCCGGGTAACGAGCCGTAGAAACTATGCCCGGATGAATCGGACTTTTACCCACGAGTCGCTTACGTGGGAGGAGTGACCCAGTCGCCATGATCAAGAGCGGAATGGAGGGTTCAGTGGTGCAATGTCCGTTTCGGTGGCCATAATTGATGGACCGTAATGCCCGAATTGTTTACCAACTCGTGAGCAAACTCACACGATGATCGTCGCCTCTACAGCCGTTTGCCGGGAATTCGAATGTTTAGCCTGACGCTTTACAGGGATGGCCAATCCGACAACCGGCGCCGCCGCGCGCCCCGCAACCGACAGGGTCCGAACGGCAGATGAAGACGACGATGATGATCCGCACCATAGCCAACCCGCGCCGCACCACCCTGGCGCATCTCGCGGACGCCGAGGAGATGCAGACGGAGCTCCTGCCCGAGCACGCTGTCGACCTGCCCACCCAGACGGCCAACCCGCGCCGCACCGTCCTGATGGACGCCCCGGTCGCCGCCGCCCGGTAGATAGCGCAGGTCGCCCCCTCACCCGCGTTAGCCTGGAGCGTCAGTCTCCAGCCAGCGACCAAGTGAGGGGCGACAGCATCCCGTGCGCATCGCCAGATTCTCCATCGACGGCAATGTCGCCTTCGGCGCGGTCGAGGACACCCCGCAGGGGCTCGTGCTCGACATCATCAAGGGCATTCCGTACGCCGACTTCGAGCTCTCCGGAACCAAGGTCCCGCTGAGCAAGGTCCGGCTGCTGCCGCCGGTGCTGCCCAACAAGGTCGTGGCCATCGGCCGCAACTACGCGGAGCACGCCAAGGAGCTCGGCAACGAGGTCCCTGAGGTGCCCGTCGCCTTCTTCAAGCCCACCACCTCGGTGATCGGCTCCGGCGACGCGATCGAGTACCCCTCCTTCTCCAACGAGCTGCACCACGAGGCCGAGCTGGCCGTGGTGATCGGCCGGATGTGCCGCGAGGTCCCGCGCGAGCGCGTCAAGGACGTCATCTTCGGCTACACCTGCGCCAACGACGTCACCGCGCGCGACGCCCAGCAGCGCGAGAAGCAGTGGGCCCGGGCCAAGGGCTTCGACACCTCGTGCCCGCTCGGCCCCTGGGTGGAGACCGACCTCGACCCGACGGATCTCACGATCCAGGCGACGGTCAACGGCGAACAGCGCCAGCTGGGCCGCACGAGCGACATGATCCGCTCCATCGAGGACCTGGTCGTCCACATCACCGAGGCCATGACGCTGCTCCCGGGCGACGTCATCCTCACCGGCACCCCCGCCGGGGTCGGCCCCCTCAACGTCGGCGACGAGGTCGCCGTCACCATCGAAGGCATCGGCACTCTCACCAACAAGGTTGTCAAGCGTGGCTAGCGCATCCGGCTCCCCCGTACGCGTACGTTTCTGTCCCTCCCCGACCGGCAACCCGCACGTCGGCCTGGTCCGCACCGCCCTGTTCAACTGGGCGTTCGCCCGGCACAACCAGGGCACCATGGTCTTCCGCATCGAGGACACCGACGCGGCCCGCGACTCCGAGGAGTCGTACAACCAGCTGCTCGACTCGCTGCGCTGGCTGGGCCTCGACTGGGACGAGGGCCCCGAGGTGGGCGGCCCGCACGCGCCCTACCGCCAGTCCCAGCGGATGGACATCTACAAGGACGTGGCCGAGAAGCTGCTCGCGGGCGGCTACGCGTACCACTGCTACTGCACCACCGAGGAGCTCGACGCGCGCCGCGACGCGGCCCGCGCCGCCGGCAAGCCGTCCGGCTACGACGGCCACTGCCGCGAGCTGAGCGCGGAGCAGAAGGCGGCGTACGAGGCGGAGGGCCGCACGGCCATCGTCCGCTTCCGGATGCCCGACGAGCCGATCACCTTCACGGACCTGGTCCGCGGCGAGCTGACCTTCACCCCGGACAACGTGCCGGACTACGGCATCGTCCGCGCCAACGGCGCTCCGCTGTACACGCTGGTCAACCCGGTCGACGACGCCCTGATGGCGATCACCCACGTGCTGCGCGGCGAGGACCTGCTCTCCTCCACCCCGCGCCAGATCGCGCTCTACAAGGCGCTGATCGAGCTGGGCGTGGCCAAGGAGACCCCGGCCTTCGGCCACCTCCCGTACGTCATGGGCGAGGGCAACAAGAAGCTCTCCAAGCGCGACCCGCAGGCGTCCCTGAACATCTACCGGGAGCGCGGCTTCCTCCCGGAGGGCCTGCTCAACTACCTCTCGCTCCTCGGCTGGTCCTTCTCGGCCGACCAGGACGTCTTCTCGATCTCCGACATGGTCGCGAAGTTCGACGTCGCGGACGTCAACGCCAACCCGGCCCGCTTCGACCTGAAGAAGGCCGAGTCGATCAACGCGGACCACATCCGCCTGCTCGACGTGAAGGCGTTCACGGCCGCCTGCGAGCCGTGGCTCACCGCCCCGCACGCCAACTGGGCGCCCGAGGACTTCGACCGCGCCGCCTGGGAGGCCATCGCGCCGCACGCCCAGACCCGTGTGACCGTCCTCTCGGACATCACGGCCAACGTCGACTTCCTCTTCCTGAAGGAGCCGGTCCAGGACGAGGCGTCCTGGGCGAAGGCGATGAAGGAGGGCTCGGACGGGCTGCTGCGCACGGCCCGCGAGAAGCTGGAGGCGGCCGACTGGTCCTCCCCGGAGTCCCTCAAGGAGGCCGTCCTGGCCGCCGGCGAGGCGCACGGCCTCAAGCTCGGCAAGGCCCAGGCCCCGGTCCGGGTCGCCGTCACCGGCCGCACGGTGGGTCTGCCGCTCTTCGAGTCCCTGGAGATCCTGGGCAAGGAGAAGACCCTGGCCCGCATCGACGCTGCGCTGGCCAAGCTGACCGCGTAGACACCCGCGTACGACCCGAAGGGGCGGCAGCCGGACCGGCTGCCGCCCCTTCGGCGTACCGTCGACGCATGACCGTCCAGGCCGTCCTCTGGGACATAGACACTGCGTTCTTCGGGGAATAACCCCCGAACCCCCAGCCGGGGAGCGGCGCCGGGGTACCGTCGAGGACATGGCGACCCGGGCTGTCCTCTGGGACATAGACGACACCATCTTCGACTACGCCTCGGCCGCTCGCAGGGGCATGCACGTGCACCTGGAGGCCGAGGGGCTGCCCGCCGCGTACGCGTCGATGGAGCAGGCGCTCACGACCTGGGACGAGCTCACCGCGTACCACTGGGCGCGGTTCGCCGCGGGGGAGACCGACTGGCAGGGGCAGCGGCGCGACCGGGTGCGCGCCTTCCTCGGCGCCGAGCTGGCCGACCCCGAGGCGGAGGCCTGGTTCGAGCGGCACCTGGCCCACTACGAGGCGGCCTGGTCGCTCTTCCCGGACACCGTGCCCGTCCTCGACCTGCTCGCCGACGGCTACCGGCACGCCGTCCTCTCCAACTCCTCCCTCCACCACCAGGAGCGCAAGCTCCAGGTCCTGGGCGTACGGGACCGGTTCGAGGCCGTGGTGTGCGCGGCCGAGCTGGGGATCTCCAAGCCCGACCCCGGGGCCTTCCACGCGGCCTGCGAGGCGCTGGGCCTGGCGCCGGAGGAGGTCGCGTACGTGGGCGACCAGCCGGACATCGACGCGCGCGGGGCCGTCGAGGCGGGGCTGCTGGGGATCTGGCTGGACCGCAACGGAGTGGGCGGACGGCCCGAACTGATCCGGATCACGGGCCTGGAGGAGCTCCCCGGCCTGCTGCGCCGCGATACCCGTTTTGGAGCGCCGGACACCTTCGGGTAATGTTCTTCCTGCGCCGAGGGGAGCGGGAAGAAAAGCCCGGAACCGAAAGCGCAAGCCGAGCAAAACCTCCCTCGGAGGTTGCGTTTTGGTGGCCTATGGTGTAATTGGCAGCACGACGGTTTCTGGTTCCGTTAGTCTAGGTTCGAGTCCTGGTAGGCCAGCTCGCAGAGCTTATCTGCACCGCGGATTCCAGATCCGCAAAGCCCCCGTTGTGTAGCGGCCTAGCACGCTGCCCTCTCACGGCAGTAGCGCCGGTTCGAATCCGGTCGGGGGTACAGATCCTTCCCAGGGAGGCAGTCCGGGTCGCACCCGCTGACTCTCATGCAGGATCGCTAGGGCCCCCGTTGTGTAGCGGCCTAGCACGCTGCCCTCTCACGGCAGTAGCGCCGGTTCGAATCCGGTCGGGGGTACTGGTCTAAACCACCATGGGCTATGGTGTAATTGGCAACACTACGGTTTCTGGTACCGTCATTCTAGGTTCGAGTCCTGGTAGCCCAGCGGATCGCAAGGTCGAAGATCTTGTGGTTCATCGATCCCTCGGGATCCACGCCCCCGTTGTGTAGCGGCCTAGCACGCCGCCCTCTCAAGGCGGTAGCGCCGGTTCGAATCCGGTCGGGGGTACGTGAAGAAGGGGCCCGGCACACACTGTGTGCCGGGCCCCTTCCGCATGCCTGGGGGCGGCCCGCCCCCGGGCGGCGCTCACGGCCGGACGAACCGCCGCGCCGACTCCTGCGCCTGGGCCAGCCGCCGCAGACTCAGCAGCACCGGCTCGTACAGGACGGTCAACGCCACCGCCGCCTCGACCTGTTCGGCGGGGGCGGCGTAGCGCTCCACCAGGTCCAGGTCGGTGATCGCCATTTGGGCGGCGGCCGCCGCGTACGGGGCCAACTCCTCGGTGCCGCAGGGGTATCCGAGCCGGGTGAGTGCGGTCACCGCCGTGAGCAGCGTCAGATACGCCCCCGAGCTGCCCTGCGGGTCCGAGCCGCCGTACTGCCAGCCGAGTCCGTCGATCAGCGCGTCCACCGACTCGCGCGCGGTCCGCGCGTGCGGGTCGCCGGGGTCGGGCTCCGGCGCGTTCGGCAGGGCCTCCACGGCGACGCCCAGCCGGGAGTGGTGGTCCAGGGACTCGTCCTCCAGGGCCGCGAGCACCTCCTTGGCGGCGGCCACCGGCACCCGGCCCACCTGGATCAGCGCGCGCACCAGCTTGAGCCGCTGGAGGTGGGTGGCGTCGTAGTCGGCCTGGGTGGCGGTGACCCGGTGGCCGGGCGGCAGCAGCCCCTCGCGCAGGTAGTACTTGATCGTCGCCGGGGCGACCCCGCTCCGCTCGCTCAGCTCCGCCAGTCTCATTCCTCTTGCGCCTTCCCTTGGAGAGTGCCACTATCTAACCATCGGATAGCGGAACTATCCAATGCACGGCCCAAGCAACTGTCACTGGTCACTGGGGGAACGTCATGAGCGAGAAGCCGACCGAAGGACGCATGACCGCCGCCGCCGAGGGGGACGTGGTGGTCTTCCTCATCGGGATGCGCATCAACCGGTTCCGCGCGCTGCGCAGTTGGCTGCCGGTCACCTCCGCGATGCCCCGGATGCTGAAGGAGCTCGTCAAGGAGGAGGGCAGCGGGCTGCTCGGCTTCCAGCCCGTCCTGGCCGGGCCGCGCACGCTGGCGGTGGTGCAGTACTGGGAGTCCAAGGAGAAGCTCCTGGCGTACGCGTCGGCGCAGGACAAGGAGCACCGCCCGGCCTGGGCGGCCTTCAACCGCCGGGCGCGCGGCGCCAAGGGGGCCGTGGGGATCTGGCACGAGACGTATGTGGTCCCGGCGGGCTCGTACGAGTCGATCTATGTGTCCATGCCGGGGTTCGGCCTGGGCAAGGCGACGGGCGTGGTCCCGGTGGGGCGGCGGGGGGACGGGGCGGCGGACCGGCTGAAGACAGCGTGAGCGGGCCTGTCGCAGGCTTTTAGGGGCGCGGGGAACTGCGCGAGCAACCCAGCACGGTCCGCAGACGAACGATGGTTTTCAGGGGCGCGGGGAACTGCGGGCCCAGCCGTCCACGGTCTGCGGACGAAGGCGGGTCTTTGAGGGGCGCGGGCCCACCACCGGCCCGCAGGCAAAGTCCGGGCACGACAAGGCCCACCGCTGCGGCGTTGAAGCGGTGGGCCGGAGGCGGACGTGGGGGCGGGCTAGCCGTTGCGGCGCAGGGCCTCGGAGAGGCGGGCGGCGGCGTCGATGACCGCCTGGGCGTGCATCCGGCCCGGATGGCGGGTCAGGCGCTCGATCGGTCCGGAGACCGAGACGGCCGCCACCACGCGGTTGGACGGGCCGCGCACCGGCGCCGAGACCGAGGCCACGCCCGGCTCGCGCTCGCCGATCGACTGGGCCCAGCCCCGGCGCCGTACGCCCGAAAGGGCCGTCGCCGTGAAGCGGGCGCCCTGCAGGCCCCGGTGCAGGCGCTCCGGCTCCTCCCAGGCCATCAGGATCTGGGCGGAGGAGCCCGCCTTCATCGTCAGGGTCGAGCCGACCGGCACGGTGTCCCGCAGTCCGGACAGCCGCTCGGCCGCCGCCACGCAGATCCGCATGTCGCCCTGACGGCGATAGAGCTGCGCGCTCTCGCCCGTCACATCGCGCAGATGCGTGAGCACCGGCCCGGCCGTGGCCAGCAGACGGTCCTCGCCGGCCGCTGCCGCGAGCTCCGCGAGGCGCGGGCCGAGGATGAACCGGCCCTGCATGTCCCGCGCCACCATCCGGTGGTGTTCCAGTGCCACGGCAAGGCGGTGTGCCGTGGGTCGTGCGAGCCCGGTGGCCGCGACCAGAGCCGCGAGGGTGGCCGGACCGGACTCCAGGGCGCTCAGGACGAGAGCCGCCTTGTCGAGAACGCCGACGCCGCTAGAGTTGTCCATGAAACGATACTCGCGTCTCACTCTGTGAAACGCAAGTTCAATTTTCTCCGGAACTTGCGAACCTGTACTGGCGGTCCGCACAACGGTCCGCAGCCACCGTCCGGTCCCGGGGGCCCGGGCGGAGCACCGGTCTCTAGTTGGGCCGGCGACGACGCCGGCCGGAGGGAAAGCGATGGGTAGGACACTCGCGGAGAAGGTCTGGGACGACCATGTCGTCAGGCGCGCCGAGGGCGAGCCCGACCTCCTCTTCATCGATCTGCACCTGCTGCACGAGGTGACCAGCCCGCAGGCCTTCGACGGTCTGCGCGCCAACGGCCGCCCGGTCCGGCGCCTCGACCTCACCATCGCCACCGAGGACCACAACACCCCGACCATCGACATCGACAAGCCCATCGCCGACCCGGTCTCCCGGATCCAGCTGGAGACGCTGCGCAAGAACTGCGCAGAGTTCGGCGTGCGGCTGCACCCGCTCGGCGACGTCGAGCAGGGCGTCGTCCACGTGGTGGGACCGCAGCTGGGCCTCACCCAGCCCGGTACCACCGTGGTCTGCGGCGACTCGCACACCTCCACGCACGGTGCCTTCGGAGCCCTGGCGTTCGGGATCGGCACCTCACAGGTAGAGCATGTGCTCGCCACCCAGACCCTGCCACTGGCGCCCTTCAAGACCATGGCCATCACCGTCGAGGGCGAGCTGCCCGACGGCGTCACCGCCAAGGACCTGATCCTGGCCATCATCGCCAGGATCGGCACCGGCGGCGGCCAGGGCTACGTCCTGGAGTACCGCGGCCCGGCCATCGAGAAGCTCTCGATGGAGGCCCGGATGACCATCTGCAACATGTCGATCGAGGCCGGCGCCCGAGCGGGCATGATCGCCCCCGACCGCACCACGTTCGACTACCTCGAAGGCCGCGCGCACGCCCCCGAGGGCGCGGACTGGGACGCGGCGGTCGCGTACTGGCAGACCCTGAAGACGGACGAGGACGCGGTCTTCGACGCCGAGGTGGTCATCGACGCCACCGAGCTCTCGCCGTTCGTCACCTGGGGCACCAACCCGGGCCAGGGCGCACCGCTTTCGGCGGCCGTCCCCGACCCGGCTTCGTACGAAGACGCTTCGGAGCGCCTGGCCGCCGAAAAGGCCCTGGAGTACATGGGGTTGACCGCGGGGCAGCCGCTGCGCGCCATCGACGTCGACACCGTCTTCGTAGGTTCGTGCACCAACGGCCGCATCGAGGACCTGCGCTCGGCCGCCTCCATCCTGGAGGGCCGCAAAGTCGCCGACGGCGTACGGATGCTGGTCGTCCCGGGCTCGGTGCGGGTCGCCCTGCAGGCCGTCGAGGAGGGCCTGGACAAGGTCTTCACCGCCGCCGGCGCCGAATGGCGGCACGCGGGCTGCTCGATGTGTCTGGGCATGAACCCGGACCAGCTGGCCCCCGGCGAGCGCTCCGCCTCCACCTCCAACCGCAACTTCGAGGGCAGGCAGGGCAAGGGCGGCCGCACCCACCTGGTCTCGCCGCAGGTCGCGGCCGCGACAGCGGTTCTCGGCCATCTGGCCTCGCCCGCCGACCTCACCGACGCCCGTACGCCCGCTGGAGTCTGATCAGCCATGGAAGCTTTCACCACGCACACCGGCCGGGCCGTCCCGCTGCGCCGCTCCAACGTCGACACCGACCAGATCATTCCGGCCCACTGGCTGAAGAAGGTCACTCGGGACGGCTTCGAGGACGGGCTGTTCGAGGCCTGGCGCAAGGACCCGTCCTTCGTCCTGAACAAGCCCGAGCGCCAGGGGGCGTCGGTGCTGGTCGCGGGCCCCGACTTCGGTACGGGATCCTCCCGCGAGCACGCGGTCTGGGCGCTGCAGAACTACGGCTTCAAAACCGTGATCTCGTCCCGGTTCGCCGATATCTTCCGGGGCAACTCGCTGAAGAACGGGCTGCTCACGGTGGTTCTCGACCAGAAAGTCGTGGACGCGCTCTGGGAGCTGACGGAAAGCGACCCGAACGCCGAGATCACGGTGGACCTCCAGGACCGCCAGGTCCGCGCGAACGGCCTCACGGCGGACTTCGAACTCGACGAAAACGCCCGCTGGCGGCTGCTGAACGGCCTGGACGACATCGGCATCACCCTGCAGAACGAGGCGGACATCGCCGCGTACGAGGCGAAGCGGCCCTCCTACAAGCCCAGCACCTCGCAGGTCTGACGGCCGGGCGCCGCCTCCCCGGCGGGCCTTCGGCAGTCTTTCGGCCCAACACGCCCCCTGTCTTTCGGGACAGGGGGCGTGTTGCGTTGCGGGGTGTCAGGGTGGCGTCAACTAGCCTAGGCTGCACTGCAGATGGCCGGATTGGGACTTGCGCTACCGGTGGTCGTTGGGGGGCCGGAAACCACCCGGAATCCCTCAGTTGCCCCCGCCGGAGGCGACAACTCGCCCCAGATGGCACAATCGGCGCATGGAACGCGACAGCCAACTCAAGCTCTACCGGGTCGTCGCGGACCAACTGAAAGAAGCGCACACAGTGGTGCGCGAACTGCAAGTCCCGGAGGGCGTACGGATGGCGCTGTCCCGGAAGCTGCTGGTCATCACAGCGGCTGCCAAACACGATCTCGCCGACGCGGCAAGGCGTCTGGACCGGTTGATGAAGGACCTCGACGAGGGCCGATTCCCCGAAGGCGACTGAGTCACAAGGAGTTCGGCGAAGGCCGACTTCGTTGCGGCACTAGGGTGATTAGCCCGTTTCGTGTTTGATTTGCGGTATATATCTGCCTAACGTGCGAAAAAGCCAGAACAGATTCGTTCCGGCCAATGTCTCCGAAGGGGAAGACGTGAACAAGGCGCAGCTCGTAGAAGCGATTGCCGACAAGCTCGGCGGCCGACAGCAGGCCGCGGACGCCGTGGACGCGGTGCTGGACGCGGTCGTCCGGGCCGTCGTCGCCGGCGACCGTGTCTCGGTCACCGGTTTCGGTTCGTTCGAGAAGGTCGACCGTCCGGCCCGGTACGCCCGCAACCCGCAGACGGGTGAGCGCGTGCGGGTCAAGAAGACCTCGGTTCCGCGCTTCCGTGCGGGTCAGGGCTTCAAGGACCTGGTCAGCGGCTCGAAGAAGCTCCCCAAGGGTGACGAGGTCGCCGTGAAGAAGGCGCCCAAGGGCAGCCTCTCCGGTGGCACGTCCAGCCGGAGCACGGTCAAGAAGGCCGCGGCGAAGAAGGCCACCACCGCCAAGAAGGCCGCCGCCAAGAAGACCACGGCGAAGAAGACCGTCGCGAAGAAGACCGCCACGAAGGCCGTGGCGAAGACGACGGCGGCGAAGAAGACCACCGCCAAGAAGGCCGCCACCGCCAAGAAGGCGACCCCGGCCAAGAAGGCGACCACCACCAAGAAGGCCGTGGCGAAGAAGACCGCGCCCGCGAAGAAGGCCGTCGCGAAGAAGGCGCCCGCCAAGAAGGTCACCGCGCGCAAGACCACCGCCAAGAAGACGACTGCCCGCAAGAAGTAGGCACCGCCGGACGGCTCACGCGCCGGGCCGGGCTCCCCTCGGGGAGCCCGGCCCGCGGCGTGTCCGGCCCGCCCTCGGAGGGTCCGCACCCTCAGAAGGCCTGTCCTCAGAAGGTCTGCAGCGTCACCAGTGTGATGCGCAGGGACGTGCCCGCGCCCTCCGTCTCGATACGGACGCGCTGGCCCACCCGCAGCAGCCGCAGCCCGCCCGCGTCGAACGCCTCGGCCCCGAAGTCCACCGGGGTGCCGTCGTCGAGCAGCACACTGCCGCTGCGGGTCTCGAAGTCGTATGTGTACGCGGTCGCCTGCATGCCAAAGAGACTAGTGCCCCGGTACGACATCCACCGCTGCCCGCAGCGCCGCCGTCGCCGGGCCCGGGCCCAGGGCCAGGGCGGTCAGCAGATCCGCGCCGGTGTCCACGTCCTGGCGAACCGAGTCCACCCCGCCCAGCAGGATTTCCGCCGCCCCCGAGGCCGAATGCGCGGCGCGCGACGGGCCGCCGAAAACCGGGGCCAAATCCACCCCGGGCCCGGCCGAAAGGAATGTCGTCCCGATTCCGGCGGCATCGGCCAGAAATGCGCGCGGAAATGCGGAGGCGGCATCCAGGACCCGGCCCAATTCCGCCGGCCGCAGTGCGGGCAGATCCGCGTTCAGGGCCGCGACCGCCGCCCCGGGGCGCAGGGCCCGTACCGCGTACGCCCCGTGCGCGAGGGCGGCGTTGAGGCCGGCGCCCGGGCGGTCCTCGACGATCCGGGCGCCGAGCGCGGCCAGCTCCGCGCCCGCCAGCGGATCGTCCGTGACGACCGCCACATCCCGTACCGCCGGGCAGGTGAGCGCCGCCCCCACGGTGTCCAGGGCGAACGCCAGAGCGAGCCGGGGCCGCAGCGCCGCGCCGACGGCGGCGGCGAGCCTGCTCTTCGCCAGTGCCAACGGCTTCAGCGGCACGACCAGGGACCAGCGGCCCGGTGATGCGGTGTTCGTGGCGTCCCCCTCGCTCTTGTCTCTCCCCGCCCCGTCGAACGGATAGCCGCTGGACAGGACGGGGATCATTGTCACCCGGCCAGGAGGAGTCGCCCCGCGGTCGGGGCGTACGGTGTTCTCGACAGACCGGAGGGCCGGGGCGACACTTGCTCCCTGCGTTGGTCGCGCAGTGGTCGACAGTGGTCTGTCCTAGAGGAAGGTGCTCCGAGTGTCCCGCCGCAGAATCGGCTTCTGGTACCGCCTGGCGGCGGTCATCGCCAAACCTCCACTGGTGGTGCTTTTCAAGCGGGACTGGCACGGAATGGAGAACATTCCGGCGGACGGCGGCTTTATCACCGCCGTCAATCACAACTCGTATCTCGACATGTTCTCCTACGGACACTTCCAGTACAACACCGGACGGGTCCCCCGATTCCTCGCCAAGGCGGCGCTCTTCAAGGTGCCCGTGGTGGGACCGCTGCTGCGCGGCACGGGCCAGATTCCCGTCTACCGCGAGTCCTCCAACGCCTTCGGCGCCTTCCGGGCCGCCGTCGAGGCCATCGAGCGGGGTGAATGCGTCGTGTTCTACCCCGAGGGCACCCTCACCCGCGACCCCGACATGTGGCCGATGACCGCCAAGACCGGTGTCGCGCGCGCCGCGCTGCAGACGAAGGCCCCGGTCATCCCGGTCGCCCAGTGGGGCGCCAACTTGGCGATGCCGCCCTACGCCAAGGAGAAGAAGGTCCGCTTCTTCCCCCGCAAGACCCTCCAGGTGCAGGCCGGTCCGCCGGTCGACCTCGACCGCTTCTACGACAAGGAGCCCACCCCCGAGGTGCTGCGCGAGGCGACCGAGGTCATCATGGCCGCGGTCACCCGCCAGCTGGAGGAGATCCGGGGCGAGAGCGCCCCCGCGAAGCCGTACGATCCGCGCGAAGTCCGCGCACAGCAGCGCCGCAAGGCCGCCGGGGAGGGCACCAAGTGACTCACGCCGCCACCAAGGCAGCAGTATTCGGAACCGGCTCCTGGGGTACGGCGTTCGCCATGGTCCTCGCCGACGCGGGCTGCGAGGTGACCCTCTGGGGCCGCCGCCCCGAACTCGCCGAGGCGATCAACACCACCCGCACCAACCCCGACTACCTGCCGGGCATCGAACTGCCCGCGGCGGTACGGGCGACCACCGACCCCGCCGAGGCCGCCGAGGGCGCCGACTTCACCGTCCTGGCCGTGCCCTCGCAGACGCTGCGCGGCAACCTCGCCGCCTGGACGCCGCTGCTCGCCCCCGGCACCGTGCTCGTGTCCCTGATGAAGGGCGTCGAACTCGGCACCGCCAAGCGGATGAGCGAGGTGATCGAGGAGGTCGCCAAGGTCTCCGCCGACCGCGTCGCCGTGGTCACCGGCCCCAACCTCGCCAAGGAGATCGCCCAGCGCCGGCCCGCCGCCGCCGTGGTCGCCTGCCGCGACGAGGCCGTCGCCCAGCGCCTCCAGGCCGCCTGCCACACCCCGTACTTCCGCCCGTACACGAACACCGACGTCGTCGGCTGCGAGCTCGGTGGCGCCGTCAAGAACGTCATCGGGCTCGCGGTGGGCATCGCCGACGGCATGGGCCTGGGCGACAACGCCAAGGGCTCGCTCATCACCCGGGGCCTCGCCGAAACCACCCGGCTCGGCCTCGCGATGGGCGCCGACCCGCTGACCTTCTCCGGTCTCGCGGGCCTCGGCGACCTCGTCGCCACCTGCTCCTCGCCGCTCTCGCGCAACCACACCTTCGGCACCAACCTCGGCCGGGGCATGACGCTCCAGGAGACCATCGCGGTCACCAAGCAGACCGCCGAGGGCGTCAAGTCCTGCGAGTCCGTACTGGATCTGGCCCGCCGCCACGGTGTCGACATGCCCATCACCGAGACCGTCGTCGGCATCGTCCACGAGGGCAAGCCCCCGGTGGTCGCCCTCAAGGAGCTGATGTCGCGCAGCGCCAAGTCCGAGCGGCGCTGAAGGCGGCGGACCGAACGGGTACGCTCAACGCGATATGAGCAGCGAGAACCTCCCCCAGAGCCCTGAGAGCAGCCAGCAGCCGCGCAAGCCGCGGGTGGCCGTCGTGTTCGGCGGCCGCAGCTCCGAGCACGGCATCTCGGTCGTCACCGCCGGTGCCGTGCTGCGCGCCATCGACCGTACGAAGTACGACGTGCTGCCCATCGGCATCACGACGGACGGCCGCTGGGCGCTCACCGCCGACGAGCCGGAGCGGATGGCCATCGCCGACCGCAAGGTGCCCAGCGTGGCGGAGCTCGCCGAGTCCGCAGAGGGCGCCGTCGTGCTCCCCGTGGACCCCAACAGCCGCGAGGTCGTCTACACCGAGCCCGGCGCGGTCCCCAAGGCGCTGGGCGAGGTCGACGTCGTCTTCCCGGTGCTCCACGGCCCGTACGGCGAGGACGGCACCCTCCAGGGCCTCCTGGAACTCTCCGGTGTCCCCTACGTCGGCTCGGGCGTGCTCGCCTCGGCCGTCGGCCAGGACAAGGACTACATGAAGCGGGTGTTCACCTCGTTCGGGCTGGCCGTCGGCCCCTACCTGGTGGTCCGGCCGCGCGAGTGGGAGCAGGACGAGCAGGGCGCGCGTAAGCGGATCGCCGCGTTCGCGGGCGAGCACGGCTGGCCGCTGTTCATCAAGCCGGCCCGGGCCGGCTCCTCCTTCGGCATCACCAAGGTCGACTCCTTCGAGGGCCTGGACGAGGCCATCGAGGAGGCGCGGCGCCACGACCCCAAGTTCCTGGTCGAGTCGCTGCTGCGCGGCCGTGAGATCGAGTGCGGCGTCCTGGAGTTCGAGGACGGGCCGCGCGCGAGCGTGCCGGCCGAGATCCCGCCGGTCAGCGACCACGCGTTCTACGACTTCGAGGCCAAGTACATCGACTCGGCCGACGGGATCGTGCCCGCCCCGATCGGCGCCGAGGCCACCGCCGAGGTGCGCCGGCTCGCCGTGGAGGCGTTCGAGGCCGCGTCCTGCGAGGGGCTGGTCCGGGCGGACTTCTTCCTCCAGGAGAACGGCGAGTTCGTGATCAACGAGATCAACACGATGCCGGGGTTCACGCCGATCTCGATGTACCCGCGCATGTGGGAGGCGACCGGCGTGGACTACGCGGAGCTGGTGGACCGGCTCATCGACGCGGCGCTGCGCCGTTCGACGGGCCTGCGCTAGACCGTCTTCGGGATGGCCTTCTGTACGGGGGCGCCGAACGGCTGGAGCACCGACGCGTCGTTCGCGTACCGCTTCCCCGTTCGCAGCTCGACGTAGGGGTCCCGGTACTGGGTGATGAAGCGGGGCCCCTCGGCGCGCCGCTGCACGGTCCAGTCGACGCCCTCCACGCCGACGCCCGGGAGCGTCGGATCCGACATCTCCTCGGGTCGCGGAATGCCGCAGCGCAGTACGATCTCCGCGTCCCCGTTCCCCCACCGGGCCGTCAGCGGTGAGTCAGGGGTGGGGTCGTGCCGCTTCTGCCCGGCCACGGTGTCCGGCAGCGCCTTGTCCAGCGCCGCGCAGGCGGCCGCCTCCTTCGCCGCCGGCGAGGGAACCGCGGCCCCCGCGTCGGCGTCGGACGAGGAAGAACAGCCCGCGGCCGCCATGAGCATGGCGACCGCGGGCAGGACGAGCAGCGGACGGCGGCGCGGAGAAGTCACCGGTCAAGGGTAAGCGGGGGCTACAGATGAACCACCGGGCAGGTCAGGGTGCGGGTGATCCCGTCCACCTGCTGGACCCTGGCGACCACCATGCGGCCCAGCTCGTCGACCGTGTCCGCCTGGGCGCGCACGATCACGTCGTACGGCCCGGTGACGTCCTCGGCCTGGATCACTCCCGGAATCTTTGCGATGGTCTCGGCGACGGTCGACGCCTTGCCCACCTCGGTCTGGATGAGGATGTACGCCTGTACCACGGAACCTCCAGGGCGGCCACGAGGATCATGTCCCCTCCCTACGGCGGGGAGGCCCAAGGGGGGAAGAAAGAGACGCCACGGTATCGCGTCGCCGTGTGCGCCGGGGAGTACCGCGCAGGCGCGGGCGCTCGCACATCCGCGTGCGCGGAGCAGAAGTTGACGTATGTGTTGACGGTACCCACCGAGGTGACCGCTCGCGACCGCGAGCGCGCCGGGTGCCAAGGGGTAAGAGGATGAGAGGTGGCACGGTGAAAGGCACTGTGGGCGAGTTGGGGGAGTTCGGGCTCATCAGGGAGCTGACCTCCCGGCTCACCTCGACCCCCGCCGTACGGATCGGCCCCGGCGACGACGCCGCGGTCGTGACCGCACCCGACCGCAGGGTGGTGGCGAGCACGGACATCCTCCTGGAGGGCCGCCACTTCCGGCGCGACTGGTCGACCGCGTACGACGTGGGCCGCAAGGCCGCCGCGCAGAATCTGGCCGATATCGCCGCCATGGGCGCGGTCCCGACCGCGCTGCTGCTCGGCCTGGTCGTCCCGGCCGAGCTCCCGGCCACCTGGCCGATCGAGCTGATGGACGGGATCCGCGACGAGTGCCAGGTCGCGGGGGCGGCCGTGGTCGGCGGCGACGTGGTCCGCGGCGACACCATCACCGTCGCCATCACCGCCCTCGGCGACCTGCGCAACCACGAGCCGGTGACCCGCGGCGGCGCGCAGCCCGGCGACGTGGTCGCGGTGACCGGCTGGCTCGGGTGGTCGGCGGCGGGTTACGCGGTCCTCTCGCGCGGCTTCCGCTCGCCGCGCGCCTTCGTGGAGGCCCACCGCCGACCGGAGCCGCCGTACCACGCGGGCCCCGCGGCCGCCGGGCTCGGCGCCACCGCCATGACGGACGTCAGCGACGGCCTGGTGGCGGATCTCGGGCACATCGCGGAGGCGAGCAAGGTCCGTATCGACCTGCGCTCGGGCCTGATCGACATCCCGACGCAGATGAACGACATCGGCCAGGCGGTCGGCGTCGACCCGCTCCAGTGGGTGCTGACCGGGGGAGAGGACCACGCCATCGTGGCGACCTTCCCGCCGGACGTGAAGCTGCCCGCCCGCTGGAAGGTCATCGGGGAGGTCCTCAACCCCTCGGCGCTGCCCCAGGTCACCGTCGACGGCGCCCCCTGGACCGCCAAGGGCGGCTGGGACCACTTCGGGGACGAGGAGTGAGCGCCGCCCCGCCCCGGGTGCTGACCGTCGCCGGTTCCGACTCCGGCGGCGGCGCGGGCATCCAGGCCGACCTCAAGACGATGCTGGCCCTGGGCGTCCACGGGATGAGCGTGATCACCGCGGTGACCGCGCAGAACTCGCTGGGCGTCCAGGGTGCCTGGGAGCTGCCCGCCGAAGCGGTCCGGGCGCAGTACCGCTCGGTCGTCGACGACATCGGCGTCCAGGCCGTGAAGACCGGAATGCTCTCCTCCGCCGCGCTGGTGGAGACCGTGGCGGAACTCCTGTCCGGCACGGACGCGCCGGTGGTCGTGGACCCCGTGGGCGTCTCCAAGCACGGCGACGCGCTGCTCGCCGCCGAGGCGCTGGATTCCGTACGGAAAAGGCTGCTGCCGACAGCGACCGTGGCCACACCCAACCTGGACGAAGTGGCGCAGCTCACGGGCGTACGGGTCGAGGACGAGGACGGGATGCGGCGGGCGGCCGACGCGATCCTCGCCTTCGGCCCCCGCTGGGCCCTGATCAAGGGCGGCCACTTCCCGGGCGACGCGATCGACCTGCTCACCGACGGCACGGAGGAGCACTGGCTCCGAGCCCCGCGCCACGACAACCGCCACACCCACGGCACGGGCTGCACTTTGGCGTCGGCGGTGGCGTCGGGCTTGGCGAAGGGACTCCCGGTCCCGGAGGCGGTGAGGCAGGCGAAGGAGTACGTGACGGGCGCGATCGCGCAGGGCTTCGCGCTGGGGTCGGGAATCGGCCCGGTGGACCACTTCTGGCAACACCGCACCTGAGGCCACGGGGATCGGCCCGCCGGCTCACGGCTGCCGATCCCGCACCTCCTAGGGGCGCGGGGAACTGCGCGACAAGCCCCACCGGCCCGCAGACGAACGGGCACGGCAAAAAGCCGGCCCACCGAGGTGGACCGGCTTTTTAAGGCAACCGCAGGGGCTGCGCTACGACGAAACGTCGCGTGTTAGCGCGAGACCTTGCCGGCCTTGATGCACGAGGTGCAGACGTTGAGCCGCTTCGGCGTCCGACCGACCACGGCACGCACACGCTGGATGTTCGGGTTCCAGCGACGAGACGTACGGCGGTGCGAGTGCGAAATGTTGTTGCCGAAGCTCGGCCCCTTGCCGCAAACGTCGCAGTTGGCAGCCACGGGTCACTCCAAAGACTTCAGATGCACTTACAGTGAAATCCGGCGCACCGGAATCAGAGATCTGAAGTGGCTTGCCGGGGGAATGGCCCGGCTCTCGCCGGGCAACCGAAGCAGCATACAACGGCTGCTCCTGAGATACGAAACTACCATGACCGCCGCCGCACCCCACCCCGGGCCCGAGCTCCTCCCCGGGTCTACCCTGCTGCTGGCCCGCAGCTCACCGGCCGCCCAAGGAGGACACCAGGTGCCGCAGACTTTCGACGCCGTCGCGGTGCGCACCTGGTGCTCGCTGGCCCTGGACGGGCTCGGCCGGGACCGCGAGGAGATCGACGCGGTCAACGTCTACCCCGTCGCGGACGGGGACACCGGCACCAACCTCTATCTGACCGTGGAGTCCGCCCACCAGGCGGTCGAGGCGGTCTTCGCCGCGTACACCGAGGCGCCGGAGACGGCCGACGTCATACGGGCCATGGCGCACGGCGCCCTCGTCGGCGCCCGCGGCAACTCCGGCACGATCCTCTCCCAGCTGCTGCGCGGCATGGCCGAGGTCCTCGCCGAGCGCGGCACGGATCTGCCCGGGGCCCTGCGCCGGGCCGCCGAGTCGGCGTACGAGGCGGTCGCGCACCCGGTCGAGGGCACGGTCCTGACGGTGGCGAGGGCCGCGGCCGAGGCGGCCCGGGGGGCGGACGGCGACGCGGCGGCCGTCGCCACCGCGGCCTACGGCGGCGCCCGACAGGCCCTGGAGGAGACACCCGGACAGCTCGCGGTCCTCGGCCGCGCCGGGGTCGTGGACGCGGGCGGCTGGGGTCTTGTGACGGTCCTGGGGGCGCTGGCGCAGGCGCTGACCGGCGAGGCCCCGCCCGTACGGCACGAGGCGCATCCGCCGCTCGACCCGCACTCCTGCCCCACCGACCCCGCCGAGAACGCCGGGCCCGCCTTCGAGGTGATCTACCTCCTGGAGGCCGGGGACGAGGCCGTGGCCCGGCTGCGGGGCCGCCTGGACGCGCTCGGGGACTCCCTGGTGGTCGTCGGCGGCGACGGGCTGTGGAACGTCCACGTACACGTGGACGACGCGGGCGCGGCCGTCGAGGCGGGCGTGGAGGCCGGGCGCCCGTACCGGATCCGCATCACCCACTTCGGGGCCCGCCCCGAGCCGCGCGAGCAGGTCCAGCGTGCCGTCGTCGCGGTCGTGCCCGGCGAGGGCCTGGCCGGGCTGTGCGCCGAGGCCGGGGCCACCGCCGTCCTCGCCCGCCCCGGCGAGCCCCCGGCCAGCGGCGAGCTCGTCGACGCGATCCGCCGCGCCCACGCGCGCGAGGTCGTCCTGCTGCCCAACGACGCCGAGCTGCGCCACACCGCCGCCGCGGCCGTGGAGCAGGCGCGCGCCGAGGGCGTACGGGTCGCGCTCATCCCCACCCGGGCCGCCGTCCAGGGCCTCGCCGCGCTCGCGGTGCACGCCCCCGACCGCCGCTTCGACGAGGACGTCGTCGCGATGACCGCGGCGGCCGGCGCCACCCGGTACGCCGAACTGGCCGTCGCCGAGCGGCAGTCGTGGACCACGGCGGGCATCTGCCAGGCCGGGGACGTGCTGGGCCTCATCGACGGCGACGTGGCCGTGATCGGCCAGGACCTGGCCCGTACGGCCAAGGCGGTCCTGGACCGGATGCTGGCGGCGGGCGGCGAGCTGGTCACCCTGGTGCTGGCCGCCGACGCCCCGGCGGACCTGGCGCCGGGCATCGAGGCCCATGTGCGCGAGGCCCATCTGGCGGTCGACACCGTCGTCTACGCGGGCGGCAACCAGAGCGCCCCGCTGCTGATCGGCGTCGAGTAGCCGGTCAGGGGGCCGGTCGAGGGGTCGGCCGAGTGGCCGCCGTACGCGGCGAGTTGTCCACAGGGGGCCGGGGGATCCTGCGGGATGTCAGTGGTGTGGTGTGCAATGGATCGCGTGCCTGCGCTCGATGAACCCCTCAAGAAGCTGCTCGGCGGACCCACCGCGAAGGTGATGGCCGAGCAGCTCGACCTGCACACGGTCGGCGACCTCCTCCACCACTACCCGCGGCGGTACGAGGAGCGCGGCCAGCTGACGAAGCTGGCCGAGCTGCCCCTCGACGAGGACGTCACGGTCGTCGCCCAGGTGGCCGACGCGCGCGTGCACACGTTCAACGGCGGCCGCGGCCAGCGCCTGGAGATCACCATCACCGACGGCAGCGGCCGCCTCCAGCTGGTCTTCTTCGGCCGCGGCATCCACAAGCCGCACAAGGACCTGCTGCCCGGCAGCCGCGCGATGTTCGCGGGCAAGGTGTCGATGTTCAACCGCCGCCTCCAGCTCGCCCATCCCACGTACGCGAAGCTGAGCGCCGACGGCGACGACTCCGCCGACGTGGTGGACTCCTGGGCGGGCGCGCTCATCCCGATCTACCCCGCCTGCAAGGGCCTGGAGTCCTGGAAGATCGCCAAGGCGGTCGACGCGGTGCTGCCCAGCGCCCAGGAGGCCGCCGACCCGCTGCCCCCCTCCCTGCGGGAGGGCCGTGGCTTCGTCCCGCTGCCCGAGGCGCTGCTCAAGGTCCACCGCCCGCACAGCAAGGACGACGTGGAGCAGGCCCGCCAGCGCCTGAAGTGGGACGAGGCGTTCGTCCTCCAGGTGGCACTGGCCCGGCGGCGGTTCGCGGACACCCAACTGCCCGCCGTGGCGCGCAGACCCGCCCCCGACGGCCTGCTCGACGCCTTCGACGCCAAACTGCCCTTCACCCTCACCGACGGCCAGCGCAAGGTCTCCAAGGAGATCTTCGACGACCTGGCCACCGAACACCCGATGCACCGGCTGCTCCAGGGCGAGGTGGGGTCGGGGAAGACCATGGTCGCGCTGCGCGCGATGCTCGCCGTGGTCGACAGCGGCGGCCAGGCCGCCATGCTCGCCCCGACCGAGGTCCTGGCACAGCAGCACCATCGGTCCATCACCGAGATGATGGGCGAGCTGGCCGAGGGCGGCATGCTGGGCGGGTCCGACCTCGGTACCAAGGTCGTGCTGCTCACCGGGTCGATGGGCACGGCCGCCCGCCGCCAGGCGCTGCTCGACCTGGTCACCGGCGAGGCGGGGGTCGTGATCGGCACGCACGCGCTGATCGAGGACAAGGTGCAGTTCCACGATCTGGGCCTGGTCGTGGTGGACGAGCAGCACCGGTTCGGTGTCGAGCAGCGCGACGCCCTGCGCGGCAAGGGCAAGCAGCCGCCGCACCTCCTGGTGATGACGGCGACGCCGATTCCGCGCACGGTCGCGATGACCGTCTTCGGTGACCTGGAGACCTCGGTCCTGGACCAGCTCCCGGCGGGGCGTTCGCCCATCGCCAGCCATGTCGTCCCCGCCCAGGACAAGCCGCACTTCCTGGCGCGCGCCTGGGAGCGGGTCCGCGAGGAGGTCGCCAAGGGCCACCAGGCGTACGTGGTGTGTCCGCGCATCGGTGACTCCGCGGACGAGGCGGACGAGAAGAAGGCGGCCAAGAAGAAGTCCGCGGAGGACGAGGCGGAGAAGCGTCCGCCGCTGGCCGTCCTCGACATCGCGGAGCAGCTGCGGAAAGGCCCGCTCCAGGGGCTGCGCGTCGAGGTGCTGCACGGCAGGATGCAGCCCGACGACAAGGACGACGTGATGCGCCGGTTCGCGGCCGGTGACGTGGACGCGCTGGTCGCGACCACGGTCATCGAGGTCGGGGTGAACGTGCCGAACGCCACCGCGATGGTGATCATGGACGCGGACCGGTTCGGTGTCTCGCAGCTGCACCAGCTGCGCGGCCGCGTCGGCCGTGGCTCGGCCCCGGGCCTGTGCCTGCTGGTGACCGAGATGCCGGAGGCGAGCGCGGCCAGGGCCCGGCTGAACGCGGTGGCCGCCACCCTGGACGGCTTCGAGCTCTCCCGGATCGACCTGGAGCAGCGCCGCGAGGGCGATGTGCTGGGCCAGGCCCAGTCGGGTGTGCGCTCGTCGCTGCGGATGCTCGCGGTCATCGAGGACGAGGAGGTGATCGCGGCGGCCCGCGAGGAGGCGGTGGCGGTGGTGGGCCAGGACCCGGATCTGGAACGGCTGCCCGCACTGCGGACGGCGCTGGACGCCCTGCTGGACAAGGACCGCGAGCAGTACCTCGACAAGGGCTGAGAGCCTGTCTTTGAACCCTCGCCTGAGCCCCGACGCCCGGCACGCACGCTCGGTACCCCGGCCGGGGCGCGGCGTCCGCGTCGGGTTCTGAGAAACTTGGGGGACACCAGTGACGTACGTACACCGACAAGGACTCAGATGACCCGCGTGATCGCCGGCCGGGCCGGCGGACGCCGCCTGGCCGTACCGCCGGGCAACGGCACCCGCCCCACCTCCGACCGCGCGCGCGAGGGCCTCTTCTCCACCTGGGAGGCCCTGCTCGGCACGCTGGAGGGGATCCGGATCGCGGATCTGTACGCCGGGTCGGGCGCGGTCGGCCTGGAGGCGCTCTCCCGGGGCGCCTCGCACGCGCTGCTCGTCGAGGCCGATGCCCGGGCCGTGAAGACCGTCCGCGACAACGTGCGCGTACTGGGCCTTCCGGGCGCGGAGGTACGTAACGGAAAAGCGGAGCAGATCGTTGCGGGCCCGGCCCCTGAAACCCCCTTTGACGTGGTGTTTCTCGACCCGCCGTACGCCGTGACCGACGACGATCTTCGCGAGATCCTCCTCACACTCCGCACTCAGGGCTGGCTCGCCGACGAGTGCCTGGTCACCGTGGAGCGCAGCACCAGGGGCGGAGAATTCGGCTGGCCGCAGGGGTTCGAACCACTGCGGGCCCGTCGTTACGGCGAGGGCACGCTTTGGTACGGTCGCGCCGCCTCTACGTGCGAAGACGCACCATGACCGGGAGCGAGGGACTTCAGTTGCGCCGAGCCGTCTGTCCGGGGTCGTTCGACCCCATCACCAATGGACACCTCGACATCATCGCCCGCGCCTCCAAGCTGTACGACGTGGTGCACGTCGCGGTGATGATCAACCAGTCGAAGAAGGGCCTGTTCACCATCGAGGAGCGGATCGGGATGATCCGCGAGGTGACCGCCGACTTCGGCAACGTGGAGGTCGAGTCCTTCCACGGCCTGCTGGTCGACTTCTGCAAGCAGCGCGACATCCCCGCCATCGTGAAGGGCCTGCGCGCGGTCAGCGACTTCGACTACGAGCTCCAGATGGCCCAGATGAACAACGGGCTCTCGGGCGTCGAGACCCTGTTCGTGCCCACCAACCCGACGTACAGCTTCCTGTCGTCGTCGCTGGTCAAGGAGGTCGCGGCATGGGGTGGAGACGTCTCCCACCTGCTGCCCGCCACCGTCCACGAGGCGCTGGTGGCACGGATCGCCGAGCAGCGCTGAGCTGACAGTCCGTCAGCTGGTGTCGGGCGGGCCTCGACTGGCCTTACAGTCGTCCCGTCCGTCTCCCAACCAGTCGTAGAGAGTGGCGAGCACACGGTGGACGTGCAGAAGAAGCTGGACGAGATCGTCGGTGTGGTCTCCGGCGCCCGCTCCATGCCCATGTCGGCCTCGTGCGTGGTCAACCGCGCCGAGCTGCTCGCGCTCCTGGAAGAGGTGCGCCAGGCCCTGCCCGGCTCCCTCGCCCAGGCCCAGGAGCTGATCGGCGGCCGCGAGCAGATGGTCGAGCAGGCCCGCCAGGAGGCCGAGCGGATCATCGAGTCCGCGCACGCCCAGCGGGGCACGCTGATCTCCGACACGGCGGTCGCCCGGCAGTCGCAGGACGAGGCCGACCGCATCCTCGCCGACGCCAAGCGCGAGGCCGACGAGATCCGCGCCGAGGCCGACGACTACGTCGACTCCAAGCTGGCCAACTTCGAGGTCGTCCTCACCAAGACCATCGGCTCGGTCGACCGCGGCCGCGAGAAGCTGCTCGGCCGCGGCCCCGGCCTGGACGAGCAGGGGCAGGCCGACGCGGACGCCCCCGAGTACAGCCCCGACCCGCAGACCCTGATCCGGCGGGCCGACGAGTACATCGACACCAAGCTCGGTGCCTTCGAGGCCGTCCTCGCCAAGACCCTCGAAGCGGTCGGCCGCGGCCGCGAGACCCTGCACGGCCGGATCGCCAGCGACGAGCTGGGCGCGCACATGGCCGCCCAGGACGCCGCGGGGGCCCTCGGGGGCGGCCACACCAGCGACGCGGACTACCTCGCGGGCCTGGCCGAGCTGGCGGACCCGCAGCCGCAGCCCGCCGCCCAGCCCCAGCAGGCCCAGGTCCCGGCGCAGGTCTACGACCCGTACGGCTACGGGCAGGCCCAGGCCCAGCCGCAGCAGGACCCGTACGCCTACCAGCAGCAGCCCCAGCAGCAGTACGCCCAGTACGGCTACGACCAGCAGCAGCCGCAGCAGGACCCGTACGGCTACGACCCGCAGGCGTACGGACACCAGCAGCAGGCCGTCCCGCAGCCCGCGCACCCGCCGCAGGGCGCCCTGGACGAGACCAGCCTCTTCGACACGAGCATGATCGACCTGGAACAGCTGCGTCAGTACGAGCAGGGGCGCTAGGGCCTGAGGCTTCACGGAGCCCGGATTGGGTCAATCGCGGCCCGTCCAGTATCCTGGCTCTTCGGTCGCGCGTACGTCCGCGATCAACGCTGCCCGCGCATCGCCGCACCCACGGCGACGCATGGCAGCCACCCTCCACGATCCGAAAGCAGGAAGAACCCTGAGTACGCACCTCGACCACCGCAACCCTCTCGTGTTCGACACACACGAGCTGGGTCGGCGTCCCGGTGCCCTCCAGCGGATCTCCCGCACGGTCGAGGCGCCCGCCGATCTCGGGATCGACGGCGTCGTCGGAGTGCCCCAGGGCGCGCCGGTGGAGATCGAGCTCCGCCTGGAGTCGGTCATGGAAGGGGTGCTTGTCACAGGCACCGCCCGTGCATCGGCCGAGGGTGAGTGCGTAAGGTGTCTGGAGCCGCTTGAGCTCGCGCTCGATGCGGACTTCCAGGAGTTGTTCTCGTACCCTGACGCCGACGACCGGGGCCGCAGCAAGCAGGCGGAGCCGGCCGACGACGCCGAGGACGAGGACACCATCCCGCTTGAGGACGGACTTTTCGACCTTGAGCCAGTGCTGCGTGATGCGGTGGTGCTTGCACTGCCGATGCAGCCGGTGTGCCGGGAGACCTGCCTCGGCCTGTGTTCCACCTGTGGATTCAGGCTTGAGGACGACCCCGACCACCACCACGATGCCGTCGACATCCGTTGGGCGGCACTGCAAGGACTCGCCGGGACCATCCAGGACGGCGAGAAGGACAACATGAGCGGCACTGCCTCTGACGTGCAGCGCGCCGCCGAGAAGCAGGAGAAGTAGCCGTGGCTGTTCCGAAGCGGAAGATGTCGCGCAGCAACACGCGCCACCGCCGGTCGCAGTGGAAGGCTGCGGTCCCCACCCTGGTTTCGTGTGAGCGTTGCCAGGAGCCGAAGCTCCAGCACATCGCGTGCCCGAGCTGCGGCACCTACAACAAGCGCCAGGTCCTCGAGGTCTGAGCGGCTGGTGAGAGGCCCGATGTCTGATCTGTCGAATGCCGGCGCCAAGAAGGCGGGCAGTAGCGACAACAACTCGGCCTCGTCCCACACGCTTCTGGAAGGGCGGCTCGGGTATCACCTTGAGTCCGCCCTTCTGGTGCGTGCACTGACCCATCGTTCGTTCGCGTACGAGAACGGCGGTCTGCCGACCAACGAGCGGCTTGAGTTCCTCGGGGACTCGGTGCTCGGTCTTGTCGTCACCGACACGCTGTACCGCACCCACCCCGACCTCCCGGAAGGCCAGTTGGCCAAGCTCCGGGCCGCGGTGGTCAATTCTCGTGCGCTTGCGGAAGTGGGCCGCGGGCTCGACCTCGGCTCCTTCATCCGGCTCGGCCGGGGCGAAGAGGGCACAGGCGGCCGGGACAAGGCTTCCATCCTCGCCGACACCCTTGAAGCGGTGATCGGCGCGGTCTATCTGGACCAGGGTCTTGGGGCGGCTTCCGAGCTCGTCCACCGGCTCTTCGACCCCCTGATCGAGAAGTCCTCGAACCTCGGGGCCGGCCTGGACTGGAAGACCAGTCTCCAGGAGCTCACCGCGGCCGAAGGCCTCGGCGTTCCGGAGTACCTGGTCTCCGAGACAGGTCCCGACCACGAGAAGACCTTTACTGCTGCCGCCCGCGTCGGTGGTGTCTCGTACGGCACCGGCACCGGCCGCAGCAAGAAGGAAGCGGAGCAGCAGGCCGCGGAATCGGCATGGCGCGCGATCAGCGCGTCCGCCGACGAGCGGCTCGCGAAGGCCAAGGCGGAGGCCGAGGCCGTCGTCGCCGAGCCGGAGGGCGGGACGCCGACCCCCGCCGCCGACCCGGCAGCCTGACCGTTTCCTGAACCCCTGCCCGTACGGATTCCGTACGGGCAGGGGCTTTTCCGTACCCGGGCCCGGGGCCGCCCGCCGCCGGGGATACGCTGCGGTCATCCCCGCGTCCACCCGCTCCCCCGGAGGATCCCGTGCCCGAACTGCCCGAGGTCGAAGTCGTGCGGCGGGGTCTGGAGCGCTGGGTGGCCGGGCGGACCGTCGACCACGTGGACGTGCTGCACCCCCGGGCCGTGCGCCGCCACCCGGCCGGCGCGGCGGACTTCGCGGCCCGGCTCAAGGGGCACCGCATCGGGGTGGCCCGGCGGCGCGGAAAGTATCTGTGGCTGCCCCTGGCGGACACCGACCAGTCGGTGCTCGGGCACCTCGGGATGAGCGGGCAGCTCCTGGTGCAGCCCGAGAGCGCGCCCGACGAGAAGCACCTGCGGATCCGGCTGCGCTTCCAGGACGCGGCGGGCACCGAGCTGCGCTTCGTCGACCAGCGGACCTTCGGCGGGCTCTCGCTCCACGACAACACCCCGGACGGGCTGCCCGACGTGATCGCGCACATCGCGCGCGACCCGCTCGACGAACTCTTCGACGACGCCGCCTTCTTCACCGCGCTGCGGCTGCGGCGCACGACCGTCAAGCGCGCGCTGCTCGACCAGTCGCTCATCAGCGGGGTCGGCAACATCTACGCCGACGAGGCGCTGTGGCGCGCCAAGTTGCACTACGAGCGCCCCACTTCGACCCTCACGCGCCCCAAGTGCGCCGAACTCCTCGGCCACGTACGGGACGTGATGAACGCGGCGCTCGCCGTCGGCGGCACCAGCTTCGACAGCCTCTACGTCAATGTGAACGGCGAGTCGGGGTACTTCGACCGCTCGCTCGACGCGTACGGGCGAGAGGGCGAGCCCTGCCACCGGTGCGGCACTCCGATGCGCCGACGCCCCTGGATGAACCGGTCCAGCTACTTCTGCCCGCGCTGTCAGCGCCCGCCGCGCACCGCGTCGTAGCGCTCGCGGGCTTCGAGGACCGACGGCATCCGGTCCTCCATCAGATGGATCAGACCGAGGAGGCGCTCGGCGACCTCGTACCCCAGAGGGGTCAGGGTGTAGTCGACGCGCGGCGGGTTGGTCGGCTGGGCCACGCGGTGGACGAGTCCGTCGCGCTCCAGCGCGTGCAGCGTCTGGGAGAGCATCTTCTCGCTCACGCCGTCGACCCGCCGCCGCAGCTCGTTGAAGCGGAAGCTCCCCTCGTGGAGCGCGCCCAGGGTGAGGCTGCCCCAGCGGCCGGTGACGTGCTCAAGGGTGCCGCGGGAGGGGCACGCCTTGGAGAAGACGTCGAACGGCAGGTCCGCGGGGTCGGCGGTGGCGGTCTCTTCCATGCCTCACACCATACGACGACACAGCGCTAACCAGAAGTTAGCGCTGTGTCGATGAGCTGTGTGTTGAGCGGGGTCCGTCGGTTCAGAAGCCGAAGTCCTGCGTCCACCACGGGCCGCCCTCGCCGAAGTGCACGCCGACGCCGAGCGTCTTGTAGTCGCAGTTCAGGATGTTCGCCCGGTGGCCCGGGCTGTTCATCCAGGCCTCCATGACCGCCTTGGCGTCGGCCTGGCCGCGGGCGATGTTCTCGCCGCCCAGATTGCCGACCCCCGCCTTCGCGGCCCGGTCCCAGGGGCTCTTGCCGTCCGGGTCGGTGTGGTCGAAGAAGCCGCGCGCCGCCATGTCGTCGCTGAACGCGGTGGCCAGCGCCGCCAGCGAGGCATCGGCCTTCACCGGGCTGCAGCCCGCCTGCGCGCGCTGCTGGTTGACCAGCGAGACAATGGTGGCAGCGGCCGCCTGCTCGGCACTGGGCGCCTTGATCTGCCGCTGCTCCGGGACGACCTTCGCCTTGGACGGGTGCGCGGACGGCGTGGCCGTCTTCGGCGCGGCCGCCGGGGCGGACGTCTTCTCCCGCGTCGGCGTCGGCGCGGCCGACGACGGCTTCTGGGAGGGCGTGGCGGAGGGAGAGGTGAGAGGTGCGTGACTGCTCGGCGAGGTGATCGGCGCCGAGGGGGCCGCGCTGGTCGGCTTCACGGCCTCGCCGCCCTGCTGACGCAGATCGGAGGTGCCGCCCGCCTGGACGTGCTCGCCCGTGGGGCCGCCGTTGAGCTCGAAGGAGGAGCCGCCCGGCAGTAGGCCGGAGGCTATGGCTACGGCGCCCACCGCCACGGCGGCGGACGCGCCGAGCAGCCCGGTGCGCACGGGCACGACGGGCCGCTTCTTGTTCTTGGCGGGCGCGGCGGAGCGACGATGGCGTCCCATCAGCGGGCCTCCCTCATTGCTTCGGTGCTGTGGTCCCTGGGCCCCAGGCCCCGTACGGGGGCGACGGATGCTGGTCCGAACGGGTGAGGCTCATTGCGTCGGGACTGTACGCCATGACGCAAGAGGGCGAAGTGCTCCGTGAGGTATTGGCCGGTTAGCGTGCACCCATGAACGAAGATGCACGGCTCACCGCCTGGGTACGCGGCCGAGTACAGGGAGTGGGCTTCCGCTGGTTCACCAGGGCAAACGCTTTGGAGATCGGTGGCCTCGTCGGATTCGCGCTCAACCTCGACGACGGCAGGGTGCAGGTCGTGGCCGAGGGGCCGCGTGATAAATGCCACCGTCTGCTGGAGTGGCTGAGGGACGGCGACACACCCGGCAGGGTCGACGGAGTCACCGAGATCTGGGCCGCGCCGCGCGGCGGCTACGACACCTTCGCGATCCGCTAGGACGGCCCGGCCGCCCGCATCGCGGCCCGGGGGCCGCCTACCAGTCGGTCGGTCCGGGTCCGGGGCCCCTGACCTCGTACGACTTCGTTGTTGCCAATCGCCCTCCGGCGTGCAAGGCTGCCGCTAGAAGGATGATCTCCACGCCCCCAGGGCTCCGAGGAGAGGCCTCGCCGGGTGCGTCCCGGCCGAACGGCCCCCGGACTGCCCGCCGATACGGGGCGTGATCGTGTTGACCGTCAAACTTTTTGGTGAGACGCTGGAAGCCCCGCGCACCTTAGCTGTTTGGCACCAAGAACACAGTCAAGTCCAAGCACCGCGGGTGCGATTCCCTCACGACCCAACCGCTTCGGTCGGTCACTCATTGTGGAGGACCATCCATCATGGCAAAGGCGCTTCTCGGTTACGTCGGCGGTTCCGACCCGCGACTCCTCGCCGAGATGCGACGGCTCCAGCAGCGTGTCCAGGACCTAGAGTCCGAGCTCGTACGGATCCAGTCCGAGAAGGACGCGCTGTCCGCTGCCGTTGCTTCGCACCGCGGAGACTCGCTGCTCGAAGGCATCGACATCGACGTACCCCAGGCGGAGCCTGCGCTCACCTGATCCCGGGTCGCACCCGAAGGCCCGTAGGTGAGATCCACTCTCCAGAGATAGATATGCAAGGGGCGCCTTGGCGTCCCTTCTTTCTTGCCCGGACCGTCTTTGTCGCCCGTCTCTGCCGCCCGGTGTGCGCCGCCCCTCCGCTCCGTGCGGTCTTTCTCATCCGGTGTGCCCTGCGTGGCCAGAGGTGAAACCGCCGGGGGTGCGCCTTCCCGGGGCGTCACGGGGCGCGGAGAGTAGAGTCCGACGGCGTGCACCTCAAGGCCCTCACCCTGCGCGGGTTCAAATCCTTTGCTTCCGCGACGACGTTGAAGTTCGAGCCCGGCATCACCTGTGTGGTGGGCCCCAACGGCTCCGGCAAGTCCAATGTGGTGGACGCGCTGTCCTGGGTCATGGGCGAGCAGGGCGCCAAGTCGCTGCGCGGCGGCAAGATGGAGGACGTCATCTTCGCCGGGACGACCGGCCGCCCGCCGCTGGGCCGCGCCGAGGTCTCCCTCACCATCGACAACTCCGACGGCGCCCTGCCCATCGAGTACGCCGAGGTCACCATCACCCGGATCATGTTCCGGGGCGGCAGCAGCGAGTACCAGATCAACGGCGACACCTGCCGTCTGCTCGACATCCAGGAGCTGCTCTCCGACTCCGGCATCGGGCGCGAGATGCATGTGATCGTCGGGCAGGGACAGCTCGACTCGGTGCTGCACGCCGACCCGATGGGCCGCCGGGCCTTCATCGAGGAGGCGGCCGGCGTCCTCAAGCACCGCAGGCGCAAGGAGAAGGCGCTGCGCAAGCTGGACGCGATGCAGGCCAACCTCGCGCGCGTGCAGGACCTCACCGACGAACTGCGGCGCCAGCTCAAGCCGCTGGGCCGGCAGGCGGCCGTCGCCCGCCGGGCCGCCGTCATCCAGGCCGATCTGCGCGACGCCCGGCTGCGTCTGCTCGCCGACGACCTGGTGCGGCTGCGCCGGGCGCTGCGGGCCGAGATCGAGGACGAGGCGGCGCTCAAGCAGCGCAGGGACAGCGCCGAGGCCGAGCTGAAGGCCGCCCTCGCGCGCGAGGCGGAGCTGGAGGACGAGGTCCACCGGCTCGCGCCCCGCCTCCAGAGCGCCCAGCAGACCTGGTACGAGCTGTCGCAGCTGGCCGAGCGGGTGCGGGGCACCGTCTCGCTCGCGGACGCGCGCGTGAAGAGCGCCACCGCCCAGCCGCCGGAGGAGCGGCGCGGGCGCGACCCGGAGGATATGGAGCGCGAAGCCGCCCGGATCCGGGAGCAGGAGGCGGAGCTGGAGGCGGCCCGCGAGGCGGCCGAGCGCGCCCTGGAGGACACCGCGTCCCACCGCGCCGAGCTGGAGCGGGAACTCGCGCTGGAAGAGCGTCGTTTGAAGGATGTGGCCCGGGCCATCGCGGACCGGCGCGAGGGCCTGGCGCGGCTGCACGGACAGGTCAACGCGGCGCGGAGCAGGGCGGGTTCGGCGCAGGCGGAGATCGACCGGCTGGCGGCGGCGCGCGACGAGGCGGGCGAGCGGGCGGCGCTGGCCCAGGAGGAGTACGAACAGCTGAAGGCCGAGGTCGACGGCCTGGACGCGGACGACCACGAGCTCGGCGAGGCGCACGAGCGCGCGAAGCGCGAGCTCGCGGAGGCCGAGGCGGCCCTGGGCGCCGCCCGGGAGGCGGTCACGGCCGCCGAGAGGAAACGTGCCGCCGTGGCCGCCCGCCACGACGCGCTCGCCCTGGGCCTGCGCCGCAAGGACGGCACGGGCGCGCTGCTCGCCGCCCAGGACTCGCTCGCCGGGCTGCTCGGCCCGGCCGCCGCGCTGCTCACCGTCGCGCCCGGCCACGAGGTGGCGGTGGCCGCGGCCCTGGGCGCCGCCGCCGACGCGCTCGCGGTGTCGGGACCCGCCACCGCCGCCGAGGCGATCCGGCTGCTGCGCAAGCAGGACGCCGGGCGGGCCGCGCTCCTGGTGGGCGGGCTGCCCGGCCCCCAGGAGCCCGATCCCGTACGGCCGGGCGGGCCGCCGTACGCGGCGGACCTGGTGCGCGGCCCGGAGGAACTGCTGCCCGCCGTAAGGAAGTTGCTGCGCGGGATCGTGGTCGTGGGCACCCTGGAGGACGCCGAGGACCTGGTCTACGCGCAGCCGGGCCTGACCGCCGTCACCGCCGAGGGCGATCTGCTCGGGGCGTACTTCGCACACGGAGGATCCGCCGGGGCGCCCAGCCTGCTGGAGGTGCAGGCGTCGGTCGACGAGGCCGCCGCCGAACTCGCCGAGCTCGCGGTGCGCTGCGAGGAGCTCGCCGAGGTCCAGCGAACGGCGGGGGAGCGGCGGACCGGGTGCGCCGAGCGCGTCGAGGAGCTGGGGGAGCGGCGCCGGGCCGCCGACCGGGAGAAGTCGTCCGTCGCCCAGCAGCTCGGGCGGCTCGCCGGGCAGGCGCGCGGCGCCGCCGGCGAGGCCGAGCGCACGGCGGCGGCCGCGGCTCGCGCCCAGGAGGCCCTGGAGAAGGCGCTTGAGGAGGCGGAGGAGCTGACCGAGCGGCTGCTCGTTGCCGAGGAAAATCGCCCCTCCGGGGAAGAAGGGGCGGAGGAGCCGGACACCTCCGTACGGGACCGGCTCGCCGCCGACGGGGCCAACGCCCGCCAGACCGAGATGGAGGCCCGCCTCCAGCTGCGTACGCACGAGGAGCGGGTGAAGGGCCTGGCCGGGCGGGCCGACGCGCTGGACCGGGGCGCCCGCGCCGAGCGCGAGGCCCGCGCCCGGGCCGAGGAGCGGCGCGAGCGGCTGCGCCACGAGGCCCGGGTGGCGGCGGCCGTGGCGGCGGGCGCGCGGACCCTGCTCGCCCACGTCGAGGTCTCGGTGGTGCGGGCGGAGCGGGAGCGGGCCGCCGCCGAGGCCGCGAAGGCCGCGCGCGAGCAGGACCTGGCGGGCGCCCGGGCCACCGGCCGCGACCTCAAGGGCGAGCTCGACAAGCTGACGGATTCGGTGCACCGCGGCGAGGTACTCGGTGCCGAGAAGCGGATGCGGATCGAGCAGTTGGAGACGAAGGCGCTGGAGGAGCTGGGGGTGGAGCCGGCCGGGCTGGTCGCCGAGTACGGCCCCGACCAGCCGGTGCCCCCGTCCCCGGCCGCCGAGGGAGAGGAGCTTCCCGACGACCCGGACCACCCGCGCAACCGGCCCACGGGTTTCGACCGGGCGGATCAGGAAAAGCGACTGAGGTCAGCCGAACGGGCGTACCAGCAGTTGGGAAAGGTCAACCCGCTCGCGCTGGAGGAGTTCGCGGCGCTGGAGGAGCGGCACAAGTTCCTCTCCGAGCAGCTGGAGGACCTGAAGAAGACCCGGGCCGACCTTCTTCAGGTGGTGAAGGAGGTGGACGAGCGCGTCGAGCGGGTCTTCACGGAGGCGTACCGGGACACGGCCAGGGAGTTCGAGGGCGTCTTCTCGCGGCTCTTCCCGGGCGGCGAGGGGCGGCTGATCCTGACCGACCCGTCCAACATGCTCGCCACCGGTGTGGACGTGGAGGCGCGGCCGCCGGGCAAGAAGGTGAAGCGGCTTTCGCTGCTCTCGGGCGGCGAGCGGTCGCTGACGGCCGTGGCGCTGCTGGTGTCGATCTTCAAGGCGCGGCCGAGCCCGTTCTATGTGATGGACGAGGTCGAGGCGGCGCTCGACGACACCAATCTGCAGCGGCTCATCCGGATCATGCAGGAGCTCCAGGAGTCCTCGCAGCTGATCGTGATCACGCACCAGAAGCGGACGATGGAGGTCGCGGACGCGCTGTACGGCGTGTCCATGCAGGGTGACGGCGTCTCCAAGGTCATCAGCCAGCGCCTTCGCTAACCCATCTTCAAGACTTGAACAAGTGCGACACGCCAGGGTCGCTCAACTCACAGGTCTACCCCTATTGACTTCGAAACTTGAAGGCATAGTCTCTGCAACGTTGCTTTTACCTTCAAGTGGTGGGTGACCTGAAGTTGTGCGCCACTTGAAGTGCCCCCAACGCCCGGCGACGCTGCCGGGCGGCCCCAGGAGTTCACGTGACCAGCACCACGCAGCCACAGGCCTCGGGAGCCCGCACGGCGCACCCCGAGCACCTCGGCCATGTCATCTTCATCGCGGCGGCGGCCGCGATGGGCGGCTTCCTCTTCGGCTACGACAGCGCCGTGATCAACGGCGCCGTCGAGGCCATCAGGGGCCGTTACGACATCGGCTCGGCGGCGCTCGCCCAGGTCATCGCGATCGCCCTGATCGGCTGTGCGATCGGCGCCGCCACCGCGGGCCGGATCGCCGACCGCATCGGCCGCATCCGCTGCATGCAGATCGCCTCCGTGCTCTTCACCATCAGCGCCGTCGGCTCCGCGCTCCCCTTCGCCCTGTGGGACCTGGCCTTCTGGCGCATCATCGGCGGCTTCGCCATCGGCATGGCCTCGGTGATCGGCCCCGCCTACATCGCCGAGGTCGCCCCCGCCGCGTACCGCGGGCGGCTCGGCTCCTTCCAGCAGGCCGCCATCGTCATCGGCATCGCGATCTCGCAGCTGGTCAACTGGGGCATCCTCAACGCCGCGGGCGGCGACCAGCGCGGGCACCTGATGGGCCTGGAGGCCTGGCAGGTCATGCTCGGCGTGATGGTCGTCCCGGCCGTCCTGTACGGCCTGCTCTCCTTCGCGATCCCCGAGTCGCCGCGCTTCCTGATCTCGGCCGGCCGCGACGCGCGCGCCCGTGAGGTGCTCAAGGAGGTCGAGGGCGAGCACATCGACCTGGACGCCCGCGTCGCCGAGATCGAGCACGCCATGAAGAGCGAGCACAAGTCGTCCTTCAAGGACCTGCTCGGCGGCTCGTTCTTCTTCAAGCCGATCGTCTGGGTCGGCATCGGCCTCTCGGTCTTCCAGCAGTTCGTCGGCATCAACGTCGCGTTCTACTACTCCTCGACGCTGTGGCAGTCGGTCGGCGTCGATCCTTCGCAGTCGTTCTTCTACTCGTTCACCACGTCGATCATCAACATCGTCGGCACCGTGATCGCGATGATCTTCGTCGACCGGATCGGCCGCAGGCCGCTGGCGCTCATCGGCTCGGTCGGCATGGCCGTCGGCCTCGCCCTGGAGGCCTGGGCCTTCTCGTACGACCTCGTCGACGGCAAGCTGCCCGCCACCCAGGGCTGGATCGCCCTGGTCGCCGCGCATGTCTTCGTGCTCTTCTTCGCCCTGTCCTGGGGCGTGGTGGTCTGGGTCTTCCTCGGGGAGATGTTCCCGAACCGGATCCGCGCCGCCGCCCTCGGCGTCGCCGCCTCCGCCCAGTGGATCGCCAACTGGGCCATCACCGCGAGCTTCCCGTCGCTGGCCGACTGGAACCTCTCCGCGACCTATGTGATCTACACGATCTTCGCCGCCCTCTCGATCCCCTTCGTACTGAAGTACGTGAAGGAGACCAAGGGCAAGGCGTTGGAGGAGATGGGCTAATCCCCGCTGCCCCTCTCTCCTCGAACGCGTACTGCCCCGGCTCACCCATGGAGCCGGGGCAGTACGTCGTCCGTGAACAGGCGCAGACTGCGCCACCCCTCCTCCAGTGGCATCCCGCCGCACAGCGGGTGCAGGACGAGGCTCTCGGCGCCGAGCGAGGCGCACTCCTCGGGCGTCACGATCCGGTAGACGCCCTCGGCGCGCAGCTCCTCCACCGTGGACGCCGCCGACCGCACCGCCGAGCGGATGTCCTTGGACTGCCAGGACGCGTACATCCGCGCCTCGTGCAGGAAGTGCTGCCCGTACAGCGCCCAGGCCCGGTCCGGGTCCTCGCTCAGATGCAGCAGGGGAGTCTTCTCGGCGGGCATCATCGTCCAGCCCTCGGTGCCGTGCAGGGCCAGCTGCTCGCGGTAGTACGCATCGAGGTCCGGCAGGTGCGCGCTCGGGAAGAACGGCAGCCCGAGCCGCGCCGCCCGCCGGGCCGCCGCCTTCGAGGAGCCGCCGACGAGCAGCATCGGGTGCGGCTGCGTGAACGGGCGCGGGGTGACCCGTACCGTGCGGCCCTGGTAGGTGAACGGCTCGCCCGTCCACGCCTTGAGCAGCGTCTCCAGGAGCAGGTCCTGGAGCTTGCCGCGCCGGCCCCACTCGACGCCCGCCTGCTCGTACTCCTCGGGCCGGTAGCCGATCCCCGCGACCGTCACCAGGCGCCCGCCGCTGAGCAGGTCCAGGACGGCGATGTCCTCGGCGAGCCGCAGCGGGTCGTACAGCGGGCCGATGATCGCGGAGACGGTGACCGCGATCCGGCTGGTGGCGCCGAAGACAGCGCCCGCGAAAGCGAACGGGGAGGGCAGCCAGCCGTTGCCGGTGCCGTGGTGCTCCTCGGTCTGGACGGTGTCGACGCCGTGCGCGTCGGCGTACGCGGCCATCTCCACCGCGGCGCGGTAGCGGGCCGACAGGGTCTCGGGCGGCTCGTGCGGGGCCACCAAGTTCATGCGTACGACCGTGAACGGCATGGGAAAGTCCCCCTCCGCCGGGCTGGATCCGGTGGAGGGGGACGGTAGCTGACGAAGCGTCAGACGGCCAGGGGTGCGCGCTCCCCGGCCGCCTCGCCCGCCTCTGCCGGGGCCGGCACGGCGGGCTTCGGCAGGACCACGTACAGCAGGGCGGAGACCACGATGGTGGCCACCCAGCCCAGGCCGTACTCGCCGACCGGGTTGTTCGAGGCGAGCGGGCCGGTGAACCAGTCCGAGGTGGTGAACAGCAGGCCCGAGCCGAGGCCCACCGCCCAGGCGGCGACGGCGGCGGGGGAGAAGCCGCCCGTGTACCAGTAGGCGCTGGTGGGGGTGGTGTCGAGCAGCGCCTTCGCGTCGTACTCCGTGCGCCGCAGCATGTCCGCGCCGAAGACGCCGACCCAGGCCGAGAAGGCGACGGCGAGCAGCGAGAGGAAGGCGATGAAGGAGCCCATGAAGCTCTTGGCGACCAGCATCAGCACACCGCCGAAGGCCAGCGAGATCACGGCGTTGACCGAGACCGCCCAGTGGCGCGGGATCTTGAAGCCGAGGGTCTGCGCGGTGAAGCCGGCCGAGTACATCGACATCGAGTTGATCAGCACCATGCCGACCAGGGCGATCAGCAGATACGGCACCGCGATCCACAGCGGCAGGATCTCGCCGAGGAAGGAGACCGGGTCCGCGGCCGAGGCCAGGTCCGGCGTGGAGACCGCCATGACCGCGCCCATGAGGATCATCGGCAGCACGACGATCCCGGCGCCGCCCACGGAGCTGGCGACCATGGCCTTGGACGAGGCCGTGCGCGGCAGATAGCGGGTGAAGTCCGGGGCGGACGGGATCCAGCTGACACCGCCCGCGGCGATCAGGCCGGTGCCCGCCACCATCAGCGAGACCTTGCCCGCCGGGCGGTCGAAGACCGCGCTCCAGTCGGTGTCCAGGGCCAGGTAGACGAGCACGAGCACGGAGAACGCGCCGAACAGATAGGTCGCGTACTTGTTGCACTTCTGCACGACGTTGATGCCGAGCCCCGAGATCGCGAAGGTCGTCACCACGAAGACCAGCAGCGTCACGATGATCAGGAAGGTGTTGCTCTTCACGCCGAGGACGATGTCCAGGACGGTCAGCATCGCGTAGGCGCCGGTGACTGCGTTGATGGTCTCCCAGCCCCAGCGGGCGACCCAGATCAGCGCGCCCGGCAGCAGGTTGCCGCGCTGCCCGAAGACCGCGCGCGACAGCGCCATGCCGGGTGCGCCACCGCGCTTGCCGGCGATGGAGATGAGCCCCACGAGGCCGTAACTGACGGCCGGAGCGGCGGTCCCGACGACGATCGCCTGCCAGAAGTTCAGCTTGTACGTCACGACGAGGCTGGCGCCCATCGTGAGCAGCAGCACGCTGATGTTGGCGGCGACCCAGGTCGGGAAGAGATCCCGCGTTCTGGCGGTGCGCTCGCTGTCGGGGACGGGCTCCAGGCCACGGGTTTCCAGTGCGCCTTCGGACTGGGATGTGGTGCTCATGGGGGTGCGGTTGCCTCTCGCTCGGCTCTGGAGGGAGCCGGTGGGGGTCATCTCGGGGGACTCTACGCGCGTTGATGCCTCCCCCTCCATCGTAACTTAATACGACGATTGCCCCATAATTCCCCTTGATCTTCATGCGAAGACACGACCGGGGCCCCGCGACGGCCCATGACTGATACTGGGGTGGTTATGGAATTCGTCATCCTTGCTGTAGTCATCGCCCTGGTCGCGGTCGGCGTGATCAGCGGGCTCGTGGTCAGCAGCCGCAAGAAGAAGCAGCTGCCCCCCACGGCTCCGCCGTCCACGCCGACCATCACTGCCCCGCCCGCCGAGCCTCACGTCGGCGAAGACGCCGCGGAGACGGCCGAGGAGCAACGCCGCACGATCGAGGAGGTCGCCCTCCCCGAGGCCCCGGCGAGCCCCGTCGTCGAGGAGGCGCTTCCCGAGGCGCCCGCCGCGCCCGAGATCGAGGTGCCCGAGCCGACGGCCGGCCGCCTCGTACGGCTGCGCGCCCGGCTCGCCCGCTCCCAGAACTCGCTGGGCAAGGGGCTCCTCACGCTGCTCTCCCGGGACAACCTCGACGAGGACACCTGGGAGGAGATCGAGGACACCCTGCTCACCGCGGACGTCGGCGTCGCCCCGACCCAGGAGCTGGTCGAGCGGCTGCGCGAGCGCGTCCGGGTGCTCGGCACCCGCACCCCCGCCGAACTGCGCACCCTGCTGCGCGAGGAGCTCGTGGCGCTGCTCGGCCCGGACCTCGACCGCACGGTGAAGACCGAGGGCGGCCTGGAGAGCCCCGGTGTCGTCATGGTCGTCGGGGTCAACGGCACCGGCAAGACCACCACCACCGGCAAGCTCGCGCGCGTCCTCGTCGCCGACGGCAAGTCGGTCGTCCTGGGCGCGGCGGACACCTTCCGCGCGGCCGCCGCCGACCAGCTGCAGACCTGGGGTGAGCGCGTCGGCGCCCGCACCGTGCGCGGCCCCGAGGGCGGCGACCCGGCGTCGATCGCCTTCGACGCGGTCAAGGAGGGCATCGCGGAGGGCGCGGACGTCGTCCTCATCGACACCGCGGGCCGGCTGCACACCAAGACCGGGCTCATGGACGAGCTCGGCAAGGTCAAGCGCGTCGTGGAGAAGCACGGCCCGCTGGACGAGATCCTGCTGGTCCTCGACGCCACCACCGGACAGAACGGGCTGGTCCAGGCCCGCGTCTTCGCCGAGGTCGTCGACATCACCGGCATCGTCCTCACCAAGCTCGACGGCACCGCCAAGGGCGGCATCGTCATCGCCGTCCAGCGCGAGCTCGGCGTCCCGGTCAAGCTCATCGGCCTCGGCGAGGGTGCGGACGACCTGGCGCCGTTCGAGCCGGGGGCGTTCGTGGACGCGCTCATCGGCGACTAGGCGTTACGTACGTAACGCGTATACGTACGACGAAGTGCCCGCTCCCCTCGTGCAGATGGGGGCGGGCACTTCCGTATGCCGGGAACGCGTCAGAACGGGGCCCGGTGGCAGATGTACGCCAGCGTGCCCAGCAGCAGCCGGGCCTCCGGCGGGCGGGTCGCGGTGTCCAGGGACGGCGGGCGCAGCCAGTGGACGTCCGCCGACGGGGGAGCGGGCACATACGCCCCGGGCCCCGGGCAGACCAGGTCCAGGTCGGCGTCGTCCCAGCCCATCCGGTAGAGCAGGCGCGGCAGTTCGGCCGCGGCCCCCGGGGCGACGAAGAAGTGGGTGCGGCCCGCCGGGGTGGTCGAGACCGGGCCGAGTGGCAGCCCCATCCGCTCCAGGCGCACCAGCGCCCGCCGCCCCGCGGGCGCCGCCACGTCCAGGATGTCGAAGGTGCGGCCCACCGGAAGCAGCACCGCGGCCCCCGGGCACTCCGCCCACGCCTTGCCGACCTCGTCCAGGGTCGCGCCCGCGGGCACCTCCGGCGCGAAGTCCAGCGGGTGCGCTCCCGGCGCCGGGCAGCCCGCCTCGCCGCACGAGCACTGGCCGGAGAGCTCCCGGGCCCCCGGGGCGACGTCCCAGCCCCACAGGCCCGTGTACTCCGCCACCGCGGTGACTTCGGTCGCGCGGCCGCGGCGCCGCGAGCCGGCCCGGCTTTCGCGGATCCCCCGGCTGCCACCGATCGTGAACCCCATGCCCCCTCCAACGGATCTGACTCGACGGTGGTTACGATCCGGAGTTCCCTGATTGCGCGCTGCTCACCCGGCGGCTCGCGGCGGAAGGGAGGGTGGTGCGAACCGGTCCGCGCGCCCCGGCGTGCACCGTTCCATCGACTCCTGATCGACCTCTGTCAAGTGAATCGCGCACAGCGCCAAGGGAGTTCATTCGAAGGGGTGGCGAATGGTGGCGTTTCTGGAATCGCCCTCGCGGGAGCGGTGATCGTAGGATTACTTTCAGTACATGGACCCCGGAGGCCCACGCGCTCGTGGGTATGCCAACGGCAAGGAGCTGTACCGTCCGAAGGGCCGCGTACTGAGGACAACAGGCCCCGACTCGCGGCATTCTGATAGGGGTTCGCATGGCAGGGAAGACGCACATGGCTTTAGCTGAATGGGGGCGTTCCAGTGGGCGGCAGTGGGGCTAGCGGTACGAGCGCCGGCAAGCGCCCCAACGAACAGCTGAGTTCGTGGTTCGTGCGGAGCGGCTGGTCGAAGGGCGAGCTCGCGCGGCAGGTCAACCGGCGGGCGCGCCAGCTCGGCGCGCACCACATCAGCACGGACACCTCCCGGGTGCGCCGCTGGCTCGACGGCGAGATGCCGCGCGAGCCGATCCCGCGCATCCTCTCCGAGCTGTTCTCCGAGCGGTTCGGCAGCGTCGTGGCCGTCGAGGACCTCGGGTTGCGCACCGCACACCAGTCCCCGTCGGTCTCCGGCGTCGACCTGCCCTGGGCGGGCCCGCAGACGGTCTCCCTGCTCAGCGAGTACTCGCGCAGCGACCTGATGCTGGCCCGGCGAGGCTTCCTCGGCACCTCCCTGATGCTGTCGGCCGGGCCCGCCCTGATCGAGCCCATGCAGCGCTGGCTGGTGCCCGCGCCGCCCGGCGAGTCCATCAACGTGGAGACGCCCGCCAACGCCCGGCGCCCCTCCCGGCTCTCCAAACCGGAGCTCGACCTCCTGGAGACCACCACCGAGATGTTCCGCCAGTGGGACGCCCAGTGCGGCGGCGGACTGCGCCGCAAGGCCGTCGTCGGCCAGCTCCACGAGGTCACCGACCTCCTCCAGGAGCCGCAGCCCGAGGCCACCGCCCGGCGCCTGTTCCGGGTCGCCGCCGAACTCGCGGAACTGGCCGGGTGGATGAGCTACGACGTGGGCCTGCAGCCCACCGCCCAGAAGTACTTCGTCCTCGCCCTGCACGCGGCCAAGGAGTGCGGCGACAAGCCCCTCGGGTCGTACATCCTGTCCTCGATGAGCCGCCAGATGATCCACCTCGGCCGCCCCGACGACGCCCTGGAACTCATCCACCTCGCCCAGTACGGCAGCCGCGACTGCGCCACCCCCCGCACCCAGGCGATGCTGTATGCGATGGAGGCGCGCGCGTACGCGAACATGGGCCAGCCCAGCAAGTGCAAGCGGGCCGTCAGAATGTCCGAGGACACCTTCGGCGACGCCGGACTCGACGGCGAGCCGGAGCCCGACTGGATCCAGTTCTTCTCCGAGGCGGAGCTCAACGGGGAGAACGCGCACTCGTTCCGCGACCTGGCCTATGTGGCCGGGCGCAGCCCCACGTACGCCACGCTCGCCGAGCCGGTGATGGAGAAGGCGGTCGCGCTCTTCGGCAAGGACGACGTCCACCAGCGCTCGTACGCGCTGAACCTGATCGGCATGGCCACCGTCCACCTCCTCAAGCGCGAGCCCGAGCAGTCCACCGTGCTGGCCGGACAGGCCCTGAAGATCGCCAAGATGGTCCGCTCCGAGCGGGTCAACACCCGGCTGCGCAAGACCGTCGACACCGCCGTGCGGGACTTCGGGGACGTGGCCGAGGTCGTCCAGTTCACCGATCTGCTCGGCCGGGAGCTGCCCGAGACCGCCGAGGCCGTCTGAACACCCCGGGGAGCCGCCACGGCGGCATACAGGACGCCGGCCGCGACGCCCACCCCGTACAGCCCGACTCGGCTCCCCCACGCCAGGTCAACCGGGGGACGTCGCGGCCGGTCACCCGTCCGCGTGTACGCGGATGGTAGCCGCCCCCAGGGCACTGATCCGGCAGTTCATGCCGGTGTAACACGCCCGACCTCTTCGTCACGGTGGCGAAACATCGTGCGGCATCGACGGAAACCGCGCTGCGCCAACCTCATGGCGCATAACGGCCCACCCCTTCGCAGCCACTCGTTCGCCCCCGCACGGGCCGCCGTACCGACGACGAGGAGACGCCGATGCCCCCAGGCATCACGCTCGCAGCTGACGCTCCGCAGCTGTCCAGCGCCAACACCGGATTCATGCTGATCTGCTCAGCGCTGGTGATGATCATGACCCCCGGCCTGGCCTTCTTCTACGGAGGCATGGTCCGCGTCAAGAGCACGCTCAACATGCTGATGATGAGCTTCATCAGCCTCGGGATCGTCACGATCCTGTGGGTGCTCTACGGCTTCAGCCTCAGCTTCGGCGAGTCCAACGGCTTCATCGGCTGGTCCAAGGACTACTTCGGGCTCAGCGGCATCGGCATCGTCCAGCTCTGGCCCGGCTACACCATCCCGATCTACGTCTTCGCCGTCTTCCAGCTGATGTTCGCGGTCATCACACCGGCGCTGATAAGCGGCGCGCTCGCCGACCGCGTCAAGTTCAGCGCCTGGGCGCTGTTCATCACCCTGTGGGTCAGCGTCGTCTACTTCCCGGTCGCCCACTGGGTCTGGGCCTCCGACGGCTGGCTCTTCAAGAAGGGCGTCATCGACTTCGCGGGCGGCACCGCCGTCCACATCAACGCCGGTGCGGCCGCCCTCGGCGTCATCCTCGTCATCGGCAAGCGCGTCGGCTTCAAGAAGGACCCGATGCGGCCGCACAGCCTGCCGCTGGTCATGCTCGGCGCCGGGCTGCTGTGGTTCGGCTGGTTCGGCTTCAACGCCGGCTCCTGGCTCGGCAACGACGACGGCGTCGGCGCGGTGATGTTCGTCAACACCCAGGTCGCCACCGCCGCCGCCATGCTCGCCTGGCTCGGCTACGAGAAGCTGCGCCACGGCTCCTTCACCACCCTCGGCGCCGCCTCCGGCGCGGTCGCGGGCCTCGTCGCCATCACCCCCTCCGGCGGCTGCGTCAGCCCCCTCGGCGCGATCGCCGTCGGCGCCATCGCGGGTCTGCTCTGCGCCATGGCCGTCGGCCTCAAGTACCGCTTCGGCTATGACGACTCCCTCGACGTCGTCGGCGTCCACATGGTCGGCGGCATCGCCGGCTCCCTCCTCGTCGGCCTCTTCGCCACCGGCGGCGTACAGTCCGACGCCAAGGGCCTCTTCTACGGCGGCGGCCTCGACCAGCTCGGCAAGCAGGCCATCGGCGTCGGCGCGGTCCTCGGCTACTCCCTGGTGGCCTCCGCGGTCCTCGCCTTCCTGCTCGACAAGACGATCGGGATGCGGGTCCCCGAGGACGACGAGGTCTCCGGCATCGACCAGGTCGAGCACGCCGAGACGGCGTACGACTTCAGCGGCGCGGGCGGCGGCACCGCCACCCGCACGCCCGCCCCGGCCCCGGGCGAGAAGGCAGCGCAGAACAAGAAGGTGGACGCATGAAGCTGATCACCGCGGTCGTCAAGCCGCACCGTCTGGACGAGATCAAGGAGGCCCTCCAGGCCTTCGGGGTCCAGGGCCTCACGGTCACCGAGGCCAGCGGATACGGGCGCCAGCGCGGCCACACCGAGGTCTACCGCGGCGCCGAGTACACCGTCGACCTCGTCCCCAAGATCCGCATCGAGGTCCTGGTCGAGGACGACGACGCCGAGCAGCTGATCGACGTCGTGGTCAAGGCCGCCAGGACCGGGAAGATCGGGGACGGCAAGGTGTGGAGCGTGCCGGTCGAGACGGCGGTCCGGGTCCGCACCGGCGAACGCGGCCCCGACGCCCTCTGAGTTGGTCCCCCGATTCGGTACGGACAGGAGCTGCCGGTGACGCGTGTGGAAGTCAGCACAGAGACAGAGGACTCCGGATCCGGCGGCTACGCGGCGGCCCGGCTGCGCCTTCTCCAGGAGGAGGCGCGGTCCGGGCCGCCGCGCCGTGCCGCCCTGGCCAAGCTCACCGACGACTGGCTGGCCCAGCTCTTCACGGGAGCGGCCGGGGCGGCCGGGGTGCGCGGGGCCGCCCTGATGGCCGTCGGCGGCTACGGGCGCGGCGAACTGTCGCCCCGCAGCGACCTCGACCTGGTGCTCGTGCACGACGGCAGCGCGAGCGCGAGCGCCGTCTCCGCGCTCGCCGACAGCCTCTGGTACCCCGTCTGGGACCTGGGTCTGGCCCTCGACCACTCGGTCCGCACCCCCGCCGAGGCCCGCAGGACCGCGGGCGCCGACCTCAAGGTGCACCTCGGCCTCCTGGACGCCCGCCATCTGGCGGGCGAGCAGAGCCTGACGGCCTCTCTGCGCAGCGCCGTCCTCGCCGACTGGCGCAACCTCGCGCCCAAGCGGCTGCCCGAACTCGACGCGCTGTGCCGCGAACGGGCCGAGCGCCAGGGCGAGTTGCAGTTCCTGCTCGAACCCGACCTCAAGGAGGCGCACGGCGGGCTGCGGGACGCCACCGCCCTGCGCGCGGTCGCCGCGTCCTGGCTCGCCGACGCGCCCCGCGAGGGCCTGGGGGAGGCCCGGCGCCGGCTCCTGGACGTCCGCGACGCGCTCCATCTGGCCACCGGCCGGGCCACCGACCGCCTCGCCCTCCAGGAACAGGACGCCGTCGCCGCCGCGCTCGGCGTGCTGGACGCGGACGTACTGCTGCGCCAGGTGTACGAGGCCGCGCGGACCATCGCGTACGCCAGTGACGTCACCTGGCGCGAGGTCGGCCGGGTCCTGCGGGCCCGCTCGGCGCGGCCCCGGCTGCGGAGTCTGCTCGGCGGCCGGACGGCGGCCCCCGAGCGGACCCCGCTCGCCGAAGGGGTGGTCGAGCAGGACGGCGAGGTGGTGCTCGCGCTCGCCGCGAAACCCGAGCGCGACCCGGTGCTGCCGCTGCGGGCCGCCGCGGCCGCCGCCCGCTCCGGGCTGCCGATCTCGCTGCACGCCGTGCGCCGCCTCGCCGCCGCGGTCCGGCCGCTGCCGGTGCCCTGGCCCGCCGAGGCCCGCGAGGAGCTGGTGACGCTGCTGGGCGCGGGCGAGTCCACCGTGCCCGTCTGGGAGGCGCTGGAGGCCGAGGGCCTGATCACCCGGCTGCTGCCCGACTGGGAGCGGGTGCGCTGCCGCCCGCAGCGCAACGCCGTGCACACCTGGACCGTCGACCGCCACCTGGTGGAGACGGCCGTACGGGCCTCCTCGCTCACCCGCCGCGTCGGCCGCCCCGACCTGCTCCTGGTCGCGGCGCTGCTCCACGACATCGGCAAGGGCTGGCCGGGCGACCACAGCGTGGCGGGCGAGGTCATCGCGCGCGACGTGGCCACCCGGGTCGGCTTCGACAAGGACGACGTGGCCGTGGTCGCCGTGCTCGTACGCCACCACCTGCTGCTCGTCGAGACGGCGACCCGGCGCGACCTGGACGACCCCGCGACGGTACGGGCGGCGGCCGAGGCGGTCGGTACGGTCTCCACGCTCGAACTGCTCCACGCGCTCACCGAGGCGGACGCGCTGGCGACCGGACCGGCCGCCTGGTCGTCGTGGCGGGGCTCGCTCGTGGCGGACCTGGTGAAGCGGGTGGGGGCGGTGCTGGCGGGGGAGCCGGTGGACCCGGAGCCGCCGCTCACCACGGCCGAGCAGGAGCGCCTCGCGATGGAGGCCCACCGCACGCGCGGCCCGGTCCTCGCGCTGCGCGCCCAGACGGACGCGCCTGTGGACGAGGGGGCCCGTGAACCGCTCGGCGTGGAACTCCTGATCGCGGTCCCGGACCAGGACGGGGTGCTGCCGGCGGTGGCGGGCGTGCTGGCGATGCACCGCCTCACCGTGCGGACGGCGGAGCTGCGGGCGATCGAGCTGCCCGACCCGGTGGGCGGGGAGATCCTCCTGCTGGACTGGCGGGTGGCGGCGGAGTACGGCTCGCTCCCGCAGGCGGCCCGGCTCCGCGCCGACCTGGTCCGGGCCCTGGACGGCTCCCTGGACCTGCCCGCCCGCCTGGCCGAGCGCGAGGCGGCCCGCCGCCGCGGCCCGGCCGCGCCCCCGCCCCGCGTCACGGTCGCCCCGGCGGCGTCCCGCCTGGCCACGGTGATCGAGGTCCGCGCCCAGGACGCCCCCGGCCTCCTGCACCGCATCGGCCGCGAACTGGAGCGGGCCGGGGTACGAGTGCGCAGCGCCCACGTCTCGACGCTGGGGGCGAACGCGGTGGACGCGTTCTATGTGACAGACGGGGAGGGGGAGCCACTGGGGGCGGAGGTGGCGGTGGGGGTTGCGCGGGGGGTGGAGCGGGCGCTGGGTTCTGAGCGAGGTTGATTTCTCCACCCCGCGGGGGGCTTCGCCCCGGGGCCCGGTTTTTGTCCGCGGGTGGGTGGGGGCTGGTCGCGCAGTTCCCCGCGCCCCTGAGATGCGCCCCTTCGGGGCGCTCAGGGGATTGCCGCAGAGCGGCATTTTTAGGGGCGCGGGGAACTGCGCGAGCAACCATCGACGGCCCGCAGACGACGAACAAGGCCCCCCACCCCTACCCCCGCTCCCCCCGGAGGGACGCGGCGGGGTGGGGAAAACGTCCGCCGGGATACCCTGGGGGGCGTTCACCCGACCGCCCTACGAGCCGAGGATCCGCGACCACCGTGTTCGACACCCTCTCCGACCGCCTCAGCGCGACATTCAAGAACCTCCGGGGCAAGGGCCGCCTGTCCGAGGCGGACATCGACGCCACGGCACGCGAGATCCGTATCGCCCTGCTCGAAGCCGACGTCGCCCTGCCCGTCGTGCGCGCCTTCATCAAGCAGGTCAAGGAGCGCGCGTCCGGCGTAGAGGTCTCCCAGGCGCTCAACCCCGCCCAGCAGGTCGTCAAGATCGTCAACGAGGAGCTCATCACCATCCTCGGTGGTGAGACCCGTCGGCTGCGGTTCGCCAAGACCGCCCCGACGGTGATCATGCTCGCCGGTCTCCAGGGCGCCGGTAAGACCACCCTCGCCGGAAAGCTCGGCCAGTGGCTCAAGGGCCAGGGCCACGCGCCGCTGCTCGTCGCCTGCGACCTGCAGCGTCCGAACGCCGTCAACCAGCTCTCCGTCGTCGCCGAGCGCGCCGGCGTCGCGGTCTACGCGCCGGAGCCCGGCAACGGCGTCGGCGACCCGGTCAAGGTCGCCCAGGACTCCATCGAGTACGCCCGGTCGAAGCAGTACGACGTGGTCGTCGTCGACACCGCCGGCCGCCTCGGCATCGACTCCGAGATGATGCAGCAGGCCGCGGACATCCGCGACGCGGTCCGCCCGGACGAGATCCTGTTCGTCGTCGACGCCATGATCGGCCAGGACGCGGTCAACACCGCGGAGGCCTTCCGCGACGGCGTCGGCTTCGACGGCGTGGTGCTCTCCAAGCTCGACGGCGACGCCCGAGGCGGTGCCGCGCTCTCCATCGCGCACGTCACCGGCAAGCAGATCATGTTCGCCTCCAACGGCGAGAAGCTCGACGAGTTCGACGCGTTCCACCCGGACCGCATGGCGTCGCGCATCCTCGACATGGGTGACCTGCTCACCCTGATCGAGCAGGCGGAGAAGACGTTCAGCCAAGAAGAGGCCGAGAAGATGGCCTCCAAGCTGGCGTCGAAGAAGGGCCAGGACTTCACGCTCGACGACTTCCTGGCGCAGATGGAGCAGGTCCGCAAGATGGGCTCCATCTCCAAGCTGCTCGGCATGCTCCCGGGCATGGGGCAGATCAAGGACCAGATCAACAACATCGACGAGCGCGACGTGGACCGCACCGCCGCGATCATCAAGTCGATGACCCCGGGCGAGCGCCAGGACCCGCACCTGATCAACGGCTCGCGCCGCGCCCGTATCGCCAAGGGCTCCGGCGTCGAGGTCAGCGCGGTCAAGAACCTGGTCGAGCGGTTCTTCGAGGCCCGCAAGATGATGTCGCGGATGGCCCAGGGCGGCGGGATGCCTGGTATGCCGGGGATGCCGGGCATGGGTGGCGGCCCCGGCCGTCAGAAGAAGCAGGTCAAGCAGGCCAAGGGCAAGCGCAAGAGCGGCAACCCGATGAAGCGCAAGGCCGAGGAGCAGGCGGCCGCCGAGCGCCGCGAGCAGGGCCCCGCGGGCCTGCCCGCCGCCGCGCAGGCCCCCGAGGACTTCGAACTGCCGGACGCGTTCAAGAAGTTCATGGGCTGACGCCCGTTCGGGTGCGTACTACGTACTTCGTACGTACGAGACGTCCGACGCAGCACCGGAAGGGCCCGCGAGCCGTACAGGCCGCGGGCCCTTCCGCGTATCCGGGGCACCCCCCTTCGGCCCCTTCGGCCCACCCGGAATGCCCCGCTCCGCCCGCTCTCCGATAATCGCCGTACAGGCCAGAGGAGAGCAGCGTGCCCACTCCCGTACCCCCGCGAGATCGCACCGACCAGCCGTGGCGCTCCGAGGGTGCGCCCCCGCCGCCACCGCCGAAGCGGAAGATGCCCGGGGGCTGGGGCAGCCTGATCCTCGCCGCGCTCGTCGTCTACCTGATCACCAATCTGATCCTGTCGTTCTTCGACGAGGGCAACGAGCCGACGCTGTCGTACACCGAGTTCAGCAAGCAGGTCGCCGCCGGCAACGTGGAGAAGATCTACGCCAAGGGCGACGCCATCCAGGGGCAGCTCAAGAGCTCCCAGACGGTGCCCGGGGGCAGCGACAAGTACACCAAGTTCACCACCCAGCGGCCGACGTTCGCCGACGACGACCTGTGGTCGCAGCTGACCAAACAGAGCGTCACGGTCACCGCCCAGCCGGTCGTCGAGCACCGCAGCTTCCTGGCCAACCTGCTGATCTCGCTCGCGCCGATGCTCCTGCTGGTCGTCCTGTGGCTGTTCATCGCGCGCCGGATGAGCGCCCGTCTCGGCGGCGGCGGGATGCTGGGGCGCAAGGCGCCGCCCAAGCCGGTCGAGCTGACCGAGGACAAGCGGACCACGTTCGAGGACGTGGCGGGCATCGACGAGGTCGAGGGCGAGCTCAACGACGTCGTCGACTTCCTCAAGAACCCCTCCGCGTACCGGAAGATGGGTGCCCGGATGCCCGGCGGCGTGCTGCTCGCGGGCCCGCCCGGCACCGGCAAGACCCTGCTCGCGCGGGCCGTGGCGGGCGAGGCGGGGGTGCCGTTCTTCTCCGCGTCGGCCTCCGAGTTCATCGAGATGATCGTGGGCGTGGGCGCCTCGCGGGTACGTGAACTCTTCGCCGAGGCACGGAAGGTGGCCCCCGCCATCATCTTCATCGACGAGATCGACACCATCGGCCGGGTGCGCGGCGGCGGAGCCGGGATGGGCGGCCATGACGAGCGCGAGCAGACGCTCAACCAGATCCTCACCGAGATGGACGGCTTCTCCGGATCCGAGGGCGTCGTCGTCATCGCCGCCACCAACCGGGCCGACGTCCTGGACCCGGCGCTCACCCGGCCCGGCAGGTTCGACCGGATCGTGCAGGTCAGCCCGCCGGACCGGGGCGGCCGCGAATCCATCCTGAAGATCCACACCCGTGAGATCCCGATGTCCCACGACGTCGACCTCGCCCAGCTGGCCCGCACCACCCCCGGCATGACCGGCGCCGAACTCGCCAACCTGGCCAACGAGGCGGCCCTGCTCGCCGTCAAGCGCCGCCAGAGCGAGGTCACCCAGTCGGACCTCTCCGACGCCCTGGAGAAGGTGCAGCTCGGCGCCGAGCGGCCGCTGGTGATGCCGGAGGAGGAGCGCCGCCGCACCGCCTACCACGAGAGCGGCCACGCCCTGCTCGGCATGCTCCAGCCCGGCGCCGACCCCGTCCGCAAGATCACCATCGTGCCCCGCGGACGGGCGCTCGGCGTGACGCTGTCCACCCCGGACGCCGACAAGTACGCGTACACCGAGGACTATCTGCGCGGCCGCATCATCGGCGCGCTCGGCGGCATGGCGGCCGAGCACGTCGTCTTCGACGTGGTCACCACGGGCGCCGAGAACGACCTCGAACAGGTCACCAACCTG